>JAJTYM010000020.1 GCA_021463345.1 Pseudobdellovibrionaceae bacterium | reverse complement strand
TGATCGAGAAAACGGAGGTGACAGCGGAAGAAGCGATCCACTAAACAGAAAACCTCTCGACCGAGAGAGTCATGTCAACGCGAGTAAAAATTTTTGCACGCGCCCGTTAGTGGTTCGCCGGTTGACGTTGAGGGCGGATTCGGGAACCCGTCTGGAGGGCCTTTCCTAGGGCGGAGACGTTATTGCAGGGGCGTGGCCCGTTCACTCGCGCGTTCGGTTCTGCCGCGGCCGGCGTGACGGCCCTCGGCGAATTCCTCGATCATCTTGCGATTGAAGGCGGGGATGTCGTCGGGGCTTCGGCTGGTGACCAGGCCTTGGTCGGTGACGACCTCCTGGTCCACCCAAGCGGCCCCGGCGTTGACCAGGTCGGATTTGAGCGATGCCCAGGACGTCATTTTGCGGCCTTCGACGGCTCCGGCTTCGATGAGCGTCCACGGCCCGTGGCAGATCGCCGCGATCGGTTTGGCGGCGTCGACGAACTCGCGCACGAATTCGACCGCTTTCGGGTTCGCGCGCAAGCGGTCGGGGTTCATGACGCCTCCCGGGAGCAGCAAGCCGTCGAAGCCGCCGGCCTCGGCGTCGTCCAGAGCGACGTCGACTTCCACGGTTCGGCCCCAGTCGGTTTTGTTCCAGCCCTTGATCCGCCCCGCTTGCGGGGAGACGATCTTGACCTCGGCTCCGGCGTCTTTGAGCGCCTGCAAAGGTTGGAAGAGCTCCGATTCCTCAAAGCCGTTTTCGCTGAGGATGGCGATCGTCTTGCCGTTGAGACTCTGCGCGGATGATTCCATGCGCACCTCCTTGTGGTGCACGGACTTTACCGCGGCGAATCCGAGTTCGGGCACCGGATTCGCCCCTGTCACGAAATCGCTACGTTCGCGCGACGGTGATTCCGGGGCTCCAAGCCTCAGCGGGGATCGGCGTAGTCCCTGGCGACGATGCCGTATTTCTCGATTTTCCGGAGCAGCGTCTTTTTGGGAATGTTGGCGTGCAGGGCCGTCTGGTTGATGCGGCCTTTGAAGGTCTTCAGCGCCTTGATGATGAATTCGCGCTCGAACGCTTCCTTGTGCTTGTTGAAGTCGAGGTTTTCGCCGTTGATCGAGACCATCTCGACGGACGGTTCCGCCGACTCGTCGGCTTGGCTCGCCCCCGAGCCATCGAAGCCGCCGTCCCGCGCCCCCGCAGGGATCCCGGTGGAGACTCCGGTCGGAACCGCCAACGTCGCGAGGTTCACGCCGGCCTGGGCCAGGATGAGCTCGGGGAGCGCGCCCAGCGTCAGTTGGTTCGAGTTCTCAAGGATGAAGGCGTGCTCGATCACGTTCTCGAGCTCGCGGATGTTGCCGGGCCAGGCGTATTTCTTGAGGCAGGCCATCGCGTCGGGCGCGATGCCGATGATGCGTTTGGAATGAGCCTTGTTGAACTTCTTGATGAAGGTGCTCACCAAATGCTCGATGTCGGTTTTGCGCTCGGCGAGCGGCGGCAGGAAGATCGGGATGACGTTCAGGCGGTAGAACAGGTCCTCGCGGAACTTGCCGTCCCTGATCATGTCCTCGAGCGGGCGGTTGGTGGCCGCGATGACGCGCACGTCGGTCCCGATCTCGCGGTTGCCGCCGACCGGGGTGAAGACCTTCTCCTGGAGCACGCGGAGCAGCTTCACCTGCATCATCACCGGCATGTCGCCGAGTTCGTCGAGGAAGAGCGTGCCGCCCTCCGCGAACTGGAACTTGCCGATCTTGCGCTCGTGCGCGCCGGTGAACGAGCCTTTCTCGTGGCCGAAGAGCTCGGACTCGAAAAGGTTCTCGGGGATCGCCGAACAGTTGATCGCGACGAACTTCTCGTCCTTGCGGGCCGAGTTGAAGTGGATCGCGCGGGCGACCAGCTCCTTGCCCGTGCCCGATGCGCCGCGGATGAGCACCGGCGTGTCGACCTTGGCGAGGCGGTGGATGATGTTGAACACCTTCTGCATCTCGGCCGAACCGCCGATGATCTTGCGGCCGGCGTCCATCAGGACCGGAGCGGAGGCCGCGACCGACGAGATCATCGTCTGCGCGCTCATGGCGCGCTCGACGAGGCGGACGAGCTCCTCGCCTTTCACCGGTTTTGAAAGGTAGTTGTAGGCGCCTTCTTTGACGGCGCGGACGGCGTCGTCGATCGTGGCGAACGCGGTCATGATGATCACGGTCGCGGCCGGGTCGTGCTCCTTGATCAGCTTGAGCGTGTCGAGCCCCCCGAGGCGGGGCATGTCGACGTCGAGGAGGACCACGTCGAAACGGCGCGCTTTGATCTTTTCCATCGCGTTGAGGCCGTCGAAGGCCTCTTCGATCTCGAACTGCCCCGCCTGGGCGAGCGTCTCGCGGACGGAGAAACGGAGGCCCTGATCGTCGTCGGCAACCAAAATACGGAGCATTGATCCTTCTCCCGCGGCCGCTTTCCACGAAGGCGGGGACTCGAGCGGCCGGATGCGCGTTCCGTTCATTGCTCTTGCAGATCCGTCGGAAGCTCCACGGTGAACGTCGACCCTTGGCCGGGCGACGAATCCACGGAGATGCTCCCTTTATGGAGTTCGACGAAGTATTTTGCAAGGTACAAACCAAGGCCTGAACCCTTTATATCCGAGGACTTGGCCCCCTTCGACCGGTAAAATTTGGAAAAGATGTGGCCGATCTCGTCTTCCGGGACCCCGGCCCCCTGGTCGGCCACCTGGATCGAAACGCGCCCCGCGGCCTCTTCCGCGGACACCAGCACGCGTGTGCCGGCGGGGGAGTATTTGATCGCGTTCTCGATGAGGTTGGCGATCACTTGCCGCATGAGATCCACGTCCATCTTGATCGAGAACATCGGTTCGAGCTCGAGTTTGAGGTCGATGCCCTTCGGCTTGGCCATGTATTCGAGTTTGCCGGCGACTTCCTTGATTAATTGGTTCGGGTCCTTGCTGTGCAGGTGCAGCCTGAGCTCCTTGGACTCGATTCGGCCGAGGTTGAGGATCGAGGAGACGAACTCGAGGAGCTCCTGCGAGGATTTCTCGAGCGTGTGGAGGGCTTCCCGCTGCCGTTCGCTCAAGGGCGCGGGGTCCTTGAGCACGATGTCGGTCATGCCTTGAATGCGCGCGATCGGCGTCTTGAGGTCGTGCGACATCATGCTGAGGAAGTTGGTCTTGAGTTCCTCCACCTGCGTGAGGAGCCTGTTCTTCTGGTAGTATTCCCAGCTTTTGCGGTTCTCCACGATGAGGCGATAGGGGATGAAGAAGTAGTAACAGATGAAAGCCGCCAGGACCGGGTGCGCCATCACCACCCAAACCGTGCCCCACCAGAACGCGAGATAGCAAAGCGCCGAGAACGAGAGCACGGCGCTGCCCAGGAGCAGCAGCCCCTGCGCGGGCTTGAGCGCCAGCACCACGTACACCGTCAAAACGGACATGAGCGTGGTGAAGAGCACGTTGAGCCCGTCGGGGAGGCGGTAGTAGCCGTCGTTGAGGATCAGGGTGTCGAGCATGTTCGCGTGCATCTCGACGGCCGTCATGGCGTCGACCTCGCGCGAGTACGGCGTGCGGATGTAGTCTTTCACCGTGGTGCGCAGGTCGCGGCCCACGATGACGATCTTGCCGCCGACGCCGCCTTCGAAATCGCCGTCGGCCGCCTCCGCGAAACTCGTCGCGGGGTAGCGGCCGGCCGGGCGGAAGTCGATGTACACCTGGCGGGCGTCGAGGAAGTCGAAGACCCCGTGGATGCGGTTCTCGTCCCGGACTTTCGGGTTGAAGAGCGCGGCGAGTTCCACGTGCAGAAACGTCTGCCCCTGGTACGAGGTGAACATCCGGCGCGTCACCAGGTCGCGCGCGAAGAGGTTGCGGTCGCTGGTCGACGGCGCGGCGGCGACCTTGAGCTTCTCGAACGGCACCGCGAGCCGGAACGACTCCTCCGCCCCTTTCATCGGCACGTCGTCGACGGCGACGACGAACCCGGGCGTGCGCTCGGCGGCCTCCGCGAAGGCTTTCAGGTCCTCGTAGGAGCCGACGATCTCGCTCGGGTGGATCAAGTACATCACGGCCTTGGGGCCGCGCGCGGCGAGCGCGCCCAGCAGTTTGGCGTGGTCTTTGGCGTCCGGCGCCCGGCGCAGGCGATCGATCGTCCGCGCGTCCACCGTGATCGTCGTGACGTGGCCTGAGGGGGCCGGGGCGGGGCGCAGGCGCATGCGGGCGTCGTAAAGGAGGGACTCGAGATAATCGAACTGGAAGCGGGTGACGAGGAACGCGATGACCAGAGCGAACCCGACGCGCACGAACGGCCGGTAAGACGCGCGCGCGCGACGGGCGATCTTGTCTTTGGTGAGCTCATTGGTGGTGGATTCGGCTCGCGCGCTCAAGACACGTGGGTCTCCCGGGCCCCGTCAACCGGCTCAAGCCGTACGCTTGAGACGAAAGGCCCGGGGCGTTCTCCGGGCTTGCCAACTAGCTTCGTCGAATGGGCGGCCCGGTCAATCACTGTGTTGGGGCAAGCAGGGCATGCCGAAAACTTTGGGGACGCCCCCGTCGGCCGTTCCTTTGCTTTTCAGGCCGTCTTTCGCCGCCGCTTTCGTCGAATTGGCCGTGACTTTCTTGATGTGTTTCACGTCAGGCTCCTTGTCCGTCTTCATAACGCGATCGCTCATAGTATTCAATCCCCCTGGCGATGAGGTGTCGGGTCCGGTTGCAGAACTCCGTGTCTTTGCGGTGCTTGTCGCCCGTCCTCAAGCGGTTGACGAACATGCACCCTCCGCCGCAGACGTGCCGCGCCCAGCAGGAGCCGCAGTTGTTCAACTCGATCAGCGAGGGAGCGAACTTATCGAGCGCGGCCTTGTCGAGAGTCAGGTCCGATCCGACTTCCTCGGATTTGACGTTCGTCCACCAGTTGCAGGCGTAGAACTTGCCGGATGTGTCGACTTGCAGCAGGGTTTTCCCGGCGCCGCAGTGGTTATGGACGCGGTTCTTGCCGTCGAGGATGCGGAAGAGATGGTCGAACTGCGAGATGCGGCGCAACTCCGTTTCGCCGCCCTCCGCGAAGGCCAGGCGCGCGACGTCCGCGAGGCCTTTGGCGTAGAGGGGGCTGTACGTCGCGTCCTTCGGGCCGGCGGCGTAGCCGAGGTAAATCATGTGCCATGGATACCGGCGGAGGAAATCCCACGCCGCGACCACATCCGTGTTGTGCTCCCCGAAAACGGCGTTGCACGCGAGCGCGCCCAAGCGGTCGCGCACGGCCATGAGTTTCTCGACGCCGCGGAGCGCGCGCGCCGACGATCCGCGGCCCCCAGCCATTTTTCGATGGAGGTCGTTGGTTTCGGGATCGCCGTCGATGCTGACGGTGACGAACGCCCCGAGATCCGCGAGCATCGCGGCGATTCCGTCGTCGACGAGCGTCGCGTTGGTCGTGATCTCGAAACGCAGGCGCACCCCGCGCGGGCTCGCGAGCCCGCGCGCGTGATCGGCGATCGCGCGGATCGTGCGCGGGTAGATGAGGGGCTCGCCGCCGATGAAGTTGATCGAGAACTTGCCGCCGTCGGGCGCTTTCTCGATCAGCATCTTCATTTGCCCCTTTAATTTCTCGATGTCGACGTGGGCCGTTTTCCCGCCGCGGGCGCCGTAGGTGCCGTCGCCGCCGGCCGCGCAGTAGGAACAGCGCATGTTGCAGACCTGAGCCACGTTCACGCTGAGGGTGCGGACGCCGGGCTCGACGTTCCCGTCGGTGACGTCTTTGTCGTCCTCGGCGTTCCATTGCAGGATCTCGGACTTCACGTCCTCGGACGCCCGGCTCGGATCCTCGAGCGCGTCCCAGACGACGTCGTCGAGACGAGCGACCTGGAGATTGCGGGCGTGAAAGCCGACGGTCCGCCCGCTCTCGGTTTTGATCGCCAAAATGTTGTCGAAGCGCGCAAGTGACAAAACGGAACCTCAGTTTGGCAACGTGAAACGAATAAGCAATTCCCCGGCCAGGTTTCAGGTTCTGAAATAACGGGCTTTCAACGCCTGATCGGCGATTTAGGGGCTTTTGAAGATGAAAAGCGGCGCCATCGGCCCGGCGCGGGGGCGAAAAGATACCAGGTCGGCTCCGACACCGTGAATCCTCGCCAAAACCGAACTGCGCTCGTTAAGGGAAATGAAGGCCTTCGGAGGCCACGATGTTCATGCCTTTGCCGGTCCATTCGTAGATCACGTTCGACCTGGCGTCGCCGGCGCAGGGCCCGGATTCCGCGATGACGTAAGGGGTGGCGCCGAGCGCGAACGCCCCTGTCACGGTCTGGCAGACGTCCTCGGCTCCGCCGAGGTGCACGGGTTTGCCGTTCGTGAGGGCGAAAACCGGCCCGTTCTTGGGTGAACTCTCGCTCGCGTCGCCGCGCGCGATCAAGAGCTCGAGCTTGCCGACGGTCATCCGGGACAGTTTGGGCTTCTGCTTCGCCGCCGCGAGGTATGCGGCGAATTTGGACAAGACCGCTTGGACGCCTTTATCGTCGAGCGCGCCGACTTTGGGCCCTTCGGTTTCGATGGTTGGCAGCCATTTGAAGTTGGCGTCCATCAGGTCCGGGAGCGCGACGAGCGCGACCGTCCCGTCGTTGCCGACGTCGGAGGGCAGGCAGCCTTCGAGCACGGCGAGCGCGGTGAAGTCCGCTTCGCCGTTTTCGCTCTCGACGTTGTACGCGTCGCCGGTGCCGCCGGTGCAGGAGTCCCCGTTGGGCAAGAGGATCTTCACGGGGAGTTCCGGGGCGAAGTGACCCATCAGGCAGATGCGTTCGGCGGCGCAACCGCTTTCGAAATCGTCCTCTTCGCCGCCGCCGACGTACGCGAACGTGAAACCTTCGTTCTTGCCGCCGCCGAGCGGCGGTTTCTGGGTTTCCTCGGTCGCCGCGATCGCCGGCGTCGGCGGGACGGGCTCCTGGAGGACGTCTTCCGGCGCCGGGCCGCGCAGGTAGAAACCGATGGCGGCGATGGCCGCGAGGCTCGCGGCCGTGGCGGCGAAGATGCGGGTATTGGGGCTCATGGGGCCTCCCTTCGAAGTGGCCTTGAACAATGGGTGGTGCCCCCGCTCGCTCGCGAGACATGCCCGCGAACGCCGGCGGCGGGTGTTCCGTCCCGGGTTTCGTTCGCGGTGATGTGGCGGACGGTCTCCATCAATTGCCCTGCGGTTTGAACGGATTGGGTGTCGGGGTGGCGTCGGGCGCGTCGAAGCCCGCGGCGTCCCCGGGCTCTTGCCCCTGGCGGAACACGAGTTCCATGGGCGTGAGCGGCGCTTTTTCCGAGTTCGGCGCGCCGAGAGCGCTTTGCGTTTCGGGCGAGATCGTCGCGCGCACGGCCCCGGGCGGGAGCGGGAAGCCTTCCGGCGGGAAAGTCGTCGCGAACGCTTTCATGTACTGCGTCCAGATCGGCACGGCGCCCGAGGCGCCCGTGAGGTTGTGGGTCGTGTTGTCGTCGTAACCGACCCAGACGACGGCGACGTGATGAGGGGTGAAGCCCGCGAACCAGGCGTCCTTTTTGTCGTTGGTCGTCCCGGTCTTGCCCGCGGCGGGATGGGTGAAGCCGAGCAGGCGCGCGGCGCGCGCGGTGCCGCTGTCGAGGGTCTGTTGCATCATGCTCACCAGGCTCGCCGCGGCGTCGGCCGCGACCGCCGGCTCGGGCGAGGGCTCGTACTCGAGGAGGACTTCGCCCGCGAGGTCCTCCACGCGGATCAGGAACGTGGCCGGCACGAGCTCGCCCATCCGCGCGATGGCGCCGTAGCTCTGCAGAACTTCCCACGGGTGGAGCTCGAAGGCGCCCAAAGTGAGGGAGGGGAGCGATTCGACCTTCGACGTCACTCCCAGGCGGCCGGCGACGTCGACGATGTTGTCGAGGCCGATCTTGAGGCCGAGCCACGCGGTGGCGGCGTTGAGCGACTCCTTGAGCCCGTAATACATCGGGACTTCGCCGTTGAACTTGCCGTCGTAGTTGCGCGGCGACCAGCTCTGCCCTTGGTATTTGTGCGTGAACGCCTCGTCCTTGATGAGCGAAAGAGGCGTGTAGAACCGCCCGTTCTCGTCCGTCGCCTCGAGCGCGGCCAGGTAGACGAACGGCTTCATGACCGAACCCACCTGGCGTTTGCTGTCGAAGGCGCGGTTGTAGGGCGAGCGTTTGAATCCGCGGCCGCCGACGAGGGCCTGCACGAAACCCGTGGCGGGGTCGGCGGCGAGCAACACGGCCTCGAGGTGCTTGCCCTTCTCTTTCAGCTTCTTGATGTGGGCGTTGGAGGCGTCGAGCCTGTTGAGCCCCGCGCGCACCGCCTGGAACGCGGCTTCCTGCGCGCGCAAGTTGAGCGTCGTGTAGATGCGCAATCCCTCGGATTCGTCGATGCCTTTGTCGTGCAGCCGGCGGCGTGCGGTCTGCACGAAATAGGGCGCGGGCTCGGTGAGGCCGGTCACCGTGCGCTCGGGGAGCGGCTGTCCCTTGGCGGCCTCGGCCTCGGCGGGCGCGATGAAGCCGTGCTTGGCCATGTCGTCGAGGACCTTCCCCCGCCGCGTGAGGGCTTTGTCGGGTTTGGTGAACGGATCGTAGACGCCGGGCCCGTTGAGCACGCCGGCGAGAAGCGCGCACTGGGGGAGGTTCAGGTCCCGCAGGTCGGCGCCGAAATAATGGCGGGCGGCGGATGCGAATCCGCGCACCTCGAAGACCCCGTTCTGCGCCATGTAGATCGTGTTGATGTAAATCTCGAAAATTTTGTCCTTGTCGAGTTTCGTCTCGAGCAGCATCGCCATGAAAATCTCGGTGATCTTCCGGCGCAGGGTGCGCTCCTCGGTGAGGAAGAAGTTCTTCACCGTCTGCTGAGTGAGGGTGCTGCCGCCCTCGCGGCGTTTGCCGCCGGTGCGGGCCGCCGACCAGAGCGCCCGGGCCATCGCCCGGAGGCTCACGCCGCCGTGCTGGTAGAAGCCGGCGTCCTCGATCGCGAGCACGCCCCACAAGCACTCCGGAGGCGCGGTGTTCAGCGTGACTTCCTCGCGAAGGATCGGTTTGTCTCCGTGGTACTGCGCGAACATCTCGGGCTCGAGGACGGCCTGGTCGGAGCGGGTCGGCGGGGTGTTCGCGTAGGTGCCGAGGACGGTTCTGCCGTCTTCGCGGAACACGACGATCTGGAGCGGCTCTCCGCCGCGGCCGTCGGCGCTCCCGAGCGGCTTCTGGTTCACGAACGCGACGCATTTACCGATGGCCGGCGCGCCGTCGTCCTCGGTCGCCGGGGTTTCGGGCGTTTCGGGAGCCTCGGAGGCCCCGGTCCCGGTTTCCAGGGGGGCTTCGGGCGTCAACGGCGGGAGGATCGCTTTGCACTGAGGCCCCGTGAGGACCACGAAATCGCCCGGTTCGTAAGCTTCGGTGCGGAAACCGCGTTCGGCGAAACGTTTGCGGCGGAAAAAATCCTCGAGGTGGTTCGGCGGCAGCGTGAAGCCGGCGCGGACGGCCTCGGGCGCGGCGAAGAATTCCACGGCCGGGGCGAACCGCCCTTGCGCGAGCCGCGTGTCGATCTGGCTGCTGAGGCGCCAAAGCCAGATCGCGAACGCGATGATCGCGAGCGTCAGGAGAACGGCGGCGATCGCCGCCGCTTCGCGGAGGCGCTTCTGGTTCAGTGAGGAGAGGGCCACCGCTTGACATTAGAGAGGGCGGCGCCTTTAGTCAAAGCCATGAGACTCACCCCGGTCCAAATCGATCGCATCGCCAGGAAAATCATCGACGAGCTCAAAAGCCAGAACTTGATCGCCTTCAAGGCGCCCGAGGACAAAGTGTTCCGCCGGGCGGTCGAGTTGGTTAAGGCGGATTTCGATCGCGAGGCGCAGCTCGATCGCGAGGTCAACAGGATGCTCGACGACCTCGAACGCTCGAATCCCGGCGGTTTCGAGCGCTACAAGATGTTCCCGATGCTCAAAAAGCGCCTGGCCAAGGAGAAAGGGATCATTCTATGAGTTTATCCGAAGAGCGCCTCTCCCACCTGGCCCATCTCGTGGTCGATGGCGTTTGGAACGACGACCTGGTCGATTATTCCGACGAGGACGCCGCCATGCGGGCGGGCAAGCGCGCGCTTGCGCAATGGGCCGCCGAAGAAAAGCAGATCGATTCCGTCGCGCGGGCCAAAGTCGCGTCGCTCAAGCGCAACGTGATCGAAGGCACGCCCGAATGGGACGTCATGTATGCGAAGTACTACGAAGAGGAGATGAATCGCCGTGGCCAAAGGTAAACCGCGAAAAACCGCGCAGAAGACAGCGAAGAAACCCGTGAAAAAAATCGTGAAAAAAACCGCGCGCAAAGCGGCGAAGGGGGCGGCGAAGGCGAAAGCCGCGCCCAAAAAAAACGCGCCCAAGAAAGCCCCGCCCAAGAAGAGCATCGCCGGGAAATCCCCGGCGAAGAAAACGGCGGCGAAAAAAGCGGCCGGGAAAACGGCGACGAAAGCTGTTTCGAAAGCCGTGCGCGGGCCTCGTGGAGGCGTTCCACCGCGCCGTTTGCCGCCCACCCGCCGCGCGCCGTCCGTCGCGCTCGATCAGTTGTTCACGCCGCTTGATGATCGCGTGCTAGTCGAGCCCACCGGCGCGGCGGAGCGGACGGCCGGCGGGCTTTACATCCCGGCCATGGTCCAGGAGCGCCCCAGCCAAGGTCGGGTCGTGGCCGTCGGCCGGGGCGCGCGCCGCAAGAAAGGCGGAGTGCGGCCGCTCGATGTGCGCTTGGGCGATCAGGTGCTGTTCGGAGCGTACGTCGGGCAGAAGTTGGTGCTTGGAGGGCGTGACGTCATCGTCTTGAAAGAGGAAGACATCCTCGGCGTCGTGAAGGGCTGAGGCGAGGTCGCCACGTATCGTGATGTATGGCACTGTAAGGTTTTCATTGACTGGAAAGAGGGCCATGCTAGTCATGAAGCCGTGTGAGGAGATCGATATGGCCGCCAAGCGTTGCAGAAGCTGGATTTCTCTGATCATTTTTGGAACTTTCAGTGGTTTTGCTGGCGGCGGATTCGGGGAAATCGCAAACGCCGCCGATATGAGCTGGTCGGGTTTGTACCGGGTCGAAGGTCTCAAGATCGAGAATCCGGAATTGAATGCGACGCGCCGAGATAAGGCGTACTTGCTTCACCACCTGGTGCTTCAGCCGAAGATGATCGCCGCTGACGGCGTGACGATCTTCGGTCGTTTCGATCTGATGAACAACGCGGCTTTCCCCGGCTCGCAACTCGGCCAGGTTTTCGGCAATGGCCCGGGCTCGGCCGCGCCCGCGACGAGTCGCGACTCCAACGTGCTCGCGCAGCATGGTCGAGACGAAACCTTGAACGTCACGCAGTTCTATGCGCAATGGGTGCACGAGTTCGGCTCCCTCGTCGTCGGCCGCGCGCCGATGCACTTCGGCCTCGGCATGACTCATAACGCCGGGAACGGGCTGTTCGATCATTGGTTCGATACGCGCGACATGGTCGGGTACAAGGTCGTCACGGGGAATCTCTTCATCATGCCTATCCTCGGCAAGGTGAATGAGGGCAATCTCGGCGGCGAAGACGACGTCAACGATTACATTCTCCATGTGCAGTACGAAAACCCCGAGACCGATCTCGCCCTCGGCGCGATAGTCGAGTGGCGCGTGGCGACCAACACGGGCACCGATTCGCCGACCGGCGCCAACGGCTACGGCGGCGCCGGATCCAGCGTCACCAACAGCTACAAACATCAGCTGAGCAATTTGTTCGTCAGCCAACGGTCCGGCGACTTCAAGATCGGCGTCGAAGCCGGCTTCCAGAGCGGGAAGACCGGTGTGCGCAACGGCGCCGGGCCCGAAGTGGACATCAACGGCTACGGCATCGCGGCCGAAATCGGCTACAAAAAGCCCGATTCGGCGTGGGACTGGAGCCTGAAGGCGGGCGTCGCCAGCGGCGACGATCCCGGCACGACGAACAAGCACGAAGGCTACGTGTTCGACCGCAACTACGACGTCGCGATGCTGATGTTCAACCATCCGCTCGGAGGTTTCGACGCGCTCCGGACGTCCCTGAACCGCGACGTCACGGTCCCGCCGAGCTCGACCGTCGATGAGGAGGCGGTCAGCAACGTCCTCTACGTTTCCCCGCGTTTCCAGCACCAGTGGAAAGAGCGCACGGCGTGGGGCGGATCGCTCACGTACGCGACGCTCGACGCCGCCCCGATCGCGGGAGCCAGCGTCGGTTCGAACCTCGGTTTCGAAGTGGATCTCAACCTGACGTACAAACCGTACGAGCGGTTGACTTGGACCACGGAAGCCGCGCTGCTCTTCCCGGGCGACGCCTGGAAGGGCGGCACCTCGAACTTGGAGAACAAGTTCGCTTATGGAATCTCAACCAAGGCCGCCATCAGCTTTTGAGCGCAGCATGTGATCAGCAGCTGGAACGCATCATGATCGGCATCTTGTACGACAATTCGACCAGGATGGCGGAGCGAGGGCCCCAGGGGGAGAAATCCCCCTGGTTTTTTGAGTTCGATCCCGGGACGGTCCTCAAAAACCAACTCGGTTGAATGAGGCGTTTCGGCGCGTTCTGGCGCTGACGCCCCCTCCCCCGTGTCAATTCGGGAATCTAATATAAACCTCAGGCGGTTCAAGCAATCGCGCCCGCCGGCCGAAAGGTACGGTGTGGAACGTCGGATCGAGGCTCTGAAGCCAACTTCATTATTCACGCGGTTCACCGGGCTCGCGGCCGGGTTCACGATGGTCGAGCTGATGCTCGTCGTCGGGATTTCCGGGGTGGTCCTGCTCGCGATGATGACGTCCGTCGGGATGATGTACGGCATGCAGTCGCAGCAGAACCTCGTCTTCACCCGCAATGAGATCGCGGCGCGGGTCCGCATCACGGCGCTCACCCCGGGCGCTCTCGAGAATTCGGCGATCATGACGAAGAACCTCGGCGTGGAAGGCTTGGCCCCGCCGGCGGGCGCCGCTCCGGTGGAATTCACCAGGCACGACGCTTTGATGAAATGCCATCCGGCGTTCACGGAGCCGGACCAAACCGGTTGCGACCGGTCGGAGCTCGACGTCGCCGAACGCGGCAATTATTTCTATCTTTCGGAGCGCAACTCGACGGATCCGAGCACCGCGCTGGCGGGCGAATTCGTTTATTACAACGTCAACGGCTCGCGTTGCACGCAAGAGCAGGCCAAGATCGCGAACGATTGCCCGTTGTTCGCGAGGATCTGGGCGGAGCCGTTCTGTCTCAACTTCGCTTCCGCCTGCAACAAAGCGATGAGCTTCTCGATCCGTTACAGCGTCGGCGTGCGCGACGATTACCGGGGGGCGGCCGGCCGCAAGCCAACGACCCTCGAAGGCGAGATCACGGTCCCGTTGCAGAAAGGGATCCAGATCACGCGTGTGCTCGATCAGGACAACAACCCGCTCGTGCCGAACGCCAAGGGCGTTTACGGCACGCAGAAGTACTACGGCTACCCGGATCAAGCGGGGAACCCGCGCGCCCTGCGTTTCGAGGTCCTGGTCGGCAACCCCACGGGCTTGAAGAACATCCGGGTGCAGATGCGCGCCCTCACCGGGCCGTCCGCCAAGAGTTACAGCGATCTGACGGTGCCGTCCGCGTTGACGGCGCTCGATTGGGCCGATGTGCCCAACCCGGACAACACGGCTGAAGCCTGGGTGATCTCGCTCCACAACGCGTCCCAGAACCAGCTCTTCAACTTCGGCACGGTCAACACGATCAAAGGCTTCGTCATCGGCGCCCGTTACGACTTGCCGAATGAAGACTCCCTGAAGAAGGACTACCTGTACCACTTCAGCGCCGATGGCGTCACGCTGTTGCCGCCGCGCAAGTTCAAGTCCGGCGTCTATCAATTCCGCGTCGTCGCGCTCGACACGGGGGACAACCACGTCGAGTCGACCAACTACGCGACCGTGCGCATCTTCTCGCGCCCGCAGATGTATCTCGCGCCGTCCACGGGGATCCCAACGAACCTCTCGCGCAACTGCCTCGGCGCGGATTCGAAACTGAACCTTTCGGTGATGGTGGGGGACGACGAGCAGATCGTGCGGACCTCCTACACGATCACCGCTTCGGACGGCACGGAAGTCGGCGGCGGCGAACAGGCGTTTGTCTCGACCACCGGCTCTTTCCCGCTCGTTTTCGACAAGGCTCAACCCGCCGGCACCTATCTCGTGAGGACAGTGGCGGCCAACGTCAGCACGGGGACGGCGGTTCGCGGTGTCCCCCTCCCGGCGACCGAAACCTCGACCTTGCCGGCCTCGCTGCTGCTCAATGAAGTCACACCGATCGTTGACCTCGTCTCCAACCCGCTCAAGGTCCGCGTCAACTCCACCGCCGACGCCTCGTTCAGTTACACCACCGGCAATTGCTGCACGATGAACCCGACCGTGGATTGGACGTTCCCCAACGTGCCGGAAATCGGCAACGTGCCGATGCTCTCCTCGAGCGCGCCCAACGCGAACCTGACGTGCGTCCAGAACGCCAACGGCACCCGCTCCTGCACCTCGGCGACGACGGTCATGGGCCTTTTGGAGGGGCCCGCGACCGCCGCGCCGAACATATCCGCGGAGCTTCAGTTCACGGGCGCGGTCCAGCCGGCGTGCCAGGTGATGAACACGGCGACGTTGAAGTACTTTCCCGTGATCCGCATCCCCGGCATCCAGTTCTTCAATTCGGAATCGATGTGGCTGACGCCGCCTTCGACCGGGGGATCGATGAAAGCGCTCGACCGCCGCGTCTGGGTGAAGGCCGATTTCCCGCCGGCCGACGAGCCCGTCACGATCAGCGTTCAGAAGCCCGGCGGCACGCCGGTCTGCCCCAACATGACGTTCGCCGCCGGAACGGGCGTCGACCCCGTCTTGCGCGATTGCGCGATCCCGAGTGGGTATTCGGGCGACCTGATCCTCGCGCGCGTCTCGCCGAACATCAAAACGTCCGCCGACGTCGGAACGAGCTGGCGGGCCGCTCTGGTCGAAGGCAAACTCAACCACCGGGTCTGCAGCGCCGACATCGGCGACGCGGGAGGCCCGTTCCCGTCCAATTACACGATCCCGTACACGCTTCCCATGCTCAATTCACCCTGGGGCCTGAACGCCGACGGGTCGCAGAAGGCGAACAACGACGCCGGCAAATGGAACGCGGGCGCCTCGCGCTCGCTCCGTTGTTGGGACACGTGGACCGGTTTCGTGAACTCCAACAACAAACAAGACGGATTCTACGCGCTCGATTCCAGCAACGAGGGGAAGCCGTTCACGAGCCAGATCGGAACCCGCGTCACGATGCCGTTCCCCACGTTCTTCTTCCCGTACAACGGCGGATCTTCCCCGGACTTCGACGCGCGGAACGTCCCCTACGTCTTCGCCGTCTCGCGCGGCATGCCCGAGACGGCTTCCTACAGGTACGCCGTGACCGGATCGACGTCGGCGTCCGACTCCATCGGGAACGCCTGGACGAACGTGACGGCGAATTACTGCAACGGAGCCGCGAGCATGTCCCAGGTTCAGTTGTGGATGAACCAGCTCGAGGGTTTCGATACGGCGACCCAAACGATGAAGGCGGCCAACCTGATGTCGGTGACCCAGCGGGTGGGCACGAACTTCCAGTACGTGTTTTTCTGCACGTACGGGCGGTACAGCCCGCTCGGAGAGTGACCTCGGGGGCGGCTTTGGAGAATGATCTCGGAGAACGACCATGAGGGGCGAGCGCGGCGCGGGGCTGATCTACGTCATCGTCATCATCGCGGGCCTGGGCCTGGTGATCCAGCTTTTCGCCGCCGCGCGGATGCAGAGTCAGATGGCCGAGACCCGTCGGTTGCAGGTCCGCGAAATGAAGATCCACCTCCTCAACTCGCTCCTCGAGATCGTGCGCGATGAGCTGACCCTGCGCAACTCGAGGATCGACGTCAACAGCATCATCGTGGCGTGCCTCGGCGGCGGCGGCGCGGCCTGCGACGAGCGCGAGACGTACGACTTCGTGATTTTCTCGCCGACGCCCCCCTACATCTTCACCGGGGCCTGGCCGGGGCCCCCGTCGGGGCTGAGAGCGCTCGCCGGCGGATTCGCTTCGAACAAGCAGTTCTACAACGTCGGTGGCGGCCGCTGCTTGGACCCGGTGACCGACATGACGACGTCTTGCCCGCTGCAAGCGATCGGCCGGATCCGCCCGCTGTGCGGAGGAACGCTGGATTCGCCGGACATCAGCGTGCCCGGCGGCGCCCTTTGCGCGGGCCCGGCCAACGGTTTCGAGGTCATCGTGGGCGTCGCGAGCTACTGGGACGGCCACACCTATTTCAATCCCGATTTCGTTTCGGGCGACCAGCGTTCGTTCCGCGTGAGCGCGCGGACGTTCCTGAATTGAGGCCCGGCCCGCGGGTGAAGCGCCATGGGCGGCCCCCCGGGCCTAAAAAAAGCGGACCGTCATGGTCCGCCGGAGGCGAGGGAGAAACGGGTCGGGGAAACGGTGAATCCGCTTAAAAAGGGAACGCCCGGGCCGTGCCGAAGGCGGGTGAGATGCCGGTGCCCAGGCGCGCGCCGAGGGCGTTCGTCCCGATGCTCGCGCCCCCCAGGGGGCTCGTGCCGACGCCCGTACCCAGGGCGTTCGTGCCGAACAGGCTGCGGACGTTGGGCATCGTCAGCGGGTACGCCGTTCCGATGGCGCCGCCGCCGGAACGGGCGAAGCCGCGATCCATCGAGCTGCGCAGCGAATACAGGTCGCCCGGCACGCCGCTGCCGCCGATCGCGCGGCGGACCGAATCGTTCACGCCGAACGTCGGCGTTTGGAGGAGCATGTCTTCCATCTGCCGCTTGATCGCGTCGTAGGGCGCCAGGAAATCGTTGTAGTCGGCGCTCGTGAGAGAGCCGTTGCCGCGGTGCCATTGCAGCGCTGCGACCGGACCGTAGTAGATGTCATAGTCGATCTGGTTGGCCAGGGAGCGGTGTTCGTTGAGAGCGAGCTGCAGCTGCCACAAGGCCGCGCGGTCGCCGGGGTTGCGCCGCAAGTCGCCGCGGGCCGCGGTGATGCGTTCGCGGACTTCGCCGGCGCTTTCCTCGTGTTCGCGGCTGCGGTTGGCGGTTTCTCCGCCGGCCTTGTAGCCCTGGAACAAGTTGACGAGCTTCTCGATGCGACGCTCGCCGCGGCCGAGGTCGCGGAGCGCCTCGATCGCTTCGTCGGCGAGCTCTTTGCCGTCGTCTTGCTTGGATTCGTCCTTCGAGAGGAGCATCGCCTTGATCCGGCGCTTGAGTTTGTCGTTGACGATCTTTTCGGCTTCCGCCAGCGTCGCCGACTTCGACCGCGTCTTGCCGTTGCCGTCCCGCTCGGACTCGAGCATCGACAAACGCTTGATCTGGCACCTGAGGTGTTCGTTGTCGTCGGTGTCGAGAGCGACGTACTCGAAGGTGCGGCCGTCGCGGACCTTCTTCATCTCGCAGCGGCGGACCTTCGCCTCATTTTCCCTGGCCTCTTTGGCGAGCTCCTCGCGCGTGCGCCGCTCCTCGGCGGCTGAGACCGTCGTCGCCGAAGTCGATGCGGCTTCATCGGGGCACTTGTGTTCGATCTTCAGCTCCGCGGCCAGGCTTTTCATGAGCGCCTCGCGCCGGGCGAGGCTGTAAACTCCGTCGGACTTGGCAAGCCGGCCGACGATCAAATTTTCGTCGGGCACTTCGGCTTTTTGCGCATAGGCCACGGTCAGGGGGTTCCCGCCGTAATCGATCTGGCGGAAAATCACGCGGTGCTTTTGCCTGCCGTCGCAGACTTCAATGTAACCGCGCTCGCCGACTTCACGACCGTTCTTCGTCACAGGGCTTTCCACGCCGGCGGCCGGGGCGGCGGCCGCTGGGGCGGTCGGGGTGGCGCCCGTGCCGGTGGCGGAGCCGGTTTCACTGGTTAGATTCGTTGTCTGGATGATCTCTTTGAGGGGCGCGTAGCTGATGTTCGCGGCCAGCGCCGCGAGCAGGCCGAGTTTGAGCGCCGTTTGCCGGTTCGTTTTGCGTTTCATCTCATCCTCCTCATTGCCGCGCGCCCTGGAATGGACGGGCGGTTGGACCTTCCCGGTCGATCGTTTCGAGTCCAAAACCGGGTCCAGTCGGCGGCGGCGCCCAACCGCCCGTATCAAGTGGGTTTTCGCGCATTCCAGGCGGCGATCAAAAGTTCGTCACGCGTGCGCGTGGCCGACACTCGGCCTGGGGCGGCCGCGCGCGCGCCGTGATTTCAAGCGTTTGCCGCCGTTCGCGCGGTTGACAGGGAAATTCCCCAAAGGGCCGCGTTTGAGCCTCTCCGGCTGGACAAACGCGCCCGCGTCACCTATTCGGGTGGGGTGAAGCTCCATTTTGACGATCTCGTTCCCCGCGACAGCTTGCGCGCCGATCCGGCGCTCTGGGGCGATTGGACCTGGCAGACCCGCTCCGCTTTGCGCACGCGCGGGGATTTCGAGCGGCATTTCGAACTCGCGCCCCATGAGCGGGAGGGGTTCACCGGTCTGGGCGACGTGTTCCAAGTCCGTTGCACGCCCTATTACGCGGCCCTCGCCTCGCGCGTGGAGCCGCTCGACCCCATCCGCCGGATCCTCATGCCGAGCGGACTGGAGCTGTTGGCCGGCGCGCAGGCGATGCCGGACCCGCTCGGCGAGCGCGCGAACAGCCCGGTCCCGCGGATCATCCACCGTTACCCCGACCGCGCGCTTTTCCTCGTCACGGACACGTGCTCCGTGTACTGCCGCTATTGCACGCGCAAGCATTTCACCGGGAACGACCATGCGCTCGCGCGCGGTTCCGACTATGACCGGGCGTTGTCCTACCTGAAGGGGCGCGCGGGATTGCGCGAGGTGATCCTCTCCGGCGGGGACCCGCTGACGTTGGGGGACGGGCCGCTCGCGCGGGTGCTCTCGGACCTGCGCTCGATCGAGCACATCGAGATCATCCGCGTCGGCACCCGCATGCCGGTCGTCTGCCCGATGCGCGTGACGCCGGAACTCGTCGCGCTCCTCAAGAAACACAACCCGGTTTACGTCATGACCCATTTCAACCACCCGCGCGAACTGACGGGCGAGGCGGCGCGCGCGCTCACGGCGCTGGCGGACGCGGGGTTGCCGCTCTTCAACCAGATGGTGCTGCTCAACGGGGTCAACAACCACCCGGCGATCGTGCAGGCGCTGTCGCGCCGGCTCCTGTACCTGCGGGTGAAGCCCTACTACATGCATCAGTGCGACCCCAGCGAAGGGACCGATCACCTGCGCACGTCGATCGAGGACTCGCTGGGGATCCAACGCGAGCTCTGGGGGAACCTGTCGGGACTGGCGATGCCGAACCTTTCCGTCGACATCCCCGAGGGCGGCGGCAAGGCGGGGCTCGCGCCGGATTTCGAAGTCGCGCGGGCCGGCCGCGCGCGCACCTACGTCGGCTGGGACGGCGTGCGCGCCGACTACGTGAGCCCTGGCGAGGAGACGATCCGCAAGCCGATCGACGTCGAGTCGTACCTGGGCGAGTGGCGCGCGCTGACGGGCGCCAAACCGTGATCCCGCTCCTGGGGAAAAGCCTCAGGTGATCCGTTCGAGGCGAGCGTATTTGGCGACGAATTTTTTGACCGTGTTGTCGCCGAACACGATGCTGACTTTGAGGTCGGGCCCAGACCCCTCGGTTTGGAAGACGGTGCCGGCGCCGTAGCTCGGGTGGCGCACCTTCATGCCTTTTTTGAAGTCGCCGCCGGTTGGCGCGCCGTCGAACGCGTCGCTGAGCGCGTCGTCGGACGGGTCATCGAACGGGCCGTCGCCGAAATCCTCGTAGTTGGGCATGCCGCCGAACGCGTCGCCGCCGGACGTCCCGCTTTTGCTGTAGCCGGCTTTCCCGCCGCCGGCGGCGTAGGCGGCCCGCATGAAACGCGGCCGGCTCATCGATGTCTCGAAACGGACGCACTCGCTCGGCATCTCTTTCAGGAAGCGGCTCGGGGGGTTCATCTGGTCCGCCCCCCAGACCTTGCGCGCGCGGGCGTAGGTGAGCGTGAGCTTCTTCTCGGCGCGGGTCATGCCGACGTAGCACAGCCGGCGCTCCTCTTCCATCGCGAACGGATCGCCGTCATCGGCCGCGCGGCCGCTGGGGAAGAGGCTCTCCTCCATGCCGACGATGAAAACGACGGGGTACTCGAGGCCTTTGGAGATGTGCAGGGTCATCATCGTGACGGTCTTTTGGCCCTCTTCGACGTCGTCGGCGTCCTGGACGAGCGCCATCTCCTCGAGGAACGACTGCAAGGTCCCTTCCTCGCCGCGCTCCTCCTCGAACTTGGCGATCGCGTTGTCGAACTCCTCCAGGTTCTCGATGCGGCCGTCGGCGTCCGGGTTGTCCTCGTCCTTCAGCCGCCGCACGTAAGACGTGTCGTCGAGGATCGCGTGGTAGAACTCGGTGAGCGTCAGCGCGCGCGCCTTTTCCCGCAAGCCTTGCAGCAGGAGCAGGAACTCGCGCGTCTTGCGGGTGGCCGCCGGGTTGAGCTCGCGGTGGTCCACGGCCCAGGCGGCGCTCTCGACCATGCCCGCGCCCTTGGCGGCCGCGATCTCCTCGATGCGGTCGACGGTCGCCTTCCCGATGCCGCGCGTGGGCACGTTGATCACCCGCTTGAAGGCGACGTCGTCGGCCGGGTTGAGCACGAGCTTCATGTAGGCGATGACGTCCTTGATCTCCATGCGCTCGTAGAACTTCATCCCGCCGACGATTTTGTAGGGGATGCCGCGGACGCGGAACTGCTCCTCGAGCACCCGCGATTGCGCGTTGGTGCGGTAGAAGACCGCGAAGTCCTCGTAATCGAAATCTCCCTCGTTCATGAGGCTCTCGATCTCGCGCACCACGTAACGGGCCTCGTCGTATTCGTTCGATTCCTCGCGCGCGACGATCGGGTCGCCGTCGTCGTTCTCGGTGAAGAGCGTCTTGTCCTTGCGTTGGGTGTTGTTCTTGATGACCTTCGTCGCGGCCCGGATGATCGTTTTCGTCGAGCGGTAATTCTGCTCGAGCTTGACGACTTTGGCGTCGGGGAAGTCGCGCTCGAAACTCAGGATGTTCGTGATGTCCGCGCCTCGCCAGCTGTAGATGCTCTGGTCCTCGTCGCCGACCACGCACAGATTGCGGTGCTTGGCGGCGAGCGTCTGCACGAGCAGGTATTGGATGCGGTTGGTGTCCTGGTACTCGTCGACCATCAGGAACTTGAATTTGCTTTGATACGACTCGAGGACCGCCGGGTAATCCTTGAAAAGCAGGTACGTCTTCAGGAGCAGGTCGCCGAAGTCGAGCGAGTTGGCGCGTTTCATCTCGCCCTCGTAACGCGAGTAGACCTTGTGCGAGACCTCGTCCATGACGTGGCGCCGGTCCTTGACGTCGTCGGGCGAGAGCGCCTCGGTTTTCGCGGCGTTGATGCGCGCTTGGAACCCTTTGGCGGGGTGGGTCTTCTCGTCGATGCCGAGCGCCGTCATGACCCTCTTGATCATCGAAAGCTGGTCGGAACTGTCGTAGATCCCGAAAAACGGCTGGTAGTCCAGGAGGTGGATGTGCTCGCGGAGGATGCGGGCGCAGATCGAATGAAATGTGCTGACCCAAAGGCGTCCGTGGACCGGGATGCCGATTTCGCGCAAGAGAGCGGCGATCCGGCCCTCCATTTCGCGGGCGGCTTTGTTGGTGAACGTGACCGCCAGGATTTCCTCTGGATTCGCCAGGCCTTGAGCGATCAGGTTGGCCGTCCGGTAGGTCAGGACGCGGGTTTTCCCGGAGCCGGCGCCAGCGAGGATTAAAAGCGGGCCGGAGAGCGTTTCCATCGCTTCCCGCTGTGATGGATTCAACGATCGTGAAAGCGTTTCAAAGGACTTCATTCATCCACCGGTCTGTTTGAGGAAAATGATGCGGTGTATTAATCTGCTGACGCAGTCATTCGTCGATCCAAGGATATAGATCGTGGGTTCTGATTTGTGAAGCGCTCCCTCCACCTGTTTTCGGCAGTTTGCCTGGCCTGCGCCGTCGCGATCCTCGCGGTCGCGTGCAGTCCGTTCCCGGAGGCGAAACCGGGCCGGCGTTTCCAAATCATTTGGCCGACCGAGGAGGGCGATTACCGGATCCAGCGCGTCCATCTCGACACGTTCACGGAGCCGCACCGTCTCAAGGGCGAAGTGGCGAGCTTGATCGTCGAGCCGCGGCTCGGCGGGGCCGGTATCGAGGGCGAGACCCCCGTCGGTCGTTTCATCGAAGCTTCCGACGGGACGCTGATCCCAGCCGATTTCATCACGCATCAGGGAGTCGTCGTTTACGCGCACATGGAGCGCTTGAAAAAATTCGACGACGCGCTCGGGGTGGGCGGCGAGGGCTTCATCTGGCCCGCGCGCATCGGGTTGCGCGCCAATGTCGTCGACGGCCAGGGCCCGTTGCAGAACAACGCGGTTTACGACGGTACGTTCAACGCTTTGTTCCTGGTCCCCTACACCGACGCGGACCTGCCGATCACGCTCAACGGCGGCGTGCTCGCGCACGAGCGATTCCACGCGATTTTCCAGTATCACGTGCTTTCTCGCCTGGGCGTGAAATGGCAAGCCCCCGACGAGGTCGGGCACACGCTCCTGCACGCGTGCGGGCTCGACGAGCATGAGCCCGGCGTCCTGCGCTCCACCCGCTCGTTTTCCGCGCGTTCCGAGGGGGGAAAAGCCGACCGCGAGGTGAGCAAGCTCGAGTACAACCGGTTTCTCGTGCGCGGCCTGAACGAGGGGTTCGCCGATTTCTGGGGCTGGGTCTACTCGGGCGACGCGGGCTTCATCCGCAAATCCCTGCGCGCGGCGGGGGAGGTCCGCGATCTCGGCCAACCCATGGACCCGCTGCCGAGCGAGCGGACGATCCGTTCGAGCTTGTGGCGCCTGTCGAACCCGCGCGCCCGGAGCTCGCTTTCGTACACGTTCGGCAGCCACTACGCCCGCTTTTTGCGCCGGCTCGCGGAGGACCGGGCGGCCGGCGGCGACGAGCGGGCGGCGCGGCTCGAAGTCGCGCGAGCCCTCGTGCGCGCGTTGCCGAAGATCGCCGCCGCCTTCGAGGCGGGCTTCGACGACGAGTTCATCGCGCCCGACGTCGCGCTGCGGCCCCTGTTCGAGGCGATGGCCGACGTGCGCGCGAGCACCTGCCTGATCTACGACGACTTCGTCGGCCACGGCGGCGGGAGGTCGCGCCCCGAGGCGTGCCCGCGCCGACCGGATCCGGAGTTCCCGTCGTCGGGAACGCCCGCGGCGGAACGACTGGAATCGGAAAGGCCGGCGCCGCTCGAGCCGGAAGCGTTCGGGCCGAGGGCGCTTGAGCCGGAAACGCTCGGGAGACCGAATCCGCCCGGGGACGAGCGATGATGGCGCGCGCCGGTCTTTGCTGCCTGTTCTTCCTTCTTTCCGTTGGCGCGCGCGCGGCGCCCGTCCTCGGCGCCGGCGCCGGTCTGCTGCTGGAACAGGAAGGCCGGAGCGAAAACTACCGGGCCCGTTTCCCGTTTTTCGTGCGCGGAGGCTGGGCGTTCGGGAGGCTCGACGCGCATCTCGAGTACTCGACGTTCGCGGTGAGCGACGGCGAAGGCTCCGTCTCGATCGAGAGGCGGAGGCATTCGTGGATCGGGTGGGGGACCTGGAAATTCCCGTCTGCGAACCGTTGGATCGCGCCCACGGCGTCCGCGGGCGTCGGCGTGATCCATGAGGCCGTGCGAACGAGCGTGGCCGCGCAAAGCGTGACGACGCACGGTCGCGCGCGGCTGGCCGCCGCGGCCGGGGTCGGCGTGATCGTGCCTTGGCGTGAGGGAGCCGAATTGGCGCTGGACGTCCGAGCGACCGCTTCGGACGAGTCCCGGCCCAATCCCGGTCTCGGGGCCTCGGCCGGTTTCAACTTTCGTTTTTGAGGCGCCGCGCCTTCCGTTCTCGAGCCCGGTTTCCGTCCCGGGTCTCAGCGCCTCGGCTCGGCGCCCGGATTCATTGCTCGATCTTCTGCACGATCGCGGACGTCAGGCTCGCTTGCTTCATGAGCTGCGAGCGGTACTTGCCGGCTTCGCTCATCGATTTGAAACTGCCGACGCTCACGCGGTACCAGGTCTTGCCTTTCACGTTGGCTTCGACGGGATAGGCGGGAAAACCCTTTTTGACGAGTTCGTTGGCGTGGCCTTTGGCTTCGTCGAGGGTGGGGTAGCTCGCGACCTGGACCGTGTATTCCGCGGCGTCGCCCACGCTCTTGGGCAGGCTCGAGGGCACCCGCGTTCCGGTCGGGGCTTTGGGGGCGGTCGAGGGCGTCTCGTTGCCGGCGACGCGCCTGGCGGCTTCGTGCACCTGGCTCAGGTCCGGTTTCTTCGACGGTTTGGCGGCTTTTTCGAGTTGCTCCGCGATCTCGGCGTCGGCGTCCTTGCGCGAGACCGGGTTCCTCACGATGGGCTTCAGGTCCCGCGTCGAGGCCACGCCGCGAGCTTCCCCTTCGCCGGTTTTCGCGGCGACCTTCCGCGCGTCGGCGGGGGCCGCGCGCTCCGCCTTCGCCGCGCGCGAGTGGCCGTCGTCCGTCGCCTCGGCCGTTTCCTCGAGGTTGTCTTTCTCGGCTTTCACGTATTGGTCGGTGAGCGTTTCGACGTCCTCGAGAGCGACCGCGTCCTCTTCCCGGACGTCGTAGTCTTTTTTCTTCTCGGCGGCGTGCTGGCGGGAGTCGTCGAAATTGCCTTCGAGCGCTTTGAGTTGGTAATCGCTCTCGGTCATTTCGCGGCCGAAATACACGCCTGTCGAGAAAGCGAGCAGCGAGACGAAGGCGATCAGGAGCATTTTCAGAACGGTATCGAACCGGGAAGAGCCGGCTTGGCTTTTCATTGACAACTCCATGTTCCGAATTGAGAGCGACAGTCTCATGTTAGCTTTGGCCCAGTTTTTGGTCAACGTGTCAAATCCTTGACAAGAGAGGCGTTGAGCGGGTTCATGAGCCGATGTCGAGGGCGCCGACCAAAGAAGAGTTGCAGCTGTTGAACGAGTGCATGAGCGCGGCGAACGCGGCGGCCGACGGGGCGGCGGGGATCCTCCTCGATCACTTCGGCAACCTGCAACAGGTCGCGGAGAAGGAGCAGGCCGGTCTGGTGAGCGAGGCCGACCGCGAGTCCGAGGCTTTCATCGTGGACCGGCTGCGCGCGAGTTTCCCGGGCCATCGTTTCCTGGGGGAGGAAACCGGGCTTTCCGCCCGGCGGGCGGCCCGCACGGGCGATTCGCTGTGGATCATCGACCCGCTCGACGGCACGACCAATTACGTGCACCGCTTTCCGCTTTTCTGCATCAGCATCGGCCTTGAAATCGACGGTGAATTGGGGATCGGCCTCGTCGACGTGCCGATCCTGAAAGAGCGTTTCACCGCCGTGCGCGGGCAAGGCGCGTTCCTCAACGGCGAGAAAATCCGATGCAGCCCGCGCTCGGAGTTCCGCGAAGGGTTGTTCGCGACCGGTTTCGCGGCGGGGATGGAGGGCTTGAGCGATCAGTTCAAACTCATCGAGCTTTGCGTCCGGGAGGGGCGGGGGATCCGGCGCGCGGGTTCGGCCGCGCTCGATCTCTGTTACGTCGCGAGCGGGATCTGGGACGTCTTCTGGGAGCGGAACCTGCAGCCGTGGGACATGGCCGCGGGCGCGTTGATCGCGCGGGAAGCCGGCGCCACCGTCACGAACTTCGAAGGCGCGTCCTGGACGAGCGCCGATCGCCACATCGTCGCCGGCGCCCCGGCCATCCACGCGGACTTCATGGGCCGAGCCCGCCGATTGAACCCGCCCGATTGAACCCGCCCGCCGCGCGGGCCCCGCCTCCGAACGGAAGTCCTGTCAAAATCGCGGACCCGGTCGTCATTCGTTCGTGACGGAACGACCGGCCCCGGCGCGCGGGGAAGGGTTAAATCGCTCCGCACCGGGCCGGGTCGACCGAAGTCCCGCTGGCATTTCTATTGCTCTTTCGTCGTCGTGGGGGACTCGCGTCCCCCGGCCTCGAGACGCAAAGATGCCGGGAGGGCTTCAGTGGCGGAGGAAAAAGCGGCAACGGCGGCGGCGCCGCCGCCGGAAGAGAAAAAAGCGGGCAAGCCCATCCTGCTCTACGCGATCATCATCATGAACATGGTCGGCTTCGGGGCGTTCAGTTACATGTTCTACAAGGGCAAACAAAAGGAAATGAGCGAGCCGACCATCGACCAGGTCGTCAAGGGCGAGCACGAGGCCCAGGCCGAGGACGAGGCGCGGGAAGAGGAATTCGTCGGCCGGACGATCCCGCTCGAGACGTTCCTCGTCAACCTGTCCGGCAGCCGCGGCCGCAAGCTGCTCAAGGTGAACATGGAGCTCGAGGTCGAGGGCGAGAAGGTCCAAGAGGAGATCGAGAAGCGCAAACCGCAGGTTCGCGACATCATCATCATCCTTCTCTCGAGCAAGACGTACGGCCAGATCTCCTCGGCCGAGGGCAAGGAGTTCTTGAAAGAGGAAGTCCGCGACACGGTCAACTCCTTCCTCACGAAGGGCAAGATCAAACGCGTGATGTTCACCGAGTTCATCTACAACTGAGGCGCCGGGGAATGAATCAGGTACTGTCACAAAGCGAAGTCGATGCCTTGCTGGCCGCCGTCTCGGAAGGCGAGCTGGCCGCGGTCGGCAACGACGGCGGAACGGACCGGTCCGACGACAGGGTCGTCGTCGTTTACGACCTCACCAGCCAGGACCGGATCATCCGCGGCCGGCTCCCGCAGCTCGACGTCATTTACGAGAAGTTCATGCGCGCGTTCCGCGTCTCGCTTTCGAGCGCGCTCCGCAAGATCGCCGCGCTCAACCACGCGAGCACGGACTTCCTCAAATTCGGCGAGTTCATCAACACGCTGCCCATGCCGACGTGCATGAGCGTCCTGCGCTTCAACGCGCTCCGCGGTTCCGCGCTCCTGGTGATCGAGAGCAAACTCGCGTACGCGCTCATCGACAGTTTTTTCGGCGGCGACGACCGACCGTACACGAAGATCGAGGGGAAGGATTTCACGCCGATCGAGCTGTCGATCGTCAAGAAGGTCGTCGAACTCGCGATCGACGATCTCGAGAACGCCTGGGCGTCGGTCGAGAAGATCGATTGCAGCTTCGTGCGCACGGAAGTGAACCCGCAGTTCGTCGGCATCGTGCCGCCGACCGACGTCGTCATCGCCTCCACGTTCGACGTGGAGCTCGAGAACGCCAACGGCACGATCACGCTCGTGATCCCCTACTCCACGATCGAGCCGATCAAGCAGAAGCTCTCCACCGGTTTCCAGGTCGAGTCGGACCAAACGGACAAGAAGCTTTGGACGGCGGTCCTCCAGGACCAGCTCCTCGAGACGAAAGTGGACGTTCACGTCGAGCTCGGCCAGACTGAGATCACGCTCAACGATTTGATGAAGCTCAAGCCCGGAGACGTGATCACGCTCGATCAGGACGCCAACGGCGAGTTCGACGTGCAGGTCGAGCAGGTGAAGAAGTTCAAGGCTTTTTACGGCGTCAGCCACGGTTCGGTGGCGGTCCAGGTCACCAAGAAAGTCGCGAAGGATTGAGGGGAAGACTATGACCGAAGAGAAAGTCACGAGCATCACCGGCGGTCCTCTGGATCCCGATGCGGCGGCCGCGGCGGGCGCGGGCAAGGGAGACGAGCGGCGCGAGCGCAATCTCGACCTCATCCTGGACATCCCGCTCAAGGTCACCGTGGAACTGGGGCGCACCAAGATGCTGGTGAGCGAGCTGCTCAACCTCGGGCAGGGGTCGGTGATCGAGCTCAACAAGCTCGCGGGCGAGCCGATGGAAGTGCTCGTCAACGACAAACTGGTGGCGCGAGGCGAGGCCGTCGTCGTCAACGAGAAGTTCGGCGTGCGCCTGACCGACATCATCTCGCCCGCCGAGCGGGTCGAGCAGTTGAAGTGACGGGCGAGAGGGGGACTGCATGATGATGATGCGCGAAACGACCATGACGATTCTCGCGGCCGCGGCTCTCGCGTTCGCTCCGCCCGCGGACGCGAAAAGGGACCCCGTCGCCGCGTCCATCGCCCAAGCGCGGGCCGCCGGGGCGGCCGCTCCCGCCGCCGACGAGAGCGCGGAGCTCAAGGAGATCCTCGGGGACGCCAAACTCGTGGCCAAAGCCGACGAAGCGGGCAGAGCGGCTTCGGCGATCATGGCCGGCGGAGAGGACCGGGCGGCGCCGCTCGACGCCGCGGCCGGGCCGGGCGCCGGATCCGAGCCTGAGACCGGCCTCGGGCCCGAAGCGGTCGCGCCGAGCGCGGCCGGCGGCGAAACGGCCGACGTCGCGGCTAGCCCGGCCGCCGCGGCCAAGCCGGACGTTTCCAAGATGAGCGAAAAGGACATCCCGGTCCTGGCGGCGAAGCCGAAAAAGGCCAAAGCCGACACGACGACGGCCGCCCGCGTGATCGCCTCGGCCGGCGTTCTCCTTTTGCTCGCGGCCTCGGTCGCGTGGGGGTTGCGCAAGTACACGAAGCGCGATTCCGCGAAGGGAGCCGCCACCAAGATCAGGATCCTCACCCAGCATCACTTGGGGCCGAAGAGGAGCATCGCGATCGTGCAGGTCGCCGGAGAATCGATCCTGGTCGGGATCACCGATCACTCGATCACGATGCTGAAAACGCTCTCGCTCCTCGACGAGGAGATCCCCGATGCGACGCCCAAGGATTTCAACGCCGCGCTCGATGATTACGATTTCGATGGGGGAGGGGGGGGCGCGCGGGTTCCCCGCGGTCAGGAGGACTTCGCGATGCGGGGCCTCTCGGACATCCGCGATTCGGTTTCTCGCCGGCTGAAGGGCCTGAAGCAGATCTGAGCCGTTCGCGCCGTCGACGGCCGCATGGAGGCGGCCGCGGGACTCGAGCCCGGGACTTAACCCAAGGAAGGGTGCACAGTGACCGACGTCTGGACCGGAAAGAAATGGAAATGGCTTGGGGTCGCCTGCGGGGGGGCGGCTTTGCTCGCGGGCGCGGGCGCGGCGCACGCCCAGGGAATCGCGTTGCCGACGGTGAACCTCGGCTTCAAATCCACGGACAACCCGAACGAAGTCGTCAACACCGTCAAGATCATCCTGATGCTCACGGTGCTGACGCTCGCGCCGGCGATCCTGATCATGATGACCAGCTTCACGCGCTTGATCGTGGTCCTGTCGTTCCTCCGCCAGGCGCTCGGGACCCAGCAGATGCCGCCGAACCAGGTGCTCGTCGGCCTCGCTTTGTTCCTGACGTTCTTCGTCATGGGCCCGGCGTTCCAGGAGATCAACACCAACGCCGTCCGCCCCTACCTGGCTGGGACGATGGCGCAGGAGAAGGCGCTCGAGAACGCTTTGAGCCCCTTGCGCAAGTTCATGTTCGCGCAGACGCGCGACGCGGACCTCGCGCTGTTCGTGAAGCTCTCCAAGATCGAGAAGCCGAAGAACCTCTCCGAGGTGCCGACGATGGCGCTCGTCCCGGCGTTCGTCATCTCGGAGCTCAAGACCGCGTTCCAGATCGGCTTCATCATCTACCTGCCGTTCCTGGTCATCGACATGGTCATCGCCGCGGTCCTCATGGCGATGGGCATGATGATGCTTCCGCCGGTCGTGATTTCGCTGCCGTTCAAAATCATGCTTTTCGTTCTGGTCGACGGCTGGACGCTCCTGATCGGATCGATGGTCCAGAGTTTCGGCTGAGGAAGGGGCGCGGGTGACCGAGGATCTCATCATGCATCTGAGCCAGGAAACGCTGAAAACGACGGCCATGCTGTCGGCGCCCTTGTTGGGCGCGGCGTTGGTGACGGGCCTCGTGGTTTCCGTGCTCCAAGCGATCACCCAGATCAACGAGGCGACGCTCACGTTCATCCCGAAGATGATCGTGCTGGGCGTGGTGGTCATGCTCGCCGGGCCGTGGATGCTGGACGTCCTGAGCGGCTTCACGCACCTGCTGTTCGAGAACATCGCCATGTACGTGAGGGAATGAACCGATGTTTCCTTCGTTCGCCGCCAACGAGAACGAAATCCTCGCCTTCGCGCTGGTGCTGATCCGCGTGACGTCGTTCCTCGTCTCATGGCCGGTGTTCTCGGTCTATTCGGTCCCGAACCAGGCGAAGGTCCTCTTCGCCGTGCTGTTGGCGACGCTCCTGTTCCCGGCGATCGGCCGCGAGGGGCTGTCCGGGGTGGACCTCGGCCACGAGATCGTCTGGCTGTCCGTCAAAGAGGCGGCGGTCGGTCTCGCCCTCGGCTTCGTCACCCGCATGTTCTTTTTCGCGTTCAGCATCGGCGGGAACCTGGTTTCCACGTATGTCGGCCTCGGCTCGGCCCAGGTCTTCAATCCCAGCCTCGGCGCGCAGGCGACGACGATGGAGCAGTTCTACGTGGCGGTCGCGACCCTGATTTTCCTGGCGCTCGATGGGCACCATATCTTCCTCGAGGGGCTCGCCAAGAGCTTCGAGATCGCCCCGCTCTCGATGGCGGGGGTGAACCTTGGCGCGTTCCAGGCGGCGACGAGGTTCGTGACCGACGTCTGCGTCGCCGGGATCCAGATCTCGGCGCCGGTGATGGCGGCGGTCTTCCTGATGAACGTCTTCATGGGTATCCTCGGGCGCACGGTCCCGCAGATCAACGTGCTCGTCACGAGCTTGCCCGCGAACATCCTCGTGGGCTTCGGGGTCATGATCCTCTCGCTCCCGGTGCTGGTGCCGGAGACCGAGGGGATCATGCGCTCGATGGCCGAGCATCTCTTCGTGATGATGAAGTCGTTTTGAGGTGAGGCGGACGAATGGCGGAAACCGATCAGGAACGGACGGAGGAGGCGACGCAGCAGCGCCGGGAGGACTTCCGCAAGCGCGGACAGGTCGCCCAGACGCGCGAGCTCGCCACCGTCCTCATCCTGCTGGGGTCGTCCGTGATCATGTGGCTGCTGGGCCGCTACTTCCTCGAGATGATCACGGGTGTTTTCACGGCGTCCCTGGGCCCCTACGTCGTCGACGCCGCCCGCGGCGGCGACTACGTCCCGGCGGTCCTGTTCGCGGCGAAGTCCGCGGCGCTGATCCTCGCGCCCGTGCTCGGCATCGCGGCCGTGATGGGGGTCGCGAGCACCGTCCTGCAGACCGGCTTCCTCAACAACGAGGAGGCGTTCGAGCTCAAGTGGGAGAAGGTGAACCCGGTCGAGGGCCTCAAGCGCCTGTTCGCCTGGCGGTCGCTCATCGAGGGTTTGAAGGCCGTCGCCAAGGTGATCGTCATCACCTCGATCATGGCGATGGTGGTCAAGGACCAGGTCCTCGCCGTTCCCGCCCTCGTCCAATTCAGCGTCAATCAGCTCTTCGCGTTCGTCGGGGACCTCACGGTCCGCTTGCTGGGCAGCATCGGCGTCTTCATGGGCGCGCTCGCGGCCGCCGATTATTTCCTGCAATGGTGGGAGCTCGAAAAGCGCATGCGGATGACCAAGCAGGAGATCAAAGAGGAGCACAAATCGCGCGAGGGCGATCCGCTCATCAAAGCCCGTATCCGCCGCGTGCAGCGCGAGATGGCCAACAAGCGCATGATGAGCGACGTGCCCAAGGCGGACGTCATCATCACCAACCCGACGCACATCGCGGTCGCTCTCCGCTACGACCCGCGCGCGATGGCCGCCCCCCAGGTGGTCGCCAAGGGGGCCGGGCTGGTCGCGGAGAAGATCAAGGCGATCGCGCGCGAGCACAACGTGCCGGTCATGGAGAACAAGCCGCTGGCGCGGGCGATATTCAAGACGATCAAGATCGGCCAGGCCATCCCGCGCGAGCTGTTCACGGCGGTCGCCCAGGTCCTGTCGTACGTCTACCGCTTGAAGAAGAAGGTGCCGAGGTAAGATGGAGCAGTTGTTTCAGTTTTTGAAGCGCTTCGAGAAGTACACCAGGAACGTCGACCTGATGGTCGCCGTGGCGCTGGTCGCCATCCTCGCGGTGATGATGATCCCGCTCCCGGCCGCGTTGCTCGACGTCGCGCTCACGCTCAGCCTGAGCTCGAGCCTACTGATCCTCATCGTCGCCCTTTACACGAACAAGACGCTCGACTTCAGCGTTTTCCCGAGCCTGTTGCTGATCACGACCCTGTTCCGGCTGGCCCTCAACGTCGCGTCGACCCGCTTGATCCTGAGCGAGGGGCACAACGGCGAACAGGCCGCGGGCGCCGTGATCTCGGCGTTCGGCCACTTCGTGGTCGGCGACAACTACGTGATCGGCCTCATCGTGTTCGTGATCCTGGTGATCATCAACTTCGTGGTCATCACCAAGGGTTCCGGGCGCGTCGCCGAAGTCGCGGCCCGCTTCACGTTGGACGCCATGCCGGGCAAACAGATGTCGATCGACGCGGACCTGAACGCGGGCCTGATCAACGAGGAAGAGGCCCGTCGCCGACGCAAGGAGATCGAAGCGGAGGCCGACTTCTACGGTTCCATGGACGGCGCCTCGAAGTTCGTGCGCGGGGACGCGATCGCCGGGATCATCATCACGGTCGTCAACATCGTCGGCGGGCTCTTGATCGGCGTGCTCCAGCGCGGGCTGGGCGTCGGGGAGGCGGCCGAGCTCTACACGAAGCTCACGATCGGCGACGGCCTCGTCGCGCAGATCCCGGCGCTGATCATCTCGACCGCGGCCGGCACGATCGTCACCCGTAACTCGAGCGGCAAGGACATCGGGACCGAGATCATCGGCCAGTTGTTCGTCAACACGAAGGCCATCCTGATCGTCGCCGGCGTCATGGCGACTCTCGGGGCGATCCCTGGCCTGCCCACCGCGCCGTTCTTCACGGTGGCGGCGGCCCTCGGCGGCATCGCCTGGGTCATCGGCAGGTACCGCAGGGAAGAGGCCGACGAGGCCCGCCGCCGGTCCGAGGAGAAGGCCTCCAAGCCCGAGAAGGAAAAAATCGAAACGCTGCTGCCGCTCGACATGGTCGAGCTCGAGGTCGGCTACGGCTTGATCAACATCGTCGAGAGCGACCAGAGCGGCGACCTGCTCGAGCGCATCGTCTCGATCCGCAAGCAGTTCGCCCTCGACCTCGGCATCATCGTCCCCAGCATCCACATCCGCGACAACCTGCAGCTCGAGCCGGGCGAGTACCGGGTCTTGATCAAAGGGAACAAGGTGGGCGGCGGTTCCCTCAAACCCGAGTACCTGCTCGCGATGGATCCCGGCAACGTGATGGCGCGGGTCGACGGCATCCCGACCAAGGAGCCGGCGTTCGGTCTCGACGCGTTGTGGATCGCCAAGTCGCAGAAGGAAGAAGCCGAGATCGCCGGTTACACGGTCGTCGACCTTTCGACGGTCATGGCGACCCACATCACCGAAATCATCCGCACGCACGCGCACGAACTCCTGGGCCGCCAAGAGGCGCAGACGCTCATCGACAACTTCAAGAAGTCGTACCCGAAGGTGGTCGAGGACCTCATCCCGGATCCTCTCAGCTTGGGCGCGGTCGTCAAGGTCATGCAGAACCTGCTGCGCGAGCAGGTCTCGGTCCGCGACCTCCTGACCATTTTCGAAACCCTCGCCGACGAAGCCCAGCGAACCAAAGACGCGGATCTGCTGACCGAAGCGGTCCGCAAGGCTCTCGCGCGCGGGATCTCGGCCCGCTACCGGACGGGCGACGGCGCGGTGCCGGTGATCAGCCTCGAGCCGCGCCTCGAGGAACTGATCGCCAATTCGCTGCTGCAGACGGAGCAGGGCGTGCAACTGGTGATGGACCCGCGCGTCGCCTCGGCGATGATCGAGGGCATCGCCGGCGCCATCGAACGCCACCCGGAGATCGCGGGCCAGCCGATCCTCATGACGAGCCCGACGGCGCGCCGGCACATTTTCAAGCTCACGCACAGGTTCATTCCCCAGCTCGTGGTGCTTTCCCACAATGAGCTCTCGGCGGACACGCGCGTGTCCAGCATAGGAGTCGTGGAGTTGTCGAATGCGGGTTAAGAAATTCGAAGCCAGGACGATGAAGGACGCGCTCCTCATGGTGAAGCGCGAACTCGGGCCCGACGCGGTCATTCTCGCGGCCAGGGACAACCGCAGGTCCTTCGGGCTCGCCGGCGAAGGCAGCGTCGAAGTGACGGCGGCCGTGTCCGAGCACACCCTCCACAAAAAGCGGTTCGTCGAATCGCGCCTGCCCGAGAAAGACCGAGCGCGCTTCCAGCAGAGCCCGGCGCGCGCGCAGAAGCAGATCATCGAACACATGACGTCGACTCGTTTGCGCGAGGCCGAAGGCGGGGAGGCGCGCCGTCCGATCACGTCGACCAGTTACATCGACATCCGCGACGAGGAGCCGTCGCGCCCCTCGTCGCGCGCCCGGCCCGCCGAGCCCCTCGTCACGCGCCCGGCCCGCCGAGTCGACGAAGCGCCGGGCGAACGCCCGCAGACCCGTCGAGGGGTCCCCCTCGCGAATGTCAGCGGCCGCAACGTTTCCGACCTGATGGAGGACTTCGGCGACGGGCCGGAGCCGGGCCTCCCGCCGCCGTCGCCAGATCGGGCCAAGGCCCGCATCCGCACGGCGGTCCGCGAAGCTTGGCGCGCGGGTTTGAGCACGGCCGGGCAGGACGTGCTCGGCGCCGCGCCGGCGCGAGGGAAGGATCGCCCGGGCGGGGTCGCTTCCCCGGGCCCCGCGCCCGCTCCTGGCGCCGCGCCCGAGGCCGTGTCACGCGCCCCCGGCGCCGGCGACGCCGGTCGGGAGTTCGAGATCATCGATCTCAAGAACGAAGTGAGCCGCCTGCAGCGCATGCTCGAGGGTTTTCAGAAAGTCCCGCAATCGTTCGTGGGCGCGCACCCCGGGGCCGAGTACGGGATCGGTTACGACCTCAGTTTCATGTTCCAGAAGCTGTCCGCGGTCGGGATTTCGGCCGAGAACGCGGTCGAGATCCTGGCGGCGGCGCAAGCGCAGATGGATCCTTTGCAGCTCAAGAAGCGCCCCCTCGTCGACGCGTTCGTCGCCCGCTGGTTCCTCGGGAACATCCAGGTGGCGCCCCAGGCGTGGGCGGACCGCGTGCATTGCTTCGTGGGGGGATCGGGTTCCGGCAAGACGTCGACGCTCGTGAAGATGGCGAGCCATCTCGTCGTCCGCGAGAAGAAGAAAGTCGCCGTTCTCACGACCGACGCCTTCAAGGTCGGCGCCGCCGATCAGCTCAAAATCTACTGCCAGATCCTCAACGTGCCCTTCGCGATCGTCCGCAACGCGAAAGAGTGGGAGTGGGTCCTGGCGCAGCTCGGCCACGTCGACCACGTCCTCGCGGATTTCCCGGGCCTGCAGCTCGGCGATCTCGACGAGATCCATCGCTTGAAGGCGCTCCTGCCGCCGGCCGAGGCCGCGGCGGTCTTTCACATGGTGGTGCCGGCGACCGCGAAAGACGGCGACGCCGCCGACATCGCGAGGCGCTACAAGATCACGGATTTCTCAGACCTCGTGTTCACCAACCTGGATCAATCCGCGCAGCACGGGGTGATCTACAACCTGATGAGGAGAACGGGCAAGCCCCTGCACTCCTTCGGCACCGGAGCGCGGATCCCGGAGGATCACGAAACGGCGACGAAAGAGCGGGTTCTCGATCTGATTTTCCGTCTGACGCGCATTCGCAAGTGAGGAAACAGGAAATGGGTTCCAGCAGCACGTTCCATGGCAGCTTCCGCGTCGCCGGCCGGGAGGCCGCGCGCACGCGCACCATCAGCGTCACGTCCGGGAAGGGGGGCGTCGGCAAGACGTCGCTCGTCGCGAACATGGCCCTGAACCTCGGCCGCGAGGGACAGCGCGTGTTGATCCTCGACGGCGACCTCGGGATGGCCAACGTGGACATCATGTTCGGCGCGCGCCCCGAAAAAACGATCTTCGACGTCGTCAGCGGGGAGGCCGACGTGCGGGGGATCCTGATCGACGTCGCGCCGAACGTCACGCTCATCCCGGGGGGAAGCGGCGTCTTCGGCCTGCGGAACCTGTCGGCCTTCGAAAAGCGGGCGCTGCTCGACCAGGTGAGCTCGCTCGGCGAGGGTTTCGACCTGATGATCGTCGACACCGCGCCCGGCATCGACGACAACGTGCTGTACCTGAACGCGGCCGTGCAGGAGATCAACGTCGTCGTGACGCCGGACCCGGCGAGCGTCGCGGATTCGTACGCCCTCATCAAGGTCATGCACCAGCGGCACCGCGAGAACCGCTTCTCCGTCATTTGCAACCAGGTGAGGGACGAAGCGGAGGGGGTCGGGCTTTTCAGCCGACTCAACGACGTCGCCGGCCGTTTCCTCAACGTGGGCCTGGATTACAGGGGCTCCGTGCCGATGGATCTCAATTTGAGGCAAGCCACGAGGAACCAGCAGCTCGTCCTGCGAGCGAGTCCGGAAACCGCTGCGGCGACCGCGATCCGCCGAATCGCCCAGAAGTTCCGCGCGCATGCCGGCTCCGACGGGGCCAAGGGCGGCTTGCAGTTCTTCTGGGAGCGGATGACCGGCGTGGCATGAGAAGATCAGGACTTTGTGGCGGTTTCCCGTTTTGATAACCTGGGACCAGCGTTTCCAAAGGCTTAGAGGGTGGGCGGAAATGTCGAATAACTCGTCTTTGCTTCGAAAATACAAAGAAGAACCTTCGAAGCTGACTTCGGAGCAGAAGGACAGGCTGATCATGGAGTACGCTCCGCTGATCAAGTTCATCGCGCAGAAGATCGCGGTGCGCTTGCCTTCGAACATCGAGCTCGACGACCTGATCTCGAGCGGCGTCATCGGGCTCATGGACGCGATCGAGAAGTACGACCCGACCCGCGACAACAAGTTCAAGACGTACGCGGAATTCCGCATCCGCGGATCGATCCTCGACGAGCTCCGCGCGCAGGACTGGGTGCCGCGCTCGGTGCGCGACAAGGCGAAGCTGCTCGACCGCACGATCATCGAGCTCGAGGCCGAGTGCGGCCGCGCCGCGACCGACGAGGAGGTCGCCGAGCGCCTGAACATGACGATGGACGAGTTCTACGACCTGGTGAACCAGGTGCGCCCGGTTTCGGTCCTGTCCATCGACGACGCGGCCACATTCAGCAACGTCGACAAGAAATCGATCCTCAACATCCTCGAAGGCTGCAAGCTGAACAACCCGTTCACGCAGCTCAACATGAAGTCGGTGAAGGAAGTGGTGACCAAGGCGATCGAGGAGCTCCCCGAGCGCCAGCGCCTCGTCCTGTCGCTGTACTACTACGAGGACCTGAACCTGAAAGAGATCGGGAAAGTCCTGCGTGTCACCGAGAGCCGCGTCTCGCAGCTCCACGCCCAGGCGATCTCGCGTTTGCGCGGCAAACTCACCCAGGTCTTCAGCGATCAGGGCCAGGAAGCGTCCTGACCCGTTTCGGGGAGAAGGCCCGTCTGTGGGCCCCCTTCCCCCACGCCCGCGCGCGAAGGCGCGGGTCACTGGCGCGCGAACACGTACGATTCGTCCACGGCGGCCGGGCGCGCCTCCGGAGAGGTCTTGTCGCTCGCGCCGTCCTGAAGCCCGAGTCTCATTCGATCGGCTGAAAACGCGATGGCCTCATAAACCGTGCGCGGCGTCGACGACCAGCAGCGGGTGGTCAACGGATCGCCCGTTTGCGCGGTGATGTCCCTCGCGCGCCCCGCGGCCCAGTCGCTGGCGCCGCAGGCGTTGATCGCGTTCAGGGCGTTCGCGGCGTTGGGCGTGAGCGGCTTCAACGACGCGTTGGCGTAGGCGAGATCGAGTTGCCGGATATCGCCGGTGATCGTGTCGCCGAGCGTGTACGTGCCGGTTTCGCGGATCTCGACGACCGGCTCGGCGCAGCCGTCGGCGGCGTAGAGGAGCGTGACCTTGGTGAGAGCGTCGCCGAAATCATAGAACTCGGAAGCCGAAGCGACGCCGAACGCGTCGAAGCGCTGGTTGCGGCAGGACCCCTGCCATTGATCGTTGAGCGAGAATTGCTCGACCTGACGGTCGATCGTTTCCACGACGTCGTTGCCGTCCCCGCAAGCGGTCAGGCCGAGGACGGCGATCGCGGCCAGGAACGGAATCGAGAACAAACGGTTCATAATGTCTCCCTTCGCTTGGAACGGGTCATATCGCGCGAAGGATGGTTCGATCACCCCCGAATGTTTGAAGAAACCGTGACGATTATGACACAAAAAAACGACGCGGCGTCTCTGGCCGCGCCCGGGCGCTCTTTGGCCCGGTGGCCGGCACCTTCAAAGATCGTCGGAAGAGCCGACGAGTTTGGGGGCGTCGGTGCTCTCTTCGAACGCCGCGCGGATGCGGTTGATGAGGCGCGCTTCCAGCTGGCGCACGGCCTCGCGCGTGACGCCATAGTGTTCGCCGATTTCCTGGAGCGTCAACGGCTCGTCGGCGAGGATGCGTTTGTCGAGGATGAAAAGCTCTTTTCCGTTCAGCTGCGGCCGTATGCGCTCGATGTTCTCGCGCAGGACGTCGAGCAGCTCGGCGTTGCCGAGCTGCTCGTCGACGCCGAGGTCCTGGCTCGCCTCGAGGTCGAGCAGGCTCGCGGTCGACCCGGGATCGAGGGGCTGGTTCAAGCTTACGTCGCGGCCCGAGAGGCGTTGGCTCATCTGCAGGACCTCGTCCTCCGAAACGCCGAGGCGGCTGGAGAGCAGGGGGATCGTCGGCTCCTGTCCCAGCGAATCGAGCCGGACTTTTTCCTTCTGCAGGCGGTAGAAGAGTTTGCGCTGGTTCTGCGTGGTGCCGATGCGGACCATCGAATATTGGCGCATCAGGTATTCCTGTATGTATCCGCGGATCCACCAGACGGCGTACGTGATCAGGCGGACCCCTTTGTACGGGTTGAACTCGCGCACGGCGTGCATCAGGCCGACGTTGCCTTCTTGGATGAGGTCGATGAGCTTCGCGCCGAATTTCGAATACTCGGTGGCGATTTTGACCACGAAACGGAGGTTCGCGGTCACCAATTGCTCCGCCGCTTTCGGATCGCCCGTCTCGCGGAGGCGGACCGCGAGATCGTACTCCTGTTGCTTCGTCAGCAGGGGATACTTGCGGATCTCGGCGAGGTACGTCGTGATCGGGTCGTCGACCGGGGGCGCGGGGGATTCCGCCGAGACGGGCACGGGAAGCCGTTTCGCGGGGCCGGGGCCCGCCCAGTCCGGGTCGGCTTCGTTCTCGCCTTTCTCCGTGGCCGCGTCCGAATCGGCCGCGAAGCCCCGTTCGAGAGCCGTCGCTCCCGGGCCCGAATACGCTTCGCTGTCGTCGATGATCGACGCGACGGACTCCTCGCTCGGCGCGGAGTCGACGATCTCGGCTTTGACGAGGCGCGGATTGTCGTCGCCCGGCCCGGGCGTTCCCGTGGCAGCGGCTTTGGCGCCGGGCTTCTTCACGCGGGCGCCGGATTCAGCGGCTGAAGTCTTCAGCCGCGCGCCGGTTTTCTTCGCGCTTTTCTTTTTCGCTGCCATCGGGTCGTGTCCTGGCCGCCCTCAGGCGAGCGTGGACTCCAGTTTTCTCTGCAGCGTCGACTGCACGACGCCTTTGATCGGAGTCAGCATGAAGGGAAGATCGACTTCGATCGTCACCGCCGCTCCGGTCCCGGCCGAGACGACTTTCATGTTCGCCTCGAACTTGGATCCCTTCGCCGTGCCGGTCATCCCGCCTTCGTTGAAGTTGCATTTATAGCCGGCGTCGAGCTTCTGAAGATCATGATCGGTCTCGAGCATGTGCTTGATCTTCTTGAAGGTTTCCGCGGCTGAATACGTCGATTGGCTTTCCACAGTTACTTTCGGCATAACGCGGGAGCATAGTCCTTTCGTTCAGGGCTGTCTATAACGCGACTTCAAACATGAGGCCGTTTTTGTCATTGGCAACCGGACTCCGTTCAACTATCCTAAGTCGCTGAATCTCAAGAGGAAAACAAGGACACATCGCATGGAGAAATCCGCTCGGGAAGCCGGTCAGTCTTTCGTCAAGGATCTCAAGCGCACCATGCACTGCGGGCTTCTCTCCGCGGATCACGATGGTCGCGAAGTCAACTTGATGGGTTGGGTGAACTCGCGCCGCGACCACGGCGGCCTCGTGTTCGTCGATATGCGTGACCGGGAAGGCGTCGTGCAGGTCGTTCTCGACCCGAACCAGGCGTCGATGTCGTCGGCCAAGGATTTCCGCGGCGAGTACGTCGTGGCCGTGCGCGGGACCGTGCGCAAGCGTCCCGCGGGGATGGCCAATGCGAAAATGAAAACCGGCGAGATCGAGGTCGTGGCCGCGCGTTGCGAGATCCTCTCCGAGGCGAAGACCCCGCCGTTCCAGGTCAACGACGAGGACGTTTCCGAGATCCTGCGCTTGAAGTACCGGTACCTCGACATCCGCGGCGAGCGTCTCACGAAGAATCTGCGCGCTCGTCACGAGATCACGCGTTTCGCGCGCAACTTCCTCAGCGATGAGGGCTTTCTCGAGGTCGAAACCCCGATCCTCTACAAGAGCACGCCCGAGGGCGCGCGCGATTACCTCGTGCCGTCTCGGGTGAATCAAGGCGCGTTCTACGCGCTCCCTCAGAGCCCGCAGACCTTGAAACAGCTTTTGATGATCGGCGGGCAGGACCGTTATTTCCAGATCGCGCGTTGTTTCCGCGACGAGGACCTGCGCGCCGACCGCCAGCCCGAGTTCACGCAGATCGATCTGGAGATGAGTTTCGTCGATCAGGACGACATCATGGCGGTCAATGAACGCCTTGCGCAAGCCTTGTGGAAGCGGTTCAAGGGCGTGGACATAGGCGAGATCCCGCGCATGTCCTACCAGGAAGCGATGGATCGGTTCGGTTGCGACAAGCCCGACACGCGTTTCGGCTTGGAGCTCAAGGACCTGGGCACGGCCGTCGCCGGCAGCGGCTTCAAAGTGTTCGACGACGCTCTCGCCAGGAAGGGCGCGGTGAAGGGCATCGGCGTCGAAACGGGCGATTTTTCCCGCGCGTTCATAGACAAGCTCACCGACATGGCGAAAAAGGCCGGCGCCAAGGGTCTTGTCTGGATCAAGGCCGACGAAGCCGGAAAGCTCAATTCGCCTGCGGCCAAGTTCATGAGCGAGGAGAAACTGAGCCGGATCTTCCTGGAGCTTTGCCCGAGCGGCAAGGGGTGTGGTTTCGTCGTGGCTGACGCGTTCGACACCGTTTGCGCCGCGCTCTCGACGCTGCGCCTGTTCCTCGGAGCCGAACTCAAGCTCATCGATGCGAGTCGCGACGCTTTTCTCTGGGTCGTCGATTTCCCGCTCCTCGAGTTCGATCCCGAGGGAAAGCGTTGGGTCGCGCGCCACCACCCGTTCACGTCTCCCCAGGACCAGTTCCTCGACGACCTGATCGGGGGGAACGAGGCGCATTACGGCCAGATCCTCGCCAAGGCCTACGATCTCGTCTGCAACGGCCACGAGATCGGCGGCGGCAGCGCGCGGATCTACCGTTCGGAGGTGCAAGACGCCATGTTCCGCGCGCTCGGACTCTCGAAAGAAGAAGCGCAGCACAAGTTCGGCTTCTTCATCGAGGCGCTCGGTTACGGCACCCCCCCGCATGCCGGCATCGCTTGGGGCATGGATCGCCTGACGATGATCCTTTGCGGGACCGAAGCCATCCGCGACGTCATCGCGTTCCCGAAAACCGCCAAAGCGGCTGACCTCATGGCCGACGCGCCCAACGCGGTCAGCCGCGACCAGTTGATCGAGCTGGGCATCCGCTTGGCGGGCCCAGTCGAGAAAAAGCCGGATGCCCGGCCTGAAGCCTGATTCCCGCGCTCGAGGCGGACCCGGTCTGAAGCCGAGTTCGCCGGGCGGCGATGGTTTCTTTTCTTCCGCGCGGGCTTCTTTTTCGTACAGATCCGGGACGAAACGCCGATAAAAACGGGGAGAGCGGCATGGATCGCGCGCTCGAAGCCTCGCCCCGTCGAGGCGCCACATGGAGGTGGGTATGCAGAAGATCAGCGGTATCCTCGCGGGTTCTCCGAGAGTCTTATCGATCGATATGAAGGACGCGCCGCCGGTCAGGCCTGGGACCCCCGGATTCGGGCGGCCAGAGGGCGTTTCTTCCCAGAGAGACAAAGGCGCCGCCATCGACACGGCCAGGCGCGCAGGAGAGATCCAGGACGGGATGGCGGCATCGCGTTCGAAGGAGACGGAGCAGGCGAAGTTGGCGGCGCGGCTTTCGGAAAGTTTCTTTGCAAGCGGCAGGCGTGAGGAAGATAGCGCTGAAGCCGGTTCCGAGCCCGGGCCTGGAATGGCGTTGCCGGTCGCCATCGCGGAGGCGCCCGTGCCCTCCCGGCCGGCGGGCTTCAATCACGATGCGGCGAGTGTCCTGCGGGAGCCGGCTCTCGACCCCGACTCGCTTTATCCCAAGGGAAGCTTCCTCGACACGGTCGCATGACACTTGGCCCGCTGGACGGCGCGTTCCTGCTGAGTCCAACGAGTCCCTGATGAATCCAAGGATGCCGGACAAGGGGTTTCGGATCCCGGTCATGAGATCTTTTCCAGGAGGAAACCGACGTCTTCCAGCGAAGCGACGCGGTACACCCCTTCCAGGCGGCGCGCGCCGTCGGCGGCACGCTTCACCACCACGATCGCATGCAGGCTCAAAAGCACCAGGGTCCGCACGGCGTGCAAGTTCCATTGCGAGGCGCCGAGTTGGATCAGCATTTCCAGGCGCAAAAGCGCCTGCCGGGCCGAATCGGCGTGAAGCGTGCCCATGCAGCCCGTATGGCCCGTGGCGAACGCCATGAGCAGATCCTTGGCCTCCGCGCCGCGGATCTCGCCCATCACGAGGCGATCGGGCCTCATGCGCAGAGATTGTTTCACCAATTCGGCCTGATCGATCTCCCGCAATTGCCCGCCGGCGTCGCGTCTCGTGAGGAGTTTCGTGCTCGACGCGTTCGGGACCGCCAACTCGCTGGTGTCTTCGATCAAGACCGCGCGTTCATCGGGCGCGAGCGCTTGCAAGCAAGCGTTCAGCACCGAGGTCTTCCCTGAACCGGTACCGCCGACGATCAGGAAGTTTCTCTTGCGGTCGATGAGCTGGCGCACGCAGGCCATCGCTTCCGGCGGGGCCCAATCGCGCGAGGCGAGGGTATCGAGCGTCCATGGGCTCGCGGGGTGCCGTCGCAAGCTCAGAACGGGCCGAGTCGCCGCGGGAGGCCCTATCAGGTGCACGCGGAACTCCCCCCAGGAGCCGTCGGTGAAAGGACGCTCCAGCGAGATCTGCGAACCCGCGTCCTTGCACACGCGCTCCAGGAAATTGCGGTACGTGAGGTCGCTGAGGAAGCGATCGCCCCATTCGCGCAACCGCCCGCCGTCTTCGTACCAGACGGAACCCGGACCGTTGACGATGATCTCGGTCACTCCGGACCGCGCCAACAGATCGTGAAGAGGGCCCGCTCCGAAGTATTCCCGCCTCACGCGATCGGCGGTTTCGGAGGGCAGGCCGCGGACCGCCCCCTCGACGATCTCTTTGGCGCGCCGGTCCTGATCGAGCAGGTCGAAGTCGAGGACCGCCGCGGGATCCGTCAGGGCGAGGCGGTGGAAGCGCTCTTGTATTTCAGCCACGATCTCGCTCGCCGCCGCCGTGGCTGCGCCCGCGGGTGACGGGTTCATGAGGAGCGGGCTCATCAGGGCCGGAGGCGCGGAAGCCGGGGTCACGGAGTCCCTTCCTGCGGCAAAACGTCCGGAGTCACGAAGACGATCAGTTCGGTGCGATCGTCTTGAAACTCCTTGCTCGAAAAGAGCGGGCCGAGGACGGGAAGCGTCCCCAGGATCGGAAGCCCGTGCGAGCCCGAGCTTTGATCGCGGCGGATGAGCCCGGAGAGGGCGATGGTCCGGCTTTCGCGGAGATCGAAATGGCTTTCGATCCGGTTGGTGAGCAGGGCGGGCAGCCCATCCACGTCGCGGCTTTTGTCGAGGGTCGATACTTCGGTTTCGAGCGCGATGCTCATGCGTCCTGAGAAATCGGCTCGCGGCTTGATTCTGAGCATGACGCCGTAGCGTTTCCAAACGACGTCCTGACGGCGATTCGTCGCGATTTTGATCGGGTATTCCCCGCCGGCGAGGAATTGGGCCTCCTTGCCGGAGCGGCACAGGAGATTCGGCGAGGCCAGAACCCGGGCGTGGCCGGCCTGCTCGAGCGCTTGGAGCTCGACATTGAGCGGTCGCCCTCGCGTGCCCGGCGAGCGGAGGGCGGGAAGCAGGGTGGCCTCGGTCGAAGCCGGCCATTTGACCCCGAGCCGGCGCGAATGCGACTTGCGCACTTCGGTGACGAGGATCTGCACGCGGACGAGGGGTTCGAGGGTGAGCGCGCCGACGGCCGTCCCCGCCGAGAAACCGTACGGGGCGAAGACGGCCGAGACGCGCTTGACGAGATCGGGCCGATCGGCGGCGATCCGCACGGTGGCGGGCGAGAGTTGGATGTCGAGCGGAGGGAGGCCGGCCGCTTTGGCGAGCTGGTCGAAGCGCGCGGAGACATCGTCGCGGATCAAGGGATCGATCTCGGCCCGGAACGAGTAATCGCCGCCTCCGCCGGCGGCCGCGGCGAGGCGGTCCCAGTCGTCGGCGCGGAGCAGGCGGCCCCGGATGAAGAGAGCGCCGTCGTCGACCGCGACTTCGATGCCCCGCATTCCGGCGGCTTCGGCGCGGAGGGCTTTGTACGTTCGGAACGCGGTCGCGCGAAGAACCGTGACGAGATGCGTGCCCGAGGACGTCGCGACGGCCGCGACGCCGGCTTTGCGTCCCGTCACGCGGATTCCCGCCCCCAGGTCTTCGGCCCGCACGACGCGGCCGTTGGAAACCGTCACGGCACCGGACCTGGGAGTCGGAATGACGATGTGGGACCCCACTCCGATGACGTGGTCGCCGGCTTTGGCCGGAACCGTCGCCACGAGGCAGGCGATGAGGAAAGCGAAACCGAACGTGACCGGGCGCATGCGTACCCTCCCCGCGCCGGGCCGATACAATGGGCGGGCCGGGCTCGAGAGCGGCCGACGCGCTTGTCGGCGGCTCGGTCGTCCGGCTGTCGGACGGTCAGGGTTTCGCTGTCTCGAGGACGAAAGACGCGTGGATCATACGGCCCTCGCAGCGGAATTCGAGCGAGGAGCCGTGCAGACGGAGCAAGGCCTGGCAGACGCTCAGCCCCAGGCCGGTGCCCGTCGAATGGTTCAGAGCGTTCTCGTTCAGAGTGAACGGCTTGAGGATCCGGTGGATCTCGCGTTCGTCCAGAGGGGCGCCTCGGTTGGAGACCGTGAAACGGAAAGAGCCGGGCCCGTCGTTTGCGCCCGTGACGGCCACGCCCGTTCCCGCGTCGGCGAATTTCACGGCGTTGTGGAGCAGCCGGCGCAGGACATTGCGCGCGATTTTTTCATCGGCGAGCACGTCCTGGTTTTCGATCTCCGGGAGGACGGTGATTTTACGCGACTCGAGGATCGTTTGGACGGGATCGGGCAACGGCGGCAACAGGGTCCCGCTCTTCACGGCGCGCTTGTCGAGCTTCATCTGCGCCGTCGCCGCCGAAACCATTTCGAGCGAGTCGTTGACGAGGTCCTGCAGGCGCAGCGCCGCCGTTTTCACCCGCGAGAGATACATGCGCTGGTCGCCGTCGAGCGGCGTCTCGGCGAGCAGGTCGCCGAAGCTCAGGATCGAGGTGAGCGGCGTCTTGAGCTCGTGGTTGACCAGGATCATGAAGTCGCTCTTGGCCTCGTCGAGCGTTCTCAATTCGTCGAGCGCGCGCGACAGGGCCGCGTTCTTCTCGCGCAGTTCCTCGCCGACCTCGTACCTTTCCACGGCTTTGTCCACGGCGTTCGAGAGATCGACGGGGTCCCACGGCTTGGTCACGTAGCGGTAGATCTGGCCCGAGTTGATGGCGGCGATGACCGACTCGATGTCGGTGTACCCGGTGAGCAGGATCCGGATCGCCATCGGGTGCGTCTTGATGGATTCCGCCAGGAACTCGACCCCTGACATCTGCGGCATGCGTTGATCCGAGATGATCACGGTGGCTTGATTTTCGGCCAGGAGGTCCAGGGCGCCGCGGCCGGACGTGGCTTTGATCACGCGATATCGGCGTCGAAAGAGGCGCTCGAGGGCCTCGACGTTGTCGGTTTCGTCGTCCACGCAGAGAATGGTGTGTTTCATCCCGGTGGCTCTAGTGTAGAATTCAGGTGAGCCCAGTGCAACAAACGCGTGCCTGGAGTCGTGTCCCCGGAGGGGGCGGCGGCTGGACGAACAAACTGGTTTTGTCGACCTAAGTCCGGTCCGAGCCGAAACGAGTCAAGTGTTCCCGCGAATTTGTCGAAGGGTCCGCGTGAGGAAGCGGAAAGCTTCGTAAGGGGAGATTCGTATGAACCAACGGATTGGCAAGGTGCTCGCGCTGATCGCCATCGCCGGCCTCGCGCTGCCCTTGAATGCGCAGGCGTACATGTACGGCGGCGCCTACGCGTACGGCGGGATCGGCGGCGGCGCCGCGATGGGCGGCGGCTACTGCCCGTGGTGGGGCGGCGGCGCCAGCGGCGCCTCGGATTCGAGCGATGGGCTCGACGAATTGAAGCGCGACCGCGCCGAGCGCAGGAGCGAGCTCAGGAACAAGGAACGCCAACTCCGCACGCTTGAACGCAGCCTCGAGAAGTACAGGACCGCGATCGACGAGGTGATCGGCAGCGAATTCACCGCCGACATCTACAATCACATGGACCTGGGTTTGAACTGTTGCTATTCGCGCTGTTCGAACTTCCCCTCGGGCGGGCCTTCCCGCACCGCTCCTGGGGTGAGTTACCTTTTTGAGATCGATTCCCCGTTTTTCCTCGCCGGCGAAGCCGAGATCGAGGACGAACTGAGAAAGGCGCTCTTCACTCCCGATCTCGACCAGATGGTCGCCAAGGATTCCACCCGTCGCGTGGATCGCGCTCCGGCGTGGGAGCCCGATGCCCCACCGCCACCGCGGACAGCTCCGCCGGTGGAGATCCGGCCGCGCCCGGCACCTGCGCCTCCGCCGGTGAATACGGAAAGAGTTTACCGCGAGGTTTCGGAGGAACTGGGCCCACCGGAGACCACGGCGCCGCCGATCCGACCGAACAACAGCGGCGCCCCGGTTCAGGCTGGAGGCGAAATCACCTGTGACCCGAACAGCGCGTGGGGCGGCTGCCAAGGAGGCTCGTCCTCCTCCGGAAGAGCGACGCTTTGCGGCCCGACGGAAGTGTATTCGCAATGCGGTTGGCGCGCGATCTGCCGCGACAACGGGTTCATCGACCCCAGAGCCTGCTTGCGCCCGTATCAGCAGGAGGGAGTGAAGCCAGGCCGCGTGAGCGCGTGCCAAGCGAGCCTCACCCGCTATCGCAATACGATCAAGCAGATGGAGCGCCTACAGAAGGAAGTGGCGCGTTTGGAAGGCGACATCGATACGCTCGATTTCCAGATCGACGATGAGAAGTCGCGCATGAAGGAGGATCGCGAGCTCGAGGCCGATTGCGAATCGTGCCGCGATGGCGGTTACCGTTCGCGCGGGCCGACGATCGAACGCCCGAAGTGGTATGAGACGGTCGCGGCCGTCGGTCTCGACGTTTTGAGCATGTACGGCGGTTACCGCCTCAATAAATACGGTATGGACCAGAACGCGAAACTCGGCTGGCCCACGTATCCGTCGTTCGTCGGTCTCGGCTATCCGTTCGCGACGGCCTCGCTCTACGGCTCCGTCTACGGCGGCGCCGCGGGCGGTATCGGCTGCGCGCCCGGCATGGGCGGCATGGGCGGAGCGTTCGGTTACCCACCGGGCATGATGGGCATGCCGATGGGCGGCGGCATGTACATGCCTGGCATGGGTTTCCCCATGGGTTACCCTGGAATGTACCCTGGATTCGCTGGCGGGATGGGCATCGCCGGCGGTATCGGCTTCGCTGGCGGGATGTATCCTGGCTTCGCTGGAATGGCCGGTATGGCCGGTATGGCCGGAATGGCTGGAATGTATCCCGGTATGGCAGGTGGTTTCGCCGGCGGCTTCGCTGGAATGCCTGGGATGGCCGGAATGGCTGGAATGTATCCCGGCATGGCAGGTGGTTTCGCCGGCGGCTTCGCTGGAATGCCTGGGATGGCCGGAATGGCCGGAATGTATCCCGGCATGGCAGGTGGTTTCGCCGGTATGGCTGGAATGGCCGGTATGGCAGGTGGTTTCGCCGGTGGTCTTGCGGGCGGTCTCGGCATTCAATACCAGCAGCAGATGATGGCGATCCAACAGCAGGCGTATCAGCAGCAGATGGAGCAGCAGCAGGCGTATTCTCGAGCTCAGCAAGGGCTTCTCCAGGAGTACTACTTGCTGCAGTACAAGATGCAGCAGCTCAATATGGGTTTCCTGGGCGGCAGCTACGGTCTTGGTATCGGTGGTTCCACCGGGACCATCGGTGGCAGCACGGGCACGGCGTCACCCTTCCCGGGCACAGGAACAGGCAGCGGCGGCCGTCGTCGCTGACCTTGAACCCGACCGTCGAATCGAAAGGCCTTCGCAATAGCGGCGGCCTTTCGTTTTTTATGGCTTCGGCTTACCGAAGTCCTCGCTGATTTGCCATTGGCCGCCCGGCGGTCACGGGTCAGAGCTTCGCGGGTTCGTTTGTCCGGTTTAAAACCCTTCCGCGCTCGACGGTCGAATTTCGGCTTCGGAAGGGCTCCCGGTCCGTTTCGCACTCAGCGCGATCGCCACCGCCGCGATGCCCGCGATCCCGCCCCAGAACCAGCCTTTGCGATAGACCGGCTTTGGTTCCAGCGGAGATTCCGGGATTTCGAGCGAGGTTGGGATGCTCGGTGAGGTCGTCCACGGGTCCGATCGCGCGGGTCCTCCCTCGTCGCCGGCCAGTCGCGTCCATTGACCCGAGCGGTACCGTTGCAGGCAGTCCCGCGAGTACACGACCGTGATCTCCAGAGCCGCGAGCGCGGGTTCGTTGAGTCCGGGGCGTCCACATGTTCCCACCGCGATCGGTCGGCGCGGAGCCGTGTAAATGAAGAGTTTTGCGGCCGACATCACCTCCGCGACGGGCGCGTAGACGTCGGACCGAAGGTGGATCCTGTAGTCGCCGGGTCGGAGCTTCAACACGCCCGTGTCCGCGACCTTGTACGCCCGCCCGTTGACGATCAGAGTCTCGTATCCATCAAAACGTTCACGGATCTTGAGCAGGACGGCCCGTTCGTCCGACTCGCGCCGGACGGACTCGAGTTCCGCGAGGAGGGGGGGCGGGAATTTGGCCGGGTCAGCTTTCGCTTCGGGATCGAATGCGACGGCTTTGGCGAGCGCGGCGCGCCGTTCCGGGGCTTCCCCTGAAGCCATCTGCGCGGTCCGGAGAATCGCGTGGTGAATCGCCCTTCTCTGCGCGCGGGCCCAGTCAGCCGTGGTCGCGAGCTTCGCGACATCCGCGAAACCCGCGCGAGCCTCCTCCAGAGTGCCGGAGAGAAACGCGATTTGCGCGCGCTCCAGGGCGCGATTCAGCTTTTCTTTCGCGATGTCGAGGGACGCGTCCGTATCGGGCGCGTCCACCGTCAGTCTCCGCAGCTCCGGATGGATCGCGTGCGTGGCGCGAAAGTCGGTTCGCGCCGCGCCTGGCGCGCGAACGAGGATTTGGCTCCAGGCGGGATGCGCTTGCGCGCAAATGAGGATCGTCGCGAGCCAGGCTCGAACACGGCGGCGACTCGGCGTTTTACTCATCTTGCATCTCCACTCTCAGACGGCCGTGGCGCCGCGCTTTCGCGGCGCCTGAATGCGGTCGTTTTTCAAACTTCGTGCCTGTGCTTTCCGGATTCTGTACGACGACGAAAAAACCGCCTTCGTGCCGGACCAAACCCGGTGCTTCCTCGCTCGGCGCCAGAACCGCGAAATGGTTCGGGTTCCTGGGAGCCCGGAGGATCCTGATCCGACTGGCGACCTGGTACGATTTGCGTTGCTGGCCGAGTCCGGCCGCGAACAGATCCACGACGCCGAACCGTCCAAGAACGGAGTCCAGCGCTTCGTAATTGACGACTTCGATCGGGACCAGCACGTATCCGGCCGGGATCTCCGTGTCGATCGACGAAGCGAACGGGGCCATGCCGTCGCCTCCGATCGGGCCGCCGCTTGGGCCTCCGGCCGGGTTGTCGGTTGGACTGTTGGCCATGGCGGCCGCGAGCCCGGTCGACGCGATCACCGCCGCCCAGATCCAGCGCGATCGTTCGCGGGCCCATTCCTGGAGCTTCGCTTTCAGCGGAGGGAGCCGTTTCGTGAATCGATCCATTGCGTTTTCTCCTTCGTGCGGAAGCGATTGGTTCCCAGCGCGCGGTCGCCGGCGGCCGTCAGGTTCACGAGCGCGGCGAGAAAGGCGAGCGCGAGCGCGGTTCCTACGAGCAATTCGATCAGGGCTTGCCCGCGTCGAGACGCGCTCGCCACGTATTCTTCGTTTTGCGTTCGGCTGTCGTGCCGCATTCAGCCCCCATATCCAGATTTCGGAACCGGTCGAACCCGAGCCAGGACGGCAGTCGCGCCGCCGGTCGGACCCGCCAAGAGATTCGGATGGCTTGCCGTTCCTCGAACCTCTCTGCTGGGAAGAAATCCGGCGTGAGATCGCCGTCAGGGTCGCGCCGGACGGCGAGGGGCCGCCATTTCGCCGTTGGAACGGACGCCGCTCGAGCGTCGCGGGCGGCGTCCCCGAACTTTCGCTCGAGCCCCGAGCCGATGTCGGCTCTCAATCGCGCGAGCCGCGTTTTGGTTTCCAGCTGCACGCGCGCCAGCAGGCCCCGTTGCCGGAAATGAAGGAGGAGTTGCCTGGCCTTGACGGCTTCGACGCCGGCTTTCGCCGCGGCGATCGCGGGAGGGGAGCCGCTCGTTCCGGCTAATTTGAGTTTCATTTCGGCCGAGGCGCGCTCGCGCCGCAGGCGCCTCGCTTGAGGGTTCAATCCCGTCAACAACCGCAGTCGCGCGAGCCGCGCGTTTTCGATGTCCAGAAGGCCGGCGCGGCACTGATGGAGGGAATCCGCATGGGCTTTGAGCGTCAGGAAAACGGCCGCGGAGAGAGCTCCCGAGGCGACCAGCAGGGGGGAAAGCGCGAGCAGGGCGATGCCGACGGCCCCTCTTTGAGACTCGTGGATCATGTGCGGCCTCGTCGAGCGGGCATCGGCAATTTCAGCGCGCGTTCTTCGCGAACGACGAGCCCGGGCAACAGTTCGACATCGAACCGGGCCCTCGCCTCACGCTCGGTGTGGATGAGTCGCGCGCGAGAAACCCCTGCTGGCAGGACGGTTTCGATCGACGCCCGCAGTCGATCCAAGCATTCCGGTTCGCGCACCCGTGAGGCGAGGCAGATCACGGCTTCGTAACTGGAGTACCGGATCCAGATTTTGGCGAACCCGGAATAGCCGGCGAGAAGGAGGCCGCCGACCAACAGGACCAAAACCGGCGCCGCCGCCGCCGTTTCCACCAAGGCGGAACCGGCGTCGCCGCGTGAACGCTCATTGCTCATCGGCGGATTCCCCGCCGCGGCCGGCTCCGTTGAAGAAGTTGCCGAGGTCTTTCTTACGATACAGCGATTCGCCGACATCGTCGGTTTTGACCGCTTTCTTTTTGCCTTGAAGAGCGTATGTGACGGACGCGAATTTGGCGGAGACCGTTTGACCCATGACCCGCACGATGCCTATCGTGGCCACGGCCATCAGCGCCACGATCACCAGGTATTCGATCAAACCCTGCCCACGCTTGTTTTTGACGACTCGAAACACGCGGCCTCCTCCGATGCGGAAGGAGGCTTCAAAGGGCGTGCGAACGCGGGTTTGAAGGAGCGGTGAGCAGGAGAGACCGTGGTCCGACGATCGGGCTCTCGGACCGGACGGCAGATCGAATTTAGGCGGGCCTCAATGGGGCCGGCCTCCGGCGGATCACTTCGTTTTCGAACGGCGAGCGGCGGTTTGCGCCTCCTCGCGGTCGCGTTTGCGGCGCTGGATGATCTGGTAGAGGATTTCGTAGCCTTCGACGCGCAGGTCGTTTTCGAAGATGAAGCGATAGAAGCCTTCGATCTCCGGGCTCTGGCGGAACTTTTTGACCGAGGTCGGCAGGCTATCGCTTTGCACGAAGTCGATCGAGCTGCCGTCTTTGGAGAGTTTCACTTTCTCGGTCTTTTTGGCCACGTCGTACCTCGCGGGTTGAGTTTCGCCTATGGCGCAGGATGCCGAGAACTATAGGAAAAAGCCGGGGCCCGGTCAAGGTCACCGTTCCCCCATGGACGTTTCTCCATGAAGGAATGGAGCGTGCCCTCTGGTCAAACGGGGGGCCCGAACGTATAAAGGTCCTTCCTCAAGCCTTTTCAAGACCTCAGGAGGTCGGATGCTTCGACTCGACGGCGCGGTCGTCGCGCAAACCCGCCAGATCCAACTCGGCAAGGACATCGAGGCTTTCAAGGCCAAGCACGGCAAGGCTCCGGGGTTGGCAGTGGTTCTGGTCGGCGCGGATCCGGCCAGCCAGGTGTACGTGCGCAACAAAGTGAGGACCTGCGAATCCCTGGGGATGAGAAGTTTCCGCTTCGACCTGCCGCAAAGCGCGAGCGAAGCGGACCTTCTCGCCAAAGTCGAGGATCTCAACCGAGACCCGGACGTGCACGGCGTTCTGGTGCAATTGCCGCTTCCCGGGCACATCGACGAAGAAAAGGTCCTCGAAACGATCCAACCCACGAAAGACCCCGATGGGCTCACGTACGAAAACCTCGGCCTGCTTTGGGGCGGACGCAAGCGGGTCGCGCCCTGCACTCCCTGGGGAGTGATGGCGATCCTCGAACATTACCGGATCCCGGTGGCCGGTCGGCGCGCGGTCGTCGTCGGGCGCAGCAACATCGTCGGCAAGCCGATGGCGCAGCTCCTGCTCGACGCCGACGCCACCGTCACCATCTGCCACAGCAAAACCAAGGACCTGCGGGCCACGACGAGGGACGGGGACATCGTCGTCGTCGCCGTCGGCAAAGAGCGCTTCCTGGGCGGGGACGCCTTCCGGGAGGGCGCCGTCGTGATCGACGTCGGCATGCACCGGCCCGAAAGCGGGCCGTTCGCCGGTCGGCTCTGCGGCGACGTGCGCTACGAGGAGCTCGACGGCCACGTCGCGGCGGCGACCCCGGTGCCGAAGGGAGTGGGGCCGATGACGATTCAGATGCTGATGGAGAACACCTTGCGGCTCGCGACTTTGCTCGAGGGCTGAGTCATTTGCACGCCGCCGGCGCGCCGGCCGGAGCCGGTTTCGCGCCGAGCGCGCCGGAGTCGATCGGCTCCAGGCCGTAGCGTTCGGGCTCGCGCGCGACGAATTGGCCGGAGACGAAGCGGATCACGTAGCTCGTGGCGGCGGCCGGGGCCATGTTGAATTCCTTCACGTTCCAGAAGTCGAAGCCCGCGCGTTTGATCTCGTCGATCCGGCCGTTCGTATTGGCGTCGAGGCGGCGTTTGAGGCACGCGGCGTTCTTCATGCAGTCGACCGCGTTGTTCACGTTGCCGCCGCCCCAGTAATAACTCATCACAGCGAGCCGCGGGTCGTTCGGGAAATCGTCGAGCAGGATCCGCAAGTACTTGCCCGCGGCGTTCGTCGCCGGGCCGAGCTGCGCGCGTTCGTCGCACGGATCGGCTTTGCGCCCTGGGAGGAAGGGCCTCACGCGGAGCCCGAGCCACCGGCCCGTGTCTGCGAGGAACTGCCAGGGGCCGGTGGCCGTGCCGGAGCGGTTGACTTCGATCGGGTAGCCCTCGTCGATGAAGAACCGGGACTCCATCAGCGTGATCGTCAGGAACTCGTTCGGCACGCGGTGGGCGGCGAGCGCCTTGGTCAGGAGCGGGAGGTTCGGCTGCAGGCGAGCGAGGAACGCCCGGGTGCGGGCGCCGTTGTCGCCGGTCCAACTGCGCGCGGCCGCCGCGATCTCGGCGCGGCCGCGGTCTTTTTCCCATTGGCGCGTGACCGGGTGGTCCGGATCGGCCGGGATGCGTGGCGCGCCGGGGCCGGCGGGAACGGGCGCGGGCGGGATTTCCACGGCGGTCGCTCCCTCATCTTCGCTCGGCGCGCCTCCGCCGCGCTCGATCGGCCGCACGGTGAGCACGAGCACCGCTCCGCCTTCGAACAGGTTCATCACGAGGCCGCCCTTGTTGTTGTTGCCGGAGAGGACCGCGCGCACAGTGCGTTCGGAGGTCGAGCCCGGGCAGTCGGTCTCGAGGTCTTCGTCGCCGTCGTTGGTCTCGACGAGCGGGCCGGAGACGCAGAATCTGGAGCCCGCCGCGGACATCTCGAGGGAAAAGAGCGAAGCCCCCCACGCGACCTCGAGCGTCTCGTACTCGGTCTCGAGACCGTTTTCGATCATCCGGCGCAAAGGTTCGAGACGGGCGGATTTGGCGAATTCGCCCGGATTCGCGTCGATGGCGCGCGCGCGCGCGCTGGCGGAGCGGCGTCGCACGATCATCGCCGCTTCGTCCACCCGGCCGCGGATCGGGCCCGCGGTCTTGGTGTTTTGCTCGAGGCGCAGCGTGGTTTTCTCGCAGTCCCGGTCCGCGCAAACGGCGCTCAGGGCGAAGCCGGATCCCTTGGCCATTTTCGCTTTCGTGAAGCCGACCGAATCGGCCGCGGCGCCCCGGCTCAATGGCGCGATGAATTCGAGTTTTTCGTCCGTCCAATACCCGGCGCGGAGGCGGATCTCGACTTTGAGCTTCATCGGGTTCCGCGCGACGGCTTTTCCCGCGCCGTCCAGGAGGGTGAGTTTCGCCGCCGCGATCGCTTTGGCGAGCTCAAGCCGATCGGGATTCGTTTTCGCCAGGCGGTTTTTGAGCTCCTGGATGTCGTGGTCGGCGGATGCCGCCGTGAACGGACGGCCGTCCTGGGCGCGCCCGCCGGTCATTTCCGGATCGTGGCCCAAGGGAAGCCGCAAGGAGCCGGGCTCGAAGCCGCCTTGGCAGGCGGTGAGAGCGAAGGATAGCGCGAGGAGTCCCGCGCCTTTGGAGGCGGTCTTCCCGAAACGATTGATGTAGGCGCGAATCCGGCTCATGACTTCACCTTGCGACGGACCACGAATCGATAGAAGAGCCCATGCGCTGCAAAAGCAAGGTTAGGACCAAATGTTGGACCGGCCAGGGTCCTTTAAAACGGCGCTTGCGCCGGCGCGGCGGGGAACGGATGACAAAAGACGTCACAAGCCCCCGTCTTCCTGTCGCTTTTGAGCGATCGTCGAGGTTGACTCGGGTACGGCGCCACGCCAGATTGGGATCCTATTCAGCCATACCTGAGGAAAAGAACCCCCGTGGAGACCATGCCGATGACCACGACTCAGACCGCCGCTCCGAAACGCACGCCCTTGGCCGCCGAACATGAAAAGGCCGGAGGCAGGATGGTGGAGTTCGCCGGGTGGCACATGCCGGTGCAGTACAGGGGCGTTATCGAAGAGCACAACTGCGTTCGTCGGGACGTCGGCCTTTTTGACGTATCGCACATGGGTGAAATCCGCGTGCGCGGCCCGAAAGCGCTTGAGTCGCTCGAATACATGACCACCAACGACGTCGCTCGCCTCAAGGCGGGCGAAGCGCAGTACTCGCTTTTCCCCAATCCCCAGGGGGGTATCGTCGACGATCTCTTCGTCTATTGCGTGAAGCCCGGCGAGGACTACTTGCTTTGCGTGAACGCCGCGAACACGGGAAAAGACCTCGCCTTCGTCCGTGAATGGAACAAGGGCGCCGAAGTGACGGACGAAAGCGCGAAGTGGGGGCAGATCGCGGTGCAGGGCCCGAAGGCGCTCGCGCTCCTTGATCGCGCGATCTCTCCCGAGATCTCCAAAATCCCGCGCAACGGGTTCCGCGAGTTCGTGTTCGCCGGTACGCTCGCGCTCGTCGCGCGCACCGGGTACACGGGCGAGGACGGAGCGGAGGTTTTCGTGCCGGCGGAGAGCGCGGTTGCCCTGTGGCGCGCGCTGCTCGAGGAGGGCCGGGATCTCGGCGTGCAGCCGATCGGCCTCGGGGCGCGCGATACGCTGCGGACCGAAATGAAGTACTCGCTTTACGGGCATGAGATCGACGACACCACCAATCCCTACGGCGCCGGCCTCGGCTGGGTCGTCAAGCCGGCCCAAAAGGATTTCCTCGGCAAGTCGGCGATCGTCGAGGGCAAGGAGCGGGGACTCCTTCGGAAACTTGTCGGCTTCCGGCTTCTCGAGAAGGGTATCCCGCGCCAGGGTTACTCCTTGTTTTCTTTTGACAATGGGGAAATCGGCAAAGTAACCAGTGGGACGATGTCGCCATCGTTGAGCGCGCCCATCGGCATCGCCTGGATCGACGCCGGTTTCAGCGGAACGGGCACCGAGTTCGCGGTGGATATCCGCGGTCGCAAAGCGCGCGCCGTCGTCGTGCCCACGCCTTTCGTGACCGGTACGTCGCTTTCGCCCAAATGATTTCGTCCAAGTGATCTTGAATGTCGTTTTGAACGTTGTGAGGAGAACGCCATGTCGTACCAGCTTCCCGAAGACTATTACTACAGCAAGGAGCACGAATGGGCCCAGGTCGACGAGAACATCGTCACCATCGGCATCACCGAATTCGCGCAGGAGCAGCTCGGCGAGATCGTGTACGTCGAGCTCCCTGAGGAGGGGGCGAAGGTGAACCAGGGCGAAAGCTTCGGCGTGGTGGAGAGCGTGAAGGCGGCGAGCGATCTGTACGCGCCGGTTTCAGGCACGGTCATCGAAGTGAATCTCGCTCTCGGCGACGATCCGAGCGCGCTCAACGACGACCCGATGAACGACGGTTGGCTCATCCGCATCGAGATGGATTCCGAAAAGGAGCTCGCCAATCTCGTTCGCGTCGCCGATTACAAAAAGCTCATCGCGGAAAAGAAGTAACGGCTTCGGCGATGGAGAGAATACGGGGGTTCCGCGCCGCGCGTGGGACCCTTTTGTTTTTTGCGGAGCTTTGGTCGGGATTGACAGGGGATTCCGCGGCGCCCAGACTCGGATCATGCGACCCAATAGGATGGACAGACGAAAGCCGAACCCTTCCCCGGTGATGATGATCCTGTGGGTCGCTTTGACCGCGTCGATCGCGGTCTACGCGGCGCTGGCCGGCATGATCGCCGCCTCGGCCGAAGCCTCGCAAATTCCAGTGCCGAGCGCGGGTCAGAACTCGCTCAAGGCGATCCTGTCGGTTCTGGCGGTCGTCAACGGGGCCTTGGCGTTGTTCATCTTTTTCGGTCCGCGCAAAAGGGCGAAAAACTACAGCGGACTCCTGAAACACACGGTCGTGGCCTACGTGCTCAGCGAAAGCGTCGCGTTGTTCGGGCTGGTTCTGTCGATCACCATGCGCCAACCGGAGCTGATTTACCCGTACTGCGGCGGCGCCCTGCTGCTGAATCTCGCGATGTTCCCCGGGCGATCGGGGAGCGCGCCACCCATGGCGTGACCACGTCGGCGTCGAGCTGACTTCGCTTGTATCCGGACGGAACCACTGATATTCCTTTTCGCAGGCGCCTGTGGTGAAATTGGCAGACACGCTAGACTTTACCCGCGGAACTTTTTTCGTTTCGCAAAACTGAGCCTTCACGGAGAAATCCGTGAATGTGGACGCTCCTAAGTCGGTGAAACCTTCTCAGACAACTGAATGGCAATACCGAGCTAGCAGAGAGGATTGAACCTTTCGGGCAAGTGTAGAGACTATACGGAGCGAACCTGGGGTCGTCGCCGACTCATCGGCGATGATGATGGTTAAGATATAGTCCAGACCCCAAACGCATTTCTGGTTTCACAATCAGATGCGGTCGCGAAAGCGATAGTAGGTAAGAGGATCTAGTGCCGCGAGGCGTGGGGGTTCAAGTCCCTCCAGGCGCACCATTTGTCAAAGTATTCGAACCGCCTTGCTCAGCTATGTAGCCTAAAAGCCATATATTCGATATGGCCCACTTCCTGCATTTTTATAATTCGTAATCAAAAAATAGACAGAGGTTCTAATGTGAGAAGTTTGAGCAGAATAGCCTTAGTCGGCTGTATAACATTTTTTGTCACCTATTCGGCATTTGCTTCTAACTTAAAGTGTGCCGAACTCTTCCAAATCACGTTCCAAAACCCAAATCTCCCTGGTAGCCTTATTTAAGCAGGTATCAATAGCATAGCCGCTCCCGAGCCTGGCCCTAGGGCAAGGCACCAAACGGATTCGGTTAAACCAAAGTTAGGAGAAAATGAATCCCTTTCCGACCAGACGGAAATTCATGGTCGCGAACCGGTGCTGCATGACGGCAAAAGCAAATTTTAAAAAACCTCAGTCGCTTCGCTCCTGATAGGCTGGCTTGCCTACGGCCTGCCTATGTAGGCGCTACGCGAGATCCATGTCTAATTGCCAAGGGCAAGAGGATAAAAGAGCTAAGGGTTACTTGGCCGTCCTCACTAGGCGGAAGCCGATATTGTCGCTGCGAGTACCGGGAACGAGGTTGAAGCGAAACGCCGAGCGCAAGTTCCAGTCGTTCCAGCTACCGCCACGAATAACACGGGCAGAGCCCGATGTAGGACCCGTGGGATCCGTACCACCAGGAAGTTTGGAGCCATACCAATCCTCAAGCTGTTTCCACACATTGCCGTGAAGGTCGTAGATCGGTTTGCCGTTGTAAAACACAGGCTTCTTCAGACCCACAGGTTTTGTTTGTGAGCCGGAATTCGAGTCATAAACCGCATAGTCGCCAAGCCCTGCTTGGCCCTTGCCATGAGAGTAATCGCTCTCAGCAACGCCTCCCAAGCGCAACACAAGCTCCCACTGCGCTTCAGTGGGCCTGCTGTACGTTTTGCCGCGTTTGTGGCCGGGGAAGAGTGCCGTCAAAGCTTCTTGAATCTGTGGATCAT
>JAJTYM010000002.1 GCA_021463345.1 Pseudobdellovibrionaceae bacterium | reverse complement strand
TAGGCGAAATTATTAAATTAATAATGGCCCACAAAAAAAGAAACGGGTTTAGGAAAAATCCCCAAACCCGTTTTAATAATTAGAAATAATGGCGGAGAGGGTGAGATTCGAACTCACGAGAGCCTTGCGACTCTGCCAGTTTTCAAGACTGGTGCCTTAAACCACTCGGCCACCTCTCCATCTTGCGGACACCCAGGATAGTCGTGGCTCCGCGTGTGGGCAATCGCAAAAGCCGCTTCAGCTTTTGGTGACCAGATCGATTCCACCCATATAGCTTTTCAGGGCTTGTGGCACGCGTATGCTGCCGTCCTCCTGCTGGTAATTTTCCATGATGGCGATGACAGTGCGCCCGACAGCGAGCCCGGAACCGTTAATCGTATGAACAAACTGCGGCTTACCGCCGCCCTTGGGCTTGAAACGGATGTTCGCCCGCCGAGCTTGGAAATCCTCGAAGTTCGAGCACGAACTGATCTCACGATACGCGCCTTGGCCTGGCAACCAAACGTTCAAGTCGTAACATTTGGCGGCGCCAAAACTGATATCGCCCGTGCACAACATCACGCGCTGAAACGGCAGTTCCAAGCGCTTCAAAATGACCTCAGCGTTCTGCGTTAGCCTTTCATGATCCTCGTACGAAGCCGCCGGATGCGCGAACTTCATCAACTCCACCTTTTCAAACTGATGCTGCCGGATCAACCCGCGCGTATCCTTACCATAGCTTCCCGCCTCCGAGCGAAAACACGGGCTGTACGCGGCGTAACGAAATGGCAGTTCCCCTTCATCGAGCGTTTCATCGCGGAAGTAATTCGTCACCGGCACTTCAGCGGTCGGCGCAAGGTGATAGTCTGTTCCAGCCACATGAAACACGTCATCGAAAAACTTCGGGAAATTCCCGGTGCCGAACAGGCTCTGCCCATTGATCATGAAAGGCGGCAGCATTTCCGTGTAGCCGTGTTCACGAGTGTGAATATCGAGCATGAAGCTGATGAGCGCACGCTCCATCCTGGCGACCGCACCCTTGAGGAACGCGAACCGCGCTCCAGTCACCTTGCCAGCGCGCTCGAAGTCGATCTGCCCCAGTTCCTCGCCGAGCTCCCAATGCTCCTTTGGCTGAAAGCCGAACTTGCGCGGATCACCCCAACTGTGGACGACGACATTGTCAGCGTCGCTTCTGCCGACCGGAACCGTGTGATGAAGCATGTTCGGGAGACCCGCCAGTAGATCCTGTACCTTGCCCTCCGCCGCCGCCGCCGCCGTCTCAGCCTCTCTGATCTGAGCCGCCACCACCTGCATCTCGGCAAGCTCCGCGTCGACGTTCTCCTTGCCGCGTTTCTTCGACGCGATCGTCTGCCCGACTTTGCCCTGGTGGGCCTTTTTGCTTTCGACGTCTTGAATCGCTCTTTTTCGCTCGCGGTTCAAATCCAAAAGCCGGTCGACTGACGCTGGGTCCGCGCCCCTGTGAGCGAGGCAAAGCCGATAGTCCTCGGCATACGTGCGGCCGGTTTCGGGGCGCGGCTCCTCGCGCTCGAGCGCTTTGATGTCGATCATCGGAACTCCCGAGGGAATGGTCCGCGGGGCATCAGGCTCCTGGCGCGACCATGACGTAGAATTTGAGAACGATACCTATCAGAATACAAACGAGATCAAAAACCAAAACTGGAACCACCGGCCACTTTTTCGCCACCCGCATGAACACTCCGGTAACGACGAGGATGATGAACAGAAACGACAACATTCCGTCCCCGTCCTTCTTACCCATCATTTCATGAATGATCAGCGCCAGCGTCAAACCGAGCACCAGACCCGTAAAAACCTTGAGGAAAAAATTGAAAATATCGCCACTCGACTGTTTGAACCGGTGCTGCATCTTATCGACAAGTTCGCTCATCAGTTCCCCTTTTGTTCGATCGACAGATCACCCGACTGGATTTTGCGGATAGCCGCTTCGATCTCAATCCGGTCAACCGCGTTCGGCGCTAGAGCCAAGTACTGCTGGTAGGCATCGATCGCCTCGGCAGCGAGACCACGCATATGGAACGTCGCGCCGAGTTCCTTGTAGATGTCCGGATTTCCGCTCTCCCTGGCCTTGGCCTGATTGAGCAACGAAACCGCTGAATCCATCGCGCCCGACAGCCTGTAACAGCGGGCCATTTTCACATAGATTGAGACGTCGTTGGCTTTTCTCGCAACGGCTTTTTGGTACTCGTTGGCGCATTTTTCATACTGCTTAAGGGTGAAATGCGCCTCGGCCGCCAAGACCGCCGCATCGGCCAGTTCTGGATTGACCGCCCTCTCGAGCTCGGCTTCCGCCAAAGCCTCCTGACCCATGTTCTGGCGCAGATAGGCGTACCCGAGCTGGATATGAGCCCTCGGGTGCCGGGGGTTGATCTTCAACACGCGTTGGAATTGGCGAACGGCGTCCTTCAACGTCCTGACGTCTTCCGAATAAATCAATCCAGTCATGAAAATCGGAACGGCGTCCGAAGGATCCATTTCCGCCGCTTCCAAATACGTTTGCAAAGCGTCTGAATTCTGCCCCTGCGCATGCAGCGCACGCCCTAAAAGCAAAAGCGCCTTTTTGTTCCTCGGGTCTAGCGATCGCGCCTCTTTGAGCGCGGTGATCGCATCACCGTACCGCTCCTCTTTCAAGAGCAGCTCGCCCTTCGTAACCCGGTAGTCCGTTATTTGGCTGTACGTGTCAATGAGCGAGTCGACGTAAACGAGCGCTGGTTCAATACCCTGAATGGAAACCAGGATGCTCGCATAAAGACTCTGCGCTTCCACATTGCTCTGATCGAGTTCGATCGCCCTCTGCACGTAACTTTGAGCCTCGCCGTGGCGTCCAAGGCCGACCTGCGCCTTGGCCATGATCACGTACGTCTCCGCGTCAGCTTCGTACATACCAAGCGAACGCTTGGCGAAGTCGGCGGCGCCTTTGAAATTGTTTCGACGCAACTCGACGAGCGCGAAGCCGCGCCAGATCTCGAAACTGCGTGGCACGATTTTCTGCGCCCTCTGGAGCGTCTTCGATGCCGAAAGATAATCGAAGCGCTGCCCATAGTAATCAGCAAGCAAAACGTAGGCCGGGATCAATTTCGGATCCGCCAACACCGCCTTTTTCAGCCAATCGATCGCATCGCCGCTTTGGTTGAGCAACCAGAAACACCGGCCCGCCTTCATCGCCGCCATGCCGTTTTCGGCATCGGCTTCGAAAGCCGCGCGGTACACGGCCTGTGCACCGAGGTAGTCGCCGATGCGGAAAAGCTCGTCGCCGCGAGCGAGCAGCTCGTTGCTCCCTCCTCCGCCATCGCTGACGACCTTCCCACCCAAGCGCATGATCAAATTACGCACGGTCGGATCGTTCGGATCCAGTTCGTACGCGCGTTGGGCATACCCGAGCGCCTGCCCCCGGGAATTCCGCCGCTCGAGGATCTGCGCCATCGCGAACGTCGCCGAGAATTCCGTCTCACGCGGCAACTTTTCTTCGGCATCGAGAGCGGCTTTGAGCATCTCATAGGCTTTGTCGACCTGGTTGAAACTCTCCATTTCGATAAGGCCGAGCTCGATCCGAGCGACATGATGCTTGGGATTCGCATTGAGGACTGCGCGATACAACTGCATGGCTTGCTGATGCTGCCGAAGCTGATTTCGCGCGCGCGCCTCGACGATGTAGGGTTTGAGCCACTTGCCCCATAACACACGCGCCTTTTCCGCGTACCCAGCCGTTTCCAACCACTTCCGGTCGTTTTTCAAGAGTTCAGCCGTCACGTCGTACAGGATCGCTGACGAGGACTGCATCTGGATCCACATGTCGGTGAGTCCATGCACCTCACGGAAACGACTCACCGATATGAGATACATGATCTCGCAGGTCGCGCCGTTGAAACCGGCTGGATCCAATCGTTTGGCATCCTGCGCAACCTGCGCGAAAATGCGCATGTCCTCCGAGTCCTGAGTCGTGTAACTCCAAAGCTCACGATACGTCATGCAAAGAGCGGCGTATCCGCCGACGTCCTGCGGTGAGCCTTCGATCAACTGAACGAATTCCGTCTGAGCGCGAAGATAAGACGGCAAAGTGTCGTGTTGGAAGAAAACGAGACCACGCCGAAAGCGCTCTTTGGCGTCCTGACCAGAAATCTCCGGCTGCCCTTTCCGCGGCGCGATCAAGCGGAGTTTACGGGGCTCGCCCTCCGGGCGGAAAATGATCGCCAACGCGACCAGAGCGAACGAAGCGAGAATCAGGAAAAGAGGAAGCTTGGACGCTTTCATCTTCTCTTCTCGTTTGAGCGACTGCAGGTCGGTTAATTCGATGACGTCCTTGTCGTCCATTTTACCGACGCGATCGACCTGAGCGGCCTCCGCACCTCCCGGCCCCTTTGAAACCTCGAACGCATCGGATTCGGAGGCATCGAACTCCCGTACCACGCGACCATGCGGCTTTTGCTCTTCGAGCGAGGGAAGATCCGGCGGCGTGGCAACCTCCGGAGCGCCGAAAGCGGGCCGCGGCTTCAATTTGGCTTCGCCGGCCAGGACGTCGAGGAGTTTATCGTAAAATTCCGGGGCCTTCGAAATCGGTATCCACGAGCCACCGGGGTACTTGGCGATCATCTCTCCGCCCGCGAAGTAGCCTTTTTCAATTTGTCTGAGGACTTTCTCGGTGGCAAACGGGCCGTAGATGCGACCTTCGCCGTCCTTGACGATCCACTTCGGGGCCTGATCCGCCATATATCTATCTTAACTCTTGATTTACGGTCATTGGACCCTTCGTGGGTGGTTCCAGAATGGAGCTTGGGTCCATTCTGGGAGGATATCTTAAGATATTGATTTTACTAGAAAAAAATTTGCTATCAAAGGCTGCCCGGAAAAACCACACCAAAGTCCGGTCAGCACACGAGCGCACATCGCTGCCAAAGCTGGTTTATCACCATTTGACGCCGACATTTCTTGGCATTCGTCTTGCTTTGGCGAAGATCGGGTTTGCACCGATGGCAGGAGCTCGCAACGTGATCCGCTCGATTCTCATCTTCGTTTATATCGCGGTGGTGCTCTTGGTGTCGGGCCTTGCTCAAGCGGCGCAGCTCGCGGCCTTGGACTTGAGCGCATTTGATTTGAGTTACGACAAAAAGATCGGCGGACAGCCGGAAAAAGTTTTAGCGACGGAGGCCTGCCTTACCCCCCTCCTTTAAGTAAGGCGGGCTAACGAAGCAAAAGGCTCTGAATCCACCCCCTCCGGAAACAGAGTCGTCTTTTTGAACCCTGACATCACCCCTCCGATGTCAGGGTTTTTTTTCGCCTTCAATTCCAAGTGGAACCGGCCTAAACCCGCCCGATGTCGGCGCCAAGACCCTTGAGTTTTTCTTCCATGCGCTCATAACCACGATCCAGATGGTAAATGCGGCTGATCGTGGTCTCTCCTTTGGCGATCAGGCCCGCGAGCACGAGGCTCGCACTCGCGCGGAGGTCCGTCGCCATCACGGGCGCGCCCTGCAGGCCATCGGGTCGCCCCCGCACGACGGCCACTCGAGCCTTCGGCGTGATATCCGCCCCCAAACGCAGCAATTCAGTGACATGCATGAAACGGTTCTCGAACACGGTTTCCGTGACGACGCTCGTCCCTTCAGCGACGGTCATCAAAGCCATGAATTGGGCTTGCAGATCGGTCGGGAACGCAGGATGAGGCGCGGTCGTCACATCCACTCCCTTCCAGCCCTTTTCCCCCCAAACCGTGACCGAATCCTTGCCATGTTCGACCTTGAAGCCGCTTTCCCTCATTTTAAGGATCAAGGCATCGACGTCGAGAGGAACGCAGCGGGTGACTGTGACTTCGCCGCCCGTGATCGCGCCGGCAATCATCAGAGTACCGGTTTCGATGCGATCGGGAATCACGGTGTGCTCAGCGGGCCGAAGCCTCTCGACACCTTCGACACGGATGATGCTCGAGCCCGCGCCGGTGATTCTCGCGCCCATTTTATTGAGATAATTGGCGAGATCGACGATTTCCGGCTCTTTCGCGGCGTTTTCGATCGTAGTCACGCCCTCCGCGAGCGTCGCTCCCATCATCGCGTTCTCGGTACCACCGACGGTCGCAAATTCGAAGAGAATGCTCGCGCCTTTCAGACGGCCAGCCTCGGCGTGGACATAGCCCTCTCTCAGCTGGATGTCGGCGCCCATCGCTCTGAACGCCGCCAAGTGAAGGTCGATGGGGCGCGTGCCGATCGCGCAGCCCCCCGGAAGGCTGACTTGCGCCTGCCCGTATTTCGCAAGCAGCGGTCCCAAGCACAGGATGCTCGCTCGCATCTTGCGGACGAGGTCGTAATGGGCTTCGTACGTTTTCGGCGCTTTGACATGGATGCGCAAAGTCTTGCCTTCGCGCCGGCACGCGCAACCAAGGCTTTCAAGGAGCGCCATGGCGCTTTCGACGTCCTTAAGCTCGGGGACGTTGTGGAAAACATGCTCGCCTTCGGCGAGCAAACTCGCGAAGAGAAGTTTGAGCGCCGAGTTTTTCGCTCCACTAGCGGCGACTTCGCCTTTGAGGCGTTTGCCGCCACGAACGGTCATCTTATCCATGAAATCACCCTCCGCTCCTCAAGCAACGCACGAAACGATCGTGTCCGGCGAGGTCTTTGACGACCGCGACCGATTCGAAGCGGTCGTCGACCCTGAAAATGCCGGACGCCTCAAACCCTTGACCAGCGCCGATCTCGAACATGACGAAGCCCCCGGGCCGCGCGAGCTCAGCCGCTTTGCTTGCCCACGAGCGAACGTGCGCCAGGCCGTTATCGCCGGAGAAAAGGGCCTCCCGCGGTTCATACTTGCGCACGCCGTTTTCCACCTGCGGATCATCGACGGCGATATACGGCGGATTGGCGACGATCGCATCGACACCGCTCGCGAGCGCCCACGGGATCTCGGACGCGGCGACGGTCGCGACATCGCCCGCGCGTAAGGCGACGCGACCATCTACCCCCAATCGCTCGGCGTTGCGTTTGGTCACTCCCAACGCCTTTTCCGAGATCTCACAAGCCAGAAGAGTCGCGTCCGGAATCTCCTTGATGAGGCTCAAACCGATGCACCCGCTGCCAGATCCGAAATCGATGATCGTCGGAGCGGTCGGCGCGTTCGCCCTCAGCCACGCAACGGTTTCCTCGACAATGATCTCGGTTTCCGGGCGCGGGATCAAAACCCCGGGCTCAACTTCGAACGTGCTTTTGTAGAAATCACGCGATCCTAGAATATACGCGATCGGCTCTCCTTGCGCCCGGCGGCGGACCAAGGCACGGCACGCTTCAAGCTCCTGTTCCGAGAGAGGATAATCGTAATTCATGTAGATCTTGATGCGGTCCCAACTGAGGGCCCGTGCCAAGAGCAGCTCCGTGTCTAGGCGGGCGGAGCTGATGCCTTTTTCTTTGAAAAAAGCCGTCGTTTTTTGAAGCACTTCTTTGAGCTGCATGCGCGTTCCGTACCTGGATTGTACTTTGAATTCGAACTCCGCGCGAAACAACAAAGAAATCACGCGGGATTCCAATGACGGTTCAAGAGCTCGCGCCGTGGTTCTTCAGGGCTTCGGCTTGGAAATAGGCGATCACGGGATCGATGATGTTTTCCATGCCCCCCCCCATGACGGCATCGAGCTGGTGGATGGTCGCGCCGATTCGATGATCGGTGATGCGTGACTGAGGGAAATTATACGTGCGGATGCGCTCAGAACGATCTCCAGTCCCGATTTGGGCGAGACGGGCTTCGCTCGCCGATTTGCGCGCTCGTTCCTCTTCCATGGCGAGCAAGCGCGAAGCGAGGACTTTCAACGCTTTCGACTTGTTCTTGATCTGAGATTTTTCATCCTGGCAGGAAATAACGACGCCGGACGGGATGTGCGTCACGCGCACGGCCGAATCGGTCGTATTGACGGACTGCCCCCCCTTCCCGGAGCTTCGGAAAACGTCGATGCGTAAATCGTCGGGGTCGATCTGCACGTCGACTTCGTCGGCTTCTGGCAAGACCGCGACCGTCACGGTGGACGTATGCACGCGGCCCTGGGTTTCAGTTTTCGGCACGCGCTGCACGCGATGCACGCCGCTCTCGTATTTGAGCCTGCTGTAAACTCGATCCCCCGTGATCGAAACGATCACTTCCTTATAGCCGCCGGCGTTGCCTTCGGACGTCGACATGAACTCCACCCGCCAACCTTGCTTCGAGGCGTAATGGGAATACGCGCGGAAGAGCTCTTCAGCGAAAAGACCCGCTTCATCGCCGCCGGCCCCGGCACGAATCTCGAGAATGATGTTTTTGTCGTCGTTGGGGTTTTTCGGCAACAACGCGACTTTCAGGCGTTCCTCGATGACCAGCAGCTGCGGTTCAAACGACGCAAGCTCCTCTTTGGCCATTTCCCGCAAAACATCATCGGACTCTTGCGCGAGGATGGATTTATTGCCTTCGATATCGGCCTTGAGCTTCTTGTAAGAGCGATAGAGAGGAACGACCTTTTCGAGGTCGGCCAGTTCCTTCATCAGGACGCGATAACGCTTCTGGTCCCGAGTGACCGCGGGATCCTGGAGCTGAAGGTTTATTTCTTCGAATCTGGACTCTACGTCGTCGAGTTTACTGAACATCGCGAGCCGAGCCGGCCACGGCGACTTTCGAAGCCGCAGCCTGGCGAGCTATCACTTCTTCGCGGCGTTGCCGACGCCAGCGTATTTTTTACGGAAGCGGTCGATGCGGCCCTCTGTATCGATGAGCTTCTGCTTGCCCGTGAAGAACGGGTGGCAGTTCGAACAGATATCGACGCGAACTTCTTTTTGAGTTGAGCCCGTTGTGAACGTGTTACCGCAGACGCATGTCACGACCGCGTCGGCATAATAAGTCGGATGAAGCCCGTCTTTCATAGAAAAACTCCACTGTAGAAGCTGGGACTAAAAGCCCGGGAAGGTAGCAGTTACTTGCCTTCTTGTCGAGCACGTTTTGCGGTGGGTTAAATCCGCCAAACTACAAGAGCATCCACAGACTTATCCACATTCGCTCCGCGGACGGAGCGAAGCCAAGCTGATGGAGGCTCACTTTCTTGGAATCTCAATTTAACAATAATTCCGATAAATTGGCTAGCTACTCATGTGATTCAGGAAATCACCATTTGTCTTTGTAGACTGAAGTTTATCGAGCAAAAACTCCATGCTGTCCACAACGTTCATCGGAGCCAGGACCTTACGAAGGATCCACAAACGATTGAGGTCATTGCGCTCAACCAACAGATCCTCCTTACGTGTGCCGGATTTGTTGATATCCATGCACGGGAAGATCCGCTTTTCCATCAACTTGCGATCAAGATGGATCTCAGCGTTACCGGTCCCTTTGAATTCTTCGAAAATAACCTCATCCATACGCGAGCCCGTGTCAATAAGGGCCGTCGCAATAATCGTGAGGCTGCCGCCTTCCTCTATGTTGCGAGCCGCTCCGAAGAACCTTTTCGGTTTGTGGAGCGCATTGGAATCGACACCACCCGAGAGAATCTTACCCGAGGGGGGGACGACCGTGTTGTACGCGCGCGCGAGGCGCGTGATCGAGTCGAGCAGGATCACGACGTCGTGTTTGTGCTCGACAAGACGCTTGGCCTTCTCAATCACCATCTCCGCGACTTGCACGTGACGGGTCGGAGGTTCGTCGAACGTCGAACTGATGACCTCGCCCTTCACGTTGCGAAGCATGTCGGTGACTTCTTCCGGGCGTTCATCGATGAGCAAAACAATGAGGAAAACTTCCGGGTGATTCGCCGAAATCGCGTTGGCGATGTTCTGCATCAGAACCGTTTTCCCCGTACGCGGCGGCGCGACGATGAGCGCGCGCTGACCTTTGCCGAGCGGCGCCATCAAATCCACGACTCGAGTCGTGTAATCGGCCGGCGTGTATTCGAGCTTCAAACGCTTGTTCGGGTAGAGAGGCGTCAGGTTGTCGAAGAGGATTTTTTCTTTCGCTTTTTCCGGCGCTTCGTAGTTGAGGGTTTCAACCTTCAGCAACGCGAAGTAACGCTCTCCCTCCTTGGGAGGGCGGACCGTCCCGCTCACCGTATCCCCGGTGCGCAGGCCAAAGCGGCGGATCTGCGAAGGACTGACGTAAATATCATCCGGACCCGGCAGGTAATTGTAGTCGGGTGAACGCAGGAAGCCGTAACCGTCAGGCAGAATTTCCAAAACTCCGTTGCCGAAGATATCGCCTAACTTCGCCGCGCGCTTGAGAATCTCAAAAACCATATCTTGGCGGCGAAGACCGGCGGCGTTTTCGATTTTGAGTTTGATCGCGAGCGCCGTGAGGTCCTCAATCTTTTTGGATTTGAGGTTTTTCGAATTGAGATCCGCACGCTCCGCATCAGTCAGGCTGATATCCGAGAGATCCTCGTCGCTGATCGGCGGGATCTCAACTGAGTCTTCCATCGGGCCGAGATCTTGGTAGCGGCCCTGGTTGCCTCCGCCATTGCCTTGATAACCGCCGCGCTTGCCGCCGTTGCCGTCCTGGCCGCCCCGGAAGTTCTGCTTACCGTTACCGCGATCGTCGCCGCGGCCACCACGGTCGCGACCGCCACGGCCGCCGCGATCACGATCCTTGAAATTGCGTCGTTGCTGGGGACGGTCGCCTTGCCCTTGTTGCTGTCCGCGGCTTTCCCCTTCGTCCATAACCGGTTTGGCAGCGGCTTCGGTCGGGGCGCCTTCTTGGCCTTCAGCGTCTTCTTTCATGAACTCTCCAGAGATTTCTGGTTTTATGAGGTTGGATCAGATGGGAACTCGATATTCGATATAAGGATATTTGAGAGATTACTTGCCTCAAGACCGGGTCATGACCACGGGTCCGACGCGAAATCCAATGGGCTGGATACGATCAGTTTCCAGAACCGTGTTGTCTTTGTCAATGGGGTTTTCTAGACTTCGGTTGGGAGAAAACGTAAGGCTCTTGAACTTTTGGGCAAACGCGGATTTCAAAACCGGGGATAAACGCCGTCCCTTTCCCGAATTCAGACGAATAAACCAGACAAACCAGAAATCGTTTGGGTCTCCCGATAACGGTCCCGGCGGGGCGCCCGTTTCCAGCACTGCCGGCAATCATCGTGGCCCGCCCCCTCAGAGGGACTCGTCCCCATATGGGGCGATGACCAAAGGTTGATCGCTTCACAGAACTTTTGGCCAGGAAGTCTCGCCCAGAGACGCCTAAAAAGGCAGGGGCCGCGGAAACCGCAAAGAAGCCCTCAATTTAGCTACCCCGTCTCCGATAGGGAACTGGAGAACTTTGGAGGATACGCATGAGCACGACGGAAAAGAATCCCGCTCCGAGGATCCCGTTGAAGCTAGACGTCGAATACAGGCGTAGTTACGCGCGCAGCGGGGAAATCGGCCACTTGAAGAACATCAGCTTGTCCGGGGCTTTTCTTGAGCACGGGAACGGCGTCCTGAAGGCAAACGATAAACTGCTTATCACGTTCATCGTCAGCGGGCGGGTCCGCAAAATCCAAGCGAACGTTATTTGGTCGAATAGGCTGGGTTCCGGCGTGAAGTTCGCGCCGACCAACAACCGTGACGTGCAGATCGTCGACGACCTCATGTACTTCATCGAATCGAAACGCGAAAACCGCCGCGACGTCCTCGACAACATTTTCAAGCAAGTGGGCTGACTCGCACCGCCTTGAGAGAACGCCGTTCGTGAGATCAAAGGGCTCCAAGGACCGTTGATTTCCGCCCACATCCCGCTCGATCCGACCTCCCGACCATGGACGATTCGAAGTCTGATCCCTTTTTTAGGCCGCGCCGTTCTCGCGCGACGGCCTATGACCGACGGCCAAGGCGAACCGAACGCATGAATCGCTCTCAGACTTGCGTTTGGCTCAAATCGATCTGGCGAGCGCGGTTTTTTCTCATGATGATGAACACTCCCACTAAAAGGAGCAGCGCGACGCCGGCCACCATCAGAAGCATCGTCGTGTCTTCCGAAGACGCGAGATCAGCTGTCGCAGGCGCTTTCTTTTTGACCGGATCGGCATCCAAAGGATTGGCCGGCGGCTCGATTTGCCCAGTGGCCGGCGGAGGGCTCATCTGCCCCGGATCCGCGGGCGGCTGCATCGTAGGGTCCGTCGGCTGGTTTTGCGCCATCGTCGGATCCATCGGCATCTCGCTCGGGGCCGGCTCGGGCATCGGTTCTTGCATGGGATCCGCAGGCGGCATCTGGTTCTGGGCCATCGTGGGATCCATCGGATCGGTTCCGCCCATCGCCGTTGGGTCCATGGGCGACGGATTTTGCGCGAGCGGCGGCGGCGCGGCGGCCACAGCCGACTCCGGCCAATACCTCAGCTCGATCCCCGCCGGTAAATCACCTTTGCTGGCGACGTCCAAGTTGGTCGACCAGAGTTCTTTCCAACTTTCGCCGTTTCCGAGCAGAGATGCGCCGAGCTCGCGGATATTGTCCCCGTCCCTGGTCACGTGTATCTGCGGCGCGACCTCCATGTCTTCGTAAAACGTCAACATGCGCGACGAGTCCTGGGGATCGCGAGGCGAACTGTAATATATCTTCTCCCCGACGCGCGGGCTGTTCCGAACCCCGGGGTTCCATTTCCTCAAATCGGATGCGCGATCGGACCCGTAGATTTTTTGACTGACCGCTTTGAGCGTGTCTCCTTTGCGCGCCAAGTAGACGCGATTCAACAAAGCGCCACCACGATCGAACGGCGCATCCTTGATTTTTTGCAGCGGAGCGTACGCGACGGGAGCCGCGGCCACGGGAGCGGAGTTCTTGAACAAATCATCGGCCGGGACCGCAGGAATCTCAGGCTCCGGCATCGGCTCCGTCGTTTCGTTGTTATTGGCGGTGAATAGGCTTTCGTCGCTTGGCTGGCTTCCCGTATCGGCCACCGCGGTTTCGTCAGCGACGTCCTCTGGGAATTCGCTGTCCTCATCCCCATCCTCCATCGCGAGGTCTTCCTCCTCGCCCATGGCCTCCGTGCCGTCGGCGACTTCCCCGCCTTCCTCGCCATCTTCCATCTCGGCGTCGGCGACTTCCCCGCCTTCCTCACCATCTTCCATCTCGGCGTCGGCGACTTCCTCGCTGCCGGCCTCGCCTTCTTCCTCGGCCACTTCCGCGCCATCTTCCTCGTCGATCGTGGCGGAATCGTCCCCTGAGCCTTCTTCGCCGTCGGCGTAATCGCTTTCGCCCTCTTCCGCGAAGCCCTCATCGTCGGCTGCGGCGACGTCGGACTCTTCTTGCACATCGCCAGACGTACAACCTACCGTGTGCGCCAGCAAACAGACGGCCAACAGGGAGACCAACAGTTTTTTTGTCATAAACTTAAGTCCTTTGGGCGCGTCGGTCCTTCGCCGCGCCTCATGTTTCATTACAGCACAGATGGATTTCGGAACGAAAACCAATATTTAAAGTCGGTCTTTGGTCCGATTTCGGCCGCTTTGACGAAAGTCCCGCCAAAATACGTAGGCTCGCCGGTCCAGCCGGAGCTCAAACTCGTTTTATCTACATGTGGACGGCCGGGCGCGCCTGGAAGAAAGTCGCGCGCGACCAAGGGCGAACAAATTTCTGACGGCGGAACCGGCCTCTCTTCTCAGCGAAGAGCGAGTTTGTCGCCGATCTTCACATTGTTGCGCGCGAACCAACCGAGATTCATTTCGAGAGCGTACATCGCGGGCCCTCGGCTCGGGTACTGACGCGGATACGGCTCCGAATCCGGAGCTGGTTGCATATCCTGGATGTCGATGATCCTTTTCCGCGAATCGATGTAGGCGATGGAAAGGGGGATGCGGGTGTTGCGCATCCAGAAACTGCGAACGGCCTCGCCCTCGAAAATGAACAGCATCCCCTCGTCTCGGCCAAGCGATTGGCGATGCATCAACCCGTGTTCGCGGCGTGCGTCGGTGTCGGCGATCTCGATCACCAGCTCACGCGACCCGATCGAGATCAGGCGCGTCGCGAAACCCGGGCTCGGCGGGGGAAGAGGCGAAGACACAGGCGCCGCTGAGGACCTTGGCGGCGCCAGCGAAGATCCGGGGGCCGACTCCCCTTCGTTTTTGCAACCGATCAAAAGCGTGAAAGCCAGAACAACGATGCCGCGTAACGCGTCTCCGCCCCGTCTCACCCGCCCTCCTCGGCCGCCTGCAAAGCGAGCCCGTATCTCAGGCCGCGCACGCTCACTTCGAGCGTTTCAGCCCCGAAGGCCTCGGCGGCGCGCCAGAGGACCAGGCCACCGGCGGGGATCACGTCGGCGCGCTTCGGGTCCATGCCGCTCAGCCCCTGTCGCTGCTCGACCGTCATGGCGGCGAACTTCCCCGTCCAGGAACGGAGCTTGGCCAACGAAAGCCTGTAGCCATGCACCCTCTCGGCGGCGAACGGCTTGCCACTGTCAACCGCCGCGATCGTCGTCGGCGTTCCGGCGACAGCGATGAATTTCCTCGGCCGAACTTCCGAAAACACGGCCGGCACCGCAGCCAACCTTTCAAGCACGTGCGCTTCCATCGCGTCCATTTCGGACGGCGGGATCGGGTGACGCGTCACGAACGACTCGGTCATGCGGACGCTACCGACGTCGATCGAGATCCGCTTTCGGATGCCCCCGGCATCGCCGACGATGAACTCCGTCGAACCGCCGCCAACATCGATGATCCCGACCGTTCCGACGAACGCCTTTCCGACCACTCCGCGATACGTGCACTCGGCCTCGCGCTCGCCGCTGATGATCTCGATCTCGACGCCATGCCCACGTCCGATCTCGAGGAGGCGCGCGCCGTTTGCCGCGTCCCGAGCGGCGCTGGTCGCGGCGGCGACTATTTTATCGACGGAACCAATGCGCATGATCGTCGTGACGAAATCCCGCAAGCACGTCTCGGCCCGCGCGAGGGCTTCAGGATGCAATTCGCGGCTTCGATGGACGCCTTGTCCTAAACGGACCACTCGCGCGTCGTCGCTCAAGACCCTCGCCACCTCGCCGTCGACGACGTCGGCGACGAGGCAGAGGAACGTGTTGGTGCCGAGGTCGATCGCCGCGATTCGCATCGTTTATTCCCGCAGTTTCTTTCTCAAAAGCTCGTTGACCAGCTCCGGATTCGCCTGTCCCTTCGAGAGTTTCATAACCTGTCCGACGAAGAACCCGAACAATTTGTCCTTGCCGGACCGATACGATTCGAGCTGCGACGGGTTCGCCGCAAGCACGTCGTCGACGATCCTCCCGACCGCCGCGGCGTCGGTGACCTGCGCAAGCCCCTTTTCCGCGATGATCGATTCCGGATCCCCTCGGTCAGCCCACATCGCGGAAAAAACCGTCTTCGCGATCTTCCCGGAAATCACGCCTTTGTCGATCAACGCGATCATCTTCCCGAGCCGCTCGGCCGTCACCGGCGCGCGCGCGATCGAAGTCCCCGACTCGTTCAGGTTCCGCATGACTTCGGTCATGATCCAGTTCGAGGCGGCCTTCGGGTTGCCGCACGCTTCCTGCGCTCGCTCGAAATAATCCGCGAGCGCCCTCTCCTGAGTCAGGATCGTCGCGTCGTACTCTGGCAACTGAAGCTCCGCTACGAACCTCGCCGCCCGAGCGAGCGGCAACTCCGGCAACGACGAGCGGATCTCTTCCACCCAGTCTTTTTCCACGGTCACGGGCAACAAATCCGGATCCGGGAAATAGCGGTAATCGTGCGCATCCTCTTTCGCGCGCATCGTGAACGTGCGGTTTTTGTCGGGATCGTAAAGACGCGTTTCTTGGGCGACCCGCTCGCCGTTCAGAACGCAATCGGTCTGTCGATGAATCTCGTATTCGATCGCCTTCTCGATGAACCGGAACGAATTGATGTTCTTGATTTCCACCTTCGTTCCGAGCGCGGATTCGCCGCAGTGGCGCACGCTGACGTTGACATCGCATCGGAGCGAACCTTCTTCGAGGTTCCCGTCACAGACGTCGAGATAGCGAAGTATGCCGCGGATCGCGCGAGCGTAATCGGCCGCTTCGGCGGCGGTCCGCATATCGGGGCCGGAGACGATCTCCAGCAGCGGGATCCCGGAACGATTCAGGTTGATCAGGCTGTAGTCGCCGTGATGAGTGGACTTGCCCGCGTCCTCCTCCAAGTGCGCGCGCGTGACGCTCACCCGCCGTTTGGCCCCGCCCGAAACGAATTCGACGTAACCGGGCCCGCAAATAGGCAGATCGTGCTGGGAGATCTGATAGCCCTTCGGCAGATCCGGATAGAAATACTGTTTACGCGCGAAGAAGGACTGGCGGCGGATCTCGCAATTGAGCGCGAGCCCCGTTTTAACGGCGTATTCAACGACCCGTTCGTTCAGCACGGGCAGCGCGCCAGGAAGGCCCGCGCACACCGGGCAGATATTTTCGTTGTCACCTGCTCCGAAATGGGTCGAATCGCGGCAGAAGATCTTGCTGCGCGTGAGCAGTTGCGCGTGGATCTCGAGCCCGATCACGGCTTCGAAGCCTTCGTTTTCAGCTTCATACGCCATGAGGCGCCTTTTTCGGCAACGCGAGCGCCGACTCGAGCGCCGCGGCCGCGTTGAACAGGCTTTGCTCGTCAAAATGTTTCGCCGTCAGCTGCACACCGATCGGCAACCCGTTTTCGGCGAACCCGCCCGGCACCGAAATTCCGGGCAAACCGGCCAAGTTGGAGGAAGTCGTGAACATATCGTTTCGGTACATCTCGAGCGGATCGGAGATCCTCGCGCCGATTTTGAACGCCGGCGACGCCGTGACCGGGCTCAAAATGACGTCACACGCCGCGAAGGCGGACGCGTATTCGTCGCGCATACGCCGGCGGACCTGGCTCGCTTTGATGTAATAGGCGTCGTGATACCCGCTCGAGAGAGCGTACGTGCCGAGCATGATGCGGCGTTTGACCTCGAGCCCAAACCCTTCGGAACGATTGGCGGCGTAAAAGTCATCGAGATCCGCAGTCGGCCGCGCGGCGCGATGACCGTACCGGACGCCGTCATAGCGGGCCAGGTTGCTGGACGCTTCGCTCGCGGCGATCAGGTAGTAGGTCGCAACCGCGTACCGCAACGTTGGGACGGAAACATTGACTATCCTGGCCCCGAGCTTTCGGAACGCCTCGGCCGCGCGCGAGAAAACGACCGCTGTGCTTTCATCCACATCGCCGATCCCCGCTTCCTTGAGGATCCCGATCCGCACCCCGCTCATATCGGAGTCGATCTTTCGGAACCACGGCGGCACTGGCTCATCGGAGGTCGTGGCGTCCAGGTCGTCGCGACCGGAAATCGCTTCGAGCAAAACGGCTCCGTCGCGCGCGTTCTGAGTCATCGGCCCCGCCTGATCAAGGCTCGACGCGAACGCGATGACCCCGTAACGGCTCACCCGTCCGTATGTCGGCTTGATCCCGACGACGCCGCAAAAGCTCGCGGGTTGGCGGATCGATCCACCGGTGTCGGTGCCGATCGACGCCGGCGCCAGGCGCGCCGCGAGGCACGCGGCCGAACCGCCGCTCGAGCCGCCCGGCACGTGGTCGCGATTCCATGGGTTCCGGCAAGGGCCGAAAGCGGACGTCTCGTTGGATGAACCCATCGCGAACTCATCGAGGTTGGTTTTTCCGAGAAGCACGGCGCCCGCGGCCCGCAACCGTTCGACGACCGTCGCCGAATAAGGAGGAACGAAGCCCTTGAGCATATTCGACGCCGCCGTCGTGGCGAGCCCTTTGGTGCACAACAGATCCTTGACCGCGATCGGGACGCCGGCCAACGGGCCGGGGTCGAGGCCCGAGGCGACCGCGGCATCGACCTTCGCGGCCTCATCCATGACCGTCGGGTTGATCGCCAGGAACGAATTGAATTCCCGGTCGATCCGGGCGATGCGCTGAAGGAAGTGGTCGGCGATCTCGACCGCTTTGACTTGTTTCCCCCGGACGGCATCACGTAATTCGACCAGGGTCGACTGGCTCAAGTCCATGTTCACACCACCGGCGGTACTTTGAAAAGACGACCGGTTTTTTCAGGCGCGTTGGCAATGATCTCTTCCGCGCCGGCGGCGGGCTCCACGACGTCGGCGCGCAAACGAGGCGTGATCTCGCTCGGCGTGACGAGCGGCTCGACGCCCGCCGTGTCGACCTGGGAAATTTCGTTGAAACTGCGGAGGACGGCCGATAATTGCCGGCCGAAAGCCGTCGCCTCCCCCTCGGAAAGCCGCAGGCGCGCGAGCTTCGCGATGCTCTGGACGATCTCTTCTGTCAACACTTGGACGCCTCCGGAACATGAGGTCCCTGCCAGGAGTCAAAAGCGTACTCAATGGGCGCGCTTCTTTCAATGGAGCGCCAAGGGTTCCGCCCTGCGTTGGCCTTGACCGCCCGTTGGCGCGAACGGATAATCCCGCCATGCCCGTTTCCGGCCGCAAACGCGCGGAGGAACTCCGCCGCGAGATCCGCAAACATGACTTCCAGTACTACGTCCTCGATCAACCCCTGATCACGGACCGGGAATACGACCGCCTCTACTCGGAACTTGTCGCCTTGGAGACGGCCGATCCCGGACTCGCGACGCAAGATTCACCCACCCGGAGGGTCGGAGGCGAGGCTCTCGACGCGTTCGAAAAAGTCCCGCATCGCAAGCCGATGCTCTCACTCGCCAACAGTTATTCGCCGGAAGAACTCGCGGCGTTCGACGAACGCGTGCGCAAATTCCTCAAAACCGAAAGCGAGATGGTTTACTTCTGCGAGCCCAAATTCGATGGCCTGGCGATCGAGCTGATCTACGAAAACGGCGAACTGACAGGCGCCCTCACCCGAGGCGACGGCACGATCGGCGAGAACGTGCTCTCCAACGTGAGGACGATCCGCTCCCTCCCGCTCCAACTAACCAAGACCCCTCGCTTGTTCGAGGTGCGCGGCGAAGTGCTGATGTTCAAAAGGGATTTCCTGAGGCTGAACGAACAGCAACAGGATGCCGGCATCGTTCCGTTCGCGAATCCGCGCAACGCCGCCGCGGGCTCAATCCGCCAGCTCGACCCAAGAATCGCCGCCTCCCGCCCGCTGCGCCTGTTCGCGTACGCGCCGGGCGCGATCGAAGGGATGAAATTCAAGTCGCAGGAAGAGTTCGAACTCGCTTTGGCCGAACTCGGCCTGCCAACAACTGGGATCGCCGACGCGGAACAGCCCATGGAAGCCTATATCGAATGGGCGACGGCCCGCATGAAACGCGGGGAGGGCCAGGGCCGCATCCCGCTCGCGCGCTTGTGCAAGGGCGCGAGCGAGGCGATCGCATACTATCATTTCATCGAAAGCGTGCGTCACGACCTGCCTTTCGACATCGACGGCATCGTCGCCAAAGTGAACGATTACGCGCTCCAAGAGGAACTCGACTTCATCGCGCGCAACCCGCGGTGGGCGACAGCCGCGAAATTCAAGCCCGAACAAGCCGAAACCTGGGTGAAAGACATCATCGTGCAGGTCGGCCGCACCGGGGCGCTGACGCCGGTGGCGGTCATGGAACCCGTGCGGGTTGGAGGCGTCACCGTCACCAACGCGACCTTGCACAATCAAGACGAGATCGACCGCAAAGACGTCCGCATCGGCGATCGCGTTCTGGTGCAACGCGCGGGCGACGTGATTCCCGAGATCGTCCATGTGGCGTTGGATAAACGACCCGCCGACGCCAGACCGTTCCGCATCCCCGATCAATGCCCCGTCTGCCGGTCGCCGGCGATGAAGGCGGAAGGCGAAGTGGTCTTGCGCTGCACGAACCCGGTTTGTCCGGCGATCCTCAAAGAGTCGCTCAAGCATTTCGTCGCCCGCCGCGCGATGAACGTCGAACGCTTAGGGGACCGTTTGATCGAAACCCTCGTCGACGAGGGGCTTGTGAAGTCGTTTTCGGATCTCTACCGGTTGACCAAAGACGATCTTCTCACCCTTGACCGACAAGGCGAAAAATCAGTAGCGAACCTGCTCGAAAGCATCGAGGCGAGCCGCAAAACGACGCTTCCCCGCTTCATTTTCGCCCTCGGGATCCGTTTTGTCGGCGAACAGACGGCGAAAAGCCTCGCCAAAGCCTTCGGTACGATCGAAACCTTGATCGAGGTCGAGGAAGAGGCCCTGCTCGCAGTCGAGGACATCGGCCCCAAAGTCGCGGCTTCGCTGCTGAGCGCGTTCAGCAACAAAGCCCTGCGTCACGAAATCAAAGCTCTGAGAAAGCTCGGCGTTGAATTCGAGAAACCGAAAAAGCGAGACGGCGGAAGTTCCAAACTCGTCGGGAAAAGATTCGTCATTACCGGCACGCTTCCTATCGGACGAGACGAGGTCAAGGATCTCATCGAAGCCAACGGTGGACAGGTTTTGTCAGGCGTCAGCAAGAAAACCGACTTCCTTTTGGCCGGGGACGATGCGGGTTCCAAGCTGCAAAAAGCGGCGGGCTTTGGCGTATCCATCATCGACTGGGACGGGTTGCAAGACCTGCTCCGATAATGGCGTCAAAAGCAAAACGCGCTTCGTTCCCGAAGCGCGTCCTTTGTGCTTACAACTGCGCTCGCAATCATAATTCGCAACGCAGGCTCATAGCTGCGTCAATACCGCCCCGAACCCGAAGGCGGTCAGAGGTGATCGATCACGATATCGCGAGCCATCACCGTTTTGCGGCCATCGGCCTTCGCGCTATCGATCCCTTTTTGGCAGAGCTGCTCAACCGCCTTGCTGAGGACCTCGACCGTCTCAGCCGAAGTGTTGAAACCACCCTTTTCTTTGATGAGCTTTTTGACTTTGCTGGTCACGACGAGAACATCCGTCATTATTCCTCCAGTTCCCTTAGCCAATCGTTAAACGACAGGAATGAGTGCTTTTCAGCCGATCTTTTCCGCTCCGCTGGATCTTCGGCCTCCCTTAGCCGGCCGATCTCGCGCTAGCCAGCGCTTCATCCCCTTGCCTTGGGTTGGAGCCAAATCCACAGAACAAAAAATCGACTAACAAAGCTCTAGTCTAGGTCAAAGGTTTGGAGAAGCCAAAACAAAACAAATGCGTTCCCAGCACAAAAACTGTTGGCACAATGCGATAAGACAAAAGCGAATGCCTCGGGCAATCACTCAGGTGATCCAGATTTACGCCCCAGCAGGCCGACGAGCAAAATCGATATCTCATACAAAACGCAAAGCGGAATCAAAAGCATGAGCATGCTCAACGCATCGGGCGGAGTGACGACCGCCGCGACGATCGCCAGTCCCAGAATCGCGAAACGGCGCTTTTCTTTCAAAAATTTCGCGTCGACGATGCCGATCACGCCAAGCAGCGTGATCGCCAGAGGCAACTCGAAGGCCAAACCGAAAACGAGCGCCATCGTCGTGATCAAGCTCAGATAAAACGTGATATCAGGCGCGACTTCGACTTTGGATAGCGCCGGGTCAGGCGCCTGGGAAATGAAAAAATGTACCGCTGCGGGCAAGACCAAATAATACGCGAAAGCGACTCCGATGACGAAAAGAAGCGTGCCCGACGAAATGAAAGCCACGGTGTACCGCCGTTCCTTCGCGTACAAACCGGGCGCGATGAAAAGCCAGGACTGGTATAGCCAGACCGGCGTCGCGAACGCGATTCCGGTCACGACCGCGATTTTCAAATTCACCATGAACGGATCGACAAGGTTGATGAATTGCAAATTGCCGGTCTTCATCTGTGAGGAAACGGGAGCGATGAGAAAGTCGAAAATCTCGCCCCTGAAAAACCAGGCTCCGACCGAGAACACGATGATGGCGTAAAGCGACTTCACGATGCGATCGCGCAGTTCCGCCAAATGATCCGTCAACGTTTGGCCGGAAGTCGATCCCTGGCTTTCAGTTTCCACCGGACTCTCGATTTTTTTTGTCGGTCGCGTCGAGATCGAGCGTCATCTGCTCTTGCTCGCCATCGGCTCTCGGGTCGTATGGCGCATGATCGGGGAGGTTGGCCGGCGGATCCGGTTCGGGCAGAGGGCCGTCGAGCGGCGGCGGAATCACCGGTTCCTCTACGTATTTTTTCATCGTGCCAGCGACTTCGTTGATTTCCTTGGTGACCTGGTCCTGCGCTTCGGTGACGAACTTGTTCGCCTGCTCTTTCACCGCCATGAACTGGCCCGTGAACTCCCCGGTGATGCGTTTGACGTCATTGACGAAGCGGGCGGCCATGCGAGCCACCTCGGGCAGCTGTTTGGGGCCAATCACGACGAGCGCGATGATCCCAAGCACAACCATCTCGGAAAAGCCGATGTCGAACATTCGGTTACAAGGATACGCCGACCTGCCGGCGCTGTCTACCGATGGAACACGGGGCGAGAGCTCGACCTCACTGCTTCTTTTTCGCGGCGTCATCCATCGGCACGGCTATCAACCCCTTTTCCAGGAGCCGCTCCCGGGCGACGCTCGACCCGGTCTTGGCGTACGTTTCATACAGGCGCAAGATGTTCTCCTCGTTCCGGACGAACGCATGGGAACTGATCCGCGTGAGCACGTCCATGAACTCGTTGAAGCGCCTCGCGAATTCGCGGAACATCTCGGCCGCGCTGTTTTCGCGGACGCACTCGGACAAAGTTCCATAGGCCGTGCCGCCCATGTCGGCGTAATAATCGACGTCGACGACCTTGCGTTGGAGCGAGTCGCCGAAGAATCCGCTGATGTAAAGCGCCTTGTCCCCGACCTTTTTGAGCAACTCGACGCGCGTGCGCGGCTCGGCTTGACTCGCCTTCAAGTACATTTCAGCCAATGTCTCGCGCGAGCGGCGCCCGTTCCCGTCGACGAGATCAAAAAGATTTTCGGTCGTCAGATGGAACTCGAGGAGATCCACGAGGTAATTGCGGACCTGAGGGAGCGTCCGCACTTTTTGGTGTTGAAGCGCTTCGTTGACGGCTTCGGAGAAGAAGTCACGCGGACTCGCGGACGAGACCGTGGATGCAGCGCATCGGGCGTTGCGGCCCATCTGAAATACCCCCCCAGTCGCCAGGACGCGACCTGGATGCCTTCTATTTTGATATTAAACCAAGTCCAGTCGAGGGCCGGCATAACTTATTGTGAACTGGACCGTTAGCCGAAATTGGAACCGAAGGCCGCGCCGTTCGCATCTGGCGGCGAAAAGACGCGCGAACGTCTCATAACGGAGCGCCCGGCCATCACCGTCAAGCCCCCGTCACCAAGGCCGTTTGCGGCCCACGGCGCAGACGACCGTGGGTTTGGAGAACAGTTCTTTGGCGAGCTCCAACACGTGGCCTGGCGTGACGGTCGAGAGTTTTTCCGCGAAACGGAACGTCTCTTCCGCGTCGATTCCGTAGATCTCGTTGAACAGCAAGCCCGACCCGATCGCCGAAGAGCGCTGCAAGTCGATGTCGTGACGGCCGATGAGGTAGCGCTTCGCCCGGTCGAGCTCCGTCGCCGCGACCGGCGCCTCCATCAATTTGCGGAATTCTTCCCTCATCATCGCGATCGCCTTGCCGCCCTTTTCCGGCGAGCACCCGATGTAAGCGCCGAAATAACCGGTGTCGATTCCTTCCATCCGCATGGGGGAGACCGTGTACGCGAGCGAGGCCTTGTCGCGCAACTCGACGAACAGACGGCCACCCTGCCCGGCGAGAATCGACTGCAGGATCTGCAGCGCGTACCGACGTTCGTCGGAGAGGGTGAGTCCCTTCCAGCCGACGATGATATGCGACTGCTCGCGGTCCATTTCGCGGAACGCCCAAACGTCCCGCGGCGGCCCCTGATGCGCGAACGAGGTCTTCAACGGGCCGCCCGCGGGCAGCATCCCTGAAGCGGTCTCGATCGCTTTCAACCAGCGATCGCGGCGGACCGCGCCGGTGACGACCAGGGTGAGATTACCCGCGCGGCTCATGCGGCGCCAATGCGCCTTGACGTCATCGACCGTGAACGACTCGATCGCAGCGCGATCGCCGTACATGTCGCGCTCGTACGGATGGCCCTTGAAAATCTGTTCTATGTACATCTGCGAAACGACTTGCCCGGGGCTGTCTTCGCGCGAACGCAGGGCCTCAAGCATCATTTTTTTCTCGCGCTCGACCACGGCGGCGTCGATCACGGGCTCGGTCAGGACGGCGCCGAAGAGCCGAAGCGCATCGACCTCGAAAGGCGCGAGCGTCTGCAGCGAGAGCCCGGCCGAATTGCGGCCGCCGAAGGCGCCAAGGCCACCGGCCATGTTCTCGATCCGCTCTTGAAGCTGGGCTTCGCTCAGGTCTCTCGTGCCGCTCGTCCAAACACGCGAGAGCAGCTCCGTGAGGCCTATCTTGCCAGGCTCTTCGATGCGCAAGCCCCCCAGGAACGCGGCTTTGGCATTCACGATCGGGGTCGCGAAACTCGGGCGGAACAACACGGTCGCGCCGCCGGCCAACCTCACGCGTTCCAGCTCCGCATCGCCTTTGGGCGCCGAGCCGACAGACCATTTCGTTTTCGGCAAAGCTATCCGGCGGACCGATTTCGAGCGCGTCCGCTTGGCTCCGGCATGGAGTTCTCCGAACCCCTTGACCCAGCGGCGCAGGGAGCCGGCGACGGCCTTCTCGTTCCGTGGCGTCGTCATCACCAGCGAGAGCGACTCCGGGTTCAGGTACGCGCGCGCGACGCGCAGGATGTCCTCGGGTTTCAGGCTCTGCACTTGCTTGAGGAACTTCTTGAAATACTGGTGATCGCCCATCAACGTCTGCAGACTCCCCGCCTTGCGCGCGAGCCCGTCCACGGTTTCCATGGCGTAAAACTCCTCGCCTTCGAAATTCGTCACGGCCTTCCGCAGCTCTTCGGCCGTTGGCGGTTCGGAGAGGATCGTCCCAAGAACCCCGGACATGGCTCCGAACGCCTCTTCCAAGTTCTCCGCGTTGAGAGAGCCCGAAACCGTGAAGATGCCGAAATCCTTCGGCGTGAAGGTGCTCGCGCCGATCGAGTTCATCAGCGGCTTCTCCATGCGGAGCTTGCGCGAGAGCCGCGAGCTGTCGCCCTGTCCGAGAATCAACGCCAACACGTCGAGCGCGGCGACGTCCTTGTGGCTCGCGCCGGGTACGCGCCAGGCGATGTGGAAATTCGTCTCCTCGACTTTTCCCTTCTTCACCGCCAAGCGCGGCCGCGTCTGCTTGGCTTCACGCGGGCGCTTCACTTTGCGGACCTTGAATTTTTTAAGGCGGCCAAACACGCTCTTGACTTGCGCGGCCATCGCTTTCGCGCTGAAATCGCCGGCGACGACGAGCAGCATGTTGTCCGGCACGTAACGGCTCGTATAGTAGTTCAGCAGCGTCTTGCGCGACACTTTCCTGATGATCCTGTCGTAACCGATCACAGGGATCCCGTAAGGATGCTTTTTGTAGACCGTCGAAAACAACAGGCGGCTCACTTCACGTCCGGGGCTATCGTTCGACCGCTTGATCTCCTCGAGCACGACCTCCCGTTCGTTGTCGATCTCCCCGGCGTCGAATCTCGGGAAACCCATCATTTCCCCGATGACGTCCAGGCCCACGTCGGCGAACTGTTTGGAGATCGTGACGTAAAAAACGGTCTGATCGAACGACGTGTACGCGTTGAGCTCTCCGCCAGCGGCCTCCACGCTGGAGGCGATCTCACCGACGCCGTACTTCTCCGTGCCCTTGAAGACCAGGTGCTCGATGAAGTGGCTGATCCCCTCCTCGCCCCTGGTCTCGTCGGCGCTGCCCGTATTGACCCACATTTGCACGGAAACGACCGGTGCCTTATGATCCTCGATCAGCAGGACGGATAGGCCGTTCGCGAGCTTCAGCTTTTTCGTCGACATCCGGGTCCCCCTATGGCGTTTGGCGTCTATATCCATATTCCGCATTGCCTGCAAATCTGCCCGTACTGCGATTTCACGAAGTACGAGCTCGGCAAGATCCTGCCGCCTAAAGACTACGTCGGCTTGCTGGTCCGGGAAATCCGAACACGGGCGCGCGACATCGGCGCCCGCACGGTTGAAACCCTGTATTTCGGAGGCGGAACGCCGAGTTTGCTCGAGCCGGATTTGATTTTAGCCCTTCTCGAGGAACTTGCAAACCAAGGTTTCCGGCTCGATCCAGCCGCGGAATTCACGATCGAGGTCAATCCCGGCACCATCGACCGGGGCAAATTAAACGCGTTCCTCGCGGCCGGGGCCAATCGTTTCAGCGTCGGCGCCCAGACGTTCGATCCACGCCTGCTGAAACTCGCCGGGCGCAAGCACTCCGTCGACGATACGGTCGCGACCCTCGCCCTGCTGCGGGACGCGCAAGCCGCTTTCACGCTCGATTTGCTATTCGCCCTGCCCTCGCAGACAGTCGAGGACGTGCGGGTCGACGTGGCGCGCGCCATCGCCTTCGATCCCACGCATCTCAGCGCGTACTGCCTGACCGTACCCGACCATCATCCCATGGCCAAAGGTCGCGCCGACGACGACGGCCAGGCCGCCATGTTCGAACTGATAGAAAGCGAGCTCAAGGCCGCCGGATACCGCAGGTACGAGATTTCGAGCTACGCCAAGCCCGGATTCGAGTCGCGACACAATCACCTCTATTGGACCGAAGGGGAATACTGGGGCCTCGGTGTGAGCGCGCATTCGTTCCTCAAGCGGGGTGAATGGGGACTGCGGTTTTGGAACCCGACCGCGCTCCCGGCATACGAAAAGCAGGTCACCGCGCGGACCTCGGATTTCTCGTTCGAAGGGACTTTACCCGCCCATCAGCACGAACGGCTCAGGGAGCACGAGGCCCTCACGGACTTCTGCCATGTCCGCCTCCGCATGATCCAAGGGATGCCGGAAAACGCCTTGCGTCTAAAGTTCGGCGAAGCCAGCGCGACGCTCGTGCTCGAGCGCCTGGCCGCGATTGAACGACAAGGCCTTGTAGAGAAAGCCGATTCCCATTGGCGCTTATCGACCCGCGGGAAACTCTTGACCAATATGGTTTTCGAGAAGCTCACGTTCTTGGCGGAGGATCTCGGCACGCATTGACATCCCCGGAAGCCGACTCATAATTAGGTCTATTTTCAAAGGCTTGCCCTCAGAAAATTGAGCCGAGGATTCCAATCGGAGGACCACGCGATGGACGAAAAACCACAAAATCCCGAGCAAAACGGCGAGATCGGCGAAGATATCCCCACGAGCTTGCACCGCCTGGGCAGCGATGAAACGCCAGAGACCGAGGGCGAACAGCTGAAGCACGTCACCGCCGAGCTGGAAAAGACGAAAAAAGAATACCTTTACCTGCTCGCGGAGTTCGAGAACTACAAAAAGCACGTCATCAAGGAACGTTCGGACATGCGCAAGTACGGCTCTGAGCGACTGCTCGTCGAGCTCCTCGCCGTGCTCGATATCTTCGACACCGCGTTACGCACGGACGCCACCACGGAAAACGCCTCCAGCTTCCGCAAAGGCGTGGAGATGATCGCAGCTGAATTTCGCTCGGCGCTGCAACGCTTCGGCGTCGAAGAACTCCCTGCCGAGGGGCAACCGTTCGACCCGAACCTGCATGAAGCCATCTCGAGCGAAGTGAACGGCGAAATCCCCGAGGGACACATCAGCAAAGTCTTCAAAAAGCCATTCAAGCTGCACGACCGCGTGATCCGGCCCGGCCAAGTCGTCGTCGCCACGAAACCGAAACCCTGAAAAGAAGGGGATGAAGAGGAGCAGGGACGATGGCGAAGCGTGACTACTATGAGATCCTAGGTGTTCCGCGATCGGCGAATCCCGACGATCTTAAAAAAGCGTACCGTAAACTCGCCATGCAATACCATCCCGACAAAAATCCAGGGGACAAGAAGGCCGAGGAGAAGTTCAAGGAGGTCGGCGAGGCTTACGACGTTCTTTCCGATCCGCAGAAAAAACAGGCCTACGACCAATTCGGCCACATGAGCGCCGGTGCCGGCCCTGGCGGGTTCAGCGGGCGAAATCCGTTCGAAGAGTTCGCCCGCCAGGGGGGATTCGGCGGGTTCAGCCAAAACCCCGAATCGTTCCAGGACATTTTCGGCGACATATTCAACGATTTTTTCACGGGTCAGCCCCGCGGCCATGGAAATCGTAGCCGCGCGACGCGCGGCGCGGACCTGCGCTACACACTCAGCATCACCTTCGAAGAAGCCGCGACCGGCGCGGAAAAGCAGATCAGTTTCATCCGTCATCGCTCCGGCAAGGAAGAAATGGCGCGAGTCTCGATCACGGTGCCCGCCGGCGTGAACACGGGCCAACGTCTGAAGCTCAGGAGCGAGGGCGACTCGGCGCCACAAGGTGGACAGACGGGCGATCTCTACGTCATCATCAATGTTCAAGAACATCCGCTGTTCCGCCGGATCGAGAACGATATCCATCTGGATCTGCCGATCTCGTTCGTGGACGCGGTCCTGGGGAGCACGGTCGAAATCCCGACTCTCACCGGCAAAGCGTCTTTGAAGATCCCACCCGGCACGCCGTCGGGTCAGATTTTCCGGTTGAAAGGGAAAGGCTTCGCATCGATGACAGGTCCGGCGGCCGGCGACCAACTCGTCAAGATCGTCATCGACGTACCAAAAGATCTCAGCGAGGAGCAAAAGCGAGCGCTGGCGAAGATGGCCGCCTCTTTGCGCTCGACGCCGATGGTGAAGTCATACCAGGAAAAACTCGACCACATCCTGAAAACGCGGACGTGAGCCGCTTCGGGACCCCGGAAGGACGGGAACGGAAAGGATACCGATGAGAGTCCTGCTGTTTTTCGCAATCTTGTTCGCCTTGGCATCCTGCCAGGGGGCACCGAAACGCCGCCCCCCCACGGTCGCCCCAGCCCAACTCCACCAAGAACTCTCAGCGGCGCAAGCCGCTTGGCAAGCTCGTGACGGCAAGAAGGCTCTCGCCAAGGCCAAGAAACTTCTCGAGCTGTACCCGGAAAGCGATGTCGCCGACGACGCCGCGATCCTAATCGGCGATATCCACGCCGATCAGCAGAATTTCATCGACGCCCTCAAATTCTACAATCTCGTCGCGATGGGCGAGATCGCCAGCCCGCTCGAGATGCAAGCGTCGCTCAAGGCGGCGCGCAGTCTCATCCGCATGCAACGCCCCCAGGACGCCGATCCGTACCTCGAAAAGGTTTCGAACGCAAAAAACCTGCCGGTCGAGGAACGTATGGAAGCCCTCGAGATCCGATACGAAACACTGGCCCAGCAGAAAAGAAACTTCGCGGCCCTCGAGCCCCTGCTCCTGCTCGCCGAACAGCATCCGGCGCCCGGCAAGAAAGACCGTTATCGCCAACTCGGCATCGAAATCCTCGAAAGCCGGCTCAACGAAGAGGAACTTCAGCGCGTCGCCGACGACACGTCGTTCGGCTTCCTCACCATCCCCGCCAAGTACCGCTTCGCGCTCATCATGGCCGAGCAACGCAACTATTCCAAAGCCCGCCGTTATTTGAGTGAAGTCATAGCGAAAGCGCCGGATTCGGACCTCGGCGAGCGCGCGCAGAACGTCGCCTCGCAAATCGACGCCCGCCAAAAAGTAGATCCTCGCACGATCGGCGTCGTTCTCCCGCTCTCGGGAAAGCAATCCGCCATAGGTTACAAAACTCTGCGTGGAATCCAGCACGGCCTCGGCATCCACGGGAAAAACCCGACGTCGTTCCGGCTCGCTGTGATCGACAGCGAAGGCAATCCCGACGTCGCTCGCCGCGCCATCGAGCGCCTCGTGACCGAAGACAACGTCATCGCGGTCATCGGGGGCCTGCTCAGCAAAACGGCCTCCGCGGAAGCCACCAAAGCCAATGAATTCGGAGTGCCTATCCTGACCATGTCGCAGAAGGCCGGAGTGACCCAAATCGGGGAATACGTGTTCCGCAACGCCATGACGAGCCAGATGCAGGTCCAACGCCTCGTTGAAATCGCGATGGGCCAAGGTTTGCGTCGGTTCGCGATGATCTACCCGAACGATTCCTACGGGGTCGAATTCGCGAATTTGTTCTGGGACGAAGTCCGCGCGCGCGGCGGCTCGATCCAAGGCGCCCAGCCATACGACCCGGCTGAAACCGATTTCCGCGGCCACGTACAGAGGCTGGTCGGCACGTTCTATCTCGAGGATCGCGACGACTACGCTACCCGTTTGCGCCAATGGAAAGAGAAGAACCCGACGCGCTCCGCGCGCCAAGGCGGCCCGACACCCGAAGACATCCTGCAGCCGATCGTCGATTTCGACGCTCTCTTCATCCCCGACAGCGCCAAAGCCGTTGGCCAAATCGCACCGATGCTCGCCTACAACGACGTGACCAAGGTGCAGCTTCTCGGCACGAACATCTGGAACAACAAAACGTTGCTCGAACGCGCCGAGAAATTCGTTGGAGGCTCCTTGTTCGTCGACAGCTTCCTCGCGACGGACCGCGCCTTCACGGGATCGGAGTTCTTCAACTCCTTCAAGCGGACATTCGACGAAGAGCCGAGCATCTTCGAAGTCCAGGGCCACGATTCCGCGCTCCTGTTGCGTCAAACGATCGGCTCCGGCGAGACCACCCGCGCGGGCCTTGCCCGTCAGCTCGCTCAAATCAAGGATTTTCCGGGCGCCCTCGGCACGTTGTCCGTGACTCCCCAGCGCGAGATCCGTCGACCCGTCGTTGGATTGACGATCGAAGACGGCAAGATCACGCAATTCGGGACGCCGAGATCCCAGCAATAAAGGCCTGATTTCCCCGGCATTATATCCATCATAATTTTAATCAATGACGACGGAGCGGTTTTCGCCTAACCGCTCCGCGCGCGTGCTCTGTCGAAGTGACACCGGACGCCAGGGACCTGGCCGATGGTTGCGGCCCGCGGGGGGCGGGCTATTGATATTCAGCGAACCGGCCACGGACGGCCCAAGATCTGAGGGAGGGGACATGCGAGGCGGCCTAAACGAAGTGTTTTTGCGGGAATGCAAAGAGAAGCTTCTCAGGATGAAAGGGGACATCCTCAATCGAGTCCGTGACATGCGAATGGAATTCGAAACCACCGATAAAAGCGGCGGAGACGAAGCCGACCAAACCATGTCGGTCATACGCGAAAGCGAATATTTCACGTCGCAAGAACGCATGCATACGCAGTTGCTCGAGATCGAAATAGCCCTCGCTCGCATCGAAAAAGGCGTCTACGGCATCTGTGAAGAGACCGAGGAACCGATCGAGTTCGAACGCCTGCGCGCTTTGCCGTGGACGCGCGTGAGCATCGAAGGCGCGGAAATCCGCGAGTCCGTCAAAAAGCGCTTCGCACGCTGACTCTATGGGACATAGTGGACGCTTTCTCCATCGTGAGCGGTTGAGACACCGTGTTGTGGATCTTGTGAGCACTCGGATTTTTTTGATGACAAGCCTGTTGTTGGATCCTAGAAGCTTACAAAACCTGTTGCGAAACAGGGATCGCGCGCAATAAAGATTGCTCACATTTTGAGCAGATACCCGCGACCTAAATATCGGGCCCTGTTCCAAGGAGAGCGTATGAAGGCGAAAGAGTTAGTATTTTTCAAAGACCTCCTTCTCCAACAACGTGCGGACATTCTTAACAAAGCCAATTCCTTCAAGGAAGAAGCCAAACAAGGTGACGTCCAAGGTGACGAGGGCGATCTTGCCGTTTCTGAACTGAGTCTTTCGCTTACGCTTCGCTTGCAAGAGCGCCAGGCGCAACTCCTCTCCAAAGTCGACCGCGCTCTGGCGAAAATCGACGAAGGCACTTTCGGCCTCTGCGAAGGCTGCGAGGAGCCGTTACAACTCGGCCGCCTGAAGGCTCGTCCAGTCGCGAGCCTTTGCATCGCTTGCAAAGAAGACCAAGAAAATAAAGAGCGCGTGTTCGCTTAAGCATCCCGGTTCTTCTCCTCTTTTGCTTCCCAGGGCCTAGGTCAGAACACCCGTCGCTAGGCTCACACTTTGATCCGTGAGAAGCCTGGAATTCAGGCCAGACGCGGGTTTCCAGACGTCCAATTTCTCCGCCGATATCCGGAAAAACGCAGGATATTCACTCAATTCCAGACCTTTTCCTTTTGAGCTCCCCTTTAGCGTCCGCCAGGCCGAGCCGAGAAGTGATTCAAGAGAAGCATCTTTGCCGCCCTGAGCGGAGGAACATAATGGCCTTTGACGACAAAGTCCTCGAGATCCCTGAATCCCTGCCCATGCTGCCCGTTCGCGATATCGTGGTGTTTCCCTATATGATCCTCCCGTTGTTCGTGGGTCGGGAAGCCTCCATCCGTTCGGTTGAGGAAGCTCTGGCGAAAAACCGCCTGATCTTCCTGGCATCGCAAAAGGAAATCACGGAAGAAAACCCGACGGAAGAGACGATCTACACCGTAGGCACGATCGCGCGCATCATGCGCATGCGCAAACTCGCCGACGGCCGCGTGAAGATCCTGATCCAAGGCGAAGCCAAGGGCCGCGTGAAAAAGTACGTGAAAGCCGCCCCGAACTTCGAAGTCGCCGTCGAAAAGATCGACGAGAACGACAACGCGGGCTCGCAGATCGAGTTCGAAGCGATGATCCGCAACGCCAAGGAGCAGTTGGAAAAGATCATCGCTCTCGGCCGCATGCTTTCCCCCGACATCCTCCTGATACTCGATGACGTCAACGACCCAGGCCGCCTCGCCGACCTGATCGCTTCGAACCTCGGCCTGAAAGTGTCCGACGCTCAAAAAGTGTTGGAGACGCACGATCACAAGCAACGCCTCCAACTCGTCAATGAGATCCTCGCCAACGAACTCGAGGTCCTGCAAATGCAGGCCCGCATCCGCAGCACGGCGAAAGACGAGATGTCCAAGTCGCAGCGGGAGTACTTCCTCCGCGAGCAGATGCGCGCGATCAAAAACGAGCTCGGCGAGCAGGATCAAAAGGGCGAGGAACTCGAAGACCTGCGCGAAAAAATCATGAACGCCGGCATGCCCGACAGCGTTCAGACCGAGGCGCTCAAACAGCTCGGCCGCCTCGAGCGCATGCACCCCGACGCGAGCGAAGCGTCGATGGTGCGGACGTACCTCGATTGGATGGTCGATCTCCCCTGGGCGAAGAAATCCGAGGATCAACTTGACCTCACTCGCGCTCAGCAGATCCTCGACGACGACCACTACGACCTCCACAAGGTCAAAGACCGCATCATGGAGTTCCTCGCGGTCCGCAAGCTCAAGAAAGACATGAAAGGTCCGATCCTCTGCCTCGTCGGCCCTCCCGGCGTCGGGAAAACATCCCTCGGTAAATCCGTGGCGAAATCGATGGGGCGCGAATACTTCCGCATCGCCCTCGGGGGCGTCAAAGACGAGGCCGAGATCCGGGGCCATCGCCGCACGTACGTCGGCGCCATGCCCGGGAAAGTCATACAAGCGCTCAAACAAGTGAAAATGAACAACCCGGTCATGGTCCTCGACGAGATCGACAAACTCGGCTCGGACTTCCGCGGCGACCCGTCGGCGGCGATGCTTGAAGTGCTCGATCCGGAGCAGAACCACTCGTTCCGGGACAACTACCTCAACGTCGATTTCGACCTGAGCAACTGCCTGTTCATAGCGACCGCGAACGTTCCGGAAAACATACCGGCGGCGCTCCGCGACCGCATGGAGATGGTCTATCTCTCCGGTTACACCGAGAACGACAAAGTCCTCATCACGCGCAAACACCTCATCGACCGCCAGATCGAGAACAACGGCATATCTGCGGAGAACATCGAATTCACCGAAGAGGGCATCAAATTCTTGATCTCCGGTTACACTCGCGAGGCGGGCTTGCGCAACCTCGAGCGCGAAGTCGGCGGCATCTGCCGCAAAGTCGCCAAACTCGTGGTCATGGGCCTCAAAGAGAAAATCGTCATCACGCCAGAGAAAATCACCGACCTGCTCGGGCCGGCGAAATACCTGCGTGACGAAAAACTCAAGGAGAACCAGATCGGCATCGCGACGGGTTTGGCGTGGACGCAGGCCGGCGGCGAAGTGCTTTACATCGAAGCCCTGAAAATGAAAGGGAAAGGCGGTCTCGTCCTCACCGGCCAGATGGGCGAAGTGATGAAAGAGTCGGCCACGGCGGCGATGAGCTACGCGCGAGCGCACGCCAAAGAATTGGGCATCGAAGAGGATTGGGCGGACAACCACCAGGCGCACGTCCACATACCCGCGGGCGCCGTCCCGAAAGACGGCCCATCGGCCGGCATCACGATGGCGACGGCCCTCATCAGCCTGATGACGGACACGCCGATTCGAAACGATATCGCGATGACGGGCGAAGTGACTTTAGCCGGACGGGTGCTCCCGATCGGCGGGGTGAAGGAAAAAGCGCTCGCCGCTCTCATGCACGGGGTGAAAACAGTGATCCTACCCCTTCAGAACCAGAAGGACATCACGGACATCCCCGAAGAATTCCGCAAGAACCTCACCTTCGTGTTCGTCGAACACCTCGATGAAGTTCTGCAAATGGCACTGGAAGAGAAACCAGGACGCAGCCGCAAAACGGGTTCGGCCAAAGGCGGCGGAAAAAAACCGAAAGAACCCGCCGCGGCCAGTGCGGCCTGACGACGACGGCGGAAAACTCGCGAAAAGGCGGCTTGCTGGAGCCGCCTTTTTTTTGCCTGGATCAAATCTTGCCTGCGACGAATGCCGGAGCGCCATCACGATGGCGATACGTTCTTAGCGCCCAGAATGAAATTCGAGGAACGCGCGCAGTCGCTCGTTGTCGCCTTCCAGCACCCGCACAAGCGTTTTCAGGTCGGAAACCTCTTCTTTGAGGTGGATGATCTGCTCTTCCTTCTCCTGAAGGATATTCATGTACGCGCGCTTGAGCTCATTGAGGAGTTTGGTCGCCGTCGAGATCAGCGGCGCGTCTTTGCCGCCGGCATGCGCTTCGAAATCCAAGGTTGGATCACGGCCGATATCGAGATCCACAGGCACGAGCTTCAGAGGCACCTCTTCAACCACGCCGCGCGTGGTGGCCGAGGCCAGAAATTCCGGGCGGTGGCCGGGCGTGGCATTCAGTCCCGTTTTTGGATGAGCTTCGACGGCATGCTCCGGTGGCGTATCGAATATGAAATACTTCCCACTCTCAAAACGGAATGGGATCTGATCGGCCTTGATCCGGCGGCGCAGCGTGGACACGCTGATACGGTATTTGCTTGAGTAGTCAGTCAGTAGAAGCCAGTTTTCATTGCCCATTCGCGCTCCGCCGGAGGTGCTTAATCAAGTTACCATACGGAGCCCCTCAATAGACAATAAATCTCCGCTGTGAATAATCATGCACAACTTGCCGGAATCGCGCTGCTTTGTGTGAACAACCAAAACCGCTTGAGAAAACTGGTCAGGTTTTGCCATGCTCATTCGATTCAATCAGCTTAACCGTTGGATTCTATTGGATAAATCGTTACAATCAACAAATGCGAATCAGCGAGAAAAAGAGATTGGCCCTGGTCTTGAGCGGTGGCGGTATTAAAGCCGCGGCCTTTCACCTCGGCGTCTGCCTCGCGTTAAGGGAAAAGGGGTTCAAATTCGCGGGTGGCACTCCGGAAGAGGTTCAATACAAATTCCCAGATGACCGGATGACATTCAAAATTTATGTCGGCTCCAGCGCCGGATCGGTCATTTCCACATTTCTCGCAGCCGGCTACGATATTGAATCCATTATCGACGCGTTCGAACGGGGCAGCGAAAGCGATTTGCGTAAATTCACCCGTCGCCGCAAAGTCATCGCGCGCTTGAAGCCCATCACATATCGGGACCTATTCGCTCTCAACGGCGGCAATTTCATGAGCTTCATCCCGAACGTGGTGCGCCGCCGCTCTTTGGTCACCGGCGGCCTTGAAGCGTTGGTGAAAAACGGATTCAAAATCAATGGACTCTTTACGACTCGGGGAATCGAAAAGTACATGCGGCGGCACGCGCTCACCGACAATCGTTTCTCGTCGCTTGGCGTGCAGTTGTTCGTGGTCGCAACGCAGCTCAACCACAGCCGCAAGGTGATTTTCGGCGACTTCCCCGAAACGCATAAAGTCAAAACCACGAAATACGCGAACTTCGCCACCATCAGCGACGCCGTCGCGGCGAGCACGAGCCTGCCGCCCGTTTTCGCCCCCTACGCGATTAAAAATCAGAAGGGAAAAGAGCTTTACTTTTTCGATGGCGAAATCCGCGATACTTTATCGACCCACGTCGCGGTCGATCACGGCGCCGACTTGGTGATCTCAAGCTATTCGTTTCAGCCGTACCATTACACTCCGGCGATGGGGAGTCTCCACCACTACGGGATCCCGCTCATCATCAACCAAGCGCTCTATCAGGTCATTCAGCAGAAAGTCGACAAACACATAGAGCATCAGCAGCACATCTCAGCGATCATGCAAGCGGTGGACGGCTACTTCAAACAAGCTAACCTCCCGGACGAGCACCGCGAGAAGCTTCTGGATATCCTGGCCAAGCGCGTGAATTACCGCCCAGGCGTCGACTACCTCTATATCCATCCGAGTCCGACCGACTACGAGATGTTCTTCGTCGATCATTTTTCGCTGAGCCCCGCGATCCTCGAGCGGATCGTGCACATCGGCTTCAAGGCCGGCATCCAGGTGCTCCGCAAAGTCGATTTGTGAATCCCTTCAGAACAGGTTCACCACCGACCTCTGCACGGCCTTGAGGACCGGAGAGGACGCCAGGCCCAGCAGCACGACCAGAAGCGCCGTGAAGACCACCGTCATCCGAGTCATAAGATGAGCGCCGAGGACTTCCGCCGGCTGATCGTCGGTCATGTACATCATCACGATCGGGCGCAGGTAATAATACACGCTGATCACCGAATTGATCACGCCCCAGAAGACGAGCCAGTACATGTCTTGCTCGATCGCGGCCGAGAAAAGATAGAATTTCCCGAAAAACCCCAACGTCGGCGGGATGCCTGCGAGCGAGAGCAGGAGAATCGCCAGGCTCAGGCTCAGGAGCGGATAGCGGCCGGCGAGGCCTTTGAGATCGTCCATGCTCATGGCCGTGTTCTCCGCGCGCTCGAACATGGCGACGAGCGCGAACGTCCCCAGCGTCATGAGCGAATAGCTGAAAAGGTAGAAAACGACGCTGGTGGCGCCGGCGTTGAAATTCGAACCGAAACCCGCAGCGATGAGCCCCACCATCAGATAGCCCGAATGCGCGACGCTCGAATACGCGAGCATGCGCTTGAAGTTGTCCTGCATGACGGCGGCGACGTTGCCGATCAGCATCGTCAGCACCGCCAGCCATTCGAGGACGCCCTGGAAACGGGCCGCGTCTCCGTAGCCGTCGGAGTTGAACAAACGCAAGAAAGCTATGAACGTCGAAGCTTTCACCGCAGTCGCCATGAACGCCGTCACGGGCGTGGGAGCACCGTGGTATACGTCCGGAGTCCACGCGTGCAGAGGGAAGATCGACACCTTGAACGCGAAGCCCAAAGTCACCAATCCCAAACCGATCAGGAAAAGCTTGTTGGTGGAGATCAGCGTGCCGACGGCTTCGAGGATCTCTGGGAAGACCGTGCTGCCGACGGTTCCGTAGATGAGCGCGACGCCGTAGAGGAAGATGGCCGAAGCGAAGCTGCCCAAAACGAAGTACTTAAACGCCGCCTCTTTCGAGAGCACGTCCTCTTTGCCCATGGCGCAGAGAACGTAAAGGCAGAGCGACATCGTCTCTATGCCGATGAACGTAACTATCAAGTCGTTCGACATGATCAAGACGATCATGCCAAGAACCGAGTTGAGCATGAGGAAAACGTATTCGGCGAACTGCCGCCCCTTGGTCGCGACATGATCGAAGGACAGCATCAAAGAGACGGCCGTGATCAGGTACACAAGATAACTCATCCAGGCGGTGACGCCGTCGAACACGATCGCTCCGCTGAACGCGGTTTGTTTGGCTCCGCTCAGAGCCGCCGTGAGGCCCGTCGCCAGGCTCAAACCCATGAAACCGAGGAAGAGCGTCACGTAGGGGTTCGGCTCGCGGTTGCCGCGGAAAACCTTGATCATCACTGGGAACAAGCTCAGGGCGAAGAGAGCGATGAGCGGCGAGACGATGACGATGTCTTTGAGGAGTTGCATGTTCATTTTCCGGCCTCGCTCCGCGGCGTCGTCCGCGCGACGTCGGTCGCTTCCGACGGGTTCACCGTCAATTGGTAGTTATCGCGCGTTTCGATGAGGTGCTCGATGCTGACTTTGCTGTAATCGAGGAAATGGTTCGGGAAAAGGCCCATCCAGAAAATCAGCACAACGAGCGGCGCCATGACGACGATCTCACGCGGGCTCAAGTCCCGCAAGGGATGGCCGGTGTTCTCCACCAGCTCTCCGGCGGGGCCGAAAAAGACGCGTTTGACCATCCAAAGCATGTAAGCGGCTCCCAGGATCACTCCTGTCACCGCGACTACGCCGTAGGCTTTCGATACCTGGAACGTACCCATCAGGATCAGGAACTCGCCGACGAACCCGTTGGTCAACGGCACGGCGATCGACGACATCGTCACGATCAGGAATAAAATCGCCAGAACCGGCAACGCTTTGGCAAGGCCGCCGTACTTCACGATTTCGCGCGAGTGCGTGCGTTCGTAAATCATGCCGACGAGAAGGAAGAGCGCGCCGGTCGAAACGCCGTGGTTGAGCATCTGGTACAAGCCCCCGGTCGCGCCGTACACGTTCATCGCGAACAACCCGACGATGATGTAGCCCATGTGCGAAACGGACGAATACGCGACGAGCTTTTTGATGTCCGGCTGAACCATGGCGACGAGCGCCCCGTAAACGATCCCGATGAGCCCGAGGAAAATGAACAGCCACGCCCAATAACTCGCCGCCTCTGGGAACAAGGGCAGGACAAAACGCATGAAACCGTACGTCCCCATCTTCAACATGACCCCGGCCAGGACCACCGACCCGGGAGTCGGCGCTTCAACGTGGGCGTCGGGCAGCCACGTGTGCAACGGGAACATCGGCACCTTTATGGCGAAGGCGAGAGCGAACGCGAAGAACAGGAGCGTCTGCGGATTGATGAACGAACCTGCCACGAACGGGATTTTCAACTTGTAGAAATCGAGCACGCTCGCCGAAAAGACGCCGACCGTGTCGTGATGCGCGTACATCAGGTAGATGATCGCGAGCAGCATCATGAGCGAGCCGAGCATCGTGTAGATGAAGAATTTCACCGTGGCGTAGATCCTCCGCGCGCCACCCCAGATCCCGATCATGAAATACATGGGAACGAGCGACAGCTCGAAAAAAACGTAGAACAGGATCGCATCCATCGCCAGAAACGAGCCGAGCATCGCCGTCTCCAACACCAAGAGACTGACGTGGAACCCTTTCACCTTGGCCGCGATCGAGCCCCAGCTGCCCAAACTGATGACCGGGGTCAAAAACGTCGTCAGAATCACGAGCCAGAGCGAAATGCCGTCGACCCCGAGAAAGTACGAGACGCCGAGCTCCGGCACCCAGGGCAGGCGTTCGACGAATTGGAGCGCGGCGGTCGCCCTATCGAACTTCGCGAGCAATACGAGACTCAACCCGAACACGATCAGCGACGACGCCAGGGAAACGGCGCGGATCACGCGCGCTCGGCTTCCCGGAATGCAGGCCACGAGCAACGCGAACAACAGAGGGAAGAACGTGATGGCGGACAAAAGCATCGATTACCTCAAAATCAGGAAAATGGTCGCCGCTACGCCCAAGACGACGTAAAGCGCGTACTGCTGCATATTGCCGTTCTGAACCGTCTTGGCGACCGACCCAACCCCTCGCACCATATCCGCGACGGCATAGGTGCCGCGGTCAATGAAACTCACGTCGACGTAGGCCCAGAGATTGCGGCTCGCTTCCACGAGCGGGTCGATGATCTTCCCGAAGTAGAATTCGTCCACGAAGTACTTGTTGTGGACGAGGTCGTAGAAACCCCTGAATTTGGCGGCGACCTTGCCGGGCAATTCCGTCCTGCGCACGTAAAAAACGAACGCGGCCACCGACGACAGGCCGGCGATCGAAACCGAGACCCCCATCAAAGCGATTTCGAGGGCGGTGCTCGCGGGTTTGAGGCCGGGGATGCCGAGGATCGCCCCCTGGAACCAATGCTCGAGGAAGTGCGGCACATGCAGCGCGTGGCCGATCGCGTGTGGGACGCCGATCCAACCGCCGACGACCGAAAGCGCGCCGAGGACGATCAATGGGACCGTCATCGACGGCGGGGATTCATGCGGATGCACGCCGTTCGGCACCCGACTCCCGCCCCAAAAGGTCAGAGCCATCAAGCGTGTCATGTAAAAGGCCGTCAGCGCCGCGCCGAAAACGCCAAGCAGCCAGAGACCCCAATGCCCGAGTGGGCTGTGGAACGAAAGCCAGAGAATCTCGTCTTTCGAGAAGAAGCCGGCGAACGGCGGCATGCCGATGATGGCGAGCCAGCCGAGCAAGAACGTCCCATGAGTGATGGGCAACGCCTTTTTCAAGCCGCCCATCTTCCGGATATCCTGCTCGCCGTTCATCGCATGGATAACCGAACCTGATCCCAGGAACATCAAGGCTTTGAAGAAGGCATGGGTCATCAAATGGAACATCGCCGCGCCGAAAGCGCCGACGCCGCACGCCAGGAACATGTAGCCCAACTGCGAAACCGTCGAGTAAGCGAGGACTTTCTTGATGTCCCACTGCGTGAGGCCTATCGACGCCGCCGTGACGGCCGTCACGGCGCCGACGACCGCGACCACGTGGAGAGCGTTCGGGGCCGCGAGGAAAAGCGGGTTCAGGCGGACGATCATGTAAACGCCGGCCGTGACCATCGTCGCCGCGTGGATCAGCGCGGAGACCGGCGTCGGGCCGGCCATCGCGTCTGGTAACCAGACGTAGAGGGGGATTTGCGCGGACTTGCCGGTGGCCCCGATGAAGAGGAAGAGGCATGCGAGCGTCATCGGCCCTCCCCAACCGGACTCCGCTCCGATATCGAGCGCCCGCTGATTGATCTCGGCGAAATTCACGGTCCCGAAGATGAAGAACAACGTGAAGATGCCGAGTAGAAAACCGGCGTCGCCGATGCGGTTGGTGATGAAAGCCTTCATGCCGGCGGCCGCTTTCTCGCTGTCCGAGAACCAGAACCCGATCAACAGGTACGAGCAAAGGCCCACGCCCTCCCATCCGACGAACATCACAAGGAGGTTGTCGCCGAGGATCAAGAGCAGCATGTTGAACAAGAAAAGATTCAGGTAGGCGAAGTATTTCGACGGCCGGTCGTCGTGCGACATGTAACCGATCGAGAAAAGATGGATAAGGGTCCCCACCCCCGTGACGACCAAGATCATCAGCGCGCTGATCTTGTCGACCGTGAACCCGGCCGCGACGTTCAGATCCCCGATGGTCATCCAATCGAAAAACTTCGTCGAAACGGCGCCATGCGCGGCGCCCACCTTCATGGCCAAAGAAATCGAACAGAGGAACGAAGCGAAAGCGGCGAGCGTCGCCACGGACCCGGAGAGCCTGGCGTTCTTCGACCGGAAACGCAGGCCATTGAACAAAAACCCGAACAGCGGGGCGAGGAGCAGGATCGCGAAGGTGGCGGCCGTCGCGTCCGCGTTCCGCAGCCCGTACCCGATTCCGCCCAAAAGCAGGGCCGCCAGGCCGAGGAAGGAGAGGTTCGCTCCGATCAAGTCGACCGGTGACGATTCGTGGTTGTGATGACCCGTGCTTCCCATCGATTCAACCTCTCAGATGCTCGAAATAGCGGATGTTGATTTCCTTGAAACGCCTGAATATCAGCACGGCGAGGGCGAGACCCACCGCCGCTTCGGCCGCCGCGATCGTCATGACGAAAAAAACCATGACCTGGCCGTCGATATTGCCGGAATAGCGGCTGAAGGCGATGAACGTCACGTTCACGGCGTTCAACATGAGCTCGATGGACATCAGGATCACGATCACGTTCTTGCGCAACAGGACCCCGAGCACGCCGAGCGTGAACAGGACCGCAGAAAGGACCAGATAATGGTTCAGGCTGACTTTGAGGATCGTGTCAATCGTGTTTGGCATGAGTGCCCCCCTGGACGCGCGAGAGCGTCACGGCGCCTATGGCGATCACGAGCAAAAGGACGCCGATGACTTCGAAACTGAAGATGTACTTGGTGAAAAGCGTGTTCGCGAGCGCCTTGGTGGCGTCCGCGGTTTTTTCGAGTTCCGCGGGCGGAGGGGCGAAAACGGTCTCGGCCGAGTTGTAGATCGAGCCGCCGATCAAACCCAGGAAAATCCCCGCCGACGCGAGTTTCAGGAAGCCGGAAACCATGCCTCGCGAGAACGCGTTGGTCTCGCGCCGGAGATCGAAAAGCATGATGACCATAACGAACAGCACCATAACGGCGCCGGCGTAGACGATCAGCTGCACCCCGGCGACGAACCACGCGTCGAGGCTCACGAAGACTCCGGCGACGCTCACCATCGTGAGCGCGAGCCAAAGCGCCGAGTAGATCGGGTTTTGGGCCGTGATCACCGCGATCCCGCCGACGAGCGTGACCAAGGCGAGGAAGTAAAACGTGTAGTCCGCCAATTCCAGCATAGGGTGGGAGTTCCTTACTTATTTCGAGTTCGCGAGCAAAAGCCAGACGGCCGTCACCACGACGTTGGCGAGGGCCCAGGGAAGCATCGACTTCCAGCCGAGATCCATGAGTTGGTCGTAACGGAACCGGGGCAATGTCCAGCGGACCCAGATGAATATCCACAGGAAGAGCCCGAGTTTCACGAGCAGCGCGAGGTGCGAGACGACCGAGGTCAACACGCTCACTCCCGTCGGGCCGAGCGAAGTGCCCGCAGCGATCTTGGCTTCCAACACCTCGACCGGCAGGCCTGGGATGCCGTAACCGCCGAAATAAAAAATCGCGAGCAGCGAGCTCGCCACGATCATATGGCCGTACTCGCCGATGTAGAACATCAGCATTTTGAACCCGCCGTACTCGGTATGGAAACCGGCGACGAGCTCGCCCTCGGCTTCAGGCAGGTCGAAAGGAAGACGGTTGGCCTCGGCGAACGTGCTTGCCGCGAAGAGGATCATGCCGACCGGATTGTAGAAAACACCCCAGTTGGGGAGCCACCAAGGCCCCACGACCTCTCTTCCGAACCAGGAGAACGAGAGCGGGCCCTGCTGCTGCGCGATGATTTCGTAGAAGTTGAAAGTTCCGTAGACCAGCAGGATGCCGACGAGGGAAAGGCCTAAAGCGAGCTCGTAGGAAATCATCTGCGCGCTCGCGCGAAGCGCGCCCAGCAAGGAGTATTTGCTCGCCGAACCCCAGCCGGCCATGAGCAAACCGTAAGCTCCGAGTGACGAGACGCCGAGGATGAAAACGATACCGACGCCAATATCGTAACCCTGCAGCTTGAATACGTAGGGCCCCCATCTTTGACCGAACAGCTCAAAGGCCGACACTTCGATCGGGGGTCCGAGCGGGATCGCGGCGAGCGCGAGGGCGCCGGGGACGAGTGCCATCACAGGCGCCGCGTAATACAGAAAGCGCACCGCTTTTCGCGGCAAGAATTCCTCTTTGAACAGGAATTTCACCGCGTCGGCGAGCAGTTGCAGCAGGCCCAATGGACCGACGCGGTTGGGGCCGAATCGGTTTTGGATGAAAGCCGAGCCGCGGCGCTCGACCCAAACGAGGATCGGCACGGCTTGGATCATCATCAGGAAGATGACGAGCAGTTTAACGACGTTGATCACGATCTCGAAAGCGTCGACACCCATGGATCAGTCCCACTCCAGCGCTTTGGATTTGATTTCCCAGATCAGACCGATGACGAAAAGGGCGATGAAGATCCCCATCGCCCCGAGCAAATACCCGCCCGTTCCCGCTTTGACGGAATCGAGGTACGTCACCGCCCAAGGGTACATGAACACGATCTCGATATCGAAAATGATGAACAGAATGGCGGTCAGATAGAATTTCACCGACACTTTCGTATCTTTGGTTTCCTGCCCCGGCAGGCCGCTTTCATAAGGCATGTCTTTGACAGGGCTCGGCTGGCGTTTGGGCCCCAACATCCCCGACACGACGAGCAAGAGCGCTCCGAATGTGACGACGATGATGGCGAGAAGAATCACGGCGAAGAGGGCATTCATCCGTCCTCCATCCAAGCGACAGACGCGTGAACCGAGATGTTTTGGAACACTGCGGGCAAGATTTTTAGCAACCCTCTTTTTATACAGACGCAGGACGGCGGATGCCAAGTCATATGAATGGAATCAGTGATGTTTCGAAAAAACAGAGGGTAACACCCGAGCCTTCTTCAAAAAGAGTTGCATGCCCTGATGCACAGCGTTTATCACATTGGCTCGCCCACAAGGCCCCATCATGAAACCAGTCGTGAAATTGGATTCGACGAGCTTGCATCTCGAGAGCGTTCTCGAACGGGCTCTCGACAGAAATCAGCGCATTATCGAGCTCGTCGGCACCGACTCGACGCTCGCGCTCGCCCTTTTTCTCAGCCAGGCCACCCACTCAGCCTTCACACGCAAACCCCAGCTCGTCTTGGTCCCAACGACCAGGGATGCCGACGCGTTCGCGGCGAATCTGCGATTTTTCGATCCGGAAATCCCGGTTTCGATCCTGCCCGCCTTCGATGTTTCGCCCTATTCCGGCCTTTACCCGAGCACGCGCAATATCAGCGGGCGGGTCCGTTGGCTTCATGAAGCTTCCGTCGCTGAGCCGCGGCGGCTGTTCATCGCGCCGATCGAGGCGCTTCTGCAGAGAACCATGCCTGTTTCGCGCTTGCGCGGGACGTCCAGGGTCTTCAAGGTCAACGAAGATCTTCCGGCCGAATTCTCCCGCATGCTCACCGATCTCGGGTTCCAATCAGCCCCGGTCGTCGAGGATGAAGGCACGTTCGCCGTCCGTGGCGGGATCGTCGACATCTTCTCCCCGGCCCACCCGTGCCCGGTCCGCATCGAGTTGTTCGGCGACACCATCGAATCCATGCGAATGTTCAACCCGGAGACCCAACGCTCCGGAGAGCCAGTGCAGAGCTTCTCGCTCATCCCTCCGCGCGAAATCCTGTACGATGACGAAACGCGGGAACGCGCCGCCAGCCGGTACCGGGACGGGGCGTCGGGGCGGCCCGTGGACGCGGTCGAACGCGATCTGATCCTGCATTCCCTGGCGCAAGGCCACGTTTTTCCCGGCGTCGATTTCCTGCTGGGCGATTTTTTCGAAAAACCCGCCTCGCCCCTCGACTTTTTCGGCCGCGACCCGCTCGTGTGGCAGGTCAATCCCATCGAGATCGCGCGCGAAGCCGACACGCTCGCCGCGAGCCTCAAAAGGGAACACGCCGACTCCGCGGCGCATCCCCTGCGCCCCGAGTTCGACGGCCTGTACTCCCGGTTCGAGGACCTCGCTTTGGAGGCGCTCGAGCCGCGCATCGGCCTTTCGAAGATCGCCGTCCAGGACAAGCCGCTCGAAAAGGACGATCGCGCGCGCTTGCCGTTCTCGACCAGCGAGCTGCGACTCGCGCCATCGACCGCGGCGAACGACGCCATCGCCGAACTCGCCGGCAAAGTCGAGCAATGGCGCGAAGAGGGGCAAGTCGTTTTCATCGCCGCAGGCACCGTCACTCAGTGCCAGCGCCTGCGCGCGCTCTTCGAAAAAACGCGACTGCGCCCGGAAGTCGTCGGCGAAGACGAATACCTGTGGGGCGCATGGCGCGAACAGCAGCGCGCCGACCGGCGCGCCCTGCACCTGATCCCGAGGTCTACCAACGAATCGCTTCGGATCGCCGACGAAACTCTCATCTTCCTGCGTGACGACGACTTCTTCGGACAAAAGAAGCGTCGGCGCGAGTACAAAACCGCCGGCACCCTCGAGCAACGCACGCACAGCCTTAGCTTCGGGGACCTCAAACCCGGCGACGCCATCGTGCACGTCCTGCACGGGGTCGGCATCTACGAGGGCTTGAAGGTGATGCCTATCCAAGGCGTGCCGGCCGAATTCATCCAGATCGGGTACAAGGAAGGCGACAAGCTCTATCTGCCTATCTACCGGATCGCGCAGATCCAGAAGTACTCCGGCCCGAACGCCTCGGGCGTCGTCGACAAACTGGGTGGCACCGCCTGGCAGAAAACGAAAACGAAGGTTCGCCATCACCTGCGCGAACTCGCCGTGGAGCTGCTCGCCCTCTACGCCAAGCGCAGCCAGGCGCGGCGCGATCCCTTGCGTGTCGACGAGACCGAGTTCCACAAATTCGAGGCGTATTTCCCGTACGACGAAACCGACGATCAATTGCGCGCCGTCGCGGAAATCGAAAGCGACCTGCGCGCCGAACGCCCCATGGACCGCCTCGTGTGCGGCGACGTCGGATTCGGGAAAACGGAAGTCGCCATGCGCGCGGCGTTCCTGGCCGTGCAGGCCGGCAAGCAGGCCGCCGTACTCGCTCCCACGACGGTTCTCACGTTCCAGCATCTGGAGACGTTCCAGAAACGCTTCGCGAACTGGCCCGTCAAGATCCGCGCGCTCAACCGCTTCGTCTCCCCCGCCGAGGTCAAGAAGACGCTCCAGGAAGCCAAGGAAGGTCGCATCGACATCGTCATCGGAACGCATCGCCTGCTCGGCAAGGATGTTCAGTTCAAGGACCTGGGCCTCATGATCGTCGACGAGGAACAGAAATTCGGCGTCGCTCACAAGGAGCGCATCAAAAAGATGCGCGTCGCGGTGGACACGTTGACCCTGTCAGCGACGCCGATCCCGCGCACGCTCAACATGAGCCTCGTCGGCATGCGCGACTTGAGCATCATCAACACCCCGCCGGTCGACCGCCTGCCGACGCGGACGTTCGTCTGCAAATACGACGAAGACACCATCCGCAAGGCGATCGCATCCGAGATCCACCGGGGCGGCCAGGTGTTTTTCCTTCACAACCGCGTACAGAGCATATACGCCACCGCCGACGAGATCCGCCGAATCATCCCGGAAGCGCGCGTCAGGGTCGGCCACGGGCAAATGGACGAGGACGAACTCGAAAGGACCATGATCGCCTTCTTCAATCATGAGATCGACGTCCTCGTCTGCACGACGATCATCGAAAGCGGCATCGACAACCCGCGAGCCAACACCATGTTCATCGACGACGCGCACATGTTCGGCTTGAGCCAGCTCTACCAGCTGCGCGGCCGCGTGGGACGCGGCAAGGAGCGCGCGTACTGCTACCTCGTGATCCCAGCGCAAAAGCGCCTTGACTCCGACGCCCAAGAACGCCTGAAAGTGATCCAGGAAAACACCGCGCTCGGCAGCGGGATCAAGATCGCGCATCACGACCTCGAACTGCGTGGCACCGGCAACATCCTCGGCGAGGATCAAAGCGGCCATATCGACGCCGTCGGGTACGAGATGTACCTGGAACTCCTGCAGGAGGCGATCCACGAAATCAAGGGGGAACCGGTCGATCAAGCCGTCGAACCCGACATCAACGTGCGTGTGCCGGCGTTCATCCCAGACAACTACGTTCCCGACATCCGCATCCGCCTTTCGTACTACAAGGCGATGGCGGAAATCTCCCGACCCGAGGACATGGACCGCATCGAGGACGAGCTGCGCGATCAGTTCGGGAAACTGCCGGATGAAACGCTCAACCTCATGGGTCTCATGCTCATCCGGCACCATTGCCGCGAGCTCGGCATCCGCGACCTGAGCTCGGGGGCGAAAACGATTTCGCTCGCCTTCACGGAAAAAACGCCGCTCCCTCCTGAAAAAGTCGTGCGCTTGGCCCAACTCGAGAACAAGAAGTTCGGCCTCACGCCGGACAATCGCCTGACCATCCGGATGAACAACATCGCCTGGCCGAACATCTATGAGGAACTTCTGTACCTGAAAAAGCTCTGCTGACGCGCTCAATTCCTGGCCCTGACGGCCGTCGCCCATGTGTTAAGCTCGAAGGAGCCCCATGGGAGACATCGTTCGACCGCTCGCGCATACGTTCATGATGCTAGCCATCGCTTTCGGCGCTGAGAACGAAGGCCGTGGGGCCGTGCCAGACAAAGCCACGACCAAAGCCCAGGCGCCCGTTCAGGATCTCGCCTCAGCGGACCTCGAATGGATCGAAAAAGCGCCTTTGAAGACAAAAATCGGCCAATTGTTCATCTTCGGCTTCATGGGGCACGACATGTCGAAGGGCCTGAAACGGACGATCGCCCAGCAAAAGCCAGGAGCGGTCATCGTCTTCGGCCGCAACATCAAATCCGCCCGGCAGCTGATCGACCTGAATCACGACTCGCAAAAAGCGGCGCTCACGGCGTCGGGCCTGCCCCTCCTCATAGCCGTCGACCAAGAAGGCGGGAACGTCATCCGCATCAAAACGTCTCCGCCTCTGCCGAGCGCGCTCGCCCTCGGCGAAACCGGCAGCCCGGAACTCGTCCATGAGGCCGGGCTGCACACGGGACGATTGCTCAAAGCGCTCGGGTTCAACATGAACCTCGCGCCGGTACTCGACGTCGCCGACCCAAACACCGACTCGTTCGTCGGCACCCGCACGTTCGGCAAGGATCCGGAGAGAGTATCGAGATTGGGGAGCCGGTTCGCGGCCGGACTGAGCGAAGCTGGCGTCTTGCCGACGGCGAAACACTTCCCAGGGCACGGCGGCGTCGCCGACACCCACAAAGTCACGCCGATCAAGGACGCTTCGATCGAAACTCTCAACAAAGTCGACCTCGTTCCGTTCGCCGCCGGCTTCCGCGAAGTGCCGGAATCAGCCGTGATGCTGGCTCACATCGCGTATCCCAAGCTGGATCCCGCCGGGCTCCCAGCGACTTTTTCAAAACCCGTCGTGACGGACCTCTTGCGCGAGGGGATGAAGTTCAACGGCCTCGTCATCACCGACGACATCGAAATGGCCGGCGCGTTCGCCATCAAAGACCCGGCTGAGCGGGCCGTGCGCGCCATCGAGGCCGGCGTCGATCTCGTGATGATCGCGTGGAACCGAAGGTTGCAGGGCAAAGCCGTGGACGCCGTTTACAAAGCGGTCCGCTCAGGGCGCGTTTCGGAAGCGAGAATCGACGAAAGCCTGCGCAGGATCCTGCGCGCCAAGCGACGCGTGACGCCGTCGGCGCAGTTCGAACGCCCGCGGATCGAACAGCTGCAAACCGTCATAAAGAGCCTCGAACTCCAGAAACTCACCCTCGGCACCCTTCGCAGGCAATTCGAGCGTTCCGTCGACAAACTTCAGGCGCGTGAGTCGCTCCGTGACGCCGAACGGCCGATTTTCGTCTTTTCGTCAGGGGAAAGATTCTACGCATCCCTGAAAGATCGCGCCAAGAACCGTTCCGTCCGTTTCTACCGGCTCTCGACTTCGAAAACCTTCGACATCAACCGCATCATGCGCGCCAACCCGAACGCGATCGGGGTGATCCACATCGGCGGCCGGCAATCAGCCGTCTACGCAAACGGGATCGATGCCGACAACGCGGCCCGGACCATCGTGGTCAACAGCGAAACCTCGAGCCTCTTGAAAGACCCGAAATCCTTTCAGCACATCGTCGACATTCACTTCCGCCATCCCGATCTCGGAAAATTCACGGCTCAATACCTCTTCGGAACCAAATCCGCAGCGACCCCCATAGCCAGAAACGGCAAGCGCTTCCACCGTCAACCCACCGGTTTTTCCGAGGAGCCGACGGACGCCGAAGTCGACGAAGAATTCGCGCCTTAGAGCGGGTTTGTCGACCACGCCTTCGGCCAAAAGGCGGCGAATTCGCGCCGCAGTCCGGCCGAAGCCCTCCGTGTCGGGAGCCGGACGGGGGCGCCAACGCGAAATCCACGCGATCGCCGCTTCAAATCTCGTGCTTTTCGAGCTGAACCGAAACGGAGCCAAGAACCGGTACGTGCGCGCGGATTTCGCGCACCGACCCGCTCGAGGGTTCGAGCAGGACCTCGCCGCTCCTCGCTTCCGACCAGTCCACGCCTCGCTCAGAAAAGACCGCGGCCTCGAGGCGGACTCTCCGATCGCTTCCCACCACGCCAGAGTTCGTCGCGCGCAATGCTTGAAAACGGCGGGAGACCAAAAGCGTGAGGGGTTCGGCGGGTGGAGCGGCCCCGAGCGAACGGAAAAACGCGGGGATCTGAAGCGGGTGGAAAACGATCGTTCCCGCCGGCGCCTCGATGATCCGCTCGACTTTCCCTTCGTTGTACACGAGCCGATCGCTCTGGACGCTCCACGTGCGCGTCGAGCCGGTGGCCTCATTGGTTTCCCCGACGAAATCGAAGCCGAATGGTCCATCGGAATGGCTCGGAAACCGCGCTTCCCAAACGAGCCGCTGTTCCCGCCGGAACGGGATGTTTACGGACGCTCGAGCGCGAACGATGGCGCCATCGGGTCGCGGGGACTTTTCGAGTTCCCATTCGAATCCGAGGCGAAGAAGCGCGGAAGCGGAACGGTAAATGAAGCGCTCGCGCGCCGCCCAATCTTCCGGGACGTACTTCCAGGAACCCGGCGAGCGAACCGACATGGGGGCTCAGCGCGTCGTCTTCGAGATCGAAGCGACTTCTTCGCGGATGCGGGCACGCTCAACCTTGCCCTGGTATTTCGCAAGATCCTCTTCATTCAAATCCGACAAAGCGAGTTTTTCGGCGGCCTTCGCTCGAGCGGCGTTCACGCGAGCCAAATCGATCTCTTCGGGGCGCTCGGCGGTTTCGGCCAGGATGTTCACCCCGACCGGGCTGACCTGGCAGTAACCCCAACTGATCGCGACCGGGTGAAGCTCGCTTTCGCCCTTGAAGCGGTAACGAAGAATCCCGGTCGACAGCGTCGTCATCAAGGGCGCGTGGCCCGGAAGGATGTTGAGCTCGCCCCGGTACGCGGGCACAAAGACCTCCTCGATCTCAGCTCCCGTGACCAGTTTTTTTTCAGGCGTGACCAGGCTCAACGTGAACATTACAGCCCCTTCGCCTTCTCGATCGCGTCCTCGATCGTGCCGACGAGGTAGAACGCTTGTTCGGGCAGATCATCGTGCTTGCCATCGAGGATCTCGCGGAAACCGCGGACGGTGTCGCTGATGTCGACGTACTTCCCGGGCATGCCGGTGAACGGTTCCGCGACGAAAAACGGCTGCGACAAGAAACGCTGCACTTTGCGCGCGCGCGCGACGACGAGTTTGTCCTCTTCCGACAATTCATCCATGCCGAGGATCGCGATGATATCCTGCAATTCGCGGTAACGCTGGAGCAGGGCCTGAACGTCACGAGCCGTGTTGTAATGTTCCTGACCGACGACTTCGGGATCGAGGATGCGCGAAGTCGAATTCAGCGGGTGGACGGCCGGGTAAATACCGAGAGCCGCGATGTCGCGGTCCAAGTTCGTCGTGGCGTCCAAATGCGTGAACGTCGTGGCCGGGGCCGGGTCCGTGTAATCGTCGGCAGGGACGTAGACGGCCTGCACCGAAGTGATCGAGCCGTTTTTTGTCGAGGTGATGCGTTCCTGGAGCGCGCCCATGTCCGTCGACAGTGTCGGCTGATAGCCGACCGCCGATGGGATGCGGCCGAGCAACGCCGACATCTCCGCGCCAGCCTGCGTGAAACGGAAAATGTTGTCGACGAAGAAGAGGACGTCTTGCTTTTCGACGTCGCGGAAGTACTCGGCGACGGTCAGGCCCGTGAGCGCCACGCGCGCGCGAGCTCCCGGCGGCTCATTCATCTGGCCGAACACGAGAGCTGTCTTGGCGATGACGCCCGAGTCGCGCATCTCATGCCACAGGTCATTGCCCTCGCGCGTGCGTTCACCGACGCCGGCGAACACCGAAAAGCCGCCGTGCTCGGTAGCGATATTGCGAATCAATTCCTGGATGAGAACGGTCTTGCCGACGCCGGCGCCGCCGAACAGGCCGATTTTTCCGCCCTTGGCGTACGGGGCAAGGAGGTCGACGACTTTGATACCCGTCATGAGCATCTCGGCTTTCGTGGATTGGTCTTCGAAGCGCGGAGCCGAGCGGTGGATCTCCCACTGAGTCTGCGCTTTCACCGGCCCCATCTCGTCGATCGGCTCGCCGACGACGTTGATGATGCGGCCAAGAACCTCGCGGCCAACGGGCGTGGTGATCATCTTGCCCGTGTTCTGCACCGGCGTGCCGCGGACGAGACCTTCGGTCGAATCCATGGCGATCGCACGGCAAACTTTGTCGCCCAAGTGCTGGGCGATTTCGAGCACGAGATTCCACTCGCTGTCATTGATCGATTTGTTCGTGACCCGCACGGCCGTGTTGATCGGCGGCAGCTGGCCCGACGCGAATTCGACGTCGACGACGGGACCCATGACCTGCAAGACAACTCCGTTTTCCATCGAAAAACCCCTTAACCTTTCAAAGCTTCAGCGCCGCTGGTGATTTCAATAAGTTCGGTCGTGATCGCCGCCTGGCGGAGTTTGTTGTACGTCAGCGTCAACGTACGGATCAACTCACCCGCGTTCTTGGTGGCGTTTTCCATGGACGTCATGCGCGCGCCATGCTCGGCGGCGACGCTTTCGGACATGGCACGGTACATCTGCACGGCGAAGTGTTTTCTCAAAAGCGAATCGATCATCTCTTCCGGCGCCGGCTCGAAAATCATATCGGGAGGGAAACCGCCCTCGCCCTTCGTCAGCGAGGAGGATTCGACGTTCACCGGGAGCATCGTTTCGGCGACGACGTTCTGCTGAATCGCCGATTTGAACTCGTTGTAGATGAGTTTCACCTCGTCGTATTCGCCCGACGAGTAAGCATCCATGATTTTGGAAGCGATGCCGGCCGCGAGACCGTACGAAACATCGCGAGCGAGCGATTGCACGGCCGAAACCGGCTCGACCCCGCGCTTGCGGAAATGATCGATCGCTCGGCGGCCCAGGAAGATGAAATCGATCTTCTCGTAGACGGCCTTGTTCTCGCGGTACCAACGCTCGGCGAAGCGGTTGATGTTCGTGTTGAACGCCCCGCACAAGCCGCGGTCGCTGGCGAGCACCACCACCAGAACCCTTTTCGGATTCTCCGCGAGCTCGGCCAGCAACGGATGTTCCACCCTGTGGGTCGCCGCTATGTCCGCGATCACCGAGAGGATGGTGTGGGCGTACGGGCGTAGATTGACGATCTGGTGTTGGGCGCGACGGAGCTTCGCCGCCGACACGAGCTTCATGGCTCGTGTGATGGCCTGCGTGTTCTTCGTGCTGTCAATCCGGATCCGGATGTCCTTGAGACTCGGCATCGGTCACCTGTCACTTCTTCGAAGGTTCGAAGACGGCTTTGAACTCATTGAGCGCGTCGGTGAGCTGTTTCTTCGCGCCTTCTTTCACCTGCTTCTCTTTTGCGATCTCCGCCACGAGAGCCGAATGCTTGTTGCCCATGTACTCGAGCATCTCGCGCTCGTACCGGCGCACATCGCCCTCGGCGATCGAGTCGAGGTAACCGTTCGTCGCAGCGAAGATCAAGAGGACCTGTTCCTCGACTTTCAGGGGCGAGTACTGGGGCTGCTTCATGAGCTCGACCAAGCGGCGGCCGCGGGCAAGCTGGGCTTGAGACGCCTTATCGAGGTCGGAAGCGAAAGCGGCGAACGCCTCGAGTGCGCGGAACTGGGCGAGTTCGAGCTTCAAAGAACCTGCGACCTGCTTCATCGCTTTGATCTGTGCGGCGCCGCCGACGCGGGAGACCGATTTGCCGACGTTCACCGCGGGACGGATCCCTTTGAAGAAGAGATCCGACTCGAGGAAGATCTGGCCGTCGGTGATCGAAATCACGTTCGTTGGGATATACGCTGAAATGTCGCCGGCTTGCGTTTCAATGATCGGCAAAGCCGTGAGACTGCCTGCTCCCGCTTCGTCCGACATTTTTGCCGCGCGCTCGAGGAGGCGCGAGTGGAGATAGAAAACGTCGCCAGGATACGCTTCACGGCCCGGAGGACGGCGGAGCAAGAGAGAAAGTTGGCGGTACGCCTGGGCCTGCTTGGTCAAGTCGTCGTACACGATGAGCGCGTGTCTCTTCGTGTCGCGGAAGTACTCGGCCATCGCGCAGCCAGCGTACGGAGCGAGGAACTGCAATGGCGCCGGGTCGGATGACGTAGCGGCAATGACCGTGGTGTATTCCATGGCTCCGGAAGCGCGGAGACGCTCCACGACCTGCGCGACCGTCGAGCGTTTTTGCCCGATGGCGACGTAAAAACAGTGAACGTCCTGACCCTTTTGATTGATGATAGTATCGATCGCGACCGTGGTTTTGCCGGTCTGGCGGTCACCGATGATCAACTCCCGCTGGCCACGGCCGATCGGGATGAGCGAATCGATCGCTTTGATGCCCGTCTGCAGCGGTTCGTGCACCGATTTCCTGTAAACGATGCCAGGCGCCTTCAATTCGACGATGCGGGTATGAGGCGAGTTGATCGGGCCGCGACCGTCGATCGGGTTGCCGAGCGTATCGACGACGCGACCGAGCAAAGCTTCCCCGACCGGAACCGACACGATTTTCTTCGTGCGTTTCACCGTGTCGCCTTCTTTGATACCGCGGTCCTCGCCGAAAATGACGACGCCGACGGAATCCGTCTCGAGGTTCAGCACCATGCCGTAGGTGTCTCCGGGAAACTCGACGAGTTCGCCGGCCATCGCCGTTTCGAGGCCGTAAATACGAGCGACGCCGTCACCGACGGAGAGGACCGTGCCCGTTTCGCTGACCTGGACGGTCTTGTTGTAGTTCTTGATCTGTTCTTTGAGGACTTTCGTGATTTCGTCCGCGCGGATGGTCATTTCCATGGTTACAGAGCCTTCCTCTTTAAAATCAAAATGCGCCGTATCTGATTCACCGGACGCTCGGCGTCCTCAGTTTATAAAGTCACGATCCGAAAATTCACAATGCTCGAACGCTTGGAGTTCTCTTCAGTTCTTCGTTCAAGCGGGTCAGATGCGAATTCAACGAGTCATCGAACGTATAGCTGCCGACTTTGGCGACCAAGCCGCCGATGACGGACGGATCGGTTTTGTAGGCCATAATGACTTTCTTCTTCAACACCTTCTCGACGATCGTCTCGATTTGCTGACGTTCGGCCGGCCCAAGGTTGGCGGCCGAGCGCACGCTCCCGCGCACGACGCCGTTCGCGTCGTCCACCAAGCTTTCAAAAGCTTCGACGATTTCCCCGAAAATGGCGAAGCGGTTGTTGCGCGCGAGCAGCAGGAGAAGGTGATGAACGTTCTCACGGACGTTCGCGTTCTTCACAGCCATGCCGAGGACCTTTTCGCGATCCTCGGGTTTTACCAGCGGCGAAGACAAGAATTCGATGACCTCGGGGTTTGAGGCGAATTCTTGCCCGAGTAAACGGAGCTCCTCGAGCGTTTTTTCCTGCTCGGCGCCGGACGGAGTGAGTTCGAAAATCGACTTTGCGTAGCGACTGGCCAATTCCATCGCTTTCATCAACGCACCACCTGAATTTTTTCGACGAATTCCGACTGCAAGCGCTTCTGATCCGTGTCGGCGATTTTTTCGGAGAGAATTTTCGCGGCGGCCGCGACGGCTTGCGAAAGCACTTCCTCGCGCAGTTCGGCCTTCGCGCGCTGAAGCTCTATCTCCGCCGTGCGATGGGCATCTTCTTTGAGGCGTCCCGAAAGCTCTTCGGCCTCCCTCAAAATTTTTATGCGGAGCTCCTCGGCTTCGGCTTTGGCCTGGGCAATGCTCTGATCGGCGCTCGCCTGCAAGGCTTGCAAACGCCGTTCGACTTCGCGCTTTTGAGCCTCTGCTTCCTGGCGCGCTTTTTCGGCCTTTTCGAGAGCCATATTGAAATTCAACTCGCGCTCTTTGAAGTATGCAGGAACCTTTTTACGCAGGAGGAACCAGAGAAGAAACGCGAATATGAAGAAATTCACGGCCTGCCAATAGACAGACGCCGGCACGCCATCGGCATGATGACCGGCACCATGGCCGGCTTCTTGGACTCCCTCGTGCGTTTCGGCCTGACCACCCGCACGAGCTTCGACGAGTCCCTCTGCCGGGTTGTGCATGCCGCCCTCGTAGCCGGCGGCGTGGTCGTCGCCCGAATGGGCATCGGCGGCCGTCGCATCATGGTCGCGCATCGAAACGGCATTTCGTTCGGTGGCGTCTTGAGCAGCCGCGGTGGACGGCGATTCGAGCGCCTGGCCATGCAGGGGCGCGATCATCAGAAGCAAAGTGAAAACGATGGATTTCATTGCGACAGATCCTTGCCTGCGAGTTTCGAGGCGATCGCCGAGCTGACCGCGGGGATTTCGACGGATAGCGCTTTGCGGGCCGACTGGATTTCCTTGGCGAGCTGCGCGCGCGAAGACTCGAGTAACTTTTGCGCCTCCTCGCGCGCGGCCAGCACGAGAGATTCGTACCGCTTGCCAGCGTCTACGCGGGACGCATCGAACGCGCTCTTGATCTGCGCATTGACGACTTTCGCTTTTTGCTCGTACTGGCCCTGGAGGTCGCCGGCCTCTCGCACGAGGCGCACGGCATGCTCTTCGTTGCCTACCGTGCGCTTTTCGCGCTCTTCATATGCGCGAAGATACGGTTTGAAAATCAGCTGGGAAAGGGCCAAATAGGAAACGAAAAAACAAACAAGATGAATCCACAATGTCTTGTCGACACCGAGCGCGGTCAGAATTTCCATTGAGTCAAAACCCTTTGATTTTGCGGACTTCGTACACCCCGGGGATAACGGGGTCAAGAGTAGAATCCGAGGGTTGGAAATTCGAGGAGGGTCAGTTCTTCGGCATGTACGAGGCGCCTTCGAACATGACGCCTTCATCGATTCTAAGGCTCGGTGACGTCACGGTTCCCCGAAAGACAGCGGGCGGATGCATGATGATCCGGCGCCGGGCGAAGACATTGCCCACAACCGTACCCGATATGATGACGACATCGGCTTCGATCTGTGCTTCGACCTTGGCCCCAGGATTGATGACCAAAGTGTCTTGAGTGAAGATCTCTCCCTTGAAAGTCCCGCCAATCCGCACGGTTCCCTCAAAAGTCAGGCGCCCTTCGAAAGTCGCCCCGTAATCGAGAAGCGCCGTGAGCTGTCCAGGCGAAGGGCCGGGATCGAGGGCCCGAGTGGGAATTTTTTCTACTTCTGCCATGCGCCCCTGATCTTGTCCGTGATCTGGTTGAGCTCTTCGTCCGAATAGAAATGAATCGCGAGCTTGCCCTTCGCATCAGCATAATCAATGGTCACTTTGGTGCCAATGAGCTTCTGTAATTCAGCGGCGAGTCCAGTCACAAGCCGCTTGGAGACGTCGAGATTCAAGGCTGATCCGGCCGTTGCGACCCCCGACGGACGTTTGGCTTGAGCCACTAATTGCTCAGTCGCCCGCACGGAAAGTTTTTCAGCCACGACCTTTTTGCCGATTTTGATCTGTTCCGCGTGATCGTCAATCGCAAGAATCGCCTTGGCATGGCCGGCGGACAAGGCGCTTGTGCGCACCATATCCTTCAACTCATGCGGCAAAATCAATAGGCGAAGCGCATTGGCCACCGTCGCGCGCTCTTTACCGACTTTGTCCGCGACCTGCTGCTGGGTCAGACTATAGTCGGTCATAAGCTTATCGTAGGCTTCCGCTTCTTCGAGAATGTTGAGATCCTGGCGCTGGATGTTTTCGATGATCGCCAATTCCAAAGAATTCTGTTCATCGACCTTTTTGAGGATCACCGGGACTTCATGGAATCCCGCCAATTGAGCGGCTCTCCAACGTCGTTCGCCGGCGATGATCTCGAAATTCCTCTCATCCTTACGGCGCGCGACGATAGGTTGAAGAATGCCTTGCTCTTTAATAGATGCAGTCAAATCACGGAGAGCTTCCGGCGAGAAGTATTGTCGAGGCTGTTGGGTATTGGGGGCTAGACGGTCGATCGCTATCTGCCAGATTTGCGCCTGTTCATCGATCTTGGGCTGAGCTGGCTCAGGATTGACGGCCACCACAGGAACAACAGGTACAGACGGGGTGACCGAAACCGCAGTCTGGCGAAGCCCTTCCTCTAAGTCCATGCCACTACCCAAGAGGCTACCCAGACCACGCCCAAGGCGTGCTTTGTTTTTGTTTTGAGATTGATTGGAAGTATCAGACATTTGCAGATCCTTCTGGCTGCGCCTGTTGATTCACTGGAAGATTGAATACTTTCCTATCCAATTCATCAGCAAGTTCAAGATACTTGGTCGCACCTATAGATTTGGCATCATATTCGATAATTGGCTGACCATGACTAGGCGCTTCGGATAGTCGTACGTTTCGTGGGATGATGGATTTGAATACCTTGTCGCCGAAATGAGTTTGAATTTCAGAAACAACCTGGTGACTCAGATTATTTCGCGTATCAAACATCGTAAGGACAATGCCTTCAATCCGAAGATCAGGATTGATATTTTTTTTGATCAATCCAGCCGTGTTCAACAGCTGGCTAAGGCCTTCAAGCGCATAATATTCACATTGCAAAGGGACTATAAATGTATTGGCTGCCGTTAGAGCATTGAGCGTAAGTAAACCTAACGAGGGCGGACAGTCGATCAATATATAGTCATAACGATTTGCAATGGTTGCAGTGGCATCCTTGAGTCGAAATTCACGACGCGGGGTGTCCACCAGCTCAATTTCAGCACCAACAAGATCTGGATTTGCCGGTACAACATTCAAAGTAGGGTGGCTGGTTACGCGAATAGTCTCTTCTAGAGATTTTTCACCAATCAAGACATGATAAATATTGGAGTCTTGATATTCATATTTTTTTAAACCGAGTCCACTAGAGGCATTTCCCTGCGGATCCAAATCCAACAGTAGAACCTTTCGCCCTTTGGAAGCCAAAGCTGCAGAAAGATTAACTGATGTTGTTGTTTTGCCTACTCCGCCCTTTTGATTCGCTACGCAAATCACCCGCGCCATATTCACCTCGTTCGTGAGGGTCCATCTCTTTTTAGACCCCTTTGAAGTAAATATTTCAAGTCATTTTGCCGATTGTTCCACGTGGAACATTCTAAATTTGGAATTCTCGCAAAATGTTGATTCACCTTTTTCTTCTTTTATTCGCATTCATCTCTCTCTCGTCCTGTGAGAAACCTCTTAGCGAGCCGGAAAGGGTCGATCCAATCTATTCCGATCTCGAAGTGCGGCTCAAACAATTGCAAACAATGATCGCCACCGAGCAAAAGAGTCTGGAAGATGCAAGAAAGTCATTTTTGGATCTTGAACCTAGAGATTTACACCGCAAACGCAGCCAACAAACTGTCTTTCAGCTCGAAAAAAAGGTTCGGAAGCTTGAAGAACAAGAACTTTATCAACAACTCCTACTTCAAAAGCGACTAAACCACGTCAGAAAGATCTATATCGAGCATTATAAGTCCAAAAAACCTTGGCCAAACGCAGAAGAGATCAAAGCATACCGTACCCACCAGCGCCTCAACAATGCGTCAAGGAATTGGTCTGATCGTGTTCCTAAATTAGCAGACCGCCAAAAATCATATCAAGAGCCAAAAACAACCGCGAACACCTCAGATCAAGAAGATCATAAAACTCCATCTGGAGATCAGATGCCGACAAAAGATCTCACGTCTTCAAGTGCTCATTAAGATCGCTCAATTTGATTGGATGCCTAAGAGCAACAGAAACAAGCAGAAAAATTGTTCCACGTGGAACAATTTGAAGCGAGGCTGTTCCAATAATATGGAGATGGAGCCGTGCCAGATTTAGATTGTTTATAGGGATAGCTTCAATTTGCGATCTTATCCGTCACGACAACTGCAAACTGAGCAGAAAGTCCTGGTATTGTATACTGCCCTAAAAGACTCGGGCTCCATAAGCTGAAGAGCTGAGATGGAACTTGTGCAATCTCGTTTGCCCACGCATCTCCCTTAAGATGGAAATACTTTCCTCCTTGAAGAACTTGCTTACGGCAAACCAATAAAGCGCGATGCAATGGCGCAAATCCACGTGAAACCATATTTGATACACTTTGATCGCGAAGATTTTCGACACTCACGGCTTCAATATTTACGTTTTTCAAACCGAGTATCGCCGTCACATGCTTCAAAAACTCTGTTTTACGTCTATCTCGATCAACCAACACGACTGGGAGTGTTGGGAAGAGAATAGCAAAGATCAACCCAGGAAAACCATTTCCAGAGCCAACATCGTACAGTGGCTGACTGGGAACCAAATGCTTTACAATGATTTGAGACGCAAAAACGGAATCAGCAAAATGAACCGATTCCGCATTACCAATGGTACTAGGTGAAATCAAATTTACCGCTTTATTGAATCGAAGTAGTTCATCGTAGTAAGAAATTATTCGACTCAAAGCGTTATATTCTAGGTCGGGGAGGATCTTTTGAAATCGCTCACGGGTAGATAAGCGTTCTGCCTCAGTACCCATTTGGAGAACTGTGCCGTTGGCACCTTTCGCTTTTGGGAGGCCTCGAAAAGATCCATCACCCTGGCTCAATTTCAAGCTCCCTGACTTTCAGCCGCTCGAATGAACGTCCCTTGAGGTAAACTAAAATAGCTTGAATCGCGGACGGATTCACTCCAGAGATCCGTTGGGCTTGGCCCAGGCTTACCGGACGGACCTTCGTCAACTTCTCGATCTCTTCATGAGAAAGACCACGAACATCCGCATAGGGCAGATCGGCAGGAAGGCGCAAATTCTCAAGCCTTTTCGCTTGTTCGATGATTTCGTTTTGGCGTGCGACATAGCCCGCATATTTCACGTCAATCTCAACAGACTCAAACACGGATGGATCTTCGAAAATGACTCTGCTATCAATCCGCAAAAAGCGCATCACTTCGAAACTGCTCAATTCGGGACGACGCAGCAACTCCTCGGCAGTCGTTGGCTTTTGCAAAACAGCCGTATTCAATTCATGAAGCCGTGACTGCGTTTCCGCATTGGGAACAAGTACCGTATCGCGCAATTTTTGACGCAATTCAGCTCTCGCTTTGCGAATCACTCTCAGGCGCTCAAAGGTTTCTGTCGGCAACAAACCAAGGTCGATCGCGCGATCCTGTAACCTCTCAAGAGTATTATCCTCTCGCAAAACAAGGCGATGCTCCGCACGCGATGTGAACATCCGGTATGGTTCGATCGTGCCCTTGGTGACAAGATCATCGATCAACACGCCGATATAGGCTTCATCACGCCCAAGAATCAACGGTTCCTCGCCACGCAATTTCCGAGCGGCATTGACGCCTGCTACGAATCCCTGTGCAGCGGCCTCTTCATAGCCGCTTGTCCCGTTGATTTGCCCTGCCAGGAACAGATTCTCGATCACGCGCGTTTCTAACGAGTGTCGAATCTGGGTCGGCTCAATGAAGTCGTACTCGACCGCATAACCCGCACGAAGCACTTTCACATTTTCCAGCCCAGGGATCGTGCGCAGAAACTCGCACTGAACCTCGACTGGCAAACTCGTTGAAATCCCTTGAAGATACACAGACTCGGTCTGTAAGCCTTCAGGTTCGAGGAACGTTTGATGTCCCGCCTTTTCCGCGAACCGAGTGACTTTGTCCTCGATACTTGGACAGTAACGCGGACCTATCCCTTCTATATGGCCGGCGAACATCGGTGATTTATCGAGGTTCCTACGGATGATTTCATGGGTTTTCTCATTGGTGTGGCTGAGCCAACAGGAAACTTGCGGAAGTTTGAGACGTCGATCGCTTCTCAAACTGAACGGGTAAAAAGTCTCATCACCGAACTGCTCGATCGTCTTGGACCAGTCAATACTGTCCTTGTGCAAGCGAGGAGGCGTTCCCGTCTTCAATCGACGAACCGTGAATCCGAACTCCGCCAACTGATCCGAAATCCCAACGGTCGCTTCGTCTCCAACCCGTCCGCCAGCGCGCCGCTCAAGACCAATATGCATCACCCCGCGCATGAACGTACCGGTCGTGACAATCACCGCCCGAGCTGGAACAACGGCTCCATCCTCGAGCACGACACCTTCGCAACCGGTTCCGCGGAGAAAGAGCGATCTCACCTCGCCGCGACGAACCTCGAGGTTCGGTTGCGAGAAAAGACGCTTCGCCATGTAATCGGAATAGAGATCTTTGTCGCACTGCGCGCGAGAACCCCTCACGGCCGGACCCTTACGGGAATTAAGCCGCTTGAATTGGATACAGGTTTCGTCCGCGGCTCTCCCTATCTCGCCCCCCATGGCATCGACCTCACGAACCATATGGCCTTTGGCCAGTCCGCCAATGGATGGGTTGCAGCTCATGAACCCGATGCGATCAAGGTTGGTCGTGATCATCAAAGTCTTGAGCCCTGAACGCGCCGATGCCAAGCATGCTTCGATCCCGGCATGACCGGCACCAATCACAACAACATCAAAGAGCGAGTGAGAAGCAGCCATTGCAAGATCCGCCAGGAGATTTATTTGCCGATGCAAAACTCCTTGAAAATCCGATCGATGACCTGCTCGTTGAACTCCTTGCCAAGAAGTTCATGAATGGCTCGAATCGCGTCTTGGAGCTCAAAGGCGATGAATTCAGCGCTTTCGTCCTTGGTGATTAACGCAAGCGCTCTCGCCGCACAAGAGTGAATTTTTTGCAAACCCTCGAAGTGCCGAGTTTGCATAACCACCTCGGACATCTCCGAAACATCGGCTCTCACCTTCGTCGCCAAAAGCTCCTCAAGCTCCTCAAGGCCATGGCGAGTCCGAGCGCTGACTTCAAAAATCTTGGCGGTCTGCTTGGTGACCCCCACTGCCGCCAACTCCCGCAACCGGGCTGCAACCGCGTCTCCATCCGCCGCATCGATTTTATTTATGAGAATGCAGTGGCGATCGGCCCCATCGTTTCCCGGTAGAGCGACAAGGGCGGCAATGTCGGCTTTTTCCTCGTCCAGCAAAACGCGAGAAGACTCGATCACATGAAAAACCAGATCCGCCTTTTCAAGCGCCTGGCGGGCCCGTTCGATCCCAATCCTTTCGACCTCGTCTCCAGTCTCGCGAAGGCCAGCTGTATCGACTACGGTCACAGGTATCCCCTGAACCATGATCCGCCCTTCCACTAGATCCCGAGTCGTACCCGGGATCGCGGTCACGATTGCGCGATCTTCCTGGACCAAGGCATTCAATAATGACGATTTGCCGACGTTGGGCCGACCGACGAGCGCGATCCGCAGACCCTCCGCAAAAAGACGGCCTTGTCGATACGAATCGAGCAATCGATCGCAGGACGTGATCACATCCTGAATGCGATCACACACGGCCTCCGAAGACATCACTTCGATGCCTTCGGTCGAAAAGTCGATGCTCGCTTCGAGTTGGGCGAGGATCCAAACCAGGCCGTCTTCGATTTTCGACAACTCCGCCGACAAGCGGCCCTTGAGTTGTCGAAGGGCGGCGCGCGCTGCGGACTTGCTCTGACTTTCGATCAGGCTCAAAACGCCTTCCGCTTGAACCAAGTCGATTCGCCCATTCATAAAAGCGCGGAAGGTGAATTCGCCCGGTCGCGCGGGCCTGCAACCCGCTTCGACTAACTCCTTTAAGAGGCTCGCCGTCAGCACCGGGCTCCCGTGGCAATTGATCTCGGCGGTTTCCTCTCCAGTGAATGAACGCCCGGTGGCGAAGCAAGCCACCAGAACGTCATCGATCGCGTCCGCACCCCTCAACTCCCGGGCCGTACCGAAATAAACGCGATGGCTCTCCGGGTTTGCGGGCAAAAACGGACACAAAGAGCGGGTGCAGCGGAAGGCGGCGGGTCCGCTCACCCGAATCACCGCGATCCCGCCGGATCCAGGCGGCGTCGATAAAGCGCAAATCGTCGAGTTGTCATCGACCCCGAAAGCCATCGGATTAAAGAACGGGCTCCGCGTGACCGTCGTCGCCGCGTCCAGAATCGAAATCAACGTCACGTGCCCCGGTGCTTTTCGCCGGGTAAATCTTGATTTTCTTGTACAGTCCGTCACCGACCGAACGGCTGCGGACACGGTCATCGCTCGCCAGATGCTGATGCACAATTTTGCGATCTTTCGGCGGCAATGCGCGCAAATACACCGAACGGCCCTGCTCGAGCGCCTTGTCACGAAGCTTCTCGGCGAGTTCGACGAGTTCCTTGCTGGATTCCTCGCGATAGCCATTGCAGTCGAAATTCACGTTCACGCGGGCGTCTGGCCGTTGATGCTGAATCGCGCGTTTGATGAAAAGCTGAAGGGAGTCGAGGAAAGCGCCCTCTTTTTCGGTGAGCAACTCCTCATCCTTCCCGCTGAGTTCGACTGAAATCTCTTCGATACCGGCCGCCGTGGCGCCTTCGGAGCGCACGGTGTACTCGAGTTCAAACGACCCCTTCTCGACCAATCCCTTCATGATATCTTTCACGAGATCGACCGTCGAGGACGAGTCCGAAGGCGAATCCGAAGCGCCGGTTTTCTTCTTCCCGCCGAAGAGCTTGCTAAAAAATCCCGTCATTGCAGTCCTCCAATTTTTCCGGAACGCCCGCCCCGCAGGCGCCTTTGAGTGAATTTACGCGCGTGCCTGAGAGACTTTCGCGCCCTGAGTTTTTTCTTTCAGCATCAGATACTGTTGAATCACGCCGAAAACGGTGCTGACGAAAATGTAAAGCGTCAGCCCGCTCGGCAGCGAAATCATCATCACGGCGAAGATCAACGGCAGCCACTGCATGATTTTCGCCTGCTCGGGCGGCATGGTCGTCGGCGTGATTTTCTGCTGTACGTACATCGCCGCCGCCATCAGGACCGGCAGAACGTAGTAATGATCCTTGGAGCTCAGATCCTGAATCCAAAACATGAACGGCGCCTTGTAAAGCTCGATGGATTGCCCGAGGACTTGGTAGAGGGCTATGAACACGGGGAACTGGAGCAGCATCGGCAAGCAGCCGCCGAGCGGATTCACCTTGTGCCGGCGCATGAGCTCCATGACCTCGCGATTCATGGTTTGCGGGTCATCTTTGTAGCGCTCGCGCAAACGCTGCATTTCAGGCTGAACCTTCTGCATCGCCTTCATCGATTTGAACGAATAAACGTTGAATGGCAAGACGAGCAGGCGAACGATGATCGTCAACACCACGATCGACCAGCCGAAATTGTGGAAAAAGCTGTTGAGAAGCTTGAGAAGCCAGAGCAAGGGCTTGGCGATCCACGCGAACATGCCGAAATTAACGACTTTGGTGAGCGAACCGTCGATCCCCGCCAGCAGCGAGAACGACTTCGGACCGGCGAAAGCGGTGTATTGGACAGAGAAATCCGTCGCATCGTTGAGGCGTTGGTACACGAGAGTGCCTGTCGCCGTCGCCGATCCGGCTGGGATTCTGGTCGAAAATTCAGGCGCAACCGGCGACCTGTCGAGAATCGCCATCGAGAAGTAATGCGAGCTCAAAGCAAAGAGCGAAACGTGTTTTTCGGTCGTCGGCTCCAGGCCGTCCTTCTTATGCAAGACGTATTGCGTGCGACTGCCCTCATGCACGACGGTGAAATCCTGGACGTCGAACGCCGGCATAAGAAAGCTCGATTCAGCGTCGGTCAGAACATCGCTCAAGTGCGTGGTGAGGCCTTTCAGCTCCGGCGCGCTCCCGGTCACGTGGACCGTGACATCGAAAGCGTACCGCTCGGGATCCACTTTGATCGTCTTGGTGATTCGTGCGGTACCGACGGCGGCACGCCCCACGAAGGTGTTCGCGTCGGTCTTCTCAAGCGCGAAATCCAGCGAGTGGTCGCTGCCCGCCAGACCCGTGGAAAACGGGTACTTCTCGGTGACAGTGCCCAACACGATCGGCTGACCGTCGCGAGTCGCGTAGGAGCGCACATCGATCCCGCGTAGGCCCATGCCCTTCGAAGACACCGCGAACGATAGGTGTTCGCTTTCGAAATCGAGAAATGTCTCATTCGCGACGGCCGACACCGCCTCTTCGACGGTGGCTGTGGAGTCAGGCTTGGCCCCCGTTTCCGGAGGCCGGACCGGAGCCTGCGTTTTCGCAGTCGGCACGGGCTGCTCAGGCGACGGGTATTTTTTCTGAACCCAAACGTTCCAAGCGGTGAAGAACAGGATCGTGAGAATGACCGCGATGATCGTGCCACGGTCAAAAAACGAGGATTTTTCTTCAGGTTGATTCATGGGCTCATGCCTTTCCCGCCGTCACAGGCGGCACCGGGTCGAATCCAAACTCACCGCCAGGCCGACATTTCACGATACGGGCGGCGATGAAACGCGTCGCGCGGAGCGGCGGATGCTTGGCGATAGCTTCCACCGCGTATTCGGAACAGCTGGGTTCGAAGCGGCAAGCGCCGCCCAGATGGGTGGTACCGATCGTGCGATACCCTCCAACGAAAAGAAGGAGCAATGATCTAAAGGCGCTTTCGCAGTAGCGCCCAAGCTCTGTCCAAATTCGCCGAAAACTCGTCATAATCCAGCTTTTTATAAAAGTCGCCGCCTGTTTTAAGGAACACTAGATTGACGTCGACAGCGAGTTCGCCTTCAAACAAAACGCGTTCGCGAAAATAAACTCGCGACCAACGTTTGAGTCGATTGCGGGTGACGGCCTTGCCTATTTTTCCAGGAAGGGTCCAGCCACAGCGAACATGTCCAAAAGAATTAGGCAGAAAGTTGAGAACCAACCACCCGCCGGCGCGGACGCGCTGACCGTTTTTCGCAAGATTTAGAAAGTCGCTGCGATTGCGAAGGACGCTCAGGCGTGCCGACCTCAGCCGCCCGCCCTCCAGGCCCTTACTTGCCACCCAAATCAACCGTAAGACGTTTGCGGCCCTTAGCCCGACGTCGGGAGATGATTTGTTGGCCATCCTTAGTCGCCATGCGGGCACGGAACCCATGCGTTGATTTGCGACGACGACGGCTGGGTTGGTAGGTGCGTTTCATCGGATACCTCTGCGATACGACAACAAAATTACGTCAATTGAGGGAAAGCTCGAGCGCGATAAGAAACCACAAGGACGCTCAACCGTCAAGTTGTTGAAAACCGGGAAGGCCCCTGTTATGACCTTTGCACTCAACGAAGACCCGCAGCTTTGGCCCAAAATACGGATTGAGACCACCACCGAAAACGCAATTTTCACGGGACGGCCTATGGATGCTTCGATCAACGAGTTTTGGAGTGCGGTAAAGACGAACCTCAAATCCAAGAACTCCGAGAACAAGCTTCTCCAGACTTGGTTCGAACCCACGGAATTAATCGGTTGCGACGAGGCGCTGGGCGGCCGACGCTTTCATTTGGGTGTCCCTACCGAACTTCATAAATATTGGATTTCAGAGAATCTTCTCGATCGAATCTGCTCAGAGATCGAAACCGTCTACCAAGGCCCCTTTGAGATCGATCTCGTCGTAACCGGGCAGAATTTACAAGTGGAGCCCGAAAATCCGGGCGCCCTTCAACAAGCTTTGAATCTCAATCAGAAAAACCCTGAAGGCTACAAGGCGCCTTCAGGCCCTGGCGCCACCGAAGATCGGGGCATGCGCCGCGACTTCCTCGATTCTGAATACACGTTCAATACGTTCGTCGTTGGTCGCAATAACGAGTTCGCCCACGCGGCCTGCTTTCGTGTCGCGGAGCATCCAGGCACCGATAACTACAATCCCTTGTTCATCCACGGGCCAACCGGCATGGGCAAAACCCACTTGCTCAACGCCGTGGGTAATCACATACGCCAAACCAGTCCACACAGCCGGATTTGCTATCTTTCAGCCGAGCGATTCTTGAATGAATGCATTTCGAGCATTCGTCGCAACGAAATGGATAAATTCCGCCTGCGCTATCGTGAGCGCTGCGACGTTCTTCTCATGGACGACATCCAAATTTTAGGCCGTGGTGAGGCTGTACAAGAGGAGTTTTTCCACACTCTTAACGACTTTTTCGAAAAGGGGCGCCAAGTCGTGGTCGCCAGTGATCGTATGCCGAAAGACATCAAAGGTCTTGAGGATCGGATACGCACGCGCCTGGAGTGGGGACTAATCACGGATATCCAAATGCCGGATATTGAAACTCGCGTGGCTATCCTTCGCTACAAGGCTGAGCAACGTGATTTGCGGATCCCTGACGATGTCGTCAGCTACATCGCTCGCATTTCCAAACGATCGATTCGTGAGCTTGAAGGGAACCTGACCAAGGTAAAGATGTTCTCCGAACTGCAAGGTTTTGAAATCAACGCCGAACTCGCCAAACGCGTGCTCGCCACCCATGACGACACGGCAACGATCACGGTGGAGGATATTCAACGCCTTGTCGCCGACCACTACCGCGTGCGTGTGGTCGACCTAAAATCGAAAAACCGCTCGCAGCCTCTCGTCATCGCTCGCCAAGTCGCGATGTTTTTGATCAAAAAATATCTCGACAAATCACTCGTCGAAATCGGCCGCGCATTCGGCGGCAAGGACCATACAACGGTCATCAACGCGATCAAGCGAATCGAGAGTCAACTGCTCAAAGATTCTGATTTAAAGAAGGATGTCGAAGAGTTGCAAGGCAGAATCCACAACATAACAGGCGTGTGAATTGTGAATGTATGAAAGCCTGTGGAAAACGCTGTGTGAAAAAATGGGGATCTTGCTTTTCAACATTTTCGATGCTTAAAACAGGTTCGTTCCAGGGAGATTTTTCCACAGGAATTTTTGAGTTTTTCCAGTGCCTTAGCATATAGAACCGGTTTCTAACACCCCCTACTGCAGCTACTAGTTTTTAATTATAAAAAATAGCTTTTAGAGAGCACAGACCGAGAGACCGAAAAGAGCCACAGAAGAGTCCGAAGAGCGGAGTTCCAATTCATGATGATTGAAGTTGAAAAAAAGGACCTGATCTCTCTCCTCAGCAAAACCCAAAACATCGTCGAGAAGCGGAACACAATGCCGATCCTCGTGAACGTGCTTTTGGAAGCCGATGAGAAGAAACTCAAAGTCTTCGCCACTGACCTGGAGGTCAGCCTCACTGACGAAGTCCCCGTCATCAAAGGCGCGGCGGTGCGCGTCGCGGTCAACGCGAAGAATCTTTTCGAAATCGTCAAGGAGCTCGCTGAAGGCCCGATTCAACTCGCCAAAAAGGAAAACAACTGGCTCGAAATCAAGCAGAACCGCTCGGTGTTCAACATTGTCGGCATCGGAGCTGAGGAGTATCCGGTTTTCCCGACGTATTCGACTCAGGACTTCATGAAAATCGACGCGATCGTCCTGGCCGACATGATTGAGAAGACCATTTACAGCGTTTCCAACGATGAAACGCGTTACCACTTGAACGGCGTTTATTTCGAAAGGAGCGTCGAGGACGGCAAAGACGTTTACCGCATGGTCGCCACCGACGGTCACCGTCTTTCCCTTGTCGATCGAAAGGCGGAAGCTGAGGCGAAGGGGGCGGCCGTGAACGCCCAAGGCGTGATTATCCCGCGCAAAGGCCTCACCGAGATTCGCAAGCTTCTCGACAACGTCACCGGCCACTTCGAAATGGCGATCGAAGGGTCTCAGCTGATCGTGCGCCATAGTTCAACGGTGCTGATGGTGCGTTTGATCGAGGGCAAATATCCCAATTATCAACAGTTGATTCCACAGAACTTGGGGCGTCAGGCTCACGTTCACCGCGAAACGTTGCTCTCCTCGCTCAAGCGCGTTTCGTTGCTGTCGAACCAGAAGTACAAGGGCGTGACGCTTGCGCTTTCGCCGGGGCGGCTCGAAATCACCTCGAACAACCCGGAGCTTGGCGACGCCAAAGAGGAGATCGAGTGCCGTTACAAAGGATCCGAACTCAAAATCGGTTTCAACGCGCGCTACATCCTCGACGTTCTCAACAGCTTCGATGACGATGAAGTCGACATCGAGCTCAACGATCAACTCTCGCCCGGCCTCATCCGCCCGCACAACGATGCTTCGTACACGTGCGTGGTGATGCCGATGCGCATTTGAAGACCGCCAGGACTTGAGATGTTCCTCGAGTCGCTGACGCTCACGGATTTCCGCAACTTCGGGTCTCAAAAAGTGGCCTTGCGGCCGCGATTGAATTTTTTCGTCGGCGACAATGGCCAGGGCAAAACCAACTTCATCGAGGCGGTCCATATCCTGGGGCGTGGCGGTAGTTTTCGAGCCGTCGAGGCCACGAGCCTCATTCGCCAAGGTGCTTCCGCCCAGCAGGCGACGCTCGGTTCATGCGGCGGGCTCCTCGGCCTGGAGCGGGTTCCTCGGCGTGGGCGGATCGCGGGCCGATTCAGCAAGGAAGGGCTCGCATTCGACGTGACGGTCACGTTCGACGGTTCGCGCAGACAAGCGACGGTCAATGGCAAGCGCGCGATTTCCGCCGATCTCGCGCGCACGTTCCCTTGCGTGCTTTTCAGCCCCGAATCGCTTTCAGCGATCAAAGAAGGTCCTGAGCAGCGACGTCTGCTCGCCGACGAGTTGATCTTGATTGAAAGTCCGCGGCAGTCGGTGGTGATCCAAGAGTTCGGCAGGGCCCTCAAGCAACGCAATCGCCTGCTTCGGCGGATCGCTGACGGTGAAGGAGACCGTCGTGACGACGAAGCCACCTTGGAGAGCCTCAATCGCTTGTATTTCGTCATCGCCACGCATCTGAGCCATACGCGCATGCAGGCACTCAGGCGCATTCAAAACGACTTTTCTGAGGCGTTTCGAATGATTTCCGCCGATCAGTCCCCAAGCGTGCTTGGGGATATCTCGGTGGATTATCTGATTTCCGGTCGATCGGGGCTGGCGATGGATGAACAGGAGGTGTTTGACGCAATACACAAACGACACTCGGAACTAGCACCTCGAGAGCTCATCGCAGGGACCTCACTGGTGGGTCCGCACAAGCACGATATCAAGTTCCTATTTGATGGGAATGATTCGCGTTTTTATTGTTCGCAAGGACAACAGAGAGCCTTGATATTAGCTTTTAAAATCGCCCAGATCGTGTATCATAGCCGGGTTCACCAGACCTATCCCGTTCTCCTTCTCGATGACGTGCTGTCCGAGCTGGATTTTAAGAAACGGGTCAATTTGATGAAGTTTCTGGAGGGGATTTCGGCGCAGGTGTTGATTACGGCCACGGACCTGATCTGGTCGGATCAATTCGCCGATGAGGCCAACTCCGTTTTCGCCGTTCGCGAAGGGCGCATTGAGCGGCTTGCGACCACTTGAGGGACCACGTGGCAGATAACACAGTCGAAAGCTCCTCCCAAAAATCCTACAGCGCGGACTCGATTCAAGTGCTCGAAGGTTTGGAGGCTGTCCGCAAGCGCCCCGGCATGTATATCGGCGACACGGGTCTGCGCGGTTACCATCACCTCGTTTACGAAATTCTCGACAACTCCGTGGATGAAGCGCTTGCCGGATTCTGCAAACGCATCAACATCACCATTCACGCCGATGAGTCGGTCACCAACGAAGACGATGGCCGCGGTATCCCGGTCGCGCAGCACAAGAACGGCAAATCGGCTCTCGAAGTCGTCATGACGGTCCTGCACGCCGGCGGCAAATTCGACGGTGGGTCCTACAAGGTTTCCGGGGGGCTGCACGGCGTCGGCGCTTCGGTCGTCAACGCTTTGTCCGAGCGTTGCCAGGTCGAGGTGCGCCGCGATGGTTACGTGTGGAAACAGAGCTACGAGCGCGGCAAGCCTGTCGGCGACGTCGAGCGCCTTGGCACGACCGACAAGACCGGAACCAAGACCACGTTCAAGCCCGATCCTCTGATTTTCAAGGGCGAAGATACGACTTACAGCTTCACGACTCTCGGCAATCGCTTTCGCGAACTCGCGTTTTTGAACGCTGGGTTGCACATCCATCTCACTGACGAACGCTCGGGGAAGTCGCAGGATTTCCAGTTCACGACGGGTTTGCAGGAATTCATTTCGTATCTCAACGAATCCAAAAAAGCCCTGCATCCCCAGGTGATCCATTTCAAGGGCGAGAAAGACACCGTCGAAGTCGAGATCGCGCTGCAATGGAACGATTCGTACACGGAGTCCGTCTATTCGTACTGCAACAACATCAACACGATCGAGGGTGGCACGCACCTGATCGGCTTGCGTGGCGCTCTCACCCGCACGGTGAACTCGTACGCGACGGACAAGGGGTTGCTCAAGGACCTCAAGGAGAATCTGGAAGGCGAGGACATCCGCGAGGGCCTGGCCGCGGTGGTGAGCGTGAAAGTGCGTGAACCGCAGTTCGAAGGGCAGACGAAGACGAAGCTCGGCAACACCGAGGTCAAGGGCATTGTCGAGTCGCTCGTCAACGACAAGCTCGCCGACTGGTTCGATCGCAACCCAGGTCCGACAAAAACGATTGTGGGCAAATGCGTGGAGGCGGCGCGCGCGCGCCTGGCCGCGCGCAAGGCTCGTGAACTCACGCGCCGAAAGACGGCTCTGGACGGTGGCGCTCTGCCGGGCAAAATGGCTGACTGCCAGGAACGCGATCCGGCTCTTTGTGAACTCTACCTGGTCGAGGGTGATTCGGCCGGCGGATCCGCCAAGCAGGCGCGCGATCGTCGCACGCAAGCCGTGCTGCCTTTGCGTGGGAAGATACTGAACGTCGAGAAAGCCCGCTTCGACAAGATGCTCTCCAACGAAGAGATCAAGACCCTGATCTCGGCCCTGGGCACCGGAATCGGTCGCGACAACATGGACGCCGGCAAAATCCGTTATCACAAAGTCGTCATCATGACGGACGCCGACGTTGACGGCTCGCACATCCGCACTCTGCTGCTCACGTTTTTCTATCGGCAGATGCCAGAGGTCGTCGAAAGAGGTTATGTTTACATCGCGCAGCCGCCGCTCTACCGCGCCAAGAAAGGCAATGTCGAGAAGTACCTCAAAGACGAACGTGCGCTTCTCGATCATCTTCTGCAGTCGAGCTTGAACGGCATCGAGGTTCGGAATTTGAAGGTCGGCACCACTGAGGGCGAGCTCAAGGATTTCGTGATCGCCATCCAGAAATTCGACCACCTGCTCAAGACGATGGCGTCGAAATACGATCCGGACCTGCTTCATTTCTTCGTTAGCAAAGGTTTGGACTTGAAGAAAGCGCTCGAGAGCCAGGAACAGCTCGATAAACTCGTCGCCGAGTTCAAGGCGTGGGTCGAGAAAAGCCCGACAAAAGGGATTTTGGGAGTCACGCACACGCTCGACAAAGACGTCGAGCACAACTGTTTCACGCTCAAAGTGAGGATCTCGCGTTACGGCCATGAATCCGAAAGCCGCTTCGGCTACGCGACCGCGGCGGGATCGGAGTGGCAGGAGCTCACGTCGCTCTGGAGGAAATTCGAGGAGCGAGTGAAGCTGCCGATCGAGCTTCCCGGCGACAAGGAGCCTGTGCTTTTCCATACGTATCAAGGCTTTCTTGCGCATGTGCTCGAGACCAGCAAGAAAGGCATCTACATCCAGCGCTACAAGGGCCTCGGAGAGATGAATCCGGAACAGCTCTGGGACACCACGCTGAACCCGGAAAACCGCATGCTGTTGCAAGTGAACATCGAGGATGCGATCGCCGCTGATGAAACGTTCAGCGTTCTCATGGGCGAGGAAGTCGAGCCGCGCCGGAAATTCATCCACGACAACGCGTTGCTTGCCCGCGAGTTGGACGTCTAAATGACAAATGACAACATCACCGCCGCGAACGGTAATGGTGCGACCCCTCCGCTGAAGGGCGTAGCGGTCGTCGACATCAACAAAGAGATGCAGGAGGCTTACCTCCAGTACTCGATGAGCGTCATCGTCGGCCGCGCGTTGCCGGACGTGCGCGATGGCTTGAAGCCGGTGCATCGCAGGATCCTTTACGCGATGTACGATCTCAACAACACGCACGACAAGCCGTACAAGAAGTCAGCGCGCGTCGTCGGCGACGTCATCGGCAAGTACCATCCGCACGGCGATTTGGCCGTCTATGAGACGATCGTGCGGATGGCCCAGGACTTCTCGCTCCGTTACCCTCTCATCGATGGACAAGGCAATTTCGGTTCGGTTGACGGCGACACGGCCGCGGCCCAACGCTACACCGAAATCCGCATGATGGAGCTCGCGGAAGCGCTGCTCGAAGACATCGAGAAGGAAACCGTCCCTTTCGGCCCGAATTACGACGATTCGCTGCAGATTCCACTGATCCTGCCAGCGAAGTTCCCCAACCTGCTCGTCAACGGAAGCGCCGGAATCGCGGTCGGCATGGCAACGAACATCCCGCCGCACAACCTGGGAGAGGTGATCGACGGCTGCATCGGCCTCATCAACAACCCCGACATGACCGTTGACGATCTCATGAAGGTCATACCGGGGCCGGATTTCCCGACGGCCGGCGTGATCGCTGGCCGCGAGGGGATCGCGGCGGCGTACAAAAAGGGCGCGGGCATTATCACGCTCCAGGCCGTCGCCGAGATCGTGCCGAACAAGGATCGCGAAGAGATCATCGTCACGGAGATCCCATACCAGGTGAACAAGGCGAAGCTGATCGAATCGATCGCGGACCTCGTTCACGAGAAGAAGCTCGAAGGCATTTCGGATATCCGCGACGAAAGCTCGCGAGAAGGCATGCGTATCGTCATCACGCTCAAGAGGGGCGAAAACGCCAGCGTGATCCTCAACCGCCTCTACAAATTCACGCAAATGCAGGTGAGTTTCGGCATCCGCATGCTCGCTCTGGACGCGCGCAACCAACCGAAGACTTTCGACCTGAGATCCATGCTCGAAGCGTTCGTCGAGCACCGCAAGGACGTCGTCACCAAGCGTTGCATCTTCGAACTCAAAAAAGCCGAAGACCGAGCCCACATCCTCGAGGGCCTGAAAAAGGCCCTCGACATCATCGATGAGATCGTCGCCGTGATCCGAGCCTCCAAAGAGGCCGGCGCGGCGAAACTCGCGTTGATAGAGAAGTTCGTTTTTTCGGAGAAGCAGGCTCAGGCGATCCTCGACATGCGCCTGCAGCGCCTCACGGGCCTGGAGCGCCAGAAAATCGTCGATGAGCTCGAGGAGATCGGCAAATACATCAGGTGGCTGCAAGACGTCCTCTCGGACGTCGCGAAGATCTACGAGATCATCGTGAAGGAACTCACCGAGATCAAAAACAAATTCAGCAACCCGCGCCGCACGAAAATCACCGGCGAAAGCACGGACATCGAGGACGAAGACCTGATCGCTCAGGAACCGATGGTCGTCATGATGACCGCGACCGGTTACATCAAGCGCATCCCGCTCGATCAATACCGGTTGCAAAAGCGAGGCGGCAAGGGCTTGAAAGGCATCGAAACGCGCGAGGAGGATTTCGTCTCGCACATCTTCGTGGCCAACACGCTCACGACCCTTCTCGTGTTCACCGACACGGGCAAGTTGTATTGGGTAAAGGTCCATAGGTTGCCGCTCGGGACCCGCTCCAGCAAAGGCAAGGCGATCAACAACGTCATTCAGCTGAGCGGCAAAGAGAAAGTGCAGGCGATCCTCCCGATCGAGGAATTCGACGAGAATTCGTACGTGGTCATGCTCACGGAGAAAGGCGTGATCAAGAAAACGAGTCTCGACGCGTTCTCGAACCCGCGTCCCTCCGGCATCCTCGCGTTGACGACGGATCTCGATGATCGCGTGATCGACGCCAAGATATCCAACGGCAAGTGCGACGTGTTCATCGCGACCCGTGAAGGCATGTCGATCCGTTTTGACGAGGGCGACGTGCGATCGATGGGCCGGACGGCTCGCGGCGTCCGCGGCGTCACGCTCTCGGAAAAAGACGCTGTCGTTGGCCTTGAAATCCTCGACAAGTCCGGCAAGGCCACCATACTCATGGTCACGGAGAACGGTTTCGGCAAACGCACGCCGATCGAAGAATACCGCGCGCAGAGCCGCGGAGGCGTGGGCATCATCACGCAGAAAACGACGGACAAGGTCGGTCTCGTCGTCGGCACGCGTTCCGTCCTCGACACCGACGAGGTCATGATCACGACCGACAAAGGCCAGGTCATCCGCATGAACTGTTCGGATATCTCGATCGTCGGCCGCAACACCCAGGGCGTGAAGCTCATCGATCTCAAGCCGGACGAAAAGGTCACGGGCCTCGCGTTGATCACCGAAGATGCGGGTGAAGACGGTCTTGCGAAGAATTGACCGAAGCCCGTTTGTCGCTTGCCTCGCCGTCGCCGGGTTCCTGCTCGCGGGCTGTCAGTTGTCCGCGCAGAAAATCGAGTTTGAAAAGGGCGAGAAAGCCGCCAAGGCGAGCGATTTCTCGAGTTCGCTCGAGCACTATGGCGCCGTCGTCAAGCGTTACGTCAAGACCGAGCTGGCCCTGCGGGCGGCGCGGGAAGCGGCGCGGATCGCTTACTACGAAGTGAAGGATTATTCGAAAGCGGTCGATTACTACAAACACGTCGTCATCTATTCGCCGTCGGCCGCGGACCGGCTCGAAGCGCAAAAGCGCATCGCCGAGATCAATTTCGAGAACCTGCACAATTACTCTCAGGCCGTGGTCGAGTTCAATCGCCTCCTGGAGCTGCCGCATTCCAAGTCGGAAGGCTTGGCATACAGGCTCGCGATCGCGCGCAGCTACTTTTACATGAATAACTTCTTTCAAGCGCTGGTCGAAGCCGACGTGGTCCTTTCGCGGGATTACGAGCCGCGCGGCTTGTTCGACGCCCTCGAACTCAAGGCCAATATCCTGCTGCAGACGAAGAAATACGACGAGGCGATCGCGGTTCTCAAAGAAATCCTCGTGAAGTACCCGGAGGAGAGCAAAGAGCGGCAGATCGGCCTCGTTCTCTCGGTTTGCTACGAAGAAAAAAGGGACTTCTCCAAAGCGATAGAAACCCTGGACTCGATCAAGGAGACGTACCCCAACAAAGAGTTCGTGGAAGCTCGGATCAAGAGCTTGCGGGAGCGCCAAGGGTATTTGCCAGGCGCGCGGGGATGGAGAAAATGATGGACCGGAAGATGGCCGTCTTCGCGGCCATGGGCTTTGAAATCGCGGGGTTGGTGATCGCCGGCGTCTATTTCGGTGGCTGGGTAGACAAAACGTTCGGTTGGGGAGGGCTCGGGGTGGCCGCCGCCATCGGCGCCGCCCTCATCGGTTGGATCATCCACCTATTGATGCTCGCAAAAAAATTCGAGCGCGAAGCCGCGGAGGACGAGAGCCGCGGCCGTCAAGAGCCTCCGGATCAGAGATGAAATTCCTCGTTGCATTTCACTTTCTGCTGGGCGCGGCGGGTACGGTCATTCTCGCGTACGGAGCGGGTGAAGTCGCGGCGAAGGGTTTCGCTTTAGGAGCTGGCGTTTCCTGGTTCAATCTGCTGTCTTTGGTGCTCACGTGGCCGTGGATATTGGCAAAAAAACTGGTTGCCTTGTCGGTCGGTGTCATTGTACTTAAATTCGCGATTCTCGGTTCAATCGTTTATGTCACGGTCTTTTCGCGAGCCGTCGATTTGGGGTGGTTCGCCGCCGGATTGACGACCGTGGTTGTGAGCGTTGTCGTGACGGCGTTTGTGGTATCCCGGGAATCTCCAGAGAAGGCAGAACGGTAATGGGTAGCCATTTCACTTGGTTTGATCTCGCGCACGTCGATCACCACTACACGTATGCAGCCGTCAGCCTTTGCGTGACCGCCCTGGTCGTTCTTTTCAGCGCCGTCGGTCGCGTGGCCTTGGGGAACGGTGAGGCCGCGATCGCGCCTGCGTCCGGGTTCTCTCTCAAAGGCTTCTTCGAAGCTCTCACCGAATTCATCGTCGGCATCATCCGCATGGTTTTCGGTTCTGGTCACGGCGAACTCAAATACGTCCCGATATTCGGGCCGGTTTTCGCGTACATCGTTTTCAACAACTTGTTTGGTTTGATCCCGGGCATGACGGCCGCGACATCGAACATCAATGCCGCTCTAGCCATCGGCCTCTGCTCGTTCGTTTTTTACAATGTCGAGGGGTTCAGGCACGCTGGAATCTCTTACCTGAAACATTTCGCGGGACCGAGCATGGGTGTTTGGTGGGGAACCGCGCTTCTCGCTCTCGTCATGATCCCGATCGAAGTCATTTCGAACGTCATTCGCCCATTTAGCCTAGGTATCCGGTTGAGCGTCAATATGACCGCGGATCATACGATCCTCGGTACATTCATCGACCTCACTAAAGCGATCGTACCGGTTATTTTCTACGGCATGGGGACGTTCGTTTCCTTTGTTCAAGCTTTTGTTTTTACGTTGTTATCAATGGTTTATGTCATCATGGCCTCGGCCGATGACCACTAAAAACTCAACAAAGGAAGAAGCAATGAAGATGCATTCGAAGATCGTTTTCGCAGCTGGTGTGGCTCTCGTCTCGGTGCCCGCTTTCGCTCAGGACGCCGCCGCTCAAGTCGGTTCATCGCTCGGCTGGATCGGTCTCAGCGTCGGTATCATGCTTGGCCTCGCCGTCCTCGGCGGTACGATGGGCCAAGGGCGCGCGGCGGCGGCGGCTCTCGACGGTATCGCCCGCAACCCGAGCGCCTCTGGCAAATTCACGGTTCCGCTGATCCTTTCCTTGGCGCTCATGGAATCGCTCGTTCTTTTCGCGTTCCTGATCAGCCTCTTCCTTCAAGGCTCGATCAGCGGTGCGATCACCAAAGTTTTCGGCCTGTGATTCGCTGACCGCCAGTGAAGCGAATTTGAAAGGCGAGGCGTGGTTTCGCCCGCATCACCCACATCCTCGGATGTGGGTTTTATTTTTCAGCGAGCGTTTTGGCGGGCTTGGCGCATGACGGATTTGAGGAATTTGCCGGTTTCGCTGTGCGCGGATTTCAGGACGTGTTCGGGCGTCCCTACGGCGACGATTTCACCGCCGGCGTTCCCGCCGTCGGGGCCGAGATCGATCACATGATCCACAGACTTCACCACATCCAGGTTGTGCTCGATGACGAGCACCGTATTCCCCTGGTCGACGAGTTCCTGGAGGAGTTCCACGAGTTTCGCGATATCGGCGAAATGCAGGCCCGTCGTCGGCTCGTCCAGTATGTAGAGCGTTTTCCCGGTGCCCCGCTTCGACAGCTCCTTGCTCAGTTTCACGCGTTGGGCTTCGCCTCCTGAAAGGGTCGTCGAACTCTGTCCGAGCGTGATGTAGTCCAGGCCGACGCGGTGGAGAGTTTCGAGTTTTCGATGGATCAGCTTGTGGTTTTGGAAGAACTCGAGAGCCTCGCCGACGCTCATATCGAGGACGTCGGCCACACTCCTGTCCTTGTACTTGATGGCGAGCGTTTCTTTGTTGTAACGGCGCCCATTGCAGGCGTCGCAATGCACGTACACGTCGGACATGAAATGCATTTCGACGCGGATCATCCCGCCGCCTTGACAGGCCTCGCAACGGCCGCCTTTGACGTTGAAACTGAAGCGGCCCGGACCGTAGCCGCGCACCTGCGAATCCGGGAGCGAGGCGAACAGATCGCGTACGAGAGGGAAAAGTCCCACGTATGTCGCGGGCGTCGAACGCGGGGTGCGGCCGATCGGGTTCTGATTGATATCGATGACTTTATCGAGATGCTCGAGGCCACGGATTTTTTCGTACGGCGCGACTTCCCACTTCGAATCGTGAAAATGATTGGCGAGGATCCGATAGAGGGTATCCATGATGAGCGTGCTCTTGCCGCTTCCGGAAACGCCGGTGACCGCCGTGAACGTGCCGAGAGGGATCTCGATGGAAATGTTCTTGAGGTTGTTGCCGGCGGCTCCCTCCAAGCCCAAGACCTGTCCGTTGCCTTTGCGGCGTTCTTTAGGGACTGGGATCGAATCGGTCCCCGCCAGGTAGCGGCCCGTGAGACTCCTCTCGTTCCCGGATATCTCGTCGGGGGTTCCCGCGGCGATGACGTCGCCTCCCAAGACGCCCGCGCGTGGGCCGAGATCGACGATATGGTCGGCCGAACGGATCGTGTCCTCGTCGTGTTCGACCATCAGGATCGTGTTCCCGAGTTCGCGCAAGTCGCGCAGGATGTCCAGGAGCCGATGATGATCGCGAGGGTGCAGTCCGATGCTCGGTTCATCGAGCACATAGAGAACGCCGACGAGCGAGGACCCGACCTGCGTCGCCAACCGGATCCGTTGGCCTTCCCCGCCTGAAAGCGTTCGAGTGGGGCGATCGAGGCTCAGGTAGCCGGCGCCAACGCGCACCAGGTAATTCAACCGCGAATCGATCTGCTTGAGGACTTTCTCGCTGATGGTCTTTTCGCGATCGGGCCAGACGGCCTTCTTGAGGGTTTCACGCAGGTCTTTAGCGGACAATGCCGCGAGTTCGGTGATGGTTTGCCCGGCGATCAGGACGTTGCGTGGCTCGGGTCGCAGACGCGTGCCATCGCAGTCGGGGCAAACGCGGATCGCGAGTTGGTCGATTTCGCCGTCTTCGTTCTCTTCGGTCCCGCGGGCGATTTTATCGGACAAGCGGTAGCGGACGCTGAGTTTTTGCGCGTCTCCGCTTTCGCCGTTGGCGTATCGGGTGTCCTGTACTTCTTGGATGTCGACCGTCCCTAGGCCGCCGCAAGTCTCGCACGCTCCGCGCGGATTGTTGAAACTGAAAAGCCGCGGCTCGATTTCCGGAAAATTGAAGCCGCAAGCCGGGCAGGCCGAATGGATCGAATAAGTCTTGCGATCGCCTTTGGCGGTTTCGATGGCCACGCGGTCGTTCCCGTACTGGAGGGCCGTGTGAACGCTTTCGGCCAGGCGGCCGCGGATGCCGTCCTTGATGACGAGTTTGTCGATCACGATGTCGATGTCATGGGTCTTGGTCTTTGCGAGCTTTTTCGCTTTTTCGAGATCCGTGAACTTGCCGTCGATTTTCGCGCTTACGAACCCGCGTCGCAGCCACTTCTGGAACTCATTCATGAACTCGCCCTTTTTGCCTTGCGCATAGGGAGCGAGCACGTAAAGCCGTGTGCCCGGCGGCTTGTTTTCGATATCGGCGATGATCTGGTCGGGTGTCTGCGCCGCGACGGGGATTTTGTGGATCGGACAGCGGGGCTCTCCGACTCTCGCGAACAGGAGGCGCAGGTAGTCGTAAACCTCGGTGACCGTTCCAACGGTGGAGCGGGGATTGAGGCCGACGGATTTCTGGTCGATCGCTATCGCGGGGGACAATCCCGAGATCGAATCGACGTCGGGCTTTTTGAGTTTGTCGAGGAAGTTCCTGGCGTAAGCCGAGAGCGAGTCGACGTAACGGCGCTGTCCTTCGGCGTAAATGGTGTCGAAAGCCATCGAACTCTTGCCGCTCCCGCTCAAGCCCGTGATCACGGTGATCTTGTTGCGTGGGATGTCGACGTTCACGTTTTTCAAATTGTGTTCGCGCGCGCCGCGGACCTGGATCCCCTCGAATTGCCCGTCGTCCATGGAACCTCACCCATAATGACCGCTTCGGAGAGCGCTGTCAGAGAAGCGGATTGACCACGCCTTCGATGCGCCCACGGATCTCGTCGAGCGCCGCCTGGGTATCGGCCTCGAACCGCAGGACGAGGACCGGTTGCGTGTTCGAAGCGCGCGCCAGGGCCCAGCCGTTCTTGAAGCTGATTCGCACGCCGTCGATAGTGTTGACTTTGTGCTCGGCCGTGTCGCGATTGTAAATCTCTTTGAGCTTCGCCACAATCGACCGTTTTTTCTCTTCTGTCGTGTCTATGCGGATTTCGGGCGTGTTGTACGCCGAGGGCAGCCCTTCGAGCAATCGATCGATCGTTTTCCCGGTTTTACCAAGGATCTCGAGCAGCCTCAGCGCCGCGTAAAGGGAATCGTCGTAGCCATAATTGCGGTCAGAGAAAAAGACGTGGCCGGAGAGCTCTCCGCCGAATGGCGCGTTTTCCTCCCTGATCTTGTCCTTGATCAGGCTGTGGCCCGTTTTCCACATGATCGGACGGCCGCCGCGCTCGGCGACGTCGGCGTAGAGGCGGTCGGAGCACTTCACGTCCCCGACGATGATGGAACCGGGCTTTTCGGCAAGGATCGCGCGGCTCACGACGACCATCAGCTCGTCGCCGGGAACGAAGCGGCCGTTCTGATCGACGACGCCGATGCGGTCCGCGTCGCCGTCAAAACCGATGCCGCAGACGGCGTTGTGCTCCTTGACCGCCTTTGCGAGATCCCTGAGGTTCTTTTCGACCGTCGGGTCAGGGTGGTGGTTCGGGAAACGCCCGTCGGGTTGCTCGAAAAGGATAACGGGTTTGAGCCCCGCGGATTCCTCGAACAGCCGCCGCACGATGCAGCCGGCGGCCCCGTTGCCGCAATCGAGGACGACCGGGACTTTCGGCATCGAAGCGAATTCTTTTTCATAGCGCGCAAGATAGGCCGGAAAGATGTCGTGACCCGTGATCGAGCCGTGGCCCTCTGGAAACCGGCCGCGTTCCATGAGTCGGCGGAGTTTCTGGATCTCTTCGCCGAAGATGGTCGATTTCCCGAACGAGATTTTGAAGCCGTTGTACTCGGGAGGATTGTGGCTTCCGGTCACCATGACGCCGCCCTTGGCGCCTGGGTATTCGAACATCGAAAAATACGAGATGGGCGTGGTCACGAGCCCCAGTCGAACGACTTTGGCGCCGCAGGCGGCGAGGCCTTCTGAGAGGGCTTTCGCGATCCCCGGGCTCGAAAGACGCGCGTCCTCTCCGACGGTGATGATCGGGTCGCCGGTGACCCCGCGTTCGCGCATGTAGGCCATGAAGCCCTGTCCTAGCGCGTACGCGAACGTTTCGTCGTAGTCGCGACCGACGACGCCACGGATGTCATATTCGCGGAAAATCTCTGCGTTGATCATGATCCCCCTCGTTTCCTGGACGGAACGCCAGCATCGTTCCGTTCAATCCGCCTCTGCCGCGCCCGTCGAGGCACGCGCTTTCGCGAGTTTGACGGCCCACTCGACGGCGAGCCGCATCGACGACTCATCGGCCTTGTCTTTGCCGAAGATATCTTTTGCCGTTCCATGGTCGACGCTCGTGCGCACGAAGGGTAGCCCCATCGTGATATGCACTCCCGACTCTTGGCCATGGATCATTTTGAACGGTATCAAGCCTTGATCATGGTAATTGGCGACGTAAACGGAGTATTCCTTCCAGTTCGCAGGGAAATACGCCGCGTCCGGGGCGAGCGGTCCCTCGATTTTGAAGCCCGTTTTTCTGAGCTTCGCGATGACCGGGCGGTGCACGCCTTTTTCCTCGTCGCCGATGAGCCCCTCTTCGCCGGCATGCGGGTTGAGGCCTAGGACGGCAAGAGACCTCGTGGCCCGTTTTTTATCGAGAAGCCTGCGCAGGTCATCGGCGGCGCGGATCGCTTTTTCCAGCGTCGCGGCCGAAACGCGGCTCGCGACGCCGGAGATCGGTAGGTGCCCGGTGGCGAGGAGAACATTGAACTTATCGCCGATGAAGCCCATGAAAAGGGATTCGACCCCCGTGAGCCTCTTGAGGATATCGGTATGGCCTATATCCCGCAGGCCGGCGGAGACGATCGCCGTCTTCGACAACGGAGCCGTCGCCATCGCGTCGATATGGCCGAAGTGGCTGGCCTGCGCCGTCATTTCCACCCAGATAGGCGGAGGGAGGTTCGAGTTGATGTCGATGATCGTTTTTGGGCTTTCGATCGGGGCTTTGAGGGCCTCGGGCCAGGAGGTGACCGTTGAGCGGCGGAAGTGCCGGTCGATGATGCTCAGATGGCGCGCAGGCGTGCGCGGCGAGCGCCAAAGGTAATAGGCGACGCCGGCTCGGGGCTTGATGCGTGCCAAAGCTTTCGCGGCGACTTCGGTCCCGATTCCGTCGACGTCGCCGGTCGTAATCGCGATCCGAAGCGGCTTTTTCACTTCGGGTTGATCCGAATGAACGCGTCAACGCGCAGTTGCTCGAGCCACGATTGGAGTTGGCGTCGGTAGGCCTGTTCGTAGAGGGATTGGTGGATCCGCTCCTTTTCCCGCTCGAACCTGGGGTCGGGCACGAGTTTTTTGCCGAGCACTTTCAGGACATGGAAGCCGGATCCGGTTTCGATCACGCCGCTGACGCCGCCGGCATCCATCGTACGGGCTTCTTGTTCGAGTTCTTTTATGAACTCGCCGGTTTTGAACGTGCCAAGCAGGCCGCCCGCTTCGAAGTTCGGGTCTTCGCTCATCTCGCCGGCGAGTTTTTCGAAGTTACCGCCTTCCTTCAAGCGGCGCAAAAACAGTTCCGCGCGTTGCCTGGCGGCCGTCGCGCCGCCCTTGCTTTTCAGGAACAGCGCGTGCGCGAGCGTGTACTCGAACGCCTGTCCGCCGCCCACGGAGGTCTGGGCGTAATGGTTGAGGATGTCTTGCTCGGTGAGTTTGATCTTTGAGGCGACCGCTTTTTCGATCAAGGACTGGCGTTCGAGGCCCGTTTTGAGGAAATCCTGGTATTGGGCGAACGAAACGCCGCGTCCCGTGATCTCCTCTTTGAGTTGATCGCGGGTGAGGCCGTTGCGTTTGGCGATCGTGCGGATCTCCTGCTCCACCCGCTCGATGGGAATTTGCAGGTTCTGGCGTTTGACCTCGGAGTCGATGAGCTTTTCATCGATCATTTTCTGCAGAAGCTTATCTCGGTCCGCGAGCACGGCGCTCTTCGTCGCTTCGTCCGAGATCAGCAGATCGTCGGTGAGCCCGCCGCTCTTTAGGCGTTCGGCGTATTTATTGACGTCGGAGAGCGTGATGATCTCGTTGTTGACGATAGCGACGATGCGCTCGACGATGTCGGCGCTCGCGACGAGCGACAGTGAGCACGCGAAGAAAAGAGCCGCAAAGCGCATCAGGACCCCCGGGTCGTGACTTGGATGGCCTTTATGAGCGCGTCGTTGCGGAGAATAGCGGACTTTTTGATTTGCTGCTCGAGCCAAGCGGAGAAAGTCCCCTGCTCCCGACGCTCCATAACCAGGCCCCGTATCCTATCTTTCGCCTGATCGAAGTTCAAACGGGCTTCGGGTTCTTTTTTGAGAACTTCAAAAATATGCCAACCGTAAGGGCTCTTGATGATTTTGCTGCGCTGGCCGACATTCAGTTTGAACGCGTTGTCGAAAATCTCGAGAGTGCCTTTTTCGATCCAACCGGTGACGCCTCCGTTTTCGCCTTCAGGCGCCACTGAAAATTTTCGGGCGAGGCCTTCGAATGTTTTGCCAGAATTGAGCTCATCGAGAATACGCTTCGCGTTATCTTCTGTTTCGAGCACGATTTGACGCAGTTGAATACGAGCCGGTCGCTCGAAAAGCTTGCGGTTTTCCTCGTAGTACGTTTTCAGTTCCGCTTCGGTCGGGGCCGGTACTCCGCTCATCAGGCGAGCCAAGACTTTTTTGTGGAGCAGGGTGAATTCAAGATCTCGCTTCCAGGCGTCGAGCGGCCGGTTTTCATCGGCGAGCGCGCGGCGGAAGGCGTTGTCGTCGGGATACTTCGAACGAATCTCCGAGACTTCCTTTTCGAGTTCGCCGGGCGTTATCGAAATGCCTTCGGTTTTGGCGAAGTCCCTGACCAGCGCTTCAAGCACGAAGGACTCGATCGTCTGCTCCTTGGCGCGGTTGAGATTACCGTCGTCCTTGACGTGGAGGGCGTCGAGGCCTTTCAGGCGCTTGGCCAGGCGGTCGCTGAACTCCTGAGTCGTGATTTCCGTCTGGTTGACCTTGAGAACGGTTTTGGCGCCGATGACGTGTTTTTGGCTGAAGCAGCCGGTGGCGAGGAACGCCGCCAATGCGGCCGGCAAGAAACGAGAAACGAGGGCTGTACGGCCCTCGTTTCGATGGAGACGATCGGTTGCGACCTTGAAGGCGCGAGTCATTTCAAGGCGGCTTTGTTCATTTCGACTTTGTAATTCCTGCGCAGCTTCGCGAAGTACTCATCGAAAAGCGTTTTGCGCTTTTCGTCGAAAACCGCCGCTCGGATTTGGCGCTTGTTGGCGTCGGCGTAACCGCGGCGTCCTGTCACTTTCACGACATGGTAGCCGTATTGGGTCTCGATGAGACCCTTCACCTCGCCCACTTTCATTTTCAGGATCGCCTGGTAGTAATTCGGCACCAGGGTCATACCACTCTGCCAACCTACGTCTCCGCCGTTTTTCTTGCTGAGCACGTCGTCGGAGTACAGGGCGACCAGTTCCTCGAACGGCCGCTTGCTCTTTCTGATTTCGTCGTGAATTTCCTGAGCGCGGGCTTTGGCCGCGGCGCGCTGCTCGGCCGTCGCGTCGGGTTTGAATTCAATAAGGATGTGGCTCGTGCGGATCTCGGGGTTTTTGCTGTAGTAGCTTTTCATCTCGGATTCGTTGACCTTGATATCCGAGATGCGTTTGCCGAGTTCGCGCTCGATCAGGCCCTTGTACATTTCTTGGCGGATGCGCTCTTTGACGATCGGGTCGGACTCCAATTGGCGTTTGTTCGCTTCTTGGACGCCCATTTCGTAACGCACGAGATCTTCGAGGAAAAGTTCGCGGGACGGGGGGTTGATCGTCTGTTTGAGGACCTCCTCGTATTTCCCGTTGAACTCTTTGAGAGTGATTTTTTTTTCGCCGACCGTGGCGACGATGTGGTCTTGTGTTTTGTCCTGCGCGATCGCGGGCGCGGTAGCGATGACAAAAGCCAAGGCGACGAAATTCCGCATCATGACCTTAACCCCTTTATTTCCTTGGAAGATCTTCTTAAAAGGCTAAAGGAGAAATCAGGGGGTCGCAATGAGATTGCGGGCCTTCTGCTGCGCATTAGCTAGAGCCGATTCCAGGCGCGCGGCGAGGTGTGGATCGTGCGCGTCGTCCTCCCGACCAACGACCGGAAGAGGGTCGGCGAAGACGATCTGGATGCGCGTGAACGGCAGGGGCAGATACGTTTTGTTCCAGGCCTTTTGAAAAACGTGCGCGCGCGCGACGTGTGCCGCGAGCGGGACGACTCCCCCGCCGATGAGTTTCGAGATTTCGAACACGCCGGGTTTCACGACATGGTACGGGCCTTTCGGGCCATCGACGGCGACGCTCGGCCGCCAACCGTCTTTCGCCAAACGCAGGATCCCTTTGAGGGCCGTGACTCCGCCGCGCGTACTCGAGCCGCGCGAGGTCTTCGCGCCGAGCAGGCGGATCGCTTCGGCCATGATCTCGCCGTCTTTGCTGGTCGAGACCATCGCGCAGGCGCGGTAAGGCTTGAGCAAATGCAGAATCGCGAGTTCGTCGCCGTGCCAGTGCGCGAAAACGACGGGTTCGCCGCCGTGTAGCTTGGCCGCGAAAGCGGGGGAATGATGGATGCGTACCCGCCAGGTGGCAGCCAGCGCCCGGTACGTCCAGAATATCAGCAACGGCAGTACGCGGGCGCGAATCATCGGTTCTTGTCGATCGGCGGGGTCAGTGGAGGAGCTTCTTGAATTCGGCGGTCAACAGCGGCAACACTTCAAAGACATCGCCGACGAGGCCGTACGTGGCTTTCTGAAAGATCGGCGCGCTGGCGTCTTTGTTGATCGCCACGATCACTTTGCTGCCGCTCATGCCGGCCAAATGCTGGATCGCGCCCGAAATGCCGCACGCGATGTACAGAGTGGGGGCGACGGTTTTACCGGTCTGGCCGACCTGCATCCCATGGGGGACCCAGCCGGCGTCGACGACCGCGCGGGAGGCGCCGACTGTCGCGCCGATCACCTCGGCGAGATCGTGCAGGAGCTTGAAGCTCGCGGCGTCACGCATGCCGCGGCCGCCGGCGACGATGACGTTCGCCTCGGTGAGGTCGAGCTTTTCGCTGGCGCCCTTGACGATCTGCTTGACGAGCGTCTTGAGATCCAAGGTAGGCGTGGGAACCTGGTGAACGACCACGTTCTTTTTGCCTTCGGGCGTTCCGGCCGGCAGTTGGTTCGGGCGCATCAGCACCATTTTGACGGGACTGTTCTCGAACACGACGGCTGCGGTGCATTTGCCCGCGTACATCGGGCGGCGCGCTTGGACGCCGTCGCCGGAGATCGTGAGTTCCGTGCAGTCGCTGGCGACGCCTGTCTTCAGGCGCGCGGCCACGCGCGGGAAGAGATCGCGGCCGAGCATGGTCGATGAGGCGAGCGCGATCGCCGGTTTCTGCGCTTCGAGGATCTGCGCGACGGCGGCCGCGAAAATCTCTGGGTTGTAGTCATCGAAGGCCGCGTTGTCGCCGAGGAACGCCTCATCGACGCCATATTGCGCGAGTTGATCGGCGATCCGGCCCGCGCCGCTTCCGAGCGCGATCGCCTGGACTTTATTGCCAGAGGAGCGCGCGGCTGTCAGGAGCTCGAGGGCGCCCTTTTTGAGTTGGCCGTTGGTGAATTCGGTGAAGACGGTGACGATGGACATGTCCGGGATCCCTTTTGAGCCGTTGTTTTTAGATGACTTTGGCCTCTTCGCGGAGAAGCTTGACGAGTTGAGCGGCGGTTTGAGCGGCGTCGCCTTGGATGACTTTGACCGGCGGTTTCTCCGGCGGAAGCTGGTAATCTTGGAATTTCACGCGCAATTCGCCAGCGTTGGAATCCAGGGCGCTCAAGGCGATTTCCTTGATCTGCTTTTTCTTGGCCTTCATGATGCCCGGCAGACTCGCGTAACGTGGGGCGTTCAGGCCTTTGTTGGCGCCGACGACCGCGGGCAAGGTGAGTTGCACGATCTCGCGCGTACCGCCCTCGACTTCGCGCTCGGCGGTGACCTGGTTGTCGCCGTACTCGAGTTTCGAAACGACCGTGGCGTGCGGGAGGCCGAGGAATTCCGCGATCATCTGACTGACCGCGGCCTGGTTGTCGTCGATGGCGAGTTTGCCGGTCAGGATGAACTTGCCATCGCCTTCGGCTTTGATCGCCGCGGCCAGGGCTTTCGCGGTGGCGTAGCTGTCCATGTCTTCGGTGGCGTCGATGACGATCGCGTCATCGGCCCCCATGGCGAGCGCTGTGCGCAGCGCTTCACTCACGCGCGCTTTCGGGCCCAGGCCGACGGCCGTGACGGCACTGGCCGTGCCACTCTCTTTCATCTTGATCGCTTCTTCGACCGCGAACTCGTCGTACGGGTTCATGACCCATTTGATGCCGGTGGCGTCGATGCCGTTGCCGTCGGCGCGGATTTTGATTTTTGTTTCCGTGTCGGGCACTTGCTTGATGCAAACGAAGACTTTCATTGGCTCCCCCGTTCGGCCCCGTTTATCGCAAAGAAGCTGCGGCTAGGCAAAGGTTCCGAATCCGAAAAATGCGATGCGAGGCGGATTTTCAGAATGCGCCGTTGCTCAGGCGCCGTCTCAAAAGGTTTTCGATTAGCGTTGGACAGGGGCCGAACGCGGGAGTACAACGGTCTTCGTCAAGTGCCGGTTATTAGAGCAGTTATTCGGGAATTGTTTTCTGAACAGGGCGAGTCTTTTAGACGAGGGCTGACCGGCGGCCGCTTCGTCAGCAGAGGTCAATCGTGAATTATCTGAAATCCTCGATCGGTCGAAAGCAGCTGATGGGCCTTACCGGCCTTATCTGGAGCGGTTTCGTTCTTTCGCACATGCTGGGCAATCTCCTGATTTTCGCGGGCTCCGACGCGTACAACAAGTACAGCTACGCCCTCACTTCGAATCCGCTATTGTACCTCGCCGAAGCCGGTCTCGTCGTGACGTTGCTCGCGCACGTGTTCTACGGCCTGAAGCTCAAGTTCGAGAACGTCGAGGCCCGCCAAACACGGTACGCGATGCCGACCAACGGCGAAAAGGCGGCGCGTTTCCAATCGAAATGGATGGCGTTCCATGGTTCGCTGATCCTCGTCTTCATCATCTATCACCTGATCACGTTCAAGTACGGCCCTGGCGTCGAGGCGGGCTACGTGACGACCGTGGACGGCGTGCAGATGCGTGACTTGCACCGTTTGATCGTCGACGTTTTCCAGAGCCCAGCGTACGTTTTCGGCTATGTTCTGTGCATGATCGGAGTCGGCTTCCACCTGAGTCATGGCTTCTATTCCGCGTTCGCGTCGCTCGGCTTCTATCATCCGAAATATTCGGACTGGCTCAGTAAGCTCGGTTACGTTTACGCGGTCGTCGTGGCGGCTGGATTCATCTCGCAGCCCCTGTACGTCTATCTGTTCGCGGAAGCGCGGTAAGAGAGGAACACGCAATGGCGATTCTTGACGGCAAAGTTCCGCCCGGATCCATCGAAGAGAAGTGGACGAACCACAAATTCAACATGAAGCTCGTCAATCCCTCCAATAAGCGGAAGTTCACGCTCATCGTGGTGGGTACGGGTCTGGCGGGCTCTTCGGCCGCGGCGACGCTTGCCGAGCTCGGCTACAACGTGAAAGTGTTCTGTATCCACGAATCGCCCCGGCGTGCGCACTCGATCGCGGCGCAAGGCGGCATTAACGCGGCGAAGAATTACCAAAACGACGGGGATTCGGTTCACCGTTTGTTTTACGACACGGTCAAAGGCGGCGACTTTCGCGCTCGCGAAGCCAACGTGCACCGTTTGGCGGAGATTTCGCCGAACATCATCGATCAGTGCGTGGCGCAGGGCGTGCCCTTCGCGCGCGAATACGGAGGCACGCTCTCCAACCGCTCCTTCGGCGGGGCCCAGGTTTCGCGCACGTTCTACGCTCGCGGCCAGACAGGCCAGCAGCTTTTGATCGGCGCTTACCAGGCGATGATGCGTCAGGTGGAAGCCGGTGGCGTGCAGCTCTACACGCGCCGTGAGATGCTCGAGCTCGTCGTCATCGACGGGGCCGCGCGCGGCATCGTCACGCGCAATCTGCGCACGGGCGAGATCGAGTCCCATGCCGGCGACGGCGTGATCCTAGCGACCGGCGGTTACGGCAACGTCTTTTACCTGTCGACGAACGCGAAACAGTCGAACGCGACGGCGATCTGGCGCGCGCACAAAAAAGGCGCTTATTTCGGCAACCCCTGTTTCACGCAGATCCATCCAACGTGCATTCCGGTTTCGGGCGATTACCAGTCGAAGCTGACGCTCATGTCGGAATCGTTGCGCAATGACGGGCGGGTCTGGGTGCCGAAATCGAAGGGCGACAAACGCTCACCCGAGCAGATCTCCGACGATGAACGCGACTATTACCTCGAGCGCGTGTACCCGAGCTTCGGCAACCTCGCGCCCCGCGACGTCTCCTCGCGCCAGGCGAAATTCCGCGTCGACGAGGGGCGCGGCGTCGGCCCATCCGGCCAAGCCGTGTATCTCGATTTCCGAGACGCGATCAAGCGTCTTGGTGAGCACGTCGTCTCCGAGCGCTACGGCAACCTGTTTCAGATGTACGAGAAAATCACCGGCGAGAATCCTTATAAGGTCCCGATGCGGATTTACCCGGCCTCGCATTACACGATGGGCGGGCTTTGGGTCGATTACAACCTGATGAGCAATTTGCCTGGTCTACATGTCCTTGGCGAGGCGAACTTCTCCGACCATGGCGCCAACCGCTTGGGCGCGAGCGCCCTGATGCAAGGCCTTTCGGACGGCTATTTCGTCATCCCTTATACGATCGGCCATTATCTCGCATCCGCCGCCCTGCCGAAGATCACGACCGACCACGAGGCGTTCAAGGCGACGCGTTCCGACGTCGAGGCGCGCGTCGCCAAGCTCATGTCGATCAAGGGCTCCTGCACGGCGGACGATATCCATAAGGAACTCGGCCACATCATGTGGGAATATGTCGGCATGTCGCGCAATTCAGACGGCCTGAAGCTCGCGATCGAAAAGATCGGCAAGGTCAAAGAGCGATTCTGGAACGATCTGCGCGTCCCGGGCGAGGCGACGGGCACGGTCAATGAAGAATTGGAAAAAGCGGGCCGTGTCGCCGATTTCATTGAGCTCGGAGAGCTCATGGCGCGCGACGCCCTCCATCGCGACGAGTCGTGCGGCGGTCACTTCCGCGAGGAATACCAAACGCCCGACAACGAGGCTCAACGCGACGACGCCAATTTCTGCTACGTCGCGGGCTGGGAGTGGAAGGGCGATGCCCGTCCGCAGGAGTTGCACAAGGAATCGCTCACCTTCGAGAACGTGAAATTGGCCACCCGGAGCTACAAGTAAGGAAGAAAGCTCGCGGAGCGAGCCGTTCCAATCAGGAGAGCCCGCGGGGCGGGCCTTGCAAGGAGTTGAGAGCCATGGGCGGAGCGTCCCAAAGCACGATCGATCTGAAACTCAAAGTCTGGCGTCAGAAAGACGCCGCGACCGGCGGTCGTTTCGAAGACTACGATGCGACCGGCATCAGCACGGACGCGTCTTTTCTTGAGATGCTCGATGTCGTCAACCAGCGCCTGATCAAGGGGGGCGAGGATCCGATCGCCTTCGACCACGATTGCCGCGAGGGCATATGCGGTTCGTGCTCGATGGTGATCAACGGTAACCCGCACGGCCCGGAGCGCTCGACGGCGACGTGCCAGCTGCACATGCGCAAGTTCAACGACGGCGACACGATCGTGGTGGAGCCGTTCCGAGCGAACGCCTTTCCGGTGATCAAAGACTTGTCGGTCGATCGCACGTCCTTCGACGAGATCATCGCGGTCGGCGGTTACGTCAGCGTGAACACGGGCAACGCGCCTGACGCGAACGCCTTGCCTGTCCCGAAAGTCGACGCGGATCAAGCGTTCAATGCCGCGGCCTGCATCGGGTGCGGGGCGTGCGTCGCCGCGTGCGCCAACGGTTCGGCGATGCTGTTCGTCGGAGCCAAAGTCGGTCATCTCGCTTTATTGCCGCAGGGGCGATCCGAGCACAACGAACGCGTCTTGGCGATGATGGATAAGATGCAGGAACTTGGTTTCGGCAATTGCAGCAACACGGGTGCGTGCGCGGTCGCTTGCCCGAAAGACATCAGCTTCGAGAACATCGTGAGAATGAATAGAGAGTATGCAAAAGCGTCCATAAAGAAACGGACCTGAGATTTTCTCTTTGGGATGCCGCCATTCGTTAATCAGTGGTTTTGACAATGAACGGGATCCGAGCCTCGACCAAGGTTCTCGCGGAGCACCGGATTTTTTGATTTCCACCTGATTGTCCACAAGACACGCTTTCAAGCGCGGGCGGCTGTGTTTTATCAGGCGTCGGCCAGATGCGTCATTCAGGGGATTTATTCGATCCCGTAACCGATCGTTTCGGGTTTGGCGTCTTAGAAAATAGGAAGACATCTTCGCCCGAGCACAGCTTTCCGCATCATCAAGTTCATCCAGCCGATCACCGATACATCAAAACCTAGAGGGTTGTGATGAAGAAGCTGGGCGACTTGATGAAGGAACTGGGATTCAACCCGAACGCTCCGCAAGGGGCTCAAGAAGCGTTTTTAAGAAACTTGATCCGTGAAGCGTATGGCGTCGAAGCACTGTCGGCGCGCGCGCGGAAAACGGCGCGGGACGAAAGCCGCATGAACGCATCTGGACAGCTCAGCTTTGATCTTCGCGACCTTGTCGCAACCGATGAGATCCCTGCCACCACGAAACGCGCGGTTTCCAGAGCGCGTTGACCTTCGCACCACCTACCCCTTGAACCAGTTTTTTATGGGACGTCTGATTCATTGTTAGGCGGTCCCTAATCGCAGAGTACCATTTTGGAACCACTTGAATTTTATCTGTGCAGCGACATGCGGTACGTGCACGGGATCGTTAGCGTTCGTGGGCCACCAGGAGGTGTCATCTATGACTCGAGTCGATTTTCACGGAGGAAAAAGCGAACTCATGCCAAGGGCGGGTTGGGCGAAGCTGCTGTTGATCGGCCTCGTGATCAGCGGCGTCTCGGTCGCGCTCGCGGTCGGGCCCAAAGACCAGTCCAAGAGAAATCCAAGGCTCGAGTCGGTACCCGGCGAGTACGTCGTGCAGTTGAAAGCTCCGATCGGAGATATGAACATCAGATCGGTCTCCTCGCTCATCGGCGCGCCGGTCGTCGACAGGGTCCAGGACGACATCGTAGTTGTCCGCAAAAGCCATGATGGCGGTCCGGCCGCCGCTCTGAAGGCGCTTTCGCGGAACTCGGCGATCGCGCGCGTGGAGCCCAATTACATTTACCGTTTCAATAAAGTCCCGAACGATCCTGGGTTCGGGCAGCTTTGGGGCCTCAAGAACAGCGGTGCGCTCGACTCCGCGGGCATGCGTGGCCTGGGCAACGTCGATGTCGGGGCGGAAAAGGCTTGGGACATCACCACCGGGTCGAAAGACGTCCTGGTCGCGGTCATCGACACGGGCGTCGATCACACCCATCCCGACCTCGCTCCGAACATATTCGTCAACCAAATGGAGAAGAACGGTCTCCCTGGAGTCGATGACGACGGAAACGGCTACATCGACGACATCCACGGCTACGATTTCGTCAATGGCGACGGCGACCCGATGGATGACAATGGCCACGGCACGCACTGCGCGGGCACGATCGGCGCGGCTGGCGACGACGGCAAAGGCCTGGTCGGCGTCAACTGGAACGTCACCATCATGGGGATCAAATTCTTGGCCAATGAAGGCGGCGGCACGTTGGCCAACGCCATCAAGTCGATCAACTATGCGGTCACCATGGGCGTCGACGTGATGAACAACTCCTGGGGCGGGGGAGGGTATTCCGAGATCCTCAAAGAAACGATCCGGCGCGCCGGCCGCGCCGGCATCGTCTTCGTCGCGGCGGCTGGGAACGATGCATCGGACAACGATCGGCGTCCCTCGTACCCAGCCTCCTACGACGTCGACAACGTCGTCTCGGTGGCGGCGGTCGACAATCGGGGCGACCTCGCTTATTTCTCCAACTACGGCTCTAAATCCGTGCACGTCGCGGCTCCAGGCCACAACATCCTGAGCACCGTCCCCGGCGGCACCGACACCTATTCCGGCACATCCATGGCCACGCCCCATGTGACCGGCGTCGTCGCGCTCATGCTCGCGTACAACCCCCGCATGGCGTACGACGAGGTGAAGCACCGACTCATCTCGACTTCGAAACCGCTTTCGGCACTGAAAGGCCGCGTCGCGAGCGCCGGCGTCGTCGATGCGTTCTATGCGCTCGTCAACATCAAGGCGCCGCCGGATGGGAATGACCCGTCCATGTGGACCGAGAGCCGCGATGAGGTCATCGAGACCGCGCACCCGTACGTCGAAGGCACGACGCAGAGATGGACGGTTCGGGCCCCGGGAGCGAAGCGCGTCTCATTGTTTTTCAAGCAATTCGAAACCGAAGCCGGTTACGACAAAGTCGTTTTCACGAACGCCGCCGGTGAGAAGCTCGGCACATGGAGCGGGCGTCGCGACGGTCACTATTCCCCCGTCGCCGACGGCGATACGATTCACCTGGAATTCACCAGTGACAGTTCGAACAACGGCTACGGCTTCATGGCCGACAAAGTCGTTTTCGAATAGGGCGAGAAGGCGTTCGACGCCTTTCCGGCCAGCCCGGGTTCGGCGCGTGCCTCGGCACGAAGGCGCGCGTCACTTGTAGGCGAGTTCGTCGAGGAAGCGTTCGATGCGCAGATTCACGTACTCGGGTAAGTCGAGTTGCGTGCAATGGCTGCCGTACGGCACGCGCAGGAGTTGGCTGCCTTTGATGCGCTTATGCATGACGTCCTGATGGTGGGGAGGCGTCACTCCGTCTTTGTTGCCACTGATGATCAGGGTTGGCGCCTTCACGCGATCGAGCACTGGCGTCGCGTCGTATTTCATCATTTGTTCGAACAACGATATAAAAACGTTCAAGTCCATGGAGGCGACGCCTCGGGCGTAGACTTCGATATCCTTGAGGCTGGTGAGATTCAGGTTGAAACCGCCCGCGAGGGCCGACAACGGGATCGACAGCGGGTTCTCGACGCCCCAGCGCCAGAGGTAGCTGAACGTGTCGGGCAGGAACTTGTAACCTTCCTTGATGACTTCGAACAGCGAGGCGATGGCGTCGGTGCCGAACATCCCTTTGATGGGGTTGGAGGCGAAGCCGTTGATGAACACCATGTTGGCGATCAGCTCCGGGTGCATGTCGTAGAGGCGCAGAAGGACCTGCACTCCGAGGCTGTGGCCCCAGAAACTCGCGTTGCGGATCTCGAGGTGGTCGGCGAGCCCTTTGACGTCGAGGCAGAGGGCGTCAAGGTTGATATGCTCGCGGTTTTCCGGAACGGGGCTGCGGTGGTGCCCGCGATAGTCGAGGAGGATCGTCTGGTAGCGTGTGGAAAAATGCTTCACCTGATGCGTCCAGTGGTTCATCAGGCAGGCGATCCCGTAGCACAGAAAGACCGGGCGGCCGGTGCCGCGCACCTCGTAGTAAATCGGCGTGCCGTCGAAGCTTTCGAATGTCCCGGTGCGCTTGACCACGTCGTTCATCGGAGCCGTCACTCGTCCGTCAGCAGGATTTGGATGCGGGTTTTTCGTATCTCGATGATGTCGCCGTCGGATACGTCCTCTTCTCGGAATTCGCGTCCGTTGAGTTTAACGAGATCCGGGTGCGCGGTTCGAAAAGCCGGGCCGGAGCGCTTGGGGATGAGTTCGAAGCAGACGTCAGGGGCCGAAACGTCATCGAGTTGCAGGTCCAGCGATGCCGAGCCCACGGCGCGCGGGCCGTACCCGAGCTTCCATTCGGTGCCGGTCTGCGGGCCTTGCAAAAACTTCAGCGTCACCATGGGGTTGAAAGCGGTGACTTCGCGCTTTTCCGGTTTGCTTTTGGTTTTGGCGAGCAAGACGATTCGCTGAAGGGCCTCAGGCCACGTTTCGATGACCTCGGCTCCTAGATCGATGGCGGCGACTTCCATGTCGATGACTTGCAAGAAAGTGCGCCCAAGCTGGACTTTGACGCCTGGCACCAAAAGAACGTCAGGCACCTTTTGCCCGTCGATTTTCAAGCCATTCGAAGAGCCTTTATCGACCAAATAAAGCGAGTCATTCTCACGACTTTCGATGATTGCATGGCGGCTTGAAACCTTCGAATCCCGCAATAAAATATCGGCATTGCGGCGACCGATACTCAGCCCCGGTTTGATTTGAAATCGAGCGCCTTGGCGATCACCGTCGGTGATCTCAAAAAACAACTGCATAGACGCTATGATTATCGCGCTTTTCACCAGGCGAATACAACGGCGGGTCGCTTGTCGAGTGCGTCAACTCATGGTAAACCCGACGAGGTTTTTGACCACCACATAATCCTTGCTCCAGGCCCACTGGCCTTTGGGGCTGTTAAAACCGAAAGGATGTCGAATGCAACTGACCGAGCGCGTGAATCTGCGCCCGTACGAGGGCGTTATCATGATGCATGCCGATTCCAGCGAAGATGAGCAAAAAGCTCTGTTTCGCCGTAACAAGTCGATCATCGAGAACTTCGCCGGTGAAGTGAAGCACCTCGATACGTGGGGGAAGCGCACGCTGGCCAACCCGATCGACGGCATGAAAAAAGCCATCTATTTCCATACGACCTTCCAGGCGAAGCCGGAAGCGGTCGCGGAACTCGAGCGCACGATGCGCATCAACGACCGCGTCGTCCGTTTCATGCATGCGCGCCTCGAGGATGGCACTGACCTCAATACTCACCTTGAAAACTTCAAAAAGGCTTTGGCCGAAAGCGCCGCGCGGGAGCGTGAACGCGAAGCCAAATTCCAAGCCCGTCGCGCCGCTCAAGGGTCGCGTGGCCCGCGTCGCGACGACGGCGGCGGCTTCCGTCGGGACGAGGGCGGCGGCGGTGGCTTCCGCCGCGCTGAGCGCAACGAAGACGTTGGCGGCGAAGAAAGCGACGAGGGCTGAGTCGGGCCGTGCGCAAGCCTTCGTTTGCCAAATACCTCATTCTGATGACGAGCGGAGCGGCTTTCACCGTCCTCACCATCGTGCTGGGCGCGGTGCCGATGCTGCTCGTACGCCGCGCGTACGGACGCGTTCCGTTCTGGGCCGGCCACGCCATCGTCGCCGCGGGTTTGTTCGCCGCGGGACTCGCGCCGTTCGCGGTCGCGTACGCGCTGTTCGCGGTGTTGGTTGGTTCGTATTCGGAATTCGAGGGGCATGCGACGACCGTCTTTGGGGCAGGCCTGCTCGCGATCACCGTCACGGCGGGCGTCGGCGCCGTGGCCCTGACCGGTTGGCTCCGCTACGCGAAAGTCGATCTGATCGCTCTGCTGAAAACGCAGATGGGCGAGTGGGTGGACCGGGTGACGGCCGTCAATCCGCAAACGAGCGTCAACGTCGACGCGCTCGTGCAGCAGACGCCGTCCGCGGCGCTCGTGATGTTGGTGCTTTCGTTGGCGGCCGCGTTGATTTGGGAGCGGCGCGGTTATTCGTGGTTCCGCTTGCCGCGTCCCCAGAAGACGAGTGCGGCATTGAGCGCGTTCCGGGTTCCCGACGTCTTCGTGTGGCTCACGATGGCTGCGATCCTCGGCGCGTTCCTGCAGCATGGTCACCCGTGGGCGGAGGCGCTGGCGCTCAACGCGCTCAACGTGCTGGTGGTGATCTACTTCTTGCAGGGCCTAGCGGTCGTCGTGAGCTTCTTCCGAGCGATCCGTTTGGGCCCGATTTGGCAGGGATTTTGGTACATCATGATCGCGTTCCAGCTGTTTCTGCTGGTCGCGCTGCTGGGTTTCGCGGATTTCTGGTTGGAGTTCCGCGCGCGTCTGGCGAAGAAAACGACCGAAGCGAAAAAGAGCTACTGAACTTTAAGAATTGGGGAAAGCCATGAAAGTCATTTTGCAAAAAGACGTGAAGAACTTGGGAAAAGTCGGCGATCTCGTCAGTGTCACGCCGGGTTTCGCCCGGAACTACCTGTTTCCGCGCCTGCTCGCCATGGAAGCGACGGAGAAGCGGGTGAAGGAATTCGAGCATCTGCACAAGGTCGCCGAAGTGAAAAAGAAGAAAGCGGTCGCCGAACGTCAGGAGATGATCAAGAAGCTTCAAGGCGTCCAGCTGATCGTGAAGGCATCCGCGGGCGAAGCCGACAAATTGTTCGGCGCCGTCACGACGAACGATCTCAGCAATGAGTTCGAAAAGGCGGGTTTTTCGGTCGATCGTCGCGACATCGTGCTCGACGAGCCGATCAAAATGCTCGGTCAACACAAAGCGATCGTGAAACTTGGCGACGGCCTCGAAGCCGAAGTCACCGTTTCGGTCGAACGCCAGTAACGGCGGGAGAATTATTCGCCGGAGGCGGAGGCCAATTCGGTTTTCGCCGCGAGGAGCACGTCCTGCACGTACTCGGCTAGCACTTGCCGAAGCTCCTCGAGCGTCAAGCGGGCTGGGTCCAGGCCCGCTTTTTTTATGAGCTTTCCGAGCTCCCTTGTGACCAATTCTTCCGGCAAACCCGTCGCCGTCGCGACGTCGATCAGCAACTGCTCGCCCACACCATGCATCCTTGTGGTTGTAAAAGGCCGCAAAATCGCTTCAGGAAAGGTTTTTAGACCTTCCTGCGCGCTCCACCATCTGTTCGTTGGACACCTGATTTGAGCAAGCGGTTAAGGGTCGCTCAACGGATTTCAAGGCTGCATCCGTGATTCTGGACTAGACTCGGAGCATCCGCGCGCCAGGGCGGGCGATTCCGCCAATCAGAAGAGCCAAGGAGAACGGCATGCCCGCCTCCGCACCGGATTCACGCGCCGGCGCCTGGAGCGACGTTGCGTGGTTTGCCCATGTGGATGGGGGTGGGCGGCGGCGGAAGCGGGTGCTCGGAGCCGCCGTCCTCGAGATTGGAAAAACGGCCGATGCTCGCTTCCCACCTCAATTTCACGGTGCCGGTGGGGCCGTTGCGCTGCTTGCCGACGATGACTTCCGAGAGCCCGCGGACTTCCGGGTTGTCGCGGTCGTAGTAGTCCTCGCGGTACAGCATCATGATGACGTCGGCGTCTTGTTCGATCGAACCCGATTCGCGCAGGTCGGATAGCATCGGGCGGCGGTCTGAGCGGCCTTCGACCCCCCGGTTGAGCTGCGCCAGGGCCAGGACAGGAACCCGCAGCTCCTTGGCGATGGCTTTGAGCGTGCGCGAGATTTCCGAGATCATCCGTTCGCGCGATTCGACCTTCGTTTTGAGATCCATGAGCTGGAGATAATCGATGACGATCATGTCCAGGCCGTGCTGGGCTTGGAGGCGCCGGCATTTGGCGCGCACTTCGAACGGGCTGATGCTCGACGTGTCGTCGATGAAAATCTTGGCTTCGGCCATTTTAGCGGCTTTGTCGATGAGGCGCGGCCAAGCCGAGTCGTTGACGCTGCCCACGCGCAGGTCGCCTAAATTCACGCGAGCTTCCGAGGCCAGCATGCGCATCATCATCTGCTCTTTGGCCATTTCGACCGAGAAATAAGCGACGCATTTTTTCTGATGAATCGCCGCATGCTGGACGATATTGAGCGAAAACGCGGTTTTGCCCATCGACGGGCGAGCCGCGATGATCGAGAGTTCGCCTGGTTGGAAACCGGAGGTCATCTTGTCGAGCTGTTTGAAGCCGCTCGGGATACCCGTGAATTCCGCGTTTTTGCTCGAAAGCTCCGTGAGCCTGTCGATGCTGGCTTTGATGAGCTCAGCCGCGCCGGTGAGGCCGCCCTGTTTTTTTTTGTCGGCGAGCGAGAAGATCTTGCCTTCGACCTCGTCGAGAAAGGACTCCACGTCCGTGTAGGATTCATTGTAGGCCTTTTCGACCATTTCGCCGCTCATGTGGATCAACGTCCGCAGCAGCGCTTTTTCGTGGATGATCTGCGCGTACGTGCCGATGTGCGCCGCCGTGGGCGTCGAGTTCATGATGTCGGCGAGGGCCGCTGCGCCGCCGATGGCTTCAAGCTCTTTTCGGTCGCTGAGCAGATTGGAGACCGTGATGATGTCGACCGGCTGGGAGCGGATCGCGAGATCTTGGATCGCGGAGAAGACGCGGCGATGGGATTGCTTGTAGAAGTCGTCTTCGGAGATGATCCCCGTGATCTCGTTCCATGCGTACGGATCCACCATAAGGCCGCCGAGAACGGACATCTCGGCATCCAGATTGTGCGGCGGCACGCGCATCGCCATGGCTCAAGCTCTCCCTTCGCATCGCTCCCAGAGGAGCTATCATCCCCCAACTTCGCTCGGAGTTCCACAGGTCAGTGGGCTTGGAACGCTCGCCAGCAGCGGTTTTCCGGGCTCGTCGTGTCCCATCCCCGCGGCTAGGGTTCTGAAGCCGGGGGCGGGGCAAATTCGCGGGTCTATTCGTTGTTGCGTTCGACAGGGCGGCCCGCTGATGCAAGACTGAGCAAGAAAACGAGGGATGGAATGACAAAAAAACGCGGTTCCGACCGGCGTCCAGCGTGCGTCAATTCGCCCGACGGACGCGGATTTTGTACGCGTCGATTTTTTTCTTCAATGTATTTCGATTGATGCCAAGGACCTGCGCGGTCTTCACTTGGTTGCCGTTGTTCGACATGAGGGCCAGTTCGATGAGCGGCTTTTCGACTTGTTCGATGACGATGTTGTAGAGGCCGTTCAGCTCGACCTGCGCTTCTTTCTGTTGCTGGAAAAGAACCTCCAGCTTGCTTTTCACGAGCTTCTCAAGGCTGACGGATTGGAGATTCGCGACAAAAAGATTATCCGAGTGATTCAAACTAGGTGTCATACCCCTCACCGATTCAATTCACTGATTCAAATCACCGACTCAAGCTTCAGCCGGCCGTCGGCCAAGCCAACGGTTCAATGACCGCTCTCGACTTGCCCGCCTTTGGTGGCCGGCAGGCGTCGCGATCGGACTCATACGCCTCGACTGTGGGGAGACCAAATATACTTATGAAGCTGCAGTTGCAAGCGTGCAGATGAGCTTTCAGAAAGAATTTTTTTGGCAAGCCATTTTTCGTCAACCCGCCCGAACGAGGGGCTGAATAACACATTGCCGTGTTCGAAAAGCCCGTTTTCGCGCGCGAAGTTTTCGGACCAATTGAAGTCCTCTTCCGAACAGATCACGAATTTGAATTCCGTGTTGACATCGATGAATTTCAAATTCGCGCGATCGAACGTCGCGACCTCTCCGCTGCCAGGGGTTTTCACATCGATGATCTTCTTCACGCGCGGGTCGACGGCCGAGCAATCGACCGACCCGCTCGTCTCGAGCGAGACGTTGTAGCCGCGGTCGCAGAGCTCCGTCATCAGCGGCAAGACGGCGTCTTGCAGGAGCGGTTCGCCGCCCGTCACGCAGACGAATTTCGTTTTGTGCTTTTCGATCTCGGCGAGAACGGCCGACAGCGTCGTCATGGAGCCGGAGTAATAGGCGTAAACGGTGTCGCAGTACCCGCAGCGCAGATTGCAGCCCGTGGTGCGCACGAAGACCGTCGGTCGGCCGGCGTAGGACGACTCCCCTTGGATGCTGTAGAAGATTTCGTTGATCTTGAGTTTTAGCTCCGTCATCGTTACCACGCGCGCGAACCCGTGGTTCGCGACCTCCGACTGGGGAAAACTTTGCCGGAAGACATCCCTGATGGCGCCGGATCCTCCGTTGCCCCTCCCGCCAACGGGAAGGTTCTCTCGCCCGCGGCGTGCGCTCATTAGCTGAACCACCGGTTGCGCGCCGTTCAAAAAAACCGCGTTTCTCGCTGAGGCCTTTTTGGGTGCTTTCCCGATGCTGATGCGTGCCGCGCGAGCGCGGACTCTAGGAACCGAAGGGACCAAAGTCAAGAGCGGAAAAGCCAGACTAGGCGCGGATTTAACGCTCTTTTACACTGAGTGCATGAGTGTTTTCTTTCAGCGGTTCCAGCGCGATATCATAGGCATCATCTGGGTCGCCACCGGCGTGTTTCTGGGGCTGGCTTTGGTCAGTTTCAGACCGACGGACCCGTCTTTCAATTCCATCGGCACGGGTCTCGAGGTCCATAACTACTGCGGTTACTTCGGCAGCTTTTTAGCGGATATTTTTTATCAGCTTTGGGGCGTTTCCGCATGGCTCCTGGTCGCGGTCGCGGGCCGAATGGCATGGGGCGCTCTCAAGAGCCGGCCGGCGCCGTTCATCGGCGCCCGGGCCCTTTGGGCGGTTCTGCTGCTCGTGACGCTTTCGAGCCTGTTGGCGTTGTACTTCCCCGATGCGAAAGTGTTCGATCGGCATGTGCCCCTCGGCGGCGCGGTCGGCCTCGTCGTCAGCAAAGGCTTGGTCGCGGTTTTCAACCGCCTCGGCGTCTCGGTGATCCTCTGGAGCGTCGCGCTCGTGCTGCTCGTATTTTACACCGAGCGCGGCCTGCGCGAGCTGTTCGCTTCGTCGCGTCTGCTGGCATTCGAGGTCGTCGACAAACTGAGGATCAAGCGGCTCTTCTCCGGCTTCGCTCCGCTGCCGGCGCCGTTGTCCGCGAGCGCCGCATCCGGAGCGACGCCCGCTGCGCCGGCGAAATTTCGTTTTCCCCTTCTCGGCTCAGCCTCCAGGGCGGGAGCCGAGGGCGGGGCGGGCGGAGATGGAGCCGGTGCGGAAGACGAGGAGGGATCGGTCGCGTCCAGGATCACTGGGCGCGCGGCGCGGTTTTTCGGACTCGAAGCCGATGATGACGGCGCCGGGACGAGCGGAGCAGAAGCCGGGAGCCGCCCGCTTTCAGCGTCTCCGGCCGGTGGCCCCGTGCCTCGCCGCCGGGTGAAGATGACGGCCAAGATCGAGCGGCGGGTCGAGAACTGGAAGTTGCCCGACATCTCGGTGCTCGAAGACCCACCCGCGTCCCGGACCCGCGTCGACGAGCGCGAGATCCTGCGCAAATCCGAGATACTGGTCGACAAACTCGCGCAGTTCGCGGTTCGTGGCGAAGTCCGCGGCGCGAAACCTGGACCCGCGGTCACGATGTACGAATTCAAGCCGTCGGCCGACGTGAAGATATCCAAGATCACGGAACTCGCTGACGACTTGTCGCTCGCCCTCTCGAGCGAATCGGTCCGGATCATCGCGCCGATCCCCGGTCGCGACGTGGTTGGCATCGAAACCTCGAATTCGTTCCGCGAGACCGTTTACCTGAAGGACATCCTCGCGCACGAAGAGTTCTGGTCCGACAAGATGAAGCTGCCGCTCGCGCTCGGTCGCCAGGCCGACGGCGAAACGAAAGTCGTCGACCTGCGCAAGATGCCGCATTTGCTGGTCGCCGGGACCACGGGCTCTGGCAAATCCGTTTTCGTGGTCGGCGCGATCACCGGGCTGCTCTTCCGCCACTCGCCGAAGACGCTCCGCCTGATCCTCGTCGACCCGAAGCAAGTCGATCTCGCGGCGTTCAGCGCCGTGCCGCACCTGCTGATGCCGCCGATCCGAGAGCCGCGCAAAGCGGTCACGGCGCTCAAGTGGGCGATTCGCGAGATGGAGAAACGGTATCGCTCGATGTCCCGCTTCGGCGCCCGCGGCATCGAGCAGTTCAACGAGATCTGCGAGGCGTTCACCAAGCAGCAGGTCGAAGAGCACGAGAAATTCAACGAGGCGGCCGAGCGGGAGAACCGCAAGCCCGAGCAATACTATTATGCCGCGCAACCTTACATCGTGATCGTTGTCGAGGAGTTCGGCGACCTGATGGCCGTCGACAAGCAAAACGTCGAGCAAGCGGTCGTGCGCCTGGCGCAGATGGCCCGTGCCTGCGGCATCCACTTGGTCCTCGCGATGCAGAGCCCGCGCAAGGACGTCGTCACCGGCCTCATCAAGACGAACATCCCGGGTCGGATCAGTTTCAAGGTCGCCAGCAAAATGGATTCGCGCATCATCCTCGACGACGCGGGCGCCGAGCGCCTGCTCGCGCAAGGCGACATGCTCTTCCTGGCGCCCGGGGTGTCCAAACCTCAACGCCACCACGGCCCGTGGGTTTCGGAGCCCGAGATCGCGGCCGTGATGCAGTCTTGGGCGGAGCAAGGCGAGCCGCAATACGACCCCGCCGCGATGAAAGCGCTCGATGGGACCGGAGGCGGCTTCGATCTGAGCGGTGACGGCGGTTCCGCTGGCGACGAGGACGATCCGCTGGGCGATGGCGGTGGCGACGGCGAATACGACGACAAGTACGACGAGGTGCTCGCCTGGGTCTCTTCGCAGAAGGAAGTCAGCGCGAGCCTCTTGCAGCGCAAATTCCGATTGGGCTACCCGCGGGCGGCGCGGATGATCGAGATCTTCGAGCGTGAAGGCGTCGTTGGCGGCGCCAACGGCAGCAAGCCGCGCCAAGTCTTGATCAGTTCTTACAACAAAGAAGCCTGAGCCGCTTCCGGCGCGGTTTGACGTCGCGGTGGACCCGAGGCATTCTGCGATCCTTCCCGAGGGGGATCCGAATGCCGGCTCAAAACGCGCTTAGACTTTTTCTCGCGTTCCTGACATTGGCGCCGGCGGCCGTCGCCGGCGAAGCGACCGCGAACCCGCAGCCGGGCGTGAACCGGTCGTCGGGGACCGCGGCAAAACCAAGGCTCGAAACGCATAAGGATCTCATCGAAAAAGCCCGCAACCTGACTTTGCAAAGGGATCGCCTGCAGGCGAGCCAAGTCCTCGTGAGAGGGCTGAGGAAAGAGAACAAGGGGTCGCCCGCGTATCGCGAGCTGGCCAAGGCGCTCGAAGAGTTGAGCGGGCTGCTTTACACCGAGAAGGGCCAAATGCTCCACTCGCTCGCGGAATCCGTCGTTGAAACGAAGCCGCGCGAAGCGATCGAGCATTATCAGGCGGCCTTGCGCGCGGAGGAAGGGAACGTGAGCGTGCTGAAAGCGCTCGCCCGCGCGCACTTGGCGCTGGGCGAATGCGACCAAGCCGGCGCCGTCGCCGCCCAGGCCGAGGCGTTCAATCCCGTTTCGGGCGAGGTCCGCCTGCTGCGCCTGCAGGCCTTCGACTGCGCCGGGCTCGATGAAAAGGTCGGCGCCCTCCTGGCATCGACGGACGTCGACCTGGCGCCCGTGGAAAGATTCGCCCGCGGCTTGCAGATTCGCGATTTCCTGCGACGGGGGGAATCCAAAAAAGCCCGTCAAACCCTCGGAGCCTGGGAGTCGGCGCAGCCCGAGTATCCGGATGTTCATTATTGGAAATGGAAGCTGTCGTTCGACTCGGCCCAGGCGGATCGAGCCGCCGCCGGCAAGTACGTCCGGCTGTGCCAGAACCTCACGCCGCGCGCGAAGAAAAGCTACTCTCTGGACATCGATTTGTGTAAGCACAAGGGGTCCGTCGAGGAGTATCTGAAGAGCGGCGCGCCCAAGGGCGCTATCCCGCCGGGAAAGAGCGATGAATAAACGAATCATGTTGTCGATCGCGGCCCTTTCCTTCGCTTGCGGTTGCGGCGTGCGCGGCCGCCCGCAGCCGCCGGAGGCCCCGCCTGAAATCGGTCGCGGCCGCCCGACGTTCCGTCGGGCCACCGAGCAGTTCAAATTCCAAAACGTCCCGCCCGTCCCTTCCGAAGCGGAAGAGGGGGACGAGGACCCGAGGCTGGGACGATGAACGCGCCCGCGTCGCCGCTCGCGTTCGATAAGATCGTCGGAACGGGGAACGATTTCCTCTTCTTCGACTTGCGGGAACGCCCGCTCAGCGAGTTCACTCGGCTCTCGAGGGGCGAGTTGGCGATTCGCGCCGCCGACAGGCACAACGGAGTGGGGGCCGACGGCGTCGTGTTCGTCGAGCGCAACGAAGGCGAGCCAGCGCTCAAGTGGGACTTTTTCAACAGCGACGGATCACAGGCGGCCATGTGCGGTAACGCTCTTCGGTGCATGGGTCTCTGGGCGCGCGAATGGTTGCGTAGCGAAACGGTGCGGTTCCTCACCGCGCGTGGCCCGATCGATGTCAGCCATGTCGAAGGGGAGTTTCACGCCGAACTCGCGTTTCTGCGGCTGGAGCCCAGGGAGATCGCGTATTCGACCGACGGTCGCGGGCATCGAGCGGTTCTCATCGATACCGGCGTCCCTCACGTCGTCGTCGAGCTGGATTCGGTCGACAACGTCAAGGCCCGCGCGGCCGACGTCAGCGCGTTGCGTTTCCACCCCGAGATCGGCGAAGGCGGCGCCAACGTGACTTTTTTCGAACGTCGAGGCCCGGTCGAGCTGCGCACGATCACGTTTGAGCGCGGTGTGGAGGATTTCACGTTGTCCTGCGGGACGGGCGTGCTCGCCGCGGCCGCCGTCGGTCTCGGGATCTCGAGCGCGGCGCCGCCCGGGCAGGCGCGCGAGGCGCGTTTAGAGACGCCGGGGGGCGAGCTCCGCGTGCGCTTCGAAACGCGTTCGGGGAAAGTGGTTTTGATCGGGCCCGCGACGCACGTTTGCGCCGGTCGGCTGGCGGAGGAGATTTTACGATGAAAGACCTTTCCGGCGTTTTCACCGCCTTGGTCACCCCGTTCCGAGACGGTGCGGTCGATACGCCGTCGCTCGAGAAACTTGTTCGGTTCCAGTTGGACAGGGGCGTCGAGGGATTCGTGATCAACGGAACGACGGCTGAAAGCCCGTGCCTCGGGAAAAAGGAAAAAGCCGACATCTTCCGGGTCGTGCGCGCCGAGAGCGGGGGGCAGGTGCCGCTCGTGATGGGAACGGGCTCCAACAACACGGCGGAAACGATCGAAGCCACGCGCGAGGCTGAGGCCTTAGGCGCCGATGCGGCGCTCGTCGTCGTCCCTTACTACAACAAGCCTCCGCAACGCGGTTTGGTCGCGCATTACAAGGCGGTCGCGGCGGCGAGCGGTTTGCCGGTTTTGCTGTACAACGTGCCAGGGAGGACGATCGCGAGGCTCGAGGTCGAGACGATCGCGCAGCTCAGCCTCGCACCGAACATCGCAGGCATCAAGGAAGCGACCGGCGATGTCGCCTTCGGCAGGCGCGTGATCGCCGAAAGCCGGCCCGGGTTCCTCGTGACCAGCGGCGACGACGCGACCTTCCCCGAGCTGGCGGAAGCGGGCGGCGCCGGCGTGATCTCCGTTGCCTCACACATCCTGCCGGACAAGTTCGTCTCCTGGAGCCGCATGGCGCGCTCGCGCGCCGGCGGTTGGAAGGCGGACTTCGACGAACACAGGCCCCTGATCGACGAACTGTACGTCGAAGCGAATCCGATCCCGGTCAAGACGGCGCTCTTTCTCATGGGCGTGATCGCGACCCCGGAAATGCGTTTGCCTTTGGTTCCGCTCGGAGAGCCGCACGTCGGCGATCTCAAGAAAAAAATGCGGTCGGCGGGGCTTCTCTGATGGCGAAACCGCTCAGGATCGCGCTCATCGGAATTTCGGGACGGATGGGGCGGGAGGTTCTCGCGCTCGCCGCCGAAGACGCGGGGCTCGCTGTCGTCGCCGGGATTTCGCGCGCCTCTTCCCCTGGCGCCGTGCCCGGTGCCGGGTCGTCTTGCCGTCGTGTGGCCGATCTCGCCAAAGCCGGCCCCGACGTCGTCATCGACTTCTCGCTGCCGGAGCTGTTCGACGAGGTTTGCGCTTGGTGCGCCTCGCATAAGGTCGCGTTGGTCAGCGGTGTGACCGGCATCACCCAGGCGCAGAAGAAAAGCCTGGTCGACGCGTCGAAAGCCGCGCCGATGATCTGGGCCCCGAACATGAGTCTGGGCGTCGCGGTGGTGGCGGAGATGCTCGCGGCTTTGTTCGCGCTCGAGGGTTTCGAGTTCCAAATCGAGGAAACGCACCATAAGCGTAAAAAGGACAAACCCAGCGGCACGGCCTTGTTCCTCCAGGAAAAGTTGATCGAGGCCGTCGGCCCTGTGCCGGACCCCCTCGCGATCCGCGGCGGCGGCGTTTTCGGCATTCACAAAATCTGGGCGATGGGAGAAGAGGAAACGCTCACGATCGAACATACCGCCATGAACCGGAAGGTCTTCGCGCGCGGCGCCCTGCGCGCGGCGCGTTGGATCGCGGGACGCAAACCCGGTCTGTACAGCATGACGGATCTCATTCGCGGCGACCGTTAAGCACCAGAACCTTCGCTTGCTTTTTAAGCTATTGAATCATAAACCGAAATCAACCTTCCAAAGCCTGCAATCCAAGGAGACCGGCATGAAGTTTTTCATCGATTCGGCGGATACCACCGAGATCCGCGAAGCCACCGCGCGCGGTTGGGTCGATGGCGTGACCACGAACCCGACGTTGATCGCGAAGACCGGTAAGAAGATGAACGACGTCATCAAAGAAATCTGCATGATGGTGCAGGGGCCGATTTCCGCGGAGGTCGTCAGCCTCGAAGCCGATAAAATGTACGCCGAAGGCATGGAGCTCGCGAAGATCCACGACAACGTCGTCGTGAAAATCCCGATGACCGAACAGGGGCTCATCGCCGTCCGCCGCTTCGCCGCCGAAAACATCAAGACGAACGTGACTCTCGTCTTCTCGCCGTTGCAGGCGTTGATGGTCGCCAAAGCCGGAGCCTCGATGGTCTCGCCGTTCGTCGGCCGCCTTGACGACATCTCGACCGCTGGCATGGAGCTCATCGGCCAGATCCGCCAAATCTACGACAACTACGGCTATCAAACCGAGATCCTCGTCGCGAGCGTACGTCACCCGATCCATGTTCTCGAGAGCGCGCAGATCGGCGCCGACATCGTCACGTGCCCGTACAAAGTCATGCAGCAATTGGCTAGGCATCCGCTCACCGACGCGGGTATTCAGCAGTTCCTTAAAGACTGGGAGAAGGTTCCCAAATGACCCGGTTCAGGATGCCGAAGCTTGCGGGTCGGATGAGTCATCTGACCCGCGAGCTGGCCTCCAGTCTGGTTATCCTCGCAACGGCTCTTGTTTTAACGGCGTGGTTATCCACGGGGTGCGCGTCCGGCGTCACCATCAGGAACAATCCAAACACGTCCCTCAATACGCTTCAATTCGTGATCACCCAGGCTCTGCCCGGCGGTGTCCGAGTGAAAAGCCAAAATCAACGCGAATTCTTCTCGAACTACTTTTCTCCCGATGACGGAGCGGGGCAGGACGCATCTCCCAAACGCGAGCGCGCGTACGCTCACGTCACGATCCTCGGCGATGGACGGCCTTATCGCACAGAGATCCGTGTTTACCGCGAGAGGAAAACGAATTCTGGTTATAACCGCGCCGGACTGGACAAAAATCTGTCCAGGGAAATCGCCGCTCGGATCCAGGATGGCTTGGTCAAGAGTCGGGGAGAGCGCAACGTCATTGACGATTTTCGACCCTTTTGAGATTCTTTAAACACGTTACACACGCGTTCCATTGCGAAAAAACGACGCTTTCCCGTTTGCAAACGGATTTGACAAGGGAAGATCGAGAACGTGTACCGCTATCGCCGCCCGAAAAAGAAAAATTTTTTCCCGCGCGCGGCTTCGCTCGTGGTCGCGGCGCTGGCGGCGACCGCCTGGCACGCGCCGAAGAGCTCGCCCGCGTCCGATATCCGCGAGTTCTCCGAAGGCCTGAGCATCAGGATCGATCGAGAGTCGCCCGCGTTCGCGGCCCTTGAGGACACCATCAGCGGCTTTGAAACCGAGATGGACGACCTCTCCCCGTACACGCCCATGGAATTCATCGCCGCCGATGAAACGAGTTTCGCGCCGAGAGCCCGAAGCATACTGGCGATGAACCGCGCGATCGAAGAACGGAATGAGAACGGGCTTCGGCCGGTTCTGGCAAACACGCGCGTCGCCGCGTCCGCGGCGCCAATTGGCGCCGATACGCCTGTTGAGTCGTCTCAACCCATAGCCCCGCAAAAGTCCGGAGCCACGGCCTTCGCCGCCTCCCCGGTTCCCGCGCCCAGCCCGGAGGCGAATGATGCGGTCGGCGCCATCGTGGCCGCCCCCGGATCGTCCCTGATCGCCGGTGGCGAAGTCATATCGCTCGACGATCGAGAGCAAGTCGGGGCGTTCATGAAGGGGCAGGCGCCGATCGAGCACCCGAGCCGGACCATCCGCCTGGCCGATCTCAATGTCGACAAGGCCGGGCTTCTGCGCAGCCTTCTTTTCCCGATCGTCGCGTCCGGGCGTCAGAAGGTCGGCGTGAAGGCGGCGTCCACCAGGGAAACGGCTGTTGTCGAATCGCCCGCCGCCGATCGCGTTGCGGGCCTCGCCTCGCGCACGCGTCCGGCCGCGAGCGAGCGCGGCGTGGATACCCAAGCGTTCACGGAGGGGAGCGCGGCCGGCGACGAGCCGCTTCTCCAGCTCGTCGTTTCAGGTCCGATTGAAATGATGGGTGGGCTCGCGGTGACGTCGTCTTCAGATCAGGTCGTCATATATAGGGAAGAGCAAGGCGAACGCTTCGAGTCCGGTCACGTCTGGTTGCGTGACGGCAGATACGAGATCTATGTCGGGTCCGTCAGCGGTCGATTGGTCGGCGAACTGCAGACAGCGAGCGGCGACGTGCTCGGGCGCGGCGACATCGACCTCGGGGCCATGCGGGTTGGCAGGACGCAGTCTCGCGCCGATGGAGTGAAAGTCGCGATTCGCCCGCTTGCCAAAGGCCTTGGGGGCCAGGTCATCTCAGCCTACAGCCACGGCACGAAAGTCGAGGCGATCGCGGGAGCGAAGGTCGATCTCGAGGACATCGATGAAACTCTGACCGCCGCCCGCACCGGCAAGTTTTCTGATCCCGCGCTCGGCTCTGGCTCCGTCGTCGTCGCCAGAGTGACCAAGCCCGGGTATTGGGGCACGTTGGCGTTCGTCGAAGCGGGCGCTGAAAACGTCGTTACGATGTTCCCGGATTCCATGATGGCCGCCTTCCGCAGCCTCGCCGGCGTCGAAGAGCGTCAGCCGATCGCGGTGGTCTGGGGACGCGTCGTCCGCGATGGCCGGCCGGTGCCCGGTGCCACCGTCGAAATGATCACGGGCGAGCGGGAACTGAAGCCGGTTTATTTCAGCTCCTTGCTGATTCCAGACCCGTCCCTTTCCTCGACTTCGGCGAACGGCGCTTACGCGTTCGTCGTTTTCGAGTCCGGCGTCCACGGCGTGCAGGCGCGGGTGGGCGGTGACGGGCGTTTGGATCCCGTCCTTTTTCCGGTGGAGGCCGGGTTCGTGACAAGCCTCGATTTGGAGGTTGCGCGCGCGAAAAAACTCGACATCAAGGTTTTCGACGCGTTCCGGACGGACCAGCCTCTCGCGGCGCGGGTGGCGCCGGTCGGCTCGGACTCGTTGTCGTCCATCGGGTCCTCGGGCCGCGGCGTCTTGCGGCATTCGCCGGGCGGCGGCCTGGCCGCGATCGACATCGACGCCGGCGAGAGCTACGCGGTCACGCGGCTGAACCTGCCGAGAGAGCGTGATTTCGCTTTCGCGCCGATGATCGGAAGCGCTTGGCTGGAGGGATTGCGTTCCAGCCGCCGGGTCACGAAAGACGTCGACACCGGCGTCATTGTCGGCTTCGTCGATGCGCGTGCGAGATACGAGGTCCATGTCCGCCCGATGTCGGCGGCACGCGCGGTCAAAGTGCTGTACTTCGACGGCGCCGGCAAGGCTTTGCGGGCGGCGTCTGGCGTGCCCGGCGGCGGTTACGCGATTTTCAACGTTCCCGAGGGCATCGTCACGGTTTCGATCGTTTCCGACGGCGCGGCGAAAATCCAAGCGGTCACGGCCTTGGCCGACCGGGGCGTCGCCAATGTCTTCAACCATTCCCTGCGTTGAAAGCCCGTCAGGATTTTCTGCGCGCGAGGCGCTTTTCACCGCTCGTGGCGCCGGCGAACAGCCTTTCCACGCGGGTGCGCAGGTCGACAGGCAGGTGCAGCCGGAATCCGCGCGGGACGACGCCGCGGTTTTTCAAGACCTTGTTCAAGTCCGGATTGTAGAGCAGGAGCTTCTCGTCGTCGAGGCCCGCGATCTTCATCAGGCGCTTGACACCGTATGGGCGGGGGAGCTTGACGACGTGGGTGTCCAAAGCGGCCTCTTTCCGCAGCCCCGACCAGATTTTGTCGTTGTAGGACTGGGCGTGAAGCGCGGCCAAGAACGAGGTGTAGAAATTGGATGATGCGAACCCGAACATCTTCGAGCGGTACTTGCCCACGATCCGGGAGAGGTCCTGGGTGCCCATCGCTTTCGTCGCCTTTCGCACGCCGCCGGGTCCATGGTTGTACGCGGTCAAGGCGAGCGGCCATTTACGGTAGAGTATCATGTGATTTTCCTTGAGCAGGCGGGCGGCGGCCTCGGTCGCCTTGAACGGCGATCGCCGCTCGTCGATCTGCCCGTTGATCAGCATGAATTTGCCGCCGGTGTTTCCCATGAACTGCCAAATCCCGGCCGCGCCGTCCTTGCTCGTGGCGAATTTGTTGAAGCTGCTTTCGACGAGCGGGAGGCGCGTGAGCTCGATCGGAAGTTTCTTGGCCGAAAAGATCCGCTCCATTTCGGGCAGGTATCGGGGGCTGATCCGGAGTCCCTGCTCGAAAAAATTCCTCTGGCCCATCTGCACGCGCGTTTCACCGATCGCGGCGCGTGCGCGGGTTTGCGCTTTGCCGCCGAGCGCTTTCAGCGCGTTGACGACGTCGCGCTCGTACGGATTCAGGTTCCTGAGGTGTTTCCGGGCGGCGACGCTCTTGAGGGCGGCGCGAATGCGGGCGGCTTCGGCGTCGACGAACTCGTCCGCCTTCTGGTTCCGCATCCAGCGCCGTTTCGGCGTTTTGGAGGCGATGATCGGAGTGACATCGACCACGCGATAAACGATCCAAGGATGGAGCGCGTTGTGGATCACGCGTTGATGCTCGTCCCACTTCGTGTACACGTCGAACCAGAAGCCGACGCGATCCTTGAGGCCTGGAGGGATGGAGAATTCGTCGTCGATCCGGCCGCCCGCGTCCCCAAGAACGGCTTCGCGGTCGAACTCGAGGAGGGAGACGGAGCCTTCGGCGTCCGCGTCGCGGATGGCCGGCACCAGTGTTTGGGCGGAGTTGGGCTCGATCGGCTCGGCTTCCGGCAGAGCGATGGCTTGAGCCCGCTCGGCCCGCATCGGCGGCGACGCTGGTAGGGTTTCGTTTTTCGCCGAAAGCGCGCCCGTCGGGGCCGAGTCTGAAGCCGCATCGGTCGAAGAGAGGGAATCCGCGCCTGAGCGGTGCTTGTCCCAAGCGAAAAGAGCGACGCTCAAGGCGAGCAGGAGCGTGATCGCCCCGTCAACCATCGACTCGCTTTTGGCGCCCCAGGAGTTGGGGTGTTTGGGTCTTTTTTTAGATTCGAAAGCGTCGCGCGCGGGCATGCACATGTCCCAAAGCAAGACAGGTGCCTCTTTGTTGTTCTTTAAAATCGAGTAAAATCAGATATCTATGGAAAATGCGGGCTCAGCGAGTGGCGATCTTTTCAAGTGATGGGACGTGAATTGTTACCGGACTGTGATCAACGGCCGGGGCGTTCCTCATGGGTCTCGAGGTCGCGCGAGGCCGACAGTTCGTCGTTCTGTTCCTTGAGCCTGGCGATTTCCTCGAGGATCAATTGGTGGAGCCGGGGGTCCTCCACGGAACCCAACCGTTTCTCGTACCCCAGGATGAGATCGTTGTTGATGGAGATCAGGCCCGCTTCAACCTCGTTCGCATGTTTCGTGGCGTTCGCTATCAGCTGCCGCGCTTTGGCTTCATCCATCTCTTCCGGCAGGTCGTCGATGATGAATTCGAGAGCAATGGCCAAAAGAGCCGCGTTCATCGCGCGAGAAACGAGTTTATAAGCCAGTTGGGCGTGTAGCGTTCCCGCGATTCCTGGCTTCAATTCGCGAAACGCGTTTTCGAATCCGATCCTCCCGCTGCGATCGGCGAGCTCCCGAACCCGATCGGGAGAAAGGCGAAACTTCATGCTTGGCATGTAAACGGGCGCCAGCATGGGTTGCTGAAAAACGAGGAAGGTGGCGGTGTTGACGGAGGCGTGGACCGAAGCCCAAACCAGGGCGGATCTCCCGTTGGAGGGGGAGAAAAATCGCGCGAGAGCGGTTTCGAGGCGGCTCGGTTCCTTGAGAAGCCCTTCCTCCACCGCGGTTTTCGCGAAGGCTTCCGCGAAACGGGCGGCGGCGAGCTCCGTACGCGCCAAGTCGGCCGTCGCTTCTTCGAAATCGAGGCGTATGAGCCGGGAGAGGCCCAAAGCCCGTTTTTCGCCCAGGCGTTCGAGAACCCGGGCGAGTTTGGCGATTTGTGCGGAAGAGACGGAGCCTCGTCGCAGAGCCGTGTGAACGCGTTCGAGGACTTCGCGTTGAACCTGGGGGGCGAGGCCGTCGAGCGCGAGTTTCAGCGGCTCAAGCGAGCCTGCTCGCGCGAAAAGATCGGCGCACCGGAGGGGGGCCGCAGAAGCCGTCGGCACATGAGCGATCGTCGCCGTGATAGAAACGGAAAGCATCACGCGAGCGACCGCCATGAGGGCCATGGTCTCATTCCTCCAGCTGGATCCGACGTTCGATGTTCGTCGACGCCGTTTCGAGGAACTTGATGCCGCGCTCGATGCTCGCCTGAAGCTCCTTCGCCTCCTCGCGATTCAGCATGACTTCGTTCTCATGGCCCAGGTAATAGAATGTGCCGACGAGCGTGGCGGCGAAGGTAAGGCCCATTCCCTTTCCGAACTTCATGGCCACTGACGGGAACTTCGACGCTGCACCGACGGCGAAAAAGTTGACTATGGTGGCGACGGCCGAGCCGGCGGTGGCCCAACCGATGTACCCGCGGCGCCTTTGCCCCTCTTTGATCTCCTTTCGCAGCTCGCTCAGGCGCTCTTTGTCTTCCCGGGCTTTCTGAAGGAGCAAGTCGATCAGTTCTTTGCGTTCGGTCAATTCCAGGCGGGAGAGCATCTCCTCGGCGTCGGAATCGGAGAGACTCCGGGATTCCGCCAGGAGCGCGAGACTTTGCACATTCGGGCTCGCTCCGGCCAGGTGGTCGGTTTGGCGATCTTGGCGGGCAGCGCCGAGCGAGGGTTGAAGGAAGGCGGCGGCGAGAGCGATGATCATGGGGAAACGCGAGAGTTTCATCAAAAGACTCCTGGTTCGGCTATGACCCCGAGACGAGAAGCAAACGCCGTTCCAGGCTCTATTGAATTATTCACACTCTGAGCTCAAGCCAGAGCCAAAACCCGTCACTCGGGGCTTGATGGAGGAGGCCATGCGCCTTCCCCACGGCACTCCGGATCAGACCGTGATGGTTTCCCTATGCGTGCCGAACACCCCTCGAAGCGCTTCTGAAATCTCGCCGAGAGTGACGTGGTTTTCAACCGCGTCCACGAAGACCGGCATCAGGTTCGCGCCCGATCGCGCCGCCGCTTTCACTTTTTCCAGATGATCCCCGGTGACCCGCGGGTCGCGCGCCGCTTTGAACGCCGTCAGGCGCTGGATCTGTTCGCGCGCGGTTTCCTCGCTGACTTTCAGGATGTCGGGTTCTCCAGGTTCGGTTTGGACGAAATCGTTCACGCCGACGACGATCTCCTCTTTCGTCTCCACGGCTTTTTGGAAACGGTAGGCGGCGGCCTGGATTTCTCTTTGGATCCAGCCGCTTTCGATGCACTTGATGACCCCGCCCATCTCTTCGATGCGGCGGATGTACTCGGTCGCATCCCGCTCCAGGCGGGACGTGAGGCTCTCCACGAGAAAGGAGCCGCCCAACGGGTCGATCGCGTCCGCGACCCCGGATTCGTTGGCGATGATCTGCTGCGTGCGGAGCGCGATCGTCGCCGCATTCTCGGTCGGGAGGCCGAGGGCCTCGTCCATCGAATTCGTGTGCAGGCTCTGCGTGCCGCCCAGGACGGAAGCCATGGCTTGGAGCGCGACGCGAACGATGTTGTTCTCCGGCTGCTGAGCGGTCAACGTGCTGCCGGCGGTTTGCGAGTGGAAGCGGAGTTTCCAGGATTTTTCGTTCCGCGCCCCGAAGCGTTCGCGCATGATCTTTGCCCACATGCGCCTGGCGGCCCGGAATTTGGCGATCTCCTCGAAGAAATTGTTGTGCACGTTGAAGAAGAAACTGAGCCGGCCGGCGAACGAGTCGACGTCGAGCCCGTTCTCGATCGCCGCTTGGACGTAAGTGATGCCGTTGGCGAGCGTGAAGGCGATCTCCTGGGCGGCGGTGCTGCCGGCCTCGCGGATGTGGTAACCGGAGATCGAGATCGTGTTCCAGTTGGGAACATGGCTCGAGCAGTACTGGAAGATGTCGGTGATCACGCGAAGCGACGGTCCCGGGGGGTAAATGTACGTGCCGCGCGCGATGTACTCTTTGAGCAGGTCGTTCTGGATCGTTCCGGTGAGCTTTTCGGCCGCGATCCCCCGTCGGCGGGCGACCGCGATGTAGAGCGCCAGCAGGATCCCGGCCGTCGAATTGATGGTCATCGAAGTGGAGATTTGCTCGAGCGGCAGGTCTTTCAGGAGGATCTCCATGTCCTCGAGCGAGCTGATCGCGACGCCGACTTTGCCGACCTCGCCGCTCGACATGACGTGATCCGAGTCGTAACCCATCTGCGTGGGCAGGTCGAAGGCGACGCTGAGGCCGGTCTGCCCACGCGCGAGCAGGATCTTGTAGCGTTCGTTGGATTCCCGCGCCGAACCGAAACCGGCGTACTGACGCATCGTCCAGAATCGGCCCCTGTACATAGTGCCCTGCACGCCGCGCGTGTACGGGTACTTGCCGGGTTCGCCGAGGCCGGGGCCTGGCTTCCAATCGTCCGGCGTGTAAGCGCCCTTGATTTCGATCCCGCTCGAGGTTTTGAAGGCCGTTTTTCGCAGGCGCTCGTTGCCCGACGACATGGATCAGCCCGTCCCCGCGGGTTCGAAGGAGATGAGCGTGGAACCGGCTTCGACGCTGTCGCCGGGCTGTACCAGCACGTCCCTGATCCTCACCTCGTGGGAAGCGCGCATCTCGTTTTCCATTTTCATGGCTTCCATCACAAGCAGGGGCTGGTTCGCTTTGACGATGTCGCCCTTGCTCACCATGACCTTGACGATTTTTCCGGGCATGCCGGCGGTGAGCTGGGCTTCCGCGCCGAGCTGGCCGCCGCGCTTCAGGCTCTCGTGAAGGAGGCTTTCATCGTTGTAGATCTTCACGTTGCGGTAACTGCCGCGGGTGTAGACGTTGTACTCGGTCCCGGACCCGTAAACGTCCAAGACGTAGGAGCCGCCGGCGAAGATCAACGACACGATGCTCTCGACCATTTTGTAGTCGTTCTTCGAGACGTCGTAGCGGATCCATTCCCCGTCTTCCTCCTGGAGATTGACCCTCCAGTGCGTACGCGTCTCTGTGACGTCGATCTTATAATGCTTGTCGCGGAGTTCGGCTTCGAAGAACATGGATCACCTCAACTGCGCCTTGCGGCCCAGGCTCTTCCAGCGGCTCGCGACGCTGTACTCGGAGACGTTCTTGGATTTCTTGTCGTTGAAGGCGGCGATCGCGGCCGTGATCAGGAAGACGTGGTCATCGACGATGCGGAAGAGCTTCGGCATTTTGACTTCGAGGTCCTTGTCGCAGAACTGCGTCGTGTACGACCCGTCGAGGAACTTCGGCGCGGCCAGGATCGATTTGTGCAGGATGATGTTGGTTTTGATGCCAGTGAGCGTGAACTCGGTGAGCGCCCGGTCCAGGCGGCGGACCGCCTCCTCGCGATTCGTGCCCCATGCGATGAGCTTGGCGATCATCGGATCGTAATGGATCGGAACCTCGTAGCCGGGGTAGGCGTATGAGTCGACGCGGATGAACGGGCCTTGCGGGTGGCGGCAACGGCGGATGATGCCCGGGCTCGGCACGAAGGTGACAGGGTCCTCGGCGCAGATGCGCGCCTCTATGGCGTGGCCGCGTTGGACGATGTCCTCCTGCTTGAAGCTGAGCGGCCGCCCCATGGCCACGAACAACTGTTCCTGCACGAGGTCGGTGCCGGTCACGAGTTCCGTGATCGGGTGCTCGACCTGGAGGCGGGTGTTCATTTCCATGAAGAAGAATTCTTTGGTCGCGTTGTCGAAAATGAATTCGAACGTGCCGGCGCCGACGTAGTTGATCGATTTGGCCGCGCGCACGGCGACTTCGCCGAGCCGCGCGCGGATCTCCGGCGGCACCGACGGGCTCGGGCTTTCCTCTATGAGCTTCTGGTGGCGGCGTTGGATCGAGCATTCGCGCTCGTAGAGATGGACGACGTTGCCGTGTTTGTCCCCGAACACCTGGATTTCGATGTGTTTCGGGTTCCGGACGTAGCGTTCGATGTAGACCGCGTCGTTCTTGAAATAATTGAGGCCCTCCGAGCGCGCGGAGCGATAGGAGCTTTCGAGATCCTCCACCTTATGGACGATCCGCATGCCCTTGCCGCCCCCGCCGGCGGTCGCCTTGATGATGACCGGCAATCCGATCTTTTCGCAGATTCTTTTGGCGTCCTCCACCGTGTCCACCGGACCTTCGGAACCGGGAACGGTGGGGACGTTGGCGGCTTTCATCAGCTTGATGGCGGAGAGTTTGTCGCCCATCGCGCGGATGTTCCCGGGCGTCGGCCCGATGAAGACGATCCCGGCATCCTGGCACGCCTCGGCGAATTGGGCGTTTTCGGAAAGGAAGCCGTAACCGGGGTGGATGGCGTCGGCGCCGCATTTTTTGGCGACGTCGATGATTTTCTCGATCCTCAGGTACGAGTCCTTGCTGGGCGCGGGGCCGATGTTGTAGGCCTCGTCCGCGAGCACGACGTGGAGGCTGTCGCGGTCGGCGTCCGAATACACGGCCACCGAGTCGATACCGAGATCGCGGCAGCCGCGAATCACGCGCAGCGCGATCTCGCCGCGGTTGGCGATCAGGACTTTTTTGAACATAACGGCGCTTCTCCTCGGCCTTCGCTCACAGCGGAATGTTGCCGTGCTTTCTGAGCGGGTTCGTGTCTTTCTTGTTCTTGAGCATCTCGAGCGCGTCGATGATGCGCTTGCGCGTGAGCGCGGGTTCTATGACTTCGTCGATGAAGCCGTTCTCGGCGGCGACGTAAGGATTGGCGAACTTCCGCTCGTAATCGGCGGTGAGGCGCGCTTTCTCGGCGGCTTGATCGGAGGCTTTCTTGATCGCGTCGCGGAAGATGATGTTCACCGCGCCGTCGGCGCCCATGACCGCGATCTCGGCCGTGGGGTAGGCGAGATTCACGTCGCCCCGCAAATGCTTGGAGCTCATCACGCAGTACGCGCCGCCGTAGTCCTTGCGGGTGATGACGGTGATCTTCGGCACCGTCGCTTCCGCGTACGCGTAAAGCAGCTTCGCGCCGTGAGTGATGATGCCGTTCCATTCCTGATCCGTGCCAGGCAAGAAGCCGGGGACATCGACGAGCGTCACGAGCGGGATGTTGAAGGCGTCGCAGAAGCGCACGAAGCGCGCGGCCTTTTTGGAGGCGTCGATGTTCAAGCAGCCGGCGAGGATCTGCGGTTGGTTGGCGACGATGCCAACGGCTCGGCCGTTGAAGCGGGAGAAGCCCACGATCACGTTTTTTGCGTAGTGCTGATGGACTTCGAGGAAATAACCCTCGTCGACGATCATCTTCACCAGTTCTTTCATGTCGTAGGGTTTTTTCGGGTTGTCGGGGATGAACGTGTTGAGCGCTTCCTCGACCCGATCGGGGCGGTCCGCGGTGGGGAGCACCGGCGGATCGTCGACGTTGTTCGACGGAAGGAAGTTCAAGAGCTCGCGGATCATGAGCAGGCAATGTTTGTCGTCGTCTGTCGCGAAATGCGTGACGCCCGACTTCTGCGCGTGGGCGAGAGCGCCGCCCAGCTGTTCTTTGGTGACGTCTTCGTGCGTGACCGTCTTGATGACGTCCGGGCCCGTGACGAACATGTAGCTCGTGTCCTTGACCATGAAAATGAAGTCGGTGATCGATGGCGAGTACACGGCGCCCCCGGCGCAGGGGCCCATGATCGCGCTGATCTGGGGCACGACGCCCGAGGCGAGCGTGTTGCGCAGGAAGATGTCGGAGTAGCCGGCGAGCGCTTCCACGCCCTCCTGGATGCGCGCCCCGCCGGAGTCGTTGAGCCCGATGATGGGCGCCCCGACTTTCATGGCCATGTCCATGATCTTGATGATCTTGTTGGCTTGCGTGCGGGACATCGAGCCGCCGAAAACCGTGAAGTCTTGCGAGTAAGCGTAAACGAGTTTGCCGTTGATGCGGCCGTAACCGGTGATCACCCCGTCGCCGAGGATCTTCTTGTCGCCCATGCCGAAGTTCGAACTGCGGTGGGTGACGAAGCGGTCCATTTCGACGAAACTGCCCGGGTCGAGAAGCACGTCGAGGCGTTCGCGCGCGGTGAGGCGATCGCCCTCTTTGTGCTTGGAAACCCTCTCGGGTCCTCCGCCGCGGAGCGCCTCCGCGTTTTTATCTTCGAGTTCGCGCACGCGCGATTCGGTGCGGGAGATCATGGGCGTGCCTGACATTGGGTTCATGGCGTTCGTGCTCATCGAGCCGCTCTCCAATCGGATGACTGAATACGGAATGTATTTGAAAATACTAAGAGAACCTACTCTTCGCGCACTGCATTACGCAAGCGGCGAAGGGGAGCTCTTTGGGCGGCGCAGAATGTGAGTGCTGCGTTGAAGATCTGAACCAAGGTTGTTTTCAAGGAACCGTGAGAGCGAGTTCGTCCAGTGCTTTCCGCACGTTGAGGCGCCCGCCGGTTTGAACCGCGAGCACGCCGTGCGGATCCGAAGGGTCTTTGTCGACGCTTTTCAACAAGGCTTGGCGGACTTGGGCCGCGGTGGCACCGGGTCGGTAGCTGAAAAGCAGGGCCGCCGCCGCCGAAACGAATGGGGTCGCCATGCTCGTGCCGCTCAGGAGCCCGGCACGACCCCTGGGCAATGTGCTCAGGATGTTCACGCCCGGCGCGGCTAAATGCACGAGCGAGTACGAATAGTTGGAAAATCCCGCCAGAATGTCGCGTGAACTGGTGGCCGCGACCGTCAGTTGACTGGAGTCGTTGAACGCGGCCGGGAATTCCGGCCCCCAATCGAGGTTCGAGCCTGAATTGCCAGCTGCGACCACCATGAGCACGCCGTGAGCGCCGAGTTCCGAAATCGTCTGGCGAAGCGTCTCCGAGCATTCGCCGCCGCCCCAGCTCGCGTTGATGACCCTGGCGCCGCGGCTGACGGCGTAATGAATCGCCCGGATGGCGTCGCTGATCGAGCCCGCGCCCTGATCGTTCATGAAGTCCAGCGGCAGCAAGCGCGCGCCGGGCGCGACCCCTTGGATCCGTTGGGCTCCGGGCTCGGCGGGAGCGTCGTGGTCGGCGACGATCACGCCCGCGACGTGCGTTCCGTGGCCGGTGCCGTCGCTCACGTACGGGGTGTCTTCGTCGAAATCGTAGCCGTCGATGTCGTCGACCAATCCGTTGCCGTCGTCGTCCAGGCCGTTGATCGTTTCGTTCGGGTTCAAGGCCAAGCGCGTGCGGATCTGGGGATGGGTGACGTCGACGCCCGAGTCGATGACGGCGACGATGACGCCCTGGCCCTGCACGCCGCGCTCCCAGGCGGCCGGCGCCTCGATGATTTTCTGGCCCCAATCGTTACCGGCGTCCTGGGCCAGCGCTGCCTGTCCAGGGGGCGCGAGGCGGATGACATGGTCATGTTCGGCGAACTGGATGCCGTCCTTGTTCGGCTCCATGACTTCCTGGAAAAACGTTTTCCGGTCCCGCGCGTGTTCGACGCTGATCGAGCCGTCTTTCCAAGTGACGAGGAAGCGGTCGGGGACGGCGGTGATGGAGCATTGGGAGCTGGAGTTCCGGAACCCGGTGGGCGCCTCGACGACCTTGTCGCTCGTACAGGCGGAAAGGCCCGAGAGCGCGCCGGTGAGCAGGAGAACGCGAGCGGAAAAGCGGCCGTAACCGACGTCCATGTCGATCGATCCTCTCAGCGAGAGCGTCCTGCCCTCGCTCCATGCCTTAGTGTCGGCCGGGGGCGCTGAAAGAGTTAGTCCAACAATGAAACATTCGCGTTCCGGGCGCGGATCCGCGAAAATCCGTGCGATGGTCCAGCGGCAAAGATTGCCGCTCCCGGAAATTTCTTCCCGGACCCGGGGCGACCGTTCCGCTTCGCCGGGGCGGGCTCGAGGCTCCCGCCGCCGGGTTCAAAGGCGTCTCATGAGAGCGGCGCGTTCGCGCTTGGCGTTGGCGACGACGGCGCCCTCGTCGAGAAACGCGTGGCGGCCGTCGCGCACGATCTCGCGGCCGTTGATGAAGACGTCGCGCACGTCCCGGCCCGAGCACGAATAGACGATCGCGGAATAAGGGTTTTCGACCGTCGCCACCGAAGGGTGAGAACGGTCGACCGTGATGACGTCGGCGAGCTTGCCCTCCTCGAGCGAGCCGATCCTGTCTTCGGCGCCCAAAGCGCGGGCCCCTCCGAGGGTCGCGAGTTCGAGCGCGGTCCGCGCGGGCAGGGCTTCGGGGCCGAATCTCGGTTTTTGCAAAAGCGCCGTCAGGCGCATCTCGATGAACGCGTCCATCGAGTTGTTGCAGGGGGCTCCGTCGGAGCCGAGCGCGACTTTCAGGCCCGCGTCCACGTAGGCTTGAATGGGGGCGATGCCGCTGGCGAGCTTCAAGTTCGAGCTCGGGCAGTGCACGAGCGGCGTCCCGGAGCGCGCCATTTTATTCGTTTCGCCCTTGGTGAGGTGCACGCCGTGGGCGATCACCGTCTTTTCGTTGAGCATGCCGAGCGAATCGAGATAATCGACGTTGTCCCGCCCGGTGCGCCTCTTGACGGCCGCGACCTCGTCTTTGCTCTCGGAGGCGTGCGTGTGGATCAAGATCCGTTCGCGCGCCTGCAGGTCGACCATCGCTTCCATCAGGCCTTTGGTGCACGAGACGGCGAAACGCGGGCAGAGCGCGTATTCGACGAGTTCGTTCTTGTCCCGCCACTCCCTGACGAGATCCTCGGTTTCTTTCAGCGCGTCGGCTGTTTTCTCGCGGAGGGGGCCCGAGGCGGATTTGAGGTCCATCAGGCATTTGCCGCCCCAATAGCGCATGCCGCTTCCGCTCACGGCTTCGAGGAGCGCTTGGGTGTGCTTGACGGTGCCCATGTCGAGGATCGCGGTCGTGCCCGATTTCTGCATCTCGAGCACGCCGATCATCGCCGAGGCGCGGAGGCTCGGGGCCGTGTGCGCGTTCTCGAAGGGCCAGATGCGTTTTTTCAGCCAGTCGAGCAGGCTCAAGTCGTCGGCGTCGCCGCGGAAAAGCGCTTGGCACAAGTGCACGTGCGCTTGGATGAGGCCGGGAAGGACAAATTGGCCGGAACAATCGATGACGCGCGCGTCGGCGCCGGCGGGTTTCCGGCTTTTTCCGGCGTAGGCGATCCGGTCGCCTTCGATGTGGATTTCGCCCCTGAACACGTCGCGGTCGCGGTTCATGGTCACGATGAGGCCGTTGCGCAGGATCGTCGTCATAAAAACCCCCGCCGCGCTCCCGGAGCCGATGCGCGACTTTCGCTCAGATAGTCGCGATGAAATCGAGGAGGAAGTCGCAGAACTTGTCTTCGACGGCCTTGGCCGTTTGCGTGACTTCTTCGTGCGAGAGCTTGTGTTTGGAAAGCCCTGAGGCGAGGTTCGTGATGCAGCTCAAAGCGCAAACGCGCAGACCCAGGTGGTTGGCCGCGATCGCCTCGGGGATGGTGCTCATCCCGACGGCTTTGCCGCCGATCATCTTGAGGTATCGGACTTCGGCCGGGGTTTCGTAGGTCGGCCCCGAGACGCCGCAGTAGATGCCGCGGTGGTGGCGGATCCGCTTGGCTTTGAGGATCTCTTCCATCTTGTCGTTCAGGCGCGCGTCGTAGGCCTCGCTCATGTCGGGGAAGCGCGGGCCGAGCTGCGCGATGTTCGGGCCTTTGAGGGGGTTGTCGCCCATCAGGTTGATGTGGTCGTCGATGATCATGAAGTCGCCGGGCTTCATCGCCGGGTCGAGACCGCCGGCCGAGTTCGTGAGCATCAGCACTTCGATGCCGAGCATCGAGAGCGAGCGCGTGGGATAAACCACCGACGCCATCGAATGGCCCTCGTAATAGTGGATCCGCCCTTGCAGGACGGCGAGCGGCACGCCCTTGACGTGGCCGAGGATGAGGCGGCCCGAGTGGCCTTCGACCGAGGGGGCGACGAACGAGGGGATCTCGTCGTAGGGAATCGTCGTTTCGACTTGGATGTGATTGACGAAGTTGCCGAGGCCCGAGCCCAGAATGAGGCCCATTCTCGGTTTCAGCTTCGAGCGTGAACGGACGCAAGCGACGGTTTCTTCTAAGCTTTCTTGGACCATCGGGGAATCAAGGCACCTTTCTCCTGGTGATCAAACTGGGGACCACTGGTTTTTGCAAGGAAATTGTGGTCGCCGACGAAAGCATGGCTTCCGCTTGCGCGAAGCCGCTCGACGAAGAGCCGAGGAGCGTGAAGAGGGTTTCACCCTCACGGATCCCGTCGCCCAGCTTCCTGTGCGTCTCGATGCCGGCGACGGGATCGATCGTATCGGTCGTTTTCAGGCGTCCGCCGCCCAGGGCGATCGCGGCCAGGCCGATTTTTTCGGCGTCGAACGCCGCGACATACCCGCTCGCCCGCGCTTTCACCTCCACTCGCGCGGTCGGCACGGGCAATCGATCGAGGTCCCCGCCCTGACGGCGGCACAGGGCCGCGAACGCTTCCCAGGCTTCGCCGCTCGTGAGGAGACCCGAGGCCGTCGCTCGCCCCGCTTCGAGGGTCGGGGCGCCTCCGCCGAGCCAGATCATCGCGCCGGCCAGCTCGAGAGTCAGTTCGGTCGTGTCGGCGAACTCGCTGGGCGCGCGCCCCAGATAAGGCTCGTTTTTCAGAATCGCGACGCACTCGCCGACTTCGACGGCGTTGCCGATGAAGCGGCCCAGGGGCTCGTCCATCCTGGTCAGGAGGGCGGCGACTTTTTTGCCGTGGCTGGCGCCTATGCCCATGAGCTTGGTCGCGAGTTCGTCGGCTTGCTCCACGGTTTTCATGAAGGCGCCAGAGCCGTGCTTGACGTCGAGCACGAGCCCGTCGATCCCTTCGGCGAGTTTTTTCGACATGATGCTGGCGCAGATGAGCGGCTGCGATTCGACCGTGGCGGTCACGTCGCGAAGCGCGTAGATGCGTTTGTCGGCCGGGCAGATCTCGGCGGTTTGGCCGATGATGGCCGCGCCGAACGAATCCACCTGTTTTTTGAATTCGTCCAGGGAAAGCCCGATGCGGAAGCCCGGGATCGCCTCGAGTTTATCGAGCGTGCCGCCCGTATGGCCGAGGCCTCGACCCGCGATCATCGGCACGGGCACGCCGGCGGCGGCCACGAGCGGTGCGAGGATCAGGCTCGTTTTGTCCCCCACTCCGCCGGTCGAGTGCTTGTCGACAGCCGGCCGGCCGAGCGATGAGAAATCGAGTACGCGACCCGAGCGCAGCATCACGCTCGTGAGATCGACGGTCTCCGGTCCGGTCATCCCATTGAAATAAACCGCCATGAGCCACGCGGCCATCTGGTAATCCGGGATGTCGCCGGCGACGAAGCCGTTGACGAGGAACTCGAGTTCCCGCCTGTCGTGCGTTCGGCCGGCCCGTTTTTTCTTGATCAATTCCGCGGGAAAGTAACTCATCCGGTGCCCTCGCCGGCCGTGTTTGGTTTCAGTAACCGGCGCCGGCCACGCCGTCGGCCATGAGCGCGACGCCGTTGCTCGTGCCAAGTCGGCACGCGCCCGCGCGCAGCAGGTCGCGCGCTGTCGCGAACGTCCTCACGCCGCCGCTCGCTTTGATTCTCATCCCTGGGGAGCAGGACCGTTTCATGAGGACGATGTCTTCGAGAGTCGCGCCGCGGCCGAGGAACCCGGTCGCGGTCTTCACGAACGCCGCGCCCGCCGCCTCGCTCGCGCGGCAGGAGGCCGCGATCTCGTCGGCGGTCAGGAGGCCGGTTTCGATGATCACTTTGACCGGCGCCGCGCCCGCCGCGCGCACGATGGCGCGCACGTCGTTCTCCGCGGACGCGAAGTCGCCGGCTTTGACCGCGCCAAGGGCGATCACCACGTCGATTTCCCTGGCTCCGGCGGCCACCGCGAGCTCGGTTTCGCGCGCTTTGGCGTCGGTGAGCATCGCGCCCAGCGGGAAGCCCACGACGGAAACGGGCAAGACGGCCGATCCTTGGAGCCTGGCCGCCGCCCGCGCGACGAACGCCGAATTCACGCACACGCCTTTGAAGCCGAAACGCAAGGCTTCTTCGCAAAGGCGCTCGACGTCGGCCGCGGTCGCGTCCGGCTTCAAGAGCGTATGGTCGATGAACGGAGCCAGTTCGGGAGGAGCTTGGACGTCGATCGGGGGTCCGTTGGTGCTCTGCATAACAAGTTGTCATTAGCAATGGCAGCCGGGAATGTCAAAATATGGAGTGCCGTCACTACCTCGTGCGAGGGCGCGTGCAAGGCGTGGGTTTCCGCAATTTCACGCGAAAGCGCGCCGCCGCGCTGAAATTGAGCGGTTGGGTGCGGAACCTGCGCGACGGCCGCGTGGAGGTCCTCGCCGGCGGCGAGGAGGGGGCGTTGGCGGAGTTCGAGCGGGCCATCGGGCGTGGCCCGGCGTTCGCGAGGGTCGACGGGATCGAAAGGACGACCGCCGATCCGGGAACGGGTTCCGCCGGATTCAAGGTCCGAGAGGACGGGGAGGCCCCATGGGCGCAAGGATCGTGAGCATCGCCGTTAAAGTCGTCATTTCGCTCGCGCTCGTCGGCGCCGCCGCGCCGCCGGCTCGCGCGCAGACGCCGGCCGAGGCTTCGCCGCGCGAGCGCGCGACCAACGCCGGTCCCCGCAAACAGCTCGCCACGATCATATTCGCTGGTTTGGGGGGCGCCGTTCTCGGTTTGAGCACGCTCAGCTTTTACGGTCGCCCGCAGGACAAACTCTCCAACATCGCCATCGGCTTCGCGTTCGGCGTCATCGGCGGCACCGCTTACGTCACTTACAACGCGGCCACCAATCCGCAGGATTTCTATGGACAGCGCTCGTGGATGGAGTTCGAACGCGAGCGCGCGCAGGCGCGCTTCGAGGCGGCGCGCGCGGCGAAGACCCTCGGTTTTGGCTTCACGTTCTGAACCCAAGGACGCACGGTCGCCGTGTTCAACCTGACTTCTTGAGCGGATTGGGAACTTGGCCCGGCATCGGCGGCCGACCGAAGCCGGCGGCCGCGGTCGCCATCGGTTTTTCCTCGATTGTCGAGGCTTTGCCGAGGAACTCGAGGCCGATTTTCTGATTGAGGAGGCCGCGCTTGATCAGGTCCTCGATCGTCGATTCGTAGGTGATCATGCCTTGGGACTTCCCGGTCTGCATGGCCGATGGGATTTGATAGGTCTTGCCCTCGCGAATGAGGTTGGCGATGGCTTTGTTGTTGAACAGCACCTCGATCGCCGCGACCCGGCCTCCGCCGTCGGCGCGAGGGAGCAGCGATTGGGCCACGACCCCGCGCAGGCTCTCGGAGAGCATCACGCGGATCTGCGCCTGCTTGCCCTCGGGGAAGACGTCGATGATGCGATCGACCGTCTTGTGGGCGTTGTTGGTGTGAAGCGTACCGAAAACCAAGTGGCCGGTTTCAGCGGCGGTGAGGGCGAGTTGGATCGTCTCCAGGTCGCGCATTTCGCCGACGAGCACGATGTCGGGGTCCTCGCGGAGCGCGGCTTTGAGGGCGTTGGCGAAGGATTTCGTATGGCCGCCGACTTCACGCTGGTTGACCAGCGATTTCAGGTTCGGGTGGACGAATTCGATCGGGTCCTCGATCGTGATGATGTGCGCGCTCTCGTTCTGGTTGATGTGGTGGATCATCGCCGCCAGCGTCGTCGATTTGCCGGATCCGGTGGGGCCGGTCACGCAGACCAAGCCCTTGGGGACGGCGATCAGGTCCAGGAGTTGCGGGGGAAGCCCCAGTTCCCCCATGGTTTTGATTTTCTCGGGGATGACCCGAAAGACGGCGCCCATGCCTTTGCGCTGCATGAAGACGTTGCAGCGGAATCGGCCGAGGCCTTCCACGGTGTAGCTGCAGTCGAGCTCCCAGCTCTCGATGAAGCCCTTGCGTTGCTTTTCGTTGAGGATCTCGAAGATCAGGAGCTGCACCTGTTCGTTCGTGAGAGCGGCGAGGTCGAGCTTGGCCATCTCCCCGTGGAGCCGGAGGTAGGGCGGAGCGCCCGCGGCGAGATGCAGGTCCGAAGCGCCCTTGGACACCATGATCTTGAAGAGCTCATCGATTTTTGCCATAACTGGCGGTGCCTCCCAGGATCCGGTGGGCGTGGGAATCCGCCTCGGGGATCGATCGTTTATCGGCGCCTGCGTCGCCGATGTTGAGACCAGGGGGCGGGATACGTTAAGGCGCGCCAGCAGAAAGGACCCGCGTGTCGTCAGAGATCTTGATCAACGTCCGGCCGGTCGAAACGCGCGTCGCGTATTTGGAGAACGGCGTTCTCACCGATCTTACGATCGATCGCAAGACGTCGCCGACCTTGGTCGGGTCCATCCACCGCGGCAAAGTGATACGGGTCCTGCCGGGGATGCAGGCGGCGTTCGTCGACATCGGTCTCGATCGCGCGGCGTTCCTTTACGTCGGCGACGTGCGTGGCGATATCGATGCCGAAGCCGGGGAGATGTTCCACGAGGACGCCGCGGAGGCCGCCGACTTCGAGGACGGGGAGGAAGCGAGCGCCGCGCCCGCGGCCGGCCACAAAGGGGCCGATAAACCCCGCATCCAAGAGCTTCTGAGCGAAGGTCAGATCATCCTCGTGCAGGTCGCCAAAGACCCGCTCGGTTCCAAGGGCGCGCGCATCACGACGCACATTTCGTTGCCGGGCCGTCACGTGGTTTTCATGCCGACGCTCAACCACCAAGGGGTCTCACGGCGGATCGAGGACGCGGACGAGCGGGAGCGCTTACGCCAGCTCGTGCAGAAGCTGGGCCCAAAGGGCGGCGTCATCGTGCGCACCGCGGGCGAAGGCGCGAGTGAGACGAGCATCAAAGCCGACCTGGATTACCTGCACCGCCTCTGGGAAGAGGTCAGCCGCAATTACGAGAAGAAAAAGTCGCCGGGTCTCGTGCACGCCGAGCCCGACGTGGAACTGCGGGCGCTCCGCGACATGCTCAGCGAGGAGATCGCGCGCGTGCTCGTCGACGATCAGGAGTCGCATCGCAAGATCACCGCTTTTCTCGGCCAATTCATGCCCAGGTACAAAAACAAGGTGAAGCTCTACACCGGCGCGCGGCCGCTTTTCGACCAATACGAGATCGACCTCGAGATCTCACGCTCGATGGAGCGGAAAGTCTGGCTCAAATCGGGAGGGTACATCGTCATCGACGAAGCCGAGGCGCTCGTCGTGATCGACGTCAACACCGGGCGCTACGTGGGCAAGAAGGACCTCGAGGACACGATCGTCAAAACCAATCTTGAAGCCGTGCGGGAGATCGCGCACCAGCTGCGCATCCGCAACTGCGGCGGCATCATCATCATCGACTTCATCGACATGGAGAGGGAAGCGCATCGGGAGAAGGTGATGACGGCTATCAGGGAGGAGTTGCAGAAGGACCGCGCCCGCACCACCGTGTTCTCGATGTCGAACCTGGGACTCGTCGAGATGACCCGCAAGCGCATCCGCCCGAGCCTGGTGAAGACGCTCTGCGAGCCGTGCTCGTACTGCGACGGCCGCGGGTACATCAAGCAGAAAGCCACGGTCGCCCACGAGATTTTCCGGGACCTCGAGCGCGACGCCAAGAAAGGCGACCCACGCGCGGCCGCCGTTGTGCACTGCCACGCATCCGTCGGGGATTGGATTTACGAAGAAGAAAGCGAGATGCTCGAGTACGTCGAGAACAAGATCGGCCGCAACGTGGTCCTGAAGCTCGAACCCGCTTACCACGTCGAGCAGTACGAGATTTTCACCATATGACGCGGCCCTCGCCGGCCACGCGTCATTAAATTTAGATGGTTTCCATCTGGACCATCAGCCGGATTCTTTCGCGAGGGGCCGCCGCCTTTTGACCGCGTTCGCGGCGCTGGTAACACTTCGTACAAGGCGGTTTCCGTCAAAAATGTTCATCCACCACGAGGCGAAATCCATGGGGGTTTCAATGAAAGCACATTTCGGCGTTCTCGTCGGGTTGTCGATCGCGCTGGCAGGTTGCGCGACGAGTCCGGCAAACCACAAGACACAGGCGTTCAACGATGTCGATGCGAGCGAGGCCCGCGTCCCGGCGTCGCAACAACTCGATGAGGCGGCTCGCACGCCCAACCGTGACGAGGTCAGCCTGCAGTGGGGCGGCAACGCTTACGCCGAGCTCCCGAATTGCAAAGGTAGCGTCGCGCTGAAACGCGAAGACGGCACGCTCACCCTCGTGGTCAGCAACACGTCGAATTGCACGAACGTCTTCATGGAAGGCGGTTACGGTTATGAATCGATGGTTCGCGTCGGAAAGATCGAGAACGGCGCAGGCACCGAGCGCATCGGTCTGAACGAAAAAATCGGCTCGAACAAGTTCCGTGTCCTGCTCACTTCGAACAGCGGTAAAACCGCCGGCTGGGTCACGATTCAGTCGCACGTGCAGCCTCCTCGGCGGTCGTCGGCGTACGACCCCAAAGCCAGCCCGGATTTCACGCTTTCGACCTCGTTTTTCGGCCGGAGGTGGGCGCCGCTCAACGACTGCGGCGGTTCGATCTACCTGACGGTCGAGTACGGTTCGGTGTACCTGAATTTCAACAACGTCGCCAAATGCTCGAATTTCGACGTGTTGACCGCCAACGGCGACGACGCGAACTACAGCAAGCAAAAAATCAACGGGCCCGACGGCAACCGCTCGGAGAAAATCCGCATCCCGAACCACCTGTACGACACTGGTCGCAACACCGTGAAAGTCGTGGTCAAGTCGAACTCCGGAAAGAATTACGACATCTTCCTCATTAAATTCGTCGCGCTGTGACCGCGCCGCGGGGCCGTGAAGCGAAAAAACCCGCGGGACAAGCCCGCGGGTTTCTCATCGCTTGAACCGGGCCGTCTCACGGGCCGAAGAGCTCAGTTGCCGCAGCTGATTTTGTTGCGCTCGATGAAATCCGAGGCGCTGCTGTAGTTGCCGGGGTCGAGCACCGCGCGGCCGTTGGACTCGATCGTCATCACCCGGCCCTTGCCGTAGGCGAAGGCGAGCTTCGAATTGAAGGGCACGCCGTGTTTCCCGTGGCACGGGTGCAAGCGGTAATCCTCGACGTTGCGGATGCCGAGCTTGGACACGTCGTTGCCGTGGATGTCGTACATTTTCACGAAACCGTTCTTGTCGAGAGCGATGAGGATGATCGGCACTTCAGCCGCCGAGACCACGTTCCATTTCACGATGCGGGCTTGTTGGTCGGTGACGTCCGTTTTGCGGTCGCGCTGGGAGTAACACTGCTGGGCCTCGTCATCGCCGAGGCGGAGCATGACGAGTTCGTTCAAGGTTGTTTCGTACGCGAGCACGTGGCTGCCGCGTGGGAGCATTTTGAAGTCACTGACATTGCTCGTGATCTGGCAGCGTTGGCCGTTCCTCAAGAGAACGAAAAAGTCGGTGCCGTTGCGTTCGTACTTCAGATTGTCGCGACCTTCCTTGGATTCGACAGCGGCTGTCGGAAAACGGCCGGTCGCGGTCGTTTTCGCCGCGGCCTCCGGCGCGTGCGGGGGCGTGTGCGCGCAGCCGATGGAAAGAGCGGCGAGCGCGGTCGCGAAACTGAAAAAGACGGGTCGTTTCATGCAGTCTCCTTAACTATTGTCGGCCAAGGGCCTTGCGTGTGAATCTGTGAAAACAAGAGAGGGTGGCGTGCCCAAGCGAGAGCACCCAGAAACAAACGGATAGCTCGGTTTCGGCAATTGACTGCAAAAGTTGAGTCGGCAATTGTAACGCTTATAGTCATTTTGATTAAGAGGTCTTGCGAGATCCTGTGGCGGGGTCCACAGGTGAGAAGAGGGTCCAGAAGAAGCCGCCTTCTGGTTTTTGAAAGAGCTGCCGAAAGAATTGACAATCGGTAGTGCGGCGTGGCACTTACCTTGTCTTTCGTCTTTTCCACATCCGTATTCTTAGGATTTGAAGCAGGCTCTTGTTGGAGGTCTCGATGTACGCAATCATCCGCGCCGGCGGCAAGCAATACAGAGTGCAGGCAGGCGACACCGTTCGGGTTGAGAAACTCGAAAAAAAGCTCGGCGACGAGTTCGACGTGTCGGAAGTCCTTTTCGTTGGCGGCGATAAAGCGTTCGTCGGCGAGCCGCTCGTGCAAAACGCGAAAGTCCGCGTCGTCGTCACTCGCCAAGCGAAAGGTCCCAAGGTCATCGTTTTCAAAAAGAAACGTCGCCAGGGCTATCGCAAGATGCAGGGGCACCGTCAGCTTTTCACGGAACTCTTCGTGAAATCGATCACTTCGCCCGAAGGGATGAAGGCCGAGACCGACAAGTCGGCGGTCGTCATCGATCCTGTCAAGATCCAGGCTCGTAAGGTCGAGTTCGCGGCGAAGCAAGGCAAAGAGACGAAAAAAGAAAAGCGTGCGAAAGTCGAAGCGGCCGCCGCGCCGAAAGCCAGCAAGAAGAAAGTCGCCAAAAAGGCGGCTGGGAAGAAGACGGTTGGCAAGAAGGCCGTCGGGAAAAAGGCGGCTTCCGGCAAGAAGGCGTCGAAGAAGTAAAGCGCAGGGTCGATAGAAGCGTCGATAAGGGCATTGTTTGGGCCACGTTTTAGGTCACGTTTGAAGAGGTGCAGTCATGGCAAGTAAGAAGGCCGCAGGTAGTACACGGAACGGACGCGATTCCGCGGGTCGCCGGTTGGGCGTCAAGCGCTTCGGCGGCGAGCAAGTGAAACCCGGCACGATCATCGTCCGTCAGCGCGGCACGAAATTCCACTTGGGCAACAACGTTCGCATGGGCCGTGATTTCACGATCTATTCATTGATCGACGGTCAGGTGAAGTTCGAACGCCTCGACAAGCAACGCACGAAAATCAGCGTTTACGCCAAGGTTTCGGCCTAAAACGGTTCGGAGAGGCGCCTGAGTCTCGTGGCTGACCGCCGGCATCCGGGCGGCCCGGAGTCTCGAGCTTCTTAAAGAAGAGGCGGAAGGAAAGTGCGGCGGCAGACTCGGGTATTTCCGAGCGTCGCTGTTTCCGACGGTGACGGTGAATCGTGATCGCCGCGTGTCAGTTGATGGAGCCGGTCAGAGAGTCAGCCGGCGCAACGCATGGTTTCCCACGAAGCCTTTCCCATGAAGCCCCCCCTATGAAATTCGTAGACGAAATCACGATCACGGTCAGCTCGGGCAAAGGCGGCGCCGGCGCCGTCAGTTTTCGCCGTGAATCGATGGAGCCACGCGGGGGGCCGGACGGCGGTGACGGCGGCCGCGGCGGTTCCGTGATTTTCCGCGTGAACCCACAGGTCAACAGCCTGCTGAGTTTCCGTTTCAAAAAGAAGTTCGCGGCTGAAAACGGCCAAAACGGCTCGGGTCGCAATATGTCCGGCGCGGCCGGCGCGGATCTGATCATCGAGGTGCCGGCGGGTACCGTGGTCAAAGGCGAAAGCGGCGAGATTTTGTTCGATCTGAATGAGCTCGGCGACACTCTTTTCTTGGGTGGCGGCCGCGGCGGCAAGGGCAACGCGTTTTTTAAAACAAGCGTCAACCAGGCCCCCGAGCGCGCGCAGCCCGGCGAGCCCGGGGAGACGCGCGAGATCTCGCTTGAGCTCAAGCTCATCGCCGACGTCGGCGTGATCGGCTACCCGAACGCCGGCAAATCCACGCTCATCTCGCGGATCTCTGCGGCTAGACCAAAGATCGCCGATTACCCGTTCACGACGTTGGCGCCGAACCTCGGCGTCGTGCCGTTCGAGGGCGAACGGACGTTCGTTGTGGCGGACATACCCGGACTGGTGCCGGGAGCGCACAGAGGCGTGGGGCTCGGCACGCAATTCCTGCGGCATATCGAACGCACGAACTTGTTCGTGCATCTAGTGGATGCGAGCGAATCCGGCGGTCGCGACGCCCACCAGGACTATTTGGACATCAATCACGAGTTGCGGGAATACGATAAATCAAAAGCCGACATGGAAGGCTATCGCCCTTTGGCGACGCGCCCTCAGCTTGTCGTGCTCAACAAAATCGACGTCTTGAGCGAGGACCGGCGCCACGAACTCAAAGAGAAGTTCAAGCGCGCCAGCGGTATCGACGCGCGGATGATCTCGGCCGTTTCCGGCCAGGGCGTGCGCGATCTCCTGTTCGAGATGGGGAGTCTTGTCTTTGGCGCAAAACACGATTGACCAGCGCGTCGGCATTTTCGGCGGTACGTTCAACCCGCTCCACACCGGCCATATCAACGCGATCACGACGGTGCGCAGCCGCTTGGGCCTTGACGCGATCGGCGTGGTGCCCGCGGCTCAGAACCCCCGGAAACTGCCTGTCGAAGGTCCCACCAACGAGCAGCGTTTGGAGATGTTGCGCGTCGGTTTGGCGGATTTCGATTTCGTCGAGATCGACGAGCAAGAGATCAAGCGGGGCGGTCCGAGCTACTCCGTGGACACCGTAAAGGACTACGCCGAGCGCGTGAAACCGGACGATCTCTATCTGATCGTCGGTCTCGATCAGTTCGAGGTTTTCGACACGTGGAAGGACTACGGGAAGATCCTCGAGCTCGCGAACCTGGTCGTCTGCTCGCGTCCGGGTCACCAATTGCCGTTTTCGGCCGATGAATTGCCCGAAGGGCTCAGGAAACACGTGGCGGCGTTCGATCGCAGCTACGTGCAGCTCGATACCGGCCGCGGCATCGACTTCGTGCGCCTCCAGGACGTCGACGTTTCGGCCAGCGAGGTGCGCAAACGCCTGCGGTCGGGTCGCGGCGTCGATCGCCACCTGACGATCCCGGTCGAGGAGTACATCCGCACCCAAGGGCTCTACGGGCCGCTCAAAGAGCGCATCGGCGACTATGAGGATTTCACGAGGTTTTGCGGCGGAGTGCTTAACGGGCGCAAGGCGGTCAACGTCCGGGCGTTCGACCTGCGCCAAGCCGATGCGCCAGCGGAGTTCACGCTCATCGCGAGCGGCACGAGCACCCGGCACGCTCAATCACTCGCCGAGAGCGTCGCGCGCGAAGTGAAGGAAGAATACGGCGTGCTCCCGCAGAGCGTGGAGGGCGTGGGGGAAGGTCGTTGGGTGTTGGTCGATTACGGGGCGTTGATCGTGCACGTTTTCTACGATTACGTGCGCCAGGAGTACCGTCTGGAGGATTTGTGGAAGGCGGGCGCGCCCGTTGACCTGCCGGCGGAGCGCCCCAAGTGAGGCTTGCGCTCGTGACGGTCGGCGGTCACAAGGAGCCATGGCTCCTGGAAATGGCGGGCGAATACGAGCGTAAGATCAAGTCCTTCCTGCCGTTCGAAATAGCGCGGCAGAAGCCGGCGAAGCTTGAGCGCGCGTCGGCCGAAGCCAAACGCGAAGCCGAGTCTCGGCTCATCCTTAAATCTTTGCGCCGAGACGATGTCGTCATTTTATGCGACGAGCGCGGGACGGCGCTCGATTCCGCTCGGTTTTCAAAACGTCTCGTCGAAGCGTTCGAGAGGGGGCGTCCCAGGGTCGCCGTCGTCATCGGCGGGGCGTTCGGGGCGAATGAAGAGCTGCGCCTGCGCGCCGATTGGGTCTGGTCGCTGTCACCGTTGGTGCTCAACCACCATGTCGCCCAGGCGGTCGTGTTGGAACAGCTCTACCGCGCGCTCACGATCTGGCGGAACATCCCTTACCACAACGGATAGGCGCTCACGATGAGGATCCACGAACTCAAGGACGGCGAAAGCGTCGAGTGGCTGAGGATGCGGCTGTTGCTTTGGCCGCGAGGGGCCGAGGCCGAGCACCGTCGGGAGATGCGCGAGCTCGCCCGGGATCCATCTTTCGTCTGTTTCCTGGCGGAAGAGCCTGGAACCGGGTCCGTCGCCTTCGCGGAGGTCTCCGTGCGGCCTTACGCGAACGGGTGCGAGTCCCGGCCCGTTCCGTTTCTGGAGGGGATCTGGGTCGACCCGGGCTGGCGGCGGCATGGAGTGGGTGCCATGCTGGTCGGCGCGATCGTGGTTTGGTGCCGCGCCCGGGGATTCGTGGAACTCGGCTCGGACACCGACGTGAACAACATGGTGTCGCGCGACGCGCATTCGGCCTGGGGTTTCGTGGAGACCGAGCGGGTCGTTTATTTCCGAAAGGCGTTTTGAGGCGTTCCGTTCCCGTTTCCGGCGTTCGTTCCGAGGAGAGCTCGCGGCGCGATAGCGGGCGCTCACGGCTCCGCCACGCCGATTGCAGAGCGGGGGCCCGCATGAATCTTCCTCCGTTTCGCGAGTGGGTGGCCGAGATCGGCGCGTCGTTTTACGTTTGCGCCCGCTGCGGCCGCGCGGAGTGGTCGGGCGTCGCGCTCTTCTGTCCATCGTGTAGTTGGTTGTTGCTCGAATATGAAGCGCCTTCGGAACGAGCGCGTTCATGGGAACACGGTTTCCTGACACGTTGGCTCTTCGACTGGACGCTGGACTCGGATTCCACCGTCGGTGCGGCCGTGCGCGCTTTGAAATCCGGCGCCCGAAGGCTCGCGTGGCGTTCGCTCGCGGCGCACTGGGGCGCTCGCGCTCTCGATTCGGAGGTGATTCGTCCCGTGTTCGTGCCGTCGCCCTCGCGGGACGGCGTCCGCGATCATGCGTTCGCCTTCGCCGAGGAACTGGCGTCCGTTTGGGGCGGCAGGCTCGAGCTCTGTTTGGGCTTTCCCATGGAGGCGTCCGCGAAGCCTCAGAAGAAACTCGGAGCGGCTGCGCGCCGGAAGCGGATCTTGATCGCGAAATATTTTCCAAAACTGGCCGCGCGCGAGACCCTTGTTTTCGTTGATGACGTGATTACGACCGGATCCACCGCGCGCGCGGCCCATTCGGCTTTGGGAAGGCCATCGGATTTCGTGGCCTGGGCTTTGGCGAGCCGCCCCAAAGTTGTGAAATTTGGGGAATTTTGATAGGGTGCGCCAATGCTTTGTCACCGGTTTTCGACCCTATCGTTGGTGGCCCTCGTTTGGCTGCCGTCCGCTCCTCGATTCGCACGCGCGAACGATCTCAGTGGTTTGCCGGATGATGTCATGAGCGCTACGGAACCGGTGAAGGCGGCGACGTCGAAGTCATCGCCGGCTCCCTTGAAACGGATGGCATCGCCTGAGCCGAGCGCGACGCCGGGCAAAGCCACCGCCGCCCCCTCGGCGGCGCCCGCCCGAGCGCTCAAGGCGCTCAAAGAGATCGACAAACGTTACCAAGAGGCTTCATCCATCGCGATGGACGTCGACAAAACGTTGTCGCTGGGTTTGCTCGGGAAAGAAAAAAAATCGAAAGGCCGTTTGCTTCTGTCCAAAGGCAGGATGCGCATGGAGATCGACTCGCCCGACAAGTCGATCGTGGTGGTCGACGGCAAAACCTTGTGGATCGCCGATTACCCGTCGGTCGAGTTCAAGGACGCGTCGGTTCAGGTCCTCAAAGGCCCGCTCGACTCCAAGAAGGGCGCGCAGCGGAGCTTCGTCAGCCTTCTCACTCGCGGTGGGATCCTCAAGCATTTCAAAATCGTGGGAGCGCAGAAGGACGACGAGGGCCGGGACGTGTATTTCCTGGTGCCGAACGCGCAGAGCTTCGAATTCAAGCGCGCGCAGCTGACGGCCTCGGGCGACGGGCGGTCCATCGCCGAGCTGCGCTACTGGGACGAGCGCGACAACGAGACGCGGCTGCGGTTTTCGAACGTGAAATTCGATGTCCGCGCGCCCGCGAAGTCCTTTGAGTTCGTTCCGCCGGAAAACGCGGACGTGACGGCGATCTAACCTAGGGAGGACGGGCCAATGCCTTCGTTCGACATCGTATCGGAAGTGGACCTCCAGGAAGTCGACAACGCCGTCAACCAGGCGAAGAAAGAGGTCGAGAACCGCTATGACCTGCGAGGCACGGGCAGCGGGATCGAGTGGGATAAAAAATCCGCGATCACGTTGACGTCCAACGACGAAAAGCGCGTCGATATCGTGCGCGACATACTTCAATCGAAGCTGCACAAACGCGGCGTCGAAATGAGCTCGGTCAAATGGGAAAGGGCCGAGCCCGCCGGCGGCCTGCTGTGGAAACAAAAAGGCGCGCTCAAGCAGGGGATCGACAAGGAAGCGGCCAAGGCGATCGTCAAGAGCATCAAGGACAGCAAGCTCAAGGTTCAGCCGCAGATCATGGACGAGCAAGTCCGCGTCACTTCGAAAAGCATCGACGACCTGCAGGCGACGATGGCCCATTGCCGGTCCGGAAAATTCGGTCTCCCGCTCCAATTCATCAACATGCGCTCTTGAGCGCCCTCGCCGCGGGAACCTTTAGGAGATCAGATGGAACGAGAAGAGAACCACATGTCCGCCCCGGCTTCGGCCCGAGTGAACGCGCAGGCGGGCGCGGCGCCGAAGAAAGTGCATTTCGTCAGCCTGGGCTGCCCGAAGAACCTCGTCGACGGCGAGATCATGCTCGGCAACCTGATGCAGGACGGCTACGTGGTCACCGATGATTCGAGCGAAGCCGATACGGTGGTCGTGAACACCTGCGGCTTCATCGATGACGCGAAAAAGGAGTCGATCTCCAAGATCCTCGAGATGGCCGAACTCAAGAAGACGGGGCACCTGAAGAAACTCGTCGTCGCCGGCTGCCTCACGCAGCGCTACAAGCACGACCTGGTCGATGGGTTGCCGGAAGCGGACGTGTTCATCGGGTCCGGCGAGTTCCAGAACATCTCCCGAATCCTGCGCGACGAGGAGTCCGGGGCCGGCAAGAAGACTTACTTCAACTTGCCCACGTACCTGCAGGAGGAAAACACGCCGCGGGTGAATTCGCAGCCCAAGCACACCGCGTACCTGAAGATCTCGGAAGGTTGCCTGAAACGCTGCGCGTTCTGCGCGATCCCGAAGATCCGGGGCAATCTGCAGTCGCGGCGCCTGCCGGCGATCGTCGGCGAGGCGCGGTTGCTCGTCGCCGGCGGAGTGCGCGAGCTCAACGTCGTTTCGCACGACTTCACCGACTTCGGTTGGGATTTGCGCCGCAAGGGGGCGGGCGCCGTCGAGCGGCCGGAAGCGTTGCTGGCGGCTCTGGCGGACATCGATGGGCTCGATTGGGTGCGCGTGCTGTACCTTTATCCGGACGGCGTCAGCGACGAGATGATCGAATTGATCAAGACGCGGCCGAAACTCGTCAAGTACTTCGATATGCCCTTGCAGCACATCAGCGACGCCGTGCTCAAGCGCATGAACCGCCACATGACCTGCGAGGAGATCACGGAGCGTTTGGGCAAGATCCGCGCCGAGATCCCGGAGGCGGTGATCCGCACGCAGTTCATCGTCGGTTTCCCAGGCGAGACCGAAGAGGATTTCCAGGAACTCCTGCGTTTCGTGAAAGAACAACGCTTCGACCGCGTCGGCTGCTTCATCTACTCGCCCGAGGACAATACGCCGGCCGGTGGGTTCGGGGACCAGGTCGACGAAGCGGTCAAACAACGTCGTCACGACGAACTGATGGAAGCGCAAATGGAAATCAGCCGCGAGAAGCATCGCGCGTTCATCGGTCGGGTTGTGCCTGTGCTCGTTGAGGGGTTGAGCGAGGAAACCGACTTGCTGCTCCAGGGTCGGATGTCGCAGCAAGCTCCCGATATCGACGGAGTCGTGTACATCAACGATGGGCAGGCCGAGATCGGTCAAATTGTGAACGTACGAATTACGGATGCCCATGATTACGATCTTGTCGGCGCTATCGTGTGAAATAACGCTAAGGGCTAAGATATTGGAAGCCTTAGCCTAAGTCTTGACGTTAGTCGTCATGATCTTTAAGCTCGATTGAAACAGAGGACATCGTTCTTAAAGGGTCGCCGCTGGAGCGTGATGGACCGCCTGGCTGCCGGATCGCGGGTGGCGTGAGCGGGAGGCTGTTTCGCCAAGCCGATGGGAGCTGCGCCGCGTCCGCGGGAAGCTTTCCCGCCGGTGGGGAATGACAGCGAAGGGGATCCGGCTTTTTAGGGGTGTCTTCCCAACATCGTGGAGCGGATCATCGTGCTGTCCAACAAACTAATCCTCTTATTCGTGTATTCGGTGGTGCTTTTCTTCGTCGTCAACGTCATCGTGAATTGAACTCGAGGATCGATCCGATGCCGTCGCGATCGATCGGACCGTGGCCCGTCGCCCGGACTCGCGTCCAGGCGTTCACTGTTTGAAATAAAAAATGTCGCCGTAATTGCGGCCGAGTTCGTCGGAATCCATGCCGTAACCGACGACGTAGCGGTCGTCGATCGTCATGCCCGAATAGTCTGGTTTGAGCGGGATCTCGCGCCGGGCGGGCTTGTCGAGGAGCGTGACGATCTTGAGCGAGGCCGGTGAGGACGCGAGCAGGCGGTTCCTCAGAAAACTCAGCGTGCGGCCCGTGTCGATGATTTCCTCGATTACGAGCACGTGTTTGCCGGCGATGTTCACGCTGATGTCCTTGAGGATCCGAACGGTACCGAACTCCTCAGCGGCGGCAAGATGCACGAAATCGATCTGCTGGGGCAGGCGGATCTGCCTGCAAAGGTCGGCGAGGAAAACGCACGAGCCCTTGAGCGGGCAGATCAGGGTCAGCTCCTTGCCCCGGTAATCCATTTCGATTTCCTTGCCCAGGCGGACGATCATCTCGTCGATCTCGCCGCGGGTCAGGTAAACGATCATGCTGTCTTTCAACCGCGCCATCGAAACGCTCCATGCGAAAATGGTATAGGTTCAGATCATGTCACCAACGTCGAGCCGGCCTCCTGCGCCATCTGCAGGTACTTGAGGGCTTGCGGGTGCTCGGGATCTCGCAGCAGGACGCTTTCCCATTGCTCGATCGCCTCGACCGTGCGTTTGGCGCTCCAATACAGGACACCGAGCTTCAGGCGGGCCGGGACGAACTGCGGGTATTCCTGCACGAGCGCGCGAAGTTCTTTGAAGGCCAGGGTGGCGTCGTCTTTTTTCATGAAGCATTCGATGATTTTCATCTTGAGCTCGGCCTTGCGCGAGGAGAGCGCGAGCGCGCATTCGTATTGCCGGAGAGCCTCATCGTACCGTTTGTACTGGAAGTAGAGCTCGCCGAGCTCGTCGTGCTTGGTGGCCAGGCGCTCCTGCACGTACGGGTCGCTCTCGTGATTGCGGCGCGCGAGGGTTTCCTGAGCGTCGACGAAGACTTTTTTCCCCTCCTCGTATTTGCCGAGGTCGTTGAGGATGATCGAAAGCCCGACGCTCGCGTCGGTGTAAGCAGGGTCTATCTCGAGGGCCCGCCGGAACGTCTTGATGGCTTTGTTGAACTTGCCCTGGTCGTAGTAGATCGTGGCCAACATGTGGAAAACTTCGGGGTTTTTGCTGTCCTGGAGCAGGAGCTGCTGCAGGAGCGATTCCGCGATCCTGTAGTTGCCCTCGCGGAAGTGCTCGCGCGTCGTATCGAGAAGTCCGTTCACGTCAGTTTGCGCCATATCTCTCGAACTCGTCCCTGGCTTGTTTCGCCTCCGCCGCGGATGGGTAGAGGCTTGTGAGTTTGCGGTAGTGCTGCAGTCCGCGGTCCTTCTCGCCGGTCTCGAAAGCGCTGCGCGCAGCTCCGTAGAGGGCGCGCGGCTCGAAGCCGCTGTTGGGGAAGGTTTTGAGCAGGTATTCGTAGCGTAGGAGCGCGCTGTCGAAGGTTTTGCGCCTCACGTAGAAGTCAGCGACGTAGAGCTCCTTCTCGGCGAGCATTCTGAGGGCGGCGGCTTTTTTCGCTTGGGCTTCGGCGACGTGCTGAGATCCCGGGTACGACGTCGCGACTTCGTCGAAATAGAGGATCGACTTGTCGGCCACGCTCAAGTCGCGGTCGATCGTGCTCGGGAGTTGGTTGAAGTAACTCAGGCCCAGGCGGAAGGTGACGTAGTCGATCTGCGGGTGTTTCGGGTGGAAGTCCTTGAAAAGCTGGTAAGCGGCCTGCGCTTCGACGAACGCCTCCCGCTTGAAGTGCACGTCGGCGGCCCTGAGCTCGGCCATCGTCGCGTACTTGCTGTAAGGGAACTTCGTGCGGACTTCCTGGTAGCGCTGGGCGGCTTCGTCGTAGCGTTCGTCTTTTTCATACTCTTCGGCGAGTTGATAGGCGCCCTCGGGAGTGCTGGCGTCGATCTTGTCGATGCTCGAGCAACCGGCCGAGACGATGAAAGCGAGAGCCAGGGCGGCGGGGAAAACGGGCTTTTTCATCTATTGCTCCAAAAGGCGCGCTTCACGTTCTCGTGTGAGAGTTTAATGACGGGGTGCGTGCGAAGTCAATCGAAAGGGCCCCTGGCGGGGTCTCCTGAAAGCCGCGGAGCCATGGGGATTCACGGAGGGCTTACGGGGGCTTAGGGGATCCGCGCTTAAGCCCGGAAATCGAGGAGGTGGTTGTAGACGGCCGTCAACGTGAGCTTCAGGACGCTCGCGACGGGAATCGATATCACCATCCCGAGGATCCCCATGAGCTGGGCGCCGATGATGATCACGAGGATGACCGTGACCGGGTGCAGGTTCACGATCCTGGCGACGACGAACGGGATGATGAACAGGACGTCGATCAGCTGCGCGATGAAGTAGATCGACGTCACGACCACGAGGTTGACGCTCATCGATTGGTAGACGGCGCCGTCCTCCGAGATGAGCGCGATCAGGACAGCCGGCACGGCTCCGATGATCGGGCCGATGTACGGGATCAGGTTCGTGAGGGCGGCGAAGATCGCCAGAAGCGGCGCGTACGGGAACCCGATGATGGCCAGGCCCAGCCACACGACCAGGCCCACGATCGCGGCTTCGAGGAAGCGCGCGCGGATGAACCCGCCCATTTGATCGTTGATCTGGTGGTGCAGGTTGAGCGCGAGCTCGAAGAGGTTGTTCGGCACCATGGACAGGAGCCCGCGGGAAATCCTGCGCCCGTCCTGGAGCATGAAATAGGCGAGGAACGGCGCGAGCAGCGCGACCGTCAGGGACTGCGAGACGATCGCCGGGAGGATCGTTGAGAGTTCCGCTGTTTTCGCGATCAACCAGTTGTTGGCGGTTTGCGTGGCGTTGAGTTCGTGCAGGTTGACCAGTGTCTTGATCCGCGTCTCGACGCGGCCGATGAGCGCGAGCAGGTCGCGTTGGTACGTGGGCAGCTGCGCTTCGAGCGACGCGATCTGCTCGGTCACGAGAGGGAGGATGAGGTAAACCGCGACGCCGATCAGGAGGAACGAGGTGAAATACGGGATCAGGATCGCGACGTGGCGAGGGATGCTCTTGCGCTCGAAAAAACTCACCAAAGGCGCGAGCAGGTAATTGATGACGAACGCGAGGACGAATGAGACGAGCAGGTTGTCGATCGTGAACAGCAGGACGATGCCGATCAGGTGGATCAGCAGGAAAGCGGACAGTTTCAGCCAGCGCTCGCGTCGGAGCCTGCTTTCAAGTTTCTTGTCCATCATAGGGCGCGATCGGCGGGGGTCCCCGCAGCTCCTTGAGGGTCTTGCGCAGCTCGGAGACTTTGTCGGTCGTCTCCTTCAGCCGGCGGCCGAGGACTTCGGCGAGGCGGAACACGATTTTCACGCCGGTCGATGGGTTGCGTTCGAGGATTTCGGTGAGGTCGGGCTTGAAGAAGCCGATCAGGACCGTCTCGTCGCGCGCGACGGCCGAAGCCGTGCGCCGGCCGTTTTCCTCGACCAGGGACAGCTCGCCGAAAAAATCGCCGTCGAGGAGTTGCGTGATGTAGATGTCGCGGAACTCCTCCTGCGCGGCGTTCGGGTCGGTAACGTAGATCTCGATCCGGCCTTTGACGATGATGTACATGCCGACCCCGACTTCCCCCTGGCGGAAGACGGCTTCGCCCGAGTGGTAGCGCCGCACGTGCACGATGTCCTGCACGAAAGAGAGCTCGCGTTCGCTCAAGTCGCGGAACAACACGTTTTCCTTGAGGACGGTGCGGATATCGTCCTCTTTCTTCGGTTTGCGGAAGATGTTGTCCCAGAGAATGTTCACCGCTCGGCCCGTCGGCTGGAGGATAAGAACAGCGCGCTGCTAGGCACCCAGCCGGTCAATCCGCCGGGGACCGAGATTTGTCGCCAGTCACCTCGTGATTGTCGCACGATCACTTCCGCGCCTTCAAACAAATCGAAGAGCGGCGTCGCTTGCGGGTCCGGGGTCGTGCGCGCGGGTGTGCGGTCGGCGAGGACCGTGCCCCGGACCACGGTCAGGTCGTAGGCTTTGATGGCCGTGAGGGAGAGGGAGAGGGAGAGGAGGGCGACGAAGAGCGCGGCGGCGGCCGGGAACGAAGGCAGCGGCCTTTCGTCGAGTCGAGCGCGCCGTCGCCGCCCGAAATGGCGCAAGAGGAGGAATCCCGAGAGGAAGGTGAAAAGCAAAGCGAGAGCCAGGACGTCGATCATGCCGATCCGGGCGACGACGGCCTTGCGGAACGCGTGCCAGAAGCCTGGGTCGCGATTGATCGAGCGAGGGATCTTCGCGGCGGACCAGGTGAGCGCGTCCCGCGCGGGGCGGAAATCAGGCGAAACGGTTAATGCTTTGCGCCAAAGGCCGATTCCGAGCCCTTCGTTGCCGGCATGAAACTCGACGAGGCCCAGGTTGTACAATGCGGCCGGCCTGTCGGGTTCGAGCTCCAGGGATTTTTGCAGCGCTTCGCGCGCGGCGGATCCGTCGTTGTTGCGGAAGGCGGCGATGCCTGCTTCGTGCAGCTCCCGCGCCGTTTTCGCTTGGCCGTGGAGCGCCATGGTCCAAAGCAGGGAACAGGCAAAAACCAAGGGAAAAAAGCGGCGGGAACGCATAAGATAGCAGTGTAGAGATCTGGCTGAATTCTGCAACTTTTTCGACTAAGATGCGGGCGTCCGTCCAGTGACCTCACCGAAACGCAATCACACCGACTTCGAACGGGGTTTTCAAAATGTCCAAGCTCATCGGCCGTCAGATCGCGACCTCATCGCGCATCCAAACGCTCATTCAGGAACTCGTGCAAGAGGTCGCGCGGCTCGAACAGCCGATCGCCACGGTCCGCGACTCCGACCCGGACCTCGCGGACTCCGCTAGGCGCGCGTTCGAGGAGGTCGCGAAGTACCGCGGGCGCCCTTTGTTCTATCCCTACCTCGGGACCGGCGCGGGCCAGGGGCCTTACGTCGAACTCGAGGACGGCAGCGTGAAAATGGACCTGATCAACGGGATCGGGGTCCACATCATGGGCCACAGTCATCCGAAGGTGATCGCGGCGAGCCTGCGCGGCTCCCTTTCCGACGTCGTCATGCAGGGGAACCTCGAGCCGAATCACGAATATTCGCTGCTCGGGAAAAAGCTCGTCGAGCATGCATCGCGCCGGAGCCGCCTCAAATACGCGTGGATCTCGACGTGCGGGACGGTCGCCAACGAAAACGCCCTCAAAATGGCGAGGCAGAAGCATTCTCCGGCGCGCCATGTGATCGCCGTGAAGAACGCCTTCGCCGGCCGTTCGACGATGATGGCTGAAATCACCGACAATCCCGCGTACCGCGCGGGGCTGCCGGAGTATCACGAAGTGCTGCGAATCCCTTGGTACGAGGCGAGCGACGGCGCTCGTTCGACCGAACGCTCGCTCGCGACCCTCAAGGAGCACGTTGCCAAACACGGGAAGGACATTTCGTGCTTCGTGTTCGAGCCGATGCTCGGGGAGGGCGGGTATCGCCACGCGCCGCGCGAGTTCTTCGTGCCGCTCCTCGAGTTCTGCAAAGAGCGGAAGATCGCCGTTTGGGCCGATGAGGTGCAGACGTTCATGCGCACGGGCGAGTTGTTCGCTTTCGAAACGCTTGGGATCGGCGAGTACATCGATCTCTGCACCGTCGCCAAGACCCTCCAGTGCGCGGCGACTCTGTACACGGAAGAGTACAATCCGCAGCCGGGACTCGTCGCCGGCACGTTCGCTGGTTCCAGCGCCTCTTTGTCGGCGGGCTTGGCGATACTCGAAGAGATCACGGGGGGAGGCTACACGGGACCCGACGGCAAAATCTCCCGGATCCACAAAGAATTCGTCGGCATGCTGGACCGGTTGAACGAGACGACGTGCAAAGGTCTGCTGCGCGAAGCCGGCGGCATGGGGCTGATGGTCGCGGTCACCCCGCTCGACGGCGGCAGGGACACGGTCACCCAGCTTCTTCACACGCTTTTCAAGAACGGGCTGATCGCGTTTTCCTGCGGTCGCGACCCATACCGCTTGCGTTTCCTGATCCCGGCGGTCGTGACGTCCAAGGACATCGAGCTGGCCGGGCGTATCATCGAGAAATCGGTGTTGGAAATGGCGTGAGGGCTCCGCTTGGAATTTCTCGAAACCTGTCGAAAGTTCATCTCCATCGAGAGCACGCCGGCGAGCGGTAACCGCGAGTTGGCGCTGTTCGCGGGCGAACTTTGCCGGGAGGCGGGTTTGCGCGTCGAGATCCAGAGCGAGACTCTGAACGGCCTCGAACAAGCCAATGTGATCGCCCGGCCAGGTGAGTTCCCGTTCGAAGGCGAGTTGCTTTTGCAGACGCACTTGGACACCGTCGATCCCGGAGCCTACGCTCTGTGGACGAGGACGAACGCCAATCCCTTCAACGCGAGCATCTACCAGGACGAGCTTTACGGCCTCGGCTCCGCGGACGTGAAGCTCGACTTCCTTTGCAAGCTGAAGGCGATCGAGGAGTTGCGGGGGCGGCGTTTTCGGACGCCCCCCGTCCTGGTGGGCACGTTCGGCGAAGAGCTCGGGATGGTCGGAGCCGTGCGGCTGATCCGCAAGAAGAAAGTCGCCGCGCGCCGCGCGCTGATCGGCGAGCCGACCGAGATGCGTTTGATCCACGCCATGAAAGGGATCGCTCAGGTCGAGATAGAGATCCCGTTTCCGGACGAGGAGCGCGAGTACCGTGCGAGCCACGATCTGGGCGAGAGCACGTCGACCCAGAGCAAGATTTTCAACGGCAAGTCGGCGCACTCGTCGGACCCGGACGCGGGGGACAGCGCGATCCTCAAGATGCTCGATTACCTCGCGAAACTGCCCGAGGGTTTGGCGGTGATGGGCATCGAAGGCGGCGTGAGCTTCAACACGGTGCCGGCGCAGGCGATGCTCGAGATCGACGTGATCGGGGGCTTGCGCGAAAACATCGGCCGCAGACTGAAGACCGTGATGGACGCGATCGCCGGGGTCGAACGCGATTTCGCGAACTACGCGGACGCGGGTTTCGATCCGTCTCGGCCCACGCTGAACATCGGTCTCATCCGCACTTACCGGGACTACGTCGGTATGATGGGCTGCTGCCGACTGCCTCCGGTCGTGACGAACGAGGTCTACGAAGGTTGGATGAGGGTTTTGCGCGATGCGTGCGCGTCGGTGGGCGGTACGTTTCGCGTGACGGACTACAAGCAACCGTTCCGCACGCCAAGCGACGCGGAGTTCGTGCGGATCGCGCAAGGCGAATTGTCGCGTCTCGGGATCGACGCGCGGTGCGCGACCAAATCGGCCGCCAACGAAGCCAATGTTTTCAGCCGGTTCGGCATGGAATGCGCCGTCATAGGGCCCGGGCGCGGCGCCGGCAATAGCCATGCGCCCAACGAGCATGTCAGAATCAGCCAACTCCACGAAGCGGTCCGTTTTTACAAGGGCGTCATCGAAAGAGTCTGCTTATGAATTTCCTACTCCGCGGTGCCACCGTCCAGGACCTCAAGCAATTGAGCGATCTCGCGGCGCAATTTTCCTTGCTCAACCTGCCGAGCGACAAGAAGGTGCTCAGCGAAAAAATCGAGAGGAGCCTCGCTTCGTTCGCGGGCGATCTGCCGCCGCCGGAGGCGGAATACCTCTTCGTGGTCGAGGATCTCGAACAAGGGCAGCTCGCGGGCAGTTCGCTGATCATTTCCAAGCATGGGAACGAGGAGAGCCCGCATTATTACTTCAAAATCCTCAAAAGGAACCGCTTCTCCGAGGACCTGGGCATCGGTTTCATCCACCAGGTCCTGCGCCTGTGCGAGGACGCAAACGGCCCGACGGAAATCGGCGGCCTGCTGATCGACCGCAACTACCGCCGGCGCCCGGAAAAACTCGGGCGGCAGATCAGCTTGATCCGTTTCGTGTACATGGGGATGAATCCCGAGGACTTCCAGCCGCGCGTGCTGTGCGAATTGACTCCGCCGCTCGCCGAGGGCGGGCGCAGCGAGTTTTGGGAAGCGTTGGGGCGCCGGTTCACCGGGCTCCCGTACCAGGAGGCGGACCTGATCAGCCAACGGAACAAGGAGTTCATCCGCAGCCTGTTCCCGGAAGAGGACATCTACCTGACGCTCCTGGACTCGCGGGCTCGCCTCGTTCTCGGGCGAGTGGGCCAGGAAACCAGGCCCGCCCAGCACCTGCTCGAATCGATCGGTTTCAAGTACCTGCAGGAAGTCGATCCGTTCGACGGCGGCCCGCACTTCGGCGCGGAGCTGCAGGATATTTCGGTCGTGAAAAACGGCGGATGGGTTTCCGTGCTAGAATCGAATCGGGCCCAGTTCGCCAAGCACGCGCTCATCGGCATCAAGCGCGAGGGCATGTTCCGCGGCGCGCAGACGGCTTACGAGGACCAGGACGGCGGCGTCGTGCTGCCTGCAATGACGATGCGCGGGTTGAACCTCGGCCCGGGGGAAAAAGTGTTCCTTTCCCCGGTCAAGGGCGGTTGAAGGAAAGGAGAGGGTATGAGCGAGCTTCGTTCGTTTCCGTATCTCGGGGATTACATCGACGGCGCGTGGGTCAAGCCTGACCGACCTGACGGGGAGTTCGTTGACACGAGCCCGGCCGATCTCAAAGACGAGATCATGCGGCTCGAGTACCGTTACGATCATGTGGCGGCGGCGACGCGGGCGGCGAAAGAAGCATTTCGCGAATGGTCGGTGCTGCCGGCCGAGGCTCGCTTCGCGGCTTTGCGCCGCTTGAAGGAAGTCTACCAGAGCATGGAAGCGCAGGTCGCCGAGGCGATCGCGCGGGAGACGGGAAAGCCGCTTTGGGAAGCGACGGGCGAAGCGAAGAATTTGTCCAACAAGATCGACATCACCATCGGCCATTCGGTGAAGCTCGTCGAGGAGCAGAAAGTCTCCGAGGCGTTGCCGGGCGTGGATGGCTTCGTTCGTTTCCGCCCGCGCGGCGTGATGGCGGTGCTCGGGCCGTTCAACTTCCCGGCGCATCTGCCGAACGGGCACATCGTCCCGGCTCTCGCGACGGGGAATACGGTGGTGTTCAAGCCATCGGAGGTCACTCCCGCGACAGGACAACTGATGGCGCAGATGTTCGAGAAGGCGCGGTTTCCCAAGGGCGTCTTCAACCTGGTCCAAGGCGTCGGCGAAACCGGTAAGCGCCTGTGCGCCGATGAAAACGTCGACGGCGTCCTGTTCACGGGGTCCTACGAGACCGGCTTGAAAATCAAGCAGGCGACGATGGAGCACCATTGGAAGATCCTGGCGCTCGAGATGGGCGGCAAGAACGCCACCATCGTATGGGACGACGCGGACCTCAACAAGGCGCTTTACGAGACGGTTCAAGGCTCGTTCCTGAGCGCGGGCCAGAGGTGTTCGGGAACGAGCCGGATCATCCTCCATCGTTCGATCGCCGAAGCGTTCACCGAAAAATTCTACGAGACGGCGAAAAAACTCACGATCGGGTATTGGAAGGACAATCCTTTCATGGGCCCGTTGATCAACGCGGACGCCGTCGAAAAGTATTTCCGTTTCCAAGAGATCGCCCAACGCGAAGGCTGCGAGCGGTTGATGCGCGGCAAGGCGCTCGATCTGGACCGCAAAGGGTACTACGTCACGCCGAGCATCTGTCTGGTGAACGAGTTTCGGGAAGATTCGATTTATCAAAAGTCGGAGATCTTCGGGCCGAACGTCGCGATTTACACCGTCGACTCGTTCGACGAGGCGCTCAGGATCAACGACAGCACGGGATTCGGGCTTTCGATGGCGGTGTTCTCTAAAAACCGCGGTCTCTACGAACAGGCACTCGAGGTTTCGAAAGTGGGCCTGCTCAACTGGAATCGCACGACGAACGGATCGAGTTCGCGCCTGCCGTTCGGTGGCCGCGGCAAATCCGGCAACGATCGCCCGTCGGCGCATTACGCGGTCTATTACACGACGGTCCCGGTCGCGAGCTTGGAAGACACGACTCCGTTTGACACGAAAGGCATGCCGCCGGGAATGAACTTCGAGCCTTTGAAATGAAAAATCCGCTTTTGGCCATGATTGGTCTGGCATCTCTGGTCGTCGCCGCCGGCGCCCTGGTCGCGGTCAAATTCCTGTGGTCCGTCCCGAGCGAATCGGGCGCGGACGCGATTTTCGAGATCGCTCCGGGCGCGTCGCTCAAAGCCGTCGCGCACAGGCTCGAAGATTCGGGCCTTGTGACCGACGCCGTCGCGTTTTATTGGTACGCTCGGCTCCAAAAGGCGGAAAACAGGGTCCGCGTCGGCGAGTACGCCATGCGGACGGACATGAAGCCGGCTGAGGTTTTGGCTACGATCGTTTCTGGCAAAAGCGTCGAGCGTTCGATCACGATCCCGGAGGGTCTCAATATCTTCGAGATCGCCGATATCTTCGAAAAGGCGGGTCTCGCCGGCCGCGACGAGTTTTTGCAGCTCGTCCGGAACGGCGCCCTCGTCCAGGAACTCCTGGGCGAGAGCCTGCCGAGCTTGGAAGGGTATCTTTTTCCCGAGACGTATAAAGTGACGAAATACACGGGCGCGCGCGGCTTGATCAAAATGATGGTTGGGCGTTTCCTGGCGACCTACGGAGAAGTGCCGGCGCATGCGATGACCCGCCATCAACTGGTGACGTTGGCGAGCATCGTCGAAAAGGAAACCGGCGCACCGGAAGAGCGGCCGGTGATATCATCCGTTTTCCACAATCGCCTGCTCAAGGGCATGCGTTTGCAGACGGACCCGACGATCATTTACGGCCTGTTCGCCGCGACCGGGCAATGGAACAAGAACATCTCTCGCGCGGATCTTACCGCCGACGGGCCGTACAACACGTACACCCGCGCGGGCCTGCCTCCGGGCCCGATCGCGAATCCAGGGCGCGAGGCGTTGTTCGCGGCTTCCCGTCCGGCGTCGACTGAATACTTTTATTTCGTGAGTCGGAATGACGGGACCCACGTTTTTTCGAAAACCTATGAGGCCCATAATCGAGCGGTCAAAAACTTCCAGCTCAATCGCAAAGCCCGCGAAGGCAAAAGCTGGCGCGATCTCCGCAAACGAGGCTCCGCCCAAAAGTGACACGCACCTTTTTGTTCAAGTTTGCGTCAAAATCCTTCCATCAATTGGCTTTCGCGTCACCGGATCTCTCGGATATTGAAATGTCTTTCTTCGCATCGCACGCCTGATCTGTTCATCGATGCTTTGTCCTGGCAGCTTTTCTATCCAGCTGTTGAAGTCCTTCGGCGGTGGGACGAGCTGGTCCCAACCAGGGCGAGGCGACAGCACGGTTTTGTCCCGCGCGAATGTCGACCAGGGATATTCTCTAACGGAGTCGGTGATCCTGGCGCGTACCGGATTTTGATAGATATAGCGAAGGCAGTTGGCAAAATGGTCGGGTTTCGCCAACAAGGTCGGCTTGTATCTCCCACCATATATGCGATTGATGCGTCCTGAGGATCGGGCAACAGACCAACTGGTGCGAGTTTGAAACCAGCACATCCCGTCTCCTAGGTTTGCGCGCGGGGTGGACAGCAACCAATGGAAATGGTTGCTCATCAATACAAAGCCGTGTGTTTCAAAACCATATCGGTCGCGTACTCCCCAAAGATTGCGCAAAAAAATGCGCCAGCATAAACGCATCGAAATGGAAAACCAGTCTTTATTATTGCTTCGAGCGACCACGTGAAATGGAAATGCATCAGTTCGAGGAGACAGTGGCCGACCCATGAGTGGGCAAGTCTTCAAACTGGATGCAGTGCTGCGGGCGCCGTGGAGATCGTGATGACAAAATGTTGTCCGTCTTTCGGCGGAGATCTGAACGGCAAATGGGTTTCGGTGACTGTTCGGTGTTTGACGCGATTCTGAACAAAAAGGTGCGTGTCACCTTTTAGCGGATGATGCGTTCGAAGCCGTTGGCGCCTTCGTTGTATTTGAAGATGTTGAGGCGGCCGACGAGGTCGCGGTCGAAGATCGGGACGAGGATTTCGGCCTTGCCGTCGTCGTCGATGTCTTCGAGAGCGAGATTCGCGACGCGGCCGTTGAAATTGAAGTGGCCGTCACGCGAATCGGCGAGCTCGATTTTTTCCATGAGTCGCTGCCCGCCGCCCGCTTCGGGCCGGAAAATCTCGAGAAAAATGGAATCGCGGGTTTTTATTTTGGTCACGGTGTACGCGATGCCGTTGCCGACGAGGTCAGCGCGCGCGCTCGAGACGAGAACCCGGTAATCCGACAGGAACGTTTCCCGCACGCTCGTGCGGGCGTCGGGGTGGATGGCAGCCACGAAACTCAATGCGCAGAGGGCGATCAGAAGCGCTTGACCGGCGAACATCCAACGCTGCTGGGCGTTTTTGGATTTGAATATCATGGCGGACCCCCGTCGCGCTCTGAGCGCCTGCGAACCAATCGTTACAAACGAGGTGCCAAGCGAATTTTAAAAAAGACAAATAAATACGAATACTTAAATTGAGGTAGGATGTCTACGGACTCGACAGCTGTTGGCGCAGGTGTTAGCGTGCGGGCGCGTGGCGGGAGTCTCGAATCGAGATGCCGAGGCCAGAGTGCCGCCCTGGGAGGCGCCGCGCAAGATGTCAGCGGAGACGCCATGATCGAATTCAAAGATGCTGGGTTCCGAGGGGAGTTCTACCGTCTTCTTGAGGCGCGCAAATCGATCCGCAAGTACCAGCCCAAGCCCGTGCCGAGGGAAGCGATCGAGAGAATCCTCGCGGCGGGAATGCACGCGCCTTCCGGCAAGAACCGGCAGAACTGGCGCTTCTTCGTGCTCACCGGGAAAAAACGCGACGAGTACCTGAAACTTTCGCAAAAGGCCTGGCTCGGCATCAAAGACGTCCTCGAGAAACGTCTGAAGCCGTCGCTTTACCGTTTCACCGAGCGCTTTTTCTTTACTTTGGGCGACGCGCCGGTCGTCATCCTTTGTTATTCGCTGAACGACGCGGAGGAGCGTTACCACACCAGCATCGGATCGGTGTACATGGCCGTGGAGAACATGAATCTCGCCGCGCTCGTCGAGGGCCTTGGTTGTTGCACGATGGGCGCGCCGCTCGAGGTCAGGGATGAGGTGGACAGGTTCGTCGGAGCCGATCGCCTGCCGGAGTATCAGGACGGCGCGCTCGAGCTCCTTTGCGGTCTCGTGCTCGGGTACCCCGACCATGAACCGCCGAAGGCGCCCCGGCAAAACGAAGGCCGGGTGCGCTGGCTCGAGTGAGTCACATCATCAAGATGAAGCTGATCTGACGACCGGCGGTTTTGTCGCGGCGGAAGGAATGGAATTCCGGGTCCGTGAACGTGTCGGCTCTGAACGTCGTCACGGCTTCTTCGGGAACGCCGCTCTGGATCAGCTGCGCTTGCGCTAGGGTCGACATGTCGATCCTGCGCTTTTCCGGATCGGCCGGGTGAGGGCGCGAGATCGGCGCCGGATTGTAGCGAAGCTTGCGGAAAACGGCGTTGAGCCTCTCAGAAACGTCGCGCCCGACCTCGAAGCTCTGTCCTCCGATGTGCGGGCCGATGACCGCTTTGAGGTCACGCGTCGCGACGCCGTTCGTGCGCATCTTCAAGATCGTTTTTTGGATGATCTCCGATTCCAAACCCCGCCAGCCGGCGTGCACGGCCGCGACCGAATCGCTCGACGCGATCAGCACGGGGACGCAGTCGGCCGTGCGCACGCAAAGCGCGATGCTTTTCCGGGAGGTGACGTGCGCGTCGGCTTCGGGCCAGTCGCAAGCCGTGAACGTATCGGGCGTTTTCGCGGGCGCGTCCGCGACGCCGTGGATTTGGTCGGAATGCACCTGATTCAAGAACGCGAAGCTCGCGTTCGGGTGCCGCCGCCGCAAGCTCGGAAGGTCGGAGTTCTTATCGCCGAAGAAGAGGATTGCGCCGCCGATCTTGCCGATCCAACCGCCGTCGGTTCTCAGGAATGCGCTCGACCCGTCGATGCGGACGCTCATAGGCTTTCAAATCCCAAGTGTTCGACCAACGGGCGCAGATCCTCCGGCCAGTCCGCTTTGAACGAAAGGCGCTCGCGCGCGGTCGGGTGGGTGAATCCCAGCTCGGCCGCGTGCAGGGCGAACCTCCCGGACGCCGCGATGATTTCGCGGATCCGCGGCGATTTCACGTTCTTCAATCTTTTCACGCCGCCGTAGGTCTCGTCACCCGCGATCGGGACGCCGCTTTCGGAAAGGTGCACGCGAATCTGATGCGTTCGCCCCGTTTCCAGCCGCAACTCGACCAAAGCCAGGCCGGAGGGATGATCTTTCAAGACTTTGTAGTGCGTGACGGCGCGTTTGCCTCGCTGCTCCTCGCCCGGAGCGGCTTCCGGGACCGACGCGACCCGTTTGCGGTCGTCGGGATGCCGGCTGAGGAAACTGCGGATCGTCCCTTCGCGCGGCTTGAGAGCGCCGATCGTGATCGCCCGGTACACGCGATGCGTGGTTTTCTCTTGGAACTGCATCGCGAGGAAGCGCTGCGCTTCATCGTTCTTGGCGATCACGAGGAGCCCGCTGGTCCCCTTGTCGATGCGATGGACGAGGCCGGGGCGCCGTTCGCCGAAGCCCATAGATAGATCCGTCGTGTGATGCAAGAGCGCGTTGACGAGAGTGTCGTGCGGGTGTCCGTAGGCGGGATGAACGACGAGGCCAGAGGGTTTGTTGACCACGATCAATTGATCGTCCTCGTAAACGATGTCGAGCGGGAATTCGTAGGGGACGAGGCCGGAGGTTTCCTCGACGGGGATTTCCAGATCGTAAACTTCCCCCGTCTCGGCCGGCTGCGAGGCTTTCACGACCGTTCCGAGCCGCTTCACGAGGCCGAGAGCGATCAGGCGCGAAGCTTGGGACCGGGTGGCGACTTCCGGGCACGCGACGAGCGCTTTGTCGATGCGCTGACCGGCGAGCTCGGGCGTGATCTCGAACCGGATGGACCTGAACCTCCCCTCGGGCATGGCGGGAAGGCTCACTTCCCGGTCTTCGCGCGGAAGTGCTTCATGTAGCTGGAGGCGACGCGACCTTCGTCGAGGCCGAGCACGCGGGCGATCTGCACGACGAAGCCCCGCACGAACACGGGCGCCGGGAGCGCGGAGAAATCGTCGTTCTCGACCGCGTTCAAGTACGTTCGGCTGATGCGCGAGGATTCGCTGATTTGGTCGACGCTGACGTTTTTATAGTTGCGCACCTTCTGCAGCAGGGCGCCCGTCCACTCATCGACCGACTCGATCTCGCTTTCGAGGCTCTCATCGACTTTGTAGGTGCTGACGGGAGTGCGCGCCATCCCGGTCGCGAGGGCTGGCTTCGGGGATTCCTTTTTATGGATCATGTACGCCTCGCCCGTTGCGGAGCCCGGCTCCGGAGCGCCGAGGTCCGGGAGCTGTTCATGGGATATTTTCGCGCGTTCGACGGTCACGGGGGCCATGGGAGCCAAGTGGACCTGCGAGGAGCCGCCTTCCACGAGCGTTTGGTCGTACGTTTTGCGGCGGGCCTGGTTGCCGAGGATCGCGTACGCCTCTTCGATCATGCGCGCGAGCTCACGCGCCTCCTCTTTGCTGAACATGCTGTAAAGAGCGGGATTGTCGGCCGAGTACGTGGCTTTGGCTCGCTGGTAGGCCTTATGGATCTCGTTCTGCGGGGCATCGCGATCGATTTCCAGAATCTCGTAATAGTTCGTGCCTTGCCGGTGACTCGACATAACGCAGTTATATCACGGCTCGGACCGAATGGGGATTCAAGAGATTTTTGGCCATGTTCAAAAACTGCCCGACGATGCTCGAATACGGGTGCTCGACGATGAGCGGCCGTCGTTTCCGCAGGGCCTGCCATACCGCATTATCATGATCGATGTAACCGAGGTAGTCGCATTCGACCCCGAAGTATTTTTGGCAAACGCTTTTGATTGAATGACCGAGTTCGACGTCGGCGCGCGTGCGGACCTGATTGAGGATGATGTGCAGGTGGAAGTCCGAAATCAGTCGGTGCAGGCTCTCGCCGGCGGCCGGGTTCTTCTGCGTGACGTGTCGGAGCAGGTCCGCCGGGTTGCGGATCCCCAGTTTGTTGCGCGAATCCATCGCGTCTTCGACGAGTTCCCGGACCCCGAGCTCGGTTTCGGCGTCGCGCAGCCGGCGATAGTAGCTGGACTTGATGAACCTGTACGCGTTTTCGATGCTGGTCGGTTCCGGCGTCGCCGCGATCAGCTTTTCGTCGGCCGCGAGGAAGAAGTCGAGCGTGTTCTCGGTGGTGCCGGCGCCGAGGTCCAGGATCACGTACGGGGTCTCGATCGCGCGCAGCGCGCCCACGAGTCTTCGTTTTTGCTCCGTCGCGAGGTCCGCGATGTTCAAGGCGTCGTTGAACCCGCTGACGAACCTCAGGTTCTGGAATTCGGTGGCGGAGCTGACCTCATCGAGGGTATTCGCGCGCCCGCTGATGAAATCCGAAAGGCTCAGTTTGGGCTCTTTCATCCCGAGGCATGTGTGCAGGTTCGCGCTCCCCAGGTCGAGATCGACGAGCGTGACGTTTTTCCCCATGCGCGAAAGGCAGATCGCGAGCGTCGAGCTGATGAAGCTCTTTCCGATGCCGCCTTTGCCGCCGCCGACCGCCCAAATACGATTCACGCCCGCGCTGGGCGGGGGCACGCAGGGCTCGGTCGATCCGCTGACAACCGCTTTCGACATCCGGAACCTTCCACTGGCCCCGGCGTCTCGGACGCGTCAATCGGGGCGATTCTTCAGGCGTTCTCGCAACTGTTCTTCGGCCTCGCTCGACCGGATATAAAGGGCCTGCAGCTCATTCCAGACCAACGGCGCGCCCCGGCTTTCGAAGGCCAGTCGGCCGAGCGCGACGGGGTCGGGGGCGTCGGAGAGGCGCGAGTCGCGGGAAAGCCGGGCTTTGAGCCCAGGCGGAAAAACGCTCGCGAACTCGTCGTACCCGTCGCCGACGCAGACGTGCTCGATCACGACGCTCTCCTCGAGTTCGCCGATGGTGAGGGCCTCTGGGCCCCTCTCCCTGGACCAACGGCCGGCCCGCGGCGCAAAGCGGCTGACGTAGAGCAGGTTTTTGTGCGCGTTGACGGCGACGAGGAGAGGGGATGTCAGAACGGGGACGGACGCCGCGAGGATCTCGGTGGTGTCGAACGCGTGTATCGGAAGCGCGCGGGCGTACGCGAGCGCGCGGGCGGCGTTGATCGCGACTCGGATCCCGGTGAAGCTACCGGGGCCGCGGCCCACCGCGAGGCGCTCGACGTCGCTCAGGCCGATGCCCGCGTCGCGGAGCGTGTCCTCGATCGTCGCCGTCAGCGTCTCGCTGTGCGATTTTTCCCGGGCCCAAACGCGCCGGGCGAGCACGTCGCGATCCTTGAGGACCGCGACGCCGCCTTGATTCGTGCTGGTGTCGAAAGCGAGGACGATCACGCGAGGCTCTGGAAGACCCGTCAGTTGAAGAGGCGGCCGATGTCGTTGAAGAGGGCGAAGACCATGAGCCCGAGCAGGAGAACGAGACCGACCTGCTGGGCGATCTCCATCTTGCGCATGCTCAACGGAGCCCCTCGCAGGGCCTCGATCCCGAAAAACACAAGATGTCCGCCGTCGAGCACCGGCACCGGCAGCAGGTTCAGGATGAACAGGTTGATCGAGATGATCGCCATCACGTTCATGAACTGAGAGGCGCCGATTTGCCACGATTTTTTGGCCATGGTGCCGATCGAGATGAACCCGCCGATGTTTTTGGCCGAGACTTCGTTCTGGAACAGGCGCACGAAACTCAGGACGGTGACATTCGTCCAACGGACCGTCTGGTTCCAGCCGCGGACCGCCGCTTCGACGGGGTTCGAGGTGCTTTTCTTGAAGGTCGCCGCCGGCGCGTCGATGATCATGGGTTTGATGCCGATCTCGAAGCGCGCCTCCTCGCGGCCCATGTTGTTCATGCGTTCCTTGAAATGCGGGATGACGTTGAAGTCCTGGGGCCGTCCGTCCCGGACCGCGCTGATCACGAGGGGCCTCGCTTCGGCTTTGCCGTCCTCGGGGGCCGCGTCTTTGCCGTACGCGCGGATGATTTTGGCGATGTCCTCGAAGGTCGCGACGGGCTTACCGTCGATCACCGTGATCTTGTCCCCGGCTTTGAGGCCGGCCTTCGCGGCCGGTGATTTCTTATCGAACGCGGCGAGATACGTTTCCGGGAATTCGATGCCGATGGCGGCGAGCGCCTGCTCTCCATCGAGGGCTCGCGCCCCTTCCGGGACGGCGATGACGGCGGTTCGCGGCTCGACGCCGCTCAGATCAGTGGCGACCTCGAAGTCAGGGCGTTTGAAAGAGACCTTCAGCTCTCCGTCGTCGTCGTTCTTGGCGGTCTCGGCCGCGAGCTCGCGCCACTTGTCGACGGCGACGCTGTCGACGGAAACGACGATGTCGCCGCTTCTCAGCCCGCTCCGCCCCGCGGCGCTTTCCGGATCGACGACGCCGACGATGCTCGCGCGCGAAGAGAAGTCGAGGCCAGTGATCTCGCCGACGCGGCTGTTCCAGCTGAGCACGTTCTTGTTGTCGACGGTTTTGGGGGTGGCCGAGACAGCCACGGGCCGGGGTTCGCCGGCCCGCTCGATCTCGAAATGGACGACTTGGTCGCCCTTGTCCTCGATCCGCGCCGTCATGGCGTCCCAGGAGTCGATCGCCTCGCCGTCGATTTTCTTCACGGTGTCGCCCGCGCGGAACCCCGCCGCGTGCGCGTCGGACGCGGCGTCGATGTCGCCGAGTTTCGGAGAGAGGGTCTGCTCGCCGATGAGGGCGACGATCGCGAAAATCAAGATCGCGAAGCCGAAGTTCATGAGCGGGCCGGCGAGCACGATGCCGATGCGTTGGCCCACCGGCTTATGAGTGAACGAGACCGTCTTTTGCGCGTCTGGCACATCGGCCGTCGGGTCGTCGCCGAACATCTTGACGTAACCGCCGAGCGGGATCGCGGAGATGGCGTAGACCGTGTCGCCGCGCTTGAATTTGAAGATCTTCGGCCCGAACCCCAGGCTGAACACTTCCACGCGCACTTTGTAATACTTCGCGACCAGGAAGTGGCCGAGCTCGTGGACGAAGATCAGGAGGCCGAGGAGAACGATCATCGGCACGAGGTAGGCGACGCTGTCTTGGAGGAAAGAGATCAGTTGAGCCATAGACTTTAGATTGTAGAAGCCCGGGAGGGAGCGGACCACCTTTTTCTGCTCGGGATCGTCAAGTACCGATCAGAAACCGCGCTAAAACGTAATAAACGGGCGATGCGAAGTAGACGCCGTCGCATCTATCGAGAATCCCTCCGTGGCCGGGCATGACCGAACCGGAGTCCTTGACGTCGGCGACCCGCTTCAGGAGCGACTCGAAAAGATCGCCGACCTGCGCAAATACGCCGGTCACGATCGCCGCGGCCGTCAAAAGAACGGCCGATTGGCCGGGGATGATGAAGCTCATGGCCAATCCCGCCACGCCCGACCCGATCAGGCCTCCGATAGCGCCTTCGATGGATTTTTTTGGGGAAACGGCCTCGAGGAGGCGGGTCTTGCCGAACTTGCTTCCCACGAAATAGGCCAGCGAGTCACCGCTGAACACGATCGCGAGCAAGCCGAGCAGCCACAGGTCGCCTTTGGGGAGATCGAGCAGACGGGTCCCGAGCGCCGGCATCAAGCCCACGTACAGAAAACCGAGCAGGCCCAGGCTCTGGTGTTTCAGGACCCGGTCCAGATCTTCCCGGGTCGTGGCGTCCGTCAGGGCCATGGCCAGGAACGAGACCGAGCCGATGACGATCGCGAGCAGACCCGTGGCGTCGCCGAACAAAACCCCCGCGAACACGCCGATCGCGAGGACATGGAACGACCAACGCAAATGCCCGGGCGCCTCGCTGGCCGCGAACGCGAGTCGCCCGTATTCGCGCAGGCAGCCGATCGCGACCAAGCAGCAGATGACGAACAGTCCCTGGACGCCGAAGAACCGGTAAATCGCCATAAAGAGCCCGACAGCGATGAGGGCGGAGACGACTCTGGCTTTCATCAGGGCGCGGTTTGAGGGATGGAATCACCGCGGAACGCGGCTTTAGGCTCGTTGCAATCCTCGTCGCAAGCGTCGATTTCGAATTCCGCCTCGAGATCGGCATCAAGCCCCCCCAGCGAGGCGCTCGCCGTTTCGAGGGGCGCGATGGCGGGCGCGAGCTGCGCGTGCGTGCGGCCGAAGCGGCGCTCGCGATCCGCGAACGAGAGGAAGGCGTGCTCGAGTTCCTGCAGCGTGAAGTCCGGCCAAAGGGTTTTGGCGACGTAAAGTTCGCTGTAGGCGGCCTGCCACATGAGGAAGTTCGACAGCCGGCACTCGCCGCTCGTGCGGATGATCAGGTCCGGGTCCGGCGTTTCCGACGTCTCAAGCCGCGCGCGGACCGCGTCCTCGGTGATGTCTTCCGGGGTCAGGCGCCCGGCGGCGACGTCCTCGGCGAGGCGCCGGGCGGCCGCGGTCAGTTCCTGGCGGGAGCCGTAGCTGAGCGCGAAAACCAGGTGCATCCCGTCGTTGCGCGCGGTGGCCGCTTTGGTTTTTCGGACTTCCGCCTGGACCGCTTCGGGCAGCCGCGCCAGATCGCCGATCGTCGTGAAACGGATGTTGTTGGCGACGAGGCTCTCGCGTTCCTTGCGCATGTGGCGGGCGAGCAGCCGCATCAGGAAGGCGACTTCGGTCTTCGGGCGCAGCCAGTTCTCCGTGCTGAACGCGTAGAGCGTGAGGTGCTTCACCCCCAGCTCGGCGCAATGCTCGATGACGGATTTCGCGATGCGAGCGCCGCGCAGGTGCCCGAACGTGCGTTCACGGCCGTGGAGCTGGGCCCAGCGGCCGTTTCCGTCCATGATGATTGCGAGATGAGTCGGGACCTTCAAAAGCGGCTTCCTCAGATCGTCATGATCTCTTTTTCTTTTTCAGCCGCCATTTTGTCGATTCTCTCGATGTATTGGTCGGTCATTTTTTGGATCTCGTCCTGAGCCCGCTTGTTGTCGTCTTCGCTGATCGCCTTGTCCTTGAGGAATTTCTTGGCGTGCTCGTTGGCGTCCCGGCGGGACATACGGACCGCGACCTTGGCGTCTTCAATCATCTTTTTCGTTTGTTTCACGAGGTCTTTGCGGCGCTCTTCGGTGAGGTCCGGCACTTTCAGGCGGATCACCTTGCCGTCGTTGATCGGCGCGAGCCCCAGGTCGCTTTTCACGATGGCCTGTTCGACTTCCTTGAGCATCGGTTGCTCCCAGGGAGCGATGAGGAAGCTCTTCGCGTCCGGCGTGGAGATGGCGCTCACCTGGTTGAGGGGCGTGAGCTGGCCGTAGTAGTTCACTTTGACGCCGTCGAGCATCGAGACCTGGGCGCGGCCCGTCCGCACTTTTTTGAGTTCGTTCGTCAACGCCGCAATGGCTTTTTCCATGCTGTTTTTCGCTTCGGTTTTCATCTTGTCGAGCATGCTGTAGCTCCCGCGTGGTAAGGAATGCGACTACTTGATGATCGTACCGATCTTCGCGCCAGTCACGACTTTTGCGATGTTCCCCGGCGTCTTCATGTTGAAGCAAAGAATCGGCAGATGGTTGTCCATGCAGAGCGAGATCGCGGTCGAATCCATCACGTCCAGGCGCCGGTTGAGCACGTCGATGTAGCTCAGAGTATCGAACTTGACCGCGTCCTGGTGCTTCATCGGGTCCTTGTCGTACACGCCGTCGACCTTCGTGGCTTTCATGATCACGTCGGCCCCGATTTCCATCGCGCGCAGGGCGGCGGCCGTGTCGGTCGTGAAGTACGGGTTGCCGGTGCCGGCGGCGAAGATCGCGACGCGTTTTTTCTCGAGGTGGCGGATGGCGCGGCGGCGGATGTACGGTTCCGCGATCTCGGCCATCTCGATGGCGCTGAGAACACGGGTGAAGACGCCGACTTTCTCGAGCGCGTCCTGCAGGGCGAGCGCGTTGATGCAGGTGGCGAGCATGCCCATGTAATCGGAACTCGCGCGGTCCATGCCGCTCGCCGAAGCCGCGATCCCGCGGAAGATGTTGCCTCCGCCGATCACGATGGCGATCTCGGTGCCGGTTTCATACGCGGATGAAATGTCCCTGGCGATCTCTTGGATCACGGTCGGATTGATGCCGAAACCCTGGTCACCGGCCAGGGCTTCGCCGCTCAACTTCAACAAAATGCGCTTGTAGAACGGTTGCGCCAACGTCTCACGCCTTCGCTTGGGCGGCGACCTCAGCCGCGAAATCTTCCTGCTTCTTCTCGAGGCCCTCGCCGAGCTCGAAGCGCGTGAAGCGGCGGATGACGATGTTCTCACCGATCGTCGCGATCGTTTCCTTGAGGTAATTGCCGACCGTGATGTCCGGGTTTTTCACGTACGCCTGTTCGAGGAGCACGTTCTGCGCCATCCATTTCTTGATCTGGCCGTCGACGATCTTGGGGATCATCTCCTCTTTTTTCCCTTCCTCGCGGGCTTTGGCCGTGAGGACTTGGCGCTCGCGTTCGACGATGTCGGCCGGGACTTGCTCGGGACCGACCGAGACGGGGTTCGTGGCCGCGACGTGCATCGCGATGTTGCGCACGAATTCGCGGAACTGCGTGTTGCGCGCGACGAAGTCGGTTTCCGAGTTCACCTCGAGCAGGACGCCGATGCGGCCCTCGCCGTGGATGTAGCTTTCGACCATGCCCTCGGTGGCGACGCGGCCGGCTTTTTTGCCGGCGCTCGCGAGGCCCTTCTGGCGGAGCCAGTCGACGGCTTTCTCGAAATCGCCTTTGGTTTCGGCGAGGGCTTTTTTGCAATCCATCATGCCGGCGCCGGATTTTTCGCGGAGTTCTTTAACGAGATTCGCGGTGATCGTCATACGATTCTTTCCTCGGGGGATTTGTGGATGTTGGGAAAGGGCGCCTGGTCTCCGGCGCCCTCGCGATGCCGAGCCGGATCAGCTTTCGGATTCTTCGGTCGCGGGCTTGGTCGACTCTTCCTCGAGCTCCTGCTGGATCTCGACCTCGTCGGCGAGGCCGGCGGCGACGAGTTTGCGCGTCTTGCTCGCCTTGACGACCGCGGGCCCCGTTTTCTCAGGGGCGCCTTGCGTCCCGGCGGCGGGCTTGCGGCCCCCCCCGCCCGGGCGGCGTTCGCGCCGTTCGCTGGTCGGGGCGGCGGCGACGGTGAGCTCTTTTTCGAGGTCCGATTCCTTGTCGGTCTGCGTGCGGAGCTTGGACTCGTGGATCTTGACGCCTTCCATGTAGCTTTCGGCCACGAGGTTGGCGAAAAGCTTGATCGAGCGAATCGCGTCGTCGTTGCCAGGGATCGGGTAGTCGATCGAGTCGGGGTCCACGTTCGTGTCGGCGATGCCGACGACCGGGATGCCGAGGCGGCGCGCTTCGGCGACGGCGATGTGCTCTTTGTTGAGATCGACGACGAACATCATGTGGGGCGGGCCTTGCATGTCGCGGATGCCTTCGAGGTACTCGACGAGGCGTTCATACTCTTTTTCAATGCCGGCGCGTTCTTTTTTGGAAAAATACTCGAGTTCGCCTTTTTCGCGCATCTGGTCGATTTTTTTCAAACGATCGATCGACGCTTTGATGGTGGTGAAATTGGTGAGCATGCCGCCCAGCCAGCGTTTGGTGACGTAGTACTGGTTACAGCTCTTCGCCGCTTCCTGAATCGGCTCGATGGCTTGCTTTTTGGTGCCGACGAATACGAGGCGTCCGCCGCGGGCCGCGAGATCTTTCACCGCTTCGGCCGCTTTTTTCGCTTTGTCGACCGATTTGTGCAGGTCGATGATGTGGATCCCGCCGCGCGCCGTGAACACGTACGGCTTCATTTTTGGGTTCCAACGTTGGGTTTGGTGACCGAAGTGCACGCCCGCGTCGAGCATGTCCTTCATATTGATTTGGGCCATGGAATAGTCCTCCCGATTCTGGTTTGGCCTCCGTTCCGCTGACTGACCGCGCCGAATAGCGACGGGAGCCATCCCTTCTTAAGGGACCAGTGAGAGTGCGGAACGTGTGTAATTAAAAAACGCTCGTACGGGGGATAGCACGCGCAGCGGCGCTTGCGCAACCCTTTGGTCCTTCTCGTCGGATTGGGGGAAATGAGAAGGAGACTAGACGCATAGCATCATTTCGGGAGGCGTGGTTTAGGTCGTGATCATGGGATTTTTGAGCGTTGGTTCTTCCAGGTCCGTTTCCAAGAGGGGGGCGCTGAAGTTTGCGATCACTTTCCGGGCTTGGTCCAGGGTGCCGATCAAGTCCCGGTTCGGGTTGAAGAAGTTGCTCGCGACCCAGAGATTATCGATCTTCGGCCAACGTTGGTTTTCCCCCAACAAGCCTTCGATTTCGCCGTGGCTGCCGGGAGCGACCATGATGCGTTCGGAGATCAAACCGTCGAGGGCGGTCTCGTAAACGCGTTTCACCTGGCGCTTGATTCTCTTGAGCGCGTTCGCCGTTTCCTCCGCGTCGTCGGTCAGGTCGGCGCGGAGGAAGGTGCACCATTGCGAATGCTGAGCGCGCTCGCCGTTATCGAGCGTCACCGCGGGGTGGAAGACGCCCGCCAAAGGCTCTTCGTTCGCGCCTTTGAGCATGTGCAGTTGGCGCGAATCGGTCACGGGCGCCGCGTGGATCATGTCGAGGTAGACGGCCGTGAAGAACGGGCCCTTGGACAGGCGCTGGCGCTGGCGCGAGGACGCGGCGCTTTCGGGGATCAGCGGCGCCAGGCGTTGCGGGGGAGCGCAGAAAACGTATTCGCGGGCCGAGAGTTTCTTCGTGCCGTTGATCAGGATTTCGATCAAGAAGCCGTCGTCGTATTGCAGTTTCGTCGCGTGCGACTGGAGGAGCGTGGCGCCCGTGAACGATTCCACGAGGGTCCGCACCCAATCCTTCGGCGTCGAAGCCGTCACCAGGCGCTTCGGCGCCGCGAAATGCGCGAGTTCGCCCGCCGCTTCCGGTTCGAAAGCGCCGAAACCGACGAACGGCTGGAAGCGGCCGTTGTCATACGTGATCGGGGGCGCGTCGAGCTCTTCGAGCGAGAGCGATTGGCCCAAAACGAGCTCGAGCCATTCGAGGTTCGCGCGCGCGACCGGGGTCGACGGGACGAATTTCAGGCCGTTGTCGATGGGGCCGATGACGCTGTTCTGCGGCCGACACGTGCCGCCGACGACGTCCAGCGCCTCGATCAGCGCGACTTTGCGGCCCGTGCCCTCGAGTTGGTGGGCGACGAGCAGGCCCGAAAGGCCGCCGCCGATGACGATGCTGTCGAACTCCTGGGATTTGCCGGGTTTCATCTGCGCCATTGCACCGAAGAATTGTCGATCCAGGCCGTTCCATCAAGGGTTTTCTAGCGCCTTGCCTTCGGACTGCGCACGCGCCGCGGCCCCATCCAAACGGCCAGGGCCGCCGCGATCCAACCCAACGCTTTCCGCGTCGGCGGCTTGAGTCGCGGATGGGCGTTGAGGAAATCCGCCAACGGCGGGGACAAACGGTAATACGCGCGGACGAGGCCGCGCCCGAACGCCGTGGAGCGAAGGGTCTCGTCGCGGAACCGGCAGAGGATCAGCACCTCGGGGCCGCGGCCGTCGAACGCCGCAGTGGCTATGAAACAAGGCGCGCGCTTGGCGTTGACGAGCTTCAAGAACGTTTTGTACGCGCCGGGGTTTCTCGCCTGCCGTTGCTGCGATTCCGCTTTTTTGACGAGGTTCGGGAGCACGGGAGTGAAGCGGCAGAACTCGGCGAGCTTCTCGGCGGCCTTCATCTGCCGGTCTTGGTAACGCTCGTGCACGTCGTAGATCCGCAGGAGATCCCAATAGACGGAGGAGATCACGGTGAGCTCCTGCTTGCGCGCCTCGTTCGAAAAGAGAGCGGCGCTGAGCTCGCCTGGCTTGCGCTCGTACACGACCTCGAGGATGCGCAGGTACTTCTCGTAAGAGACGGCGGCGTCGGAATAGAGCTTCGATTCCATCAATTGCTTGGCTTGCTTGATGAGGGCGACGCGGTTGCGCCAGAGCTGCAGGCGGTTTTCCGCCCTCCTCGTCTCCTCGGCCCGCAGCGCCGCCCCGGTCGAGACCTGGTCGGCGAACTCCTTGGCGCAGCCCGCGCAAACCTCCGAAGGGATCTGCGCGCGGCCGACGATGTCGTGCAGGCGGAGCTTGAGGCCCGGCTCCACTCGGGACAGCGGGACGTTCTCCGCGCCGCAGTTGGGGCATATCGAGGGTGTCGCTTGTTCGGTCACCCAAAAGATTTTATTTGAGTCGGTGGAGCCGGCGAAGCTTTCATTTCTCCACAGGCCCAAAGACGGGTCTTGCGCGCCTCGAGGCGCTAGATCAGGTTGATCGCGTCCATGTCGATGGAGATCTTGACTCCGGAGGGGATCCAATCGCCGTCGGCCAGCAATTGCCTGCAGAAGCGGCCGAGGTTGGCGGCGTCGGGCCCTTTGACGAGGAACTGGAAGCGGAAATTGTTGCGGAGTTTCGCGAGCGGGCACGGCGCCGGACCCAACAGATCGATCCGCTGGTACGCGATCTGCCGCGCGAGAAGCCGCTCGGCGCGCGCCTTCAAGGCGTCCGCCGCGCGTTTGACTTTGTCGAGGTCGAGCCCTTGCACGCGGAACGCGCCCATGCGTGAGAACGGCGGGTAGCGCAGCTGCTCGCGGCAACTCATCTCGAAGCGCGCGAAACCATCGTAGTCGTGCGCCCGCGTGAACGCGATGCTGGGGTGGTCCGGGTTGTAGGTTTGAATGATCACTCGGCCCGGGACGTCGCTCACGTGCCGTCCCGAGCGGCCGGCGACCTGCGTGAGCAGCTGGAAGGCGCGTTCGGAGGCGCGAAAGTCGGGCAGGTTGAAGGCGACATCCGCCATGACCAGCCCGACGAGGATGAGGTCGGGGAAGTCCAGGCCTTTGGCTATCATCTGGGTGCCGACGATGAAATCGACGGCGCCGGCCTCGATGTCGGCGATCGCGGCCTCGAGGTCCTCGCGGGTCGTGATCTCGTCCCGATCCATGCGCGCGACCTTCGCGCCGGGAAAGAGCCGCAGGAGATCGTTCTCGACCAACTCGGTGCCGAGCCCCAGCGGTTTGGGTTCGCCTTCCTTGCAGTCGCCGCAAACGGGGCCGAGCGTCCGGTGAAAGTCGCAGTAGTGGCAGAGCAGGTGGTTCTTGCCGTGCAGGGTGAGACTCACCTCGCAATTCGGGCATTGCGGCGTGTGGCCGCAGGCGGGGCAGACCACCGACTGAGCGACGCCGCGCCGGTTGAGGAAAAGGGCCGATTGCTTGCCCGCGAGGAGCGTTTCCTTGAGAGCGTCGTGAAGCCCGCCGCTCAGCCAGAACGGGAGGTCTGGGCGGGGCTCGCTCGTTTTGCGGTCGTCGCGCTCGGCGCGCAGATCGATCACCTCGACCGTCGGCATCGGCCGGTCCTCGACGCGCTTTTTCATCTCATGGAGCCGGTAGCGTCCGTTTTTGGCGTTTCCCCAGGTTTCAAGGCTGGGCGTCGCGGACCCGAGCACGACCGGGCAGTCGTAGAGCTTGGCGAGGACCACCGCCGAATCGCGGGCGTGATATTTGAGTTTCTCGTCCTGTTTGAAGCTTCCTTCGTGTTCCTCGTCGATGATGATCAGCCCGAGGTTCTCGACCGGGCAAAAGAGCGCCGAGCGCGCGCCGATCAGGACCCGCTTGCGCCCTTCGACCATCGCCCACCACTGGTCGGTTTTCTCGCGCGGCGTGAGCCCCGAGTGGATGACCGCGACGGCGTCTCCCAAACGCATGGCGAACCTCTGCGTGAGCTGGGGAGTGAGCGAGATCTCGGGGACGAGGACGAGCGCCTGCTTGTCTCTGGCGATCAGGTCCTCGAGCAGGCGGATGTAGACTTCCGTTTTTCCGGAACCCGTCACCCCGTGCACGAGGTGGGCGCCGAAGCCGCGGTCGGCGAGGATGCCGTCGACGACCACGCGCTGCTCGTCGGTCAGTTCCGGGGGCGCGATTCGCGCGACGACCGGCGCGACCGGCCCCTTCCTGGACTTCTGCCGGGCGTTCTCGGCCTTGCCGAGCGGCGGGAAGACGCTTTCTATGACGTTGCCGATCGGATGGATGTAATACTTGGCGACCCACTCGAGCCATTGGAGGTAAGGCTCGGGCAGAGGCGGGCGCGAGGCGACGATCTCGGAGATTTCCCTGATTTTGAAAGGGCCTTCGCCGTCAGCGCCGTCGCTGATCAGGACGCCGAGCGCCGTGCGCTTGCCGAGCGGCACGCGCACGGTCGAGCCCCGTTTCAACAGCGGGTGACCCTCGAGTTGCGACGGCGCTTCGTACGTCAGCGGTTCAGGCAGGGGCGCTTCGACGGCCACCTTCCAGAACGAACCGCTCATCGGAACCTCTGGTAGAACTCCCTGACCTGCTGGCTCTCGGGAAGCTTGGGAGCGCTTGGCTTCCCGCCCGTTTTCCCGCTCGCGTTGATGGCGCCCGCGCCGGAAAGGAGTTTTTGGGTCTGCTGCCCCGAGGAAGCGCTCTTGACCGAGATGATGCGGATGGAGGCGGTGTTGTTGTCCCAGGAGACGGTCCGGTCGCGGGGCACGCGCAAACCGCCGGCGGCGAAGAAATGCTTGTCGGCCTCGACCTCCGCGGCCGACGGGAAGCGCAGCTTGCGGAATTGGAACGCGTCCTGGTCGACCCAGAATCCGGGCGGTGGTTTGGCGGCGTTGACGGGCGCGGGCGTTCCGAACGCGTACGTGACGGCGCCGCCTGAGCGCGCCAGGCGCACGAACGTTTCGTGTTGGTGGCTCACGCCGTTATTGCTTTTCACCCGCTTTTGCATCGAGGCGAGGTTCGGAGGCAGGACGCGTTGCCGGATCAGGGCCTCGAGCACGCTTTTTCCGGAGCGGAAATGCAGGTAGGGCTCGATGAACTCCGGGCTCTGCGGGCCGCTTTTCGCCGCGCCGGAGTCGTCGACGAAGAAGCGGCGGCCGTCTTTGTACCCGACCTCGAGTTTCCAGCCTTCGGTCGAGCCTTTGGCGCCGCTCACGGAGAGGAACATCGAGTCGCCGTTCCCCACGACCCACCGCTCGCGCAGCACGATGGGCTCGGCGTCGGTTCGGAACTGGACCTCTTGCTCGATTTGGTAGAGCCCTTTGCCGGATCCGCGCGCCAATCGGTTGAGGATGGTGCGCGTGCTGGGCACGTACGCCGAGGCGATGTCGGCCGCGAGCGCCGCCGCCGCGAACGACAGAAGGATGAGGAGGGTGCGCGCGCGGCCGCGTTCCGGGATCGGCTTCATGTATCAGATCCTTTGCGCCAAACTTTTCAGGTACTCGCGCAGGCGGGGTGCGACGTCCGGGTGCTCCAGGCCCATCTCGATGTTGGCTTGGAGGTATCCGAACTTGTCGCCGGCGTCGTAGCGCCGCGCTTCGAACGGTGCGCCCAAGAGCCCGTGGTTCTTGGCCAGCTCGACCATCGCGTCGGTGAGCTGGATCTCCCCGTTCTTCCCGGGTTTGGTTTTCTCAAGATACTGGAAAATCGCGGAAGTGAAAACATATCTTCCCGGCAGCGCGAAACGGCTCGGCGCTTGCGGGGGCGAAGGTTTTTCGACGACGGTTTCGATCTTGATCACGCCGTCCTCCCGCATCGCGCCACCGACGATGCCGTACTTCGAGACGTCTTTCTCGGGGACTTCCATGATCGCGACCGTCGAGAGGCCCGTGGCCGCGTAGACCCCGGAGAGTTGCTCGGTGACGGTTCTCCGCCCCGGAGCCGAGATCATGATCTCGTCGCCGAGGAGCACGGCGAACGGCTCGTCGCCGGCGATCGGGCGGGCGCAATGGACGGCGTGCCCGAGGCCGAGCGCCTGCTTCTGGCGGATGCTGATCACGTTGGCCATGTTTTGGATCCCGAGCAGCATTTCGACCCATTCGGTCTTGCCGTCTTTGGCGAGCTTGTCCTGCAGCTCATAGGAGCAGTCGAAGAAATCCTCGATCGCCGTCTTGTTGCGCCCGGCGACCAGGATGATGTCTTCGACGCCGGCTCGCGCGGCCTCCTCGACGATGTAGAGAAGCGTCGGTCGGTCGACGATGGGGAGCATCTCCTTGGGCACCGTTTTGGTGGCGGGGAGGAAACGGGTTCCGAGGCCGGCGGCTGGTATGACGGCTTTGCGTACGTGTTTCATGAGAACCAAAAAACCACGCCGCGCGTGCCGAAGACAAGCCGGTGGAGACCCGGGCGCGCGTTTGAGACCGATCGCGTCGGGCCCTTCGGCTGGAGTTGGCGATGAGGGACCGGAGCGGTCGGGCGACCCAGGCCGACGCGATCGGTCTCAAACTGAGGCGTGTGGGCGCTCGGCGATCGCGTCTCATTCAAGGAACCGATCCGATTGGCTTTTCGGCCCGAATGTCGAAGCGATGGGCGGCGGAACGGGCGGGCGGGAGCGGCTTTCGCGAAAGATTCGCCCAGTTTGAGCCGATAAGGCGAGTATGGCTCAGTTGTCCCGTCCCGTCGGTCTCGCTTTGTTGTCCGCCGTTTCGATCGCGGCTTTCAACAACTGCTCCTCGCCGTACGTGGAGCGGAAAAAAGACGTGAGCTCGCTCGTCGACCGGGCGGACCACGCTTATGACGCGAACCTCGATCAGGTCGCGTACATGTCCTGTTCCGGCTTGCCCTCGAGGACATTCGACATGAGCGCGTATTTCACCTTCCGCGCGGGCGCGTACCGCAGCGGGGGCCTGAAGCTGCGCGACGGTTACCTCGCGGCGATCGGGAAGGAGTTCAAGCTTCCCGACGACCAGATCGAATTGATCGCGACGAGCCCGATCAATTCGAACTCGCGGCTGCAGCTCGGGATCCGCAGCCGCGCGAACTTCCAGGCCGTCTTCACGCAGGGCGGGACGGCCGAGCCGAACGAGGACGTCGCCAATTTCTTCACCCCGCTCGGCAGCTACGACCTCGTCGAGACGCTTTACCATGCCGCCGCCGGCTCGCGCCTCCGCTATCAACGCAACGGGCTGCCGCAGGGCGAACGGTTCGAGGGCAGCCTGAACCAAGGCGATTCGGCCGCGCTCGCCGAGAGCGTGCGCGCGATGCTCACCGGCGAAGGCATGCTCGCGCTCACCTACAGCGACCCCGAGATCAGCCCGACCTACGCCAAGAGCCCCGCCGATCTTCACGGGGGGGACGCCGGCAGGGCCGTTTACGGCAAGGGCTTGGTCGTGAGTTTCCGCCAGCCGACGCCTTCGCAGGGGACCATCCACGGCCAATTCCCCAACTACGCGCTCCGCGAGATCACCGAACTCAATCTCGAGAATCGCGGCGACGCGAGCGACGTGCGCACGTGGTCCTGCCCGGTCTCGATGCAATTCCGCATCGTGCGCCCGGGGGACAACACCGGCATCCCGTGCAACGCGGAGGCGGACCCCGTCGCGCTCTCGCCCGAATTGCAGATCGTGCGCCGTTCGTTGCGCGTCGAGGACTGGTACGTCGATATGGCCAATCGTTGCATCACGCCCAAGAAACAGGGCGGGGCCGACTGTTACGGCAGCAACATCCAGAGCGTGCAGTACAACCTCCCGCAGGCTTGCGTTCCCGGCGCCCCCACTCAGGACTGCGTTCATTGGGCGAGCATCTGCACACGCCAGTGATTGACCCGGGAGGCGAAGTCTGCTGCCATGGGCGGGAATGCGTTTCAGCTCGTGGCCGATCCTCTTGATCCTGACCGTCTCGCTCTCCGCTCCGTTCGCGTCCGCGCAGCCTTTTCAAGGGCCCGCGGCGGCCGCGCTCGGCGGTGCGGGCCGTGCGACCATGGATCCGCTCGAGTCGTTCTTCCTCAATCCCGCGTCGCTCGGGTTTTCGCCGCCGTATCTGCACGTCGGAGGGCATTATCAGTCGGGCGAGCACCCGACCGAGGGTGAAAACCGCGTCTGGGGCGTCGTCCTCTCCGATGGCACCCCCGATAAAATCATGCCGGGCGCGCTTTCGTACCTCCGTGACCGGCGCCAAACCCCGGCGGGCTCCGAAAGCGTGGACCAAGAGTTTCGCGGCAGCGCGGGGCGGATCGTCTACCCGGGCGTCGGGTTGGGCGTCGGGCTCCACTACCGGGAAACGGAGCTGAACGGCGGCGGTCCGACGCACTTTCAAACCAACGCCGACATCGGCGCGCTCTGGGCGCCGTTTGAGATGATCGCCCTCGGGTTCTCCGCGCAGAACGTTTTTCCCTCCGGGCGCGCGGCGCCGTTCGGCATCCGCAACGTGCCCACGCTGGGGCTCGGGTTTCACGCCAGTTACGAAAAGATGTTCAACGCGCGCTTGGATGTTTCGCGTCCCGACCAATTCAATCCCCGGAGGCGGCTCGACGTGGGCGCGGGCTTTGAAAGCGTGTTTGAAAGCGGTCTGGCCATGCGGATCGGGTGCCACTGGCGGGAGACGGTGGATAAAACCCTGGTCGGCGCCGGGCTCAGCTATCGGGGCCCTCGGCTTCAGGTCGATTACACGCTCCAGAAGGATACGCGGCTCGATCGGGCCATCCGCCATCTCGTTGACTTGTGGATACCCTTTTGATAACCCGTGTCGAACGTTATTTCCGAACGGGAGTGAATCATGGCCTCGAAAACGATGCGTACCGAAAAAATCCGTCGCCGCAAGCGTGTCACCCGCGGCAAAAAAAGCAAAGCGGCGAAGCGCACCAAAGGCACGACGAAATCCCAGAAAGAGCTCTTCGGCGATTGAGCCCCACGCTCGGTTGAACGGTTGCAGGTGGGGTGGCTAGCGGCGCAGGCGCGCCGGCAATTCTTCAGCCGTCCCGTCGAGGCTGAACGTGAACCCCTTGCGCACCATTCCTTGCTGGCCGGACTGGAATCTCCATTTTTTCATCGCTTCCAAAGCCGATAGGTCCAACGACTTCGACTGCGCGCTTTTTTCCAACTGAATATCCGTGACCGTGCCGTCGGGCAGGACCCGCGCGATGAACACGACCGTCCCCTGATTGCGCATCAGACGGTCGCGTTCCGGGTAAACAGGGGCGCGGTTCCCCGACATGGCCCGCAATTCGCTCGCGTCGCGGACGCCGTGGGCGCTCGTGCCGCCGCCGATAACGTCACCACCGTGAGTCGGACCGCCATGAGCCGCGCCTTCATGGGCCGCGACGGGCGCCGGCACCGCGGCCCTGGACGCGCTTTGCGTGGTCACTGTCGGGGGTTCCGCCACGTCCTCGCTCGCGTCGCCCGTTTCGCGCTCGGTCTGCGCCACCGGCTCCTCAGGCTCTGCCTCAGGGAGCCATGCCTCTGCTGAACGCGTCTCAGGCTGCTCTTCCGGCCGTTCCTTTAGGTCGTCGGTATCGGAATCGGCGTCAGCCTCGGCATCGACTCCGGCATTCTCCAAATTCCGGCTGTCTTCCGTCCGCGCGTTCTCGAGCGCGGTTTTCACGCCCTGGTCGTCGCTCGCCGCGGCGTCTTCAATCATGGCTTTTGTCTTCGCCGGGAGCGTTGTCGTCGGCACGGGCTTTTTGGGCATCGTGGTTTTCTTCGGTAATTCGCGCGGCGCTTCTGCGATCTTTTCGGGGGTGACGACGTCTGGTGTCGAGTCCGTGGGCGCGATGGCGGACCGGTTCGTCGGTTGGGCGACGGGCGCCGCCTCGTCAACATCCGCCCCCGCGTCTTGGGCATCGTTCGCCGTTCCGGAGGCGAGGGGGGCTGAGGAGGCCTGAGCGCCTGGAATCGGGGCTGTGCCGGCCTCGTCGATGTAAACGGCCTCGGTGAGGTCCTCGGAGTCCCGTAACAGCCGTGTCGGGGCCAATGAAATGCCGATCGCGGCGGTGCCATGGAGCAGGAGAGAGAGGCTGAGTCCAGCCAGTTGTCTTTGGCGGAGGTAGCGTGGTTTCAACATCGTTTTCTCCTTACACAGGGACATTCACCCATCAAACCCGGGACCATCTTCGGGAGGACCTCGCTTCGTGTTGGACCGCGTTATGGCGGTTCTCAATGGGGCCTGGCTTCTGCCGCCCCTGAATGTTTTACAAGCCTATGACATCAGACGTTACCGGTGTTCCTCGCAGTGGAGAACCGCCTTCGGATGGATTGTCATTTCGCCCGCACACTTGATCATTTTTTGGACAGGTGTCTGGTGAGCGTCACAAGAAGATGATTCTGCGTCATTCCCGCGTGGCATCGCTCTCGCACTGCTCTCAAGCATTGAGGGGTGGATGATGGGACGATCACGCTCGTGTTCGGGTCAACTCACTTGGATGGGGTGCGCCGCGCTCATGCTCTTCCTCAGCGGTTGTGGCGCTGTGAGATTCACGACCAACGCCGCCGGGCAGAATCACATTGAATGCGAAGAGGGCGCGGGCAACGACTGTTCCCTGTCCCCCGTATCCCCCAGCCCCGTTCCCGCGATCCCCGTTTCCGAATCGATCCGCTCGTCGTTGACTGACAAAGTCGATGTGCTTTTTGTCGTCGATTCGTCCGGGTCGATGGATACGGAGCGCGCGCAGCTCGGCAGCCGCCTGGCCAATTTCACTTCGGGCCTCTCAGGGCTCGACTGGCAGATTTGCGTGACGACGACGGATCCCTACGCGCAGAGAGGCGACCTCCTGCGCTTCAATGTCCCCAGCAACAACAGTCCTTCGCAGCGGGTCCTGACCGCGGCGACCGTCAATTTCGATCGTAGGTTCCTCGATCGCGTCGTCGGCGTCCCGGGCGGCACCGGCGACGAGCAGGGGATCCACGCGCTCAACCTCGCCGTCGGCCTCAATCACGCCGATTGTTTCCGCCGCGACGCCGCCTTGGCCGCGATCGTGCTGTCCGACGAGGACGAGCGCAGCGTCGGCGGTTACCCTGAATACGCGAGCGACGCGCAATTCAAACCGCTGCTGGAAGTGAACAAACCTCAGGCCCTCATCGACAAGATCCGCGCGACTTGGGGCCAGCAGAAAATCTTCACCGCGCACTCGATCGTGGTGAGGACGGGCGACAAAGCCTGCTACGACTCGCAAACGGCTTCCGCTTCGGGAGGCCGTGCCGCCTACGGCACGTGGTATGAGGAGCTTTCGCGCGTCACGGGCGGGCTGATCGGCAACATTTGCGCCTCCGATTACGCGTCCGAACTCAGCAAGTTCGCCGACGGCATCCGCCAGTCTTTGAGTTCGGTGACCTTGAAATGCGTGCCGCTCGGCGTGCCGCAAGTGACCTTCGTTCCCGCCCAACCCGGGATCTCCGTCACCTCGCAGGGGAACAAGCTTCTGTTCGTGCCGGGAGTGCCGTCCAATACCCAGATCGACGTCAACTACCTGTGCCCGGAGGGCACGATCTGAGCAGCGCCTCGCTCCCCCCTCGGATTCGCTCGGAGACCCGCCGGGCGTTCGAAGGGGAAACGGCGCTTAGAAGGAACGCAAGGCCGACGCGTAGAACGTGCGTTGAGGCTCCGGAAATCCGAGAGTGAGTTCTCTCGGGCGGTCGAGCATGTTGGTCACGCCGGCCTTGATTTCCCAATCCGTCAATCCCAGCGTCCTCACGCCGAAGTCGAGCGAACTCCAATCGCCCAAAGAACGGAGCGCCTGGCTGGGAAACTCGCGGTCGAAAACGCGCGATGTGTACGTGTGGCGCAGCTCGAACAGCGCGGGCCCGAAGCCTTGGGTGACGACCGTCGCGATATGGTGCCGGGGCGAAAGAGTCAGCGGTTCGCGCGTCGCGCGGTTGCGGCCGTCCAGGTACGAGTAACCCAGGGAGAGGGTCCGGCTGCCTTTGGCGATCCCGGCGCCGACGTCCGCGCCGTACGCGTGAGCCTCGCCGCGGTTCACCTTCGTGACGGCGGTCGGGGACACGGGCCGGTTGTCGAAGAAGCGATCGTATTCGATGGCGAACAGGGCCGCGTTCCAGGTGAAGCCTTCGATGAACGCGCGGTGCCACACCGCGGGCTTGCCGAGGGCGCCCAACTCGACTTGGCGCGAGGACTCCGGTTTCAGCGCCGGGTTCGGCACCACGTTGCCGGCCGCCGCGAACCTGTCGTACAGCGAGGGCGCGCGGAAACCCTCGGAGTACGTCAGCCATGCGCGCGCGGCCTCGTTTTCGCGGATCAAGGCGAGGGATGAGAACACTTTGCCGTGGCGAGAGAGCCAGCGCGCGCCCGGCTGCAGCATCCAGTCGCCGCCGACGGGGATCTCCAGGATTTCGCCGAGCTCGAAATCGGATTGATGATAGTCGCCGGTGAAGAACCCGCGCGCGCCGAGGGTGTCGTGAGAGACGTCGACGAACGCGCGCGAGCGCGCGCGGTTGGCGAAAACGTGCGCGAAGTCGAGGGCGAGCAGGGAGCGGGCGGCGTCGGAGCTCGAACCCAGAGCCGCGCTCAGGTCGCGCGAGAAATGCCGGATATGGCTCGCTTGCGCGCCGAGCTCGGACGCGTCGCCCAGGCGGGCCCGGGCGTCGATGGACGCGAGCGTCGAGCGCCTGGTGAACCTGGAGGGGAACGGCGCTGTGACCGAGTCGGGATCGCTCCCCCTCGTGTCGGCGTGCACGACGCGTTCGCGCCAGCGCACGGACGGCGTGTTCTGCTCGCCGATCAGCGTGTAGCGGTTGGTTCGCGTTCCGTTGTCGGCCCGTCGGCCCCGGATCCCGCTGGACACCGATGTAAACGGGTAGTCGTTCGGGCGGTTTTCGATGAACGCGCTGGCCTGCGCGAAATCCCCTGCCCCGCCGCGCGCGTGGAAAGGCAGGACAGCGAACGCGTTCGTCGTCGCCATCCCTCCGCCCTGGTCGTCGGCGCCGAATCGCAAGGCCGCGCGTTCGTGGACGCGGGGCAGGTGGTTGAGGGCGCCCGCCATCGCGTAGGGCCCGTAAAACACGGAGGCGGGCCCTTTCACCAAGCGCAGCTCGCCGAGCAGCTCGGTCGGTATCAACGCGTCGGGCGCGCCGAAACCGTCGGCGAAAACGAGAGGAACGGAATCGAAAAGGCGCAGAGTCCGCGCGCCCTGGGCGGAGCCGCGGAGCGAAAGCGTCGGCGAGCCCGACCGGCGCATCTGCACGCCCGGCATCGCGTTGAGCCGGTGTTCGAGCGGCACGATCTCGCTCGAGGCGGTTTCGGCCGGCGTCAGGGTCGCGGGCCAGGCGCCGGCGCGCTCGGAAAACGGCGTGAGGGGTGTCGCGCGGATGATCTCGGTCGGCTGAGTCTGGATCTGGGCGCGCGCGGCGGGGCCGGCCGTGAACAGAGCGGCGATCCCTGCGCCCACTCTCGTCGTCCATGAGCGGGATCCCGGTCCCTTGGGAAGGTTCTTTGGCCGCATAAACTTACGTGGTGAGCAGGTCTTGCGGGACCGCGCCGGCGACGATGGCCTTGGCGAGGCGGAGATGATCCGGGTGCCCGACGATGCGGCCGACGTCTTCCATCGGCGACGGTTCGGGATGGGTGAGTTTCTCTTTTTTGAGATCAAGGACCTTGCGATGGTTTTCCGCGATGACTTTCGCGTCGAGCTTTTTGTCTTTCAGCGCCGCTTCGATGGCGGCGATGGCCTGGATATGGCTTTCGGGCTCGTTGCAGTACAGCAGGAGGTTGGCGCCGGCTTGGAGCGCGCGCACGGGGATGAGGGCCTTGTCGTAGTGTTTCGTGAGCGCTTTCATGTCCAGGTCGTCGGTGATGATCAGGTTGCGGTAACGGAGCTGGTCGCGCAGCAGGTCCGTCAGGATCGCCCGTGACAGCGTCGCCGGCCATTCCGGGTCCAGCTTCGGGAATTTGATGTGCGTGGTCATCACGAGATCGAGCCGCGCGCGGAAGACCTTCTTGAACGGCACGAGTTCGACGGCATCGAGCTCGGCCAGGGTTTTTTCCTCGACCGGCAGGTCGAAATGGCTGTCGAGCGCCGTGTTGCCGTGGCCGGGAAAGTGTTTCGCGCACGGGATGACGCCGGCTTTGATGTAGCCGCGGACCAGCGCCGAGCAAACGCGGCTGACGAGTTCCGGGTCCTGGCCGGCCGACCGATCGCCGATGGCTGTGTTGCGCGGATTCGTGAGCACGTCCACGCAAGGGGCGAAATCGGTGTTGATGCCGACGGCGCGCAGCTCGTTCCCCATGAACGAGGCGAATTTGAAGGCGACCGATGTCGAGTCGAGTTTGCCCAGTTCGGCGACGGGCGGCCATTGCGTGAACGGGGCGCTGAGCCGCGCGACGCGGCCGCCTTCCATGTCGATGGAGACGAACAACGGGGCTTTATCGGTTTGTTTGTGGCGCAGGCTCTGGATCTCGGCGACGAGATCGCGGATTTGTCGCGGCGACTCGCAATTGCGCTTCATGAGGATGACGCCGCCGATGTTGTTTTTGACGATGAAATCCGCTTCGTCCTTGGTCAGCGTCGCGCCCTGCAGACCGATGACGAGCTGCTGTCCGATGTACTGGTTCAAGTGACACCCGCCTCTTTGTCTGTCGTGCTTGTTTATTGCACCATGCGTGCTTTCGCGTTGCAAGACGAGGGGATTCGTTTCACATGGGTTTTCCCAGGGGAGATGTGGATAAAGCTCTGGGTATCTGTGGATTGCGCCCTGGATTTCGGAACATGCGCGGGGGTCAACGCCTCGGGTTCAACCAATCGCGCAACCCGTCACCGAGCAAGTTGAAACCGAAAACGAGGCATAAAATGGCGAGTCCGGGGAAAAGACTGACGTGCGGCGCCTCGATGATTGAACGACGCCCCGCATTCAGCGTCTGCCCCCAGGTTGGAATGTCCGGTGGCGCGCCCAGCCCCAGAAAGCTCAGCCCTGACTCCGTGATGATCGTCCCGGCCATGCCGAACGTGGCTTGGACGACGACAAGCCCGATCAGGTTGGGCCAGATGTGCCTGGTCAGGATCCGCAGCGGGCCCGCCCCCACGGCGATCGCGCCCTGCACGTGCTCGCGCGCGCGCAGGTGCCGCACTTCGCCGCGCACGAGGCGCGCGTACGATGTCCAGCTCGTCAGGCCCATGGCGATGATGAGATTGTTCACGGACGGGCCGAGCACCGCGACCAGCGCGAGCGCGAGCAGGAAGCCCGGGAACGCGTAGAGCGTGTCGATGAAGCGCATGAGGACCTGGTCGACCCACCCGCCCTTGTAGCCGGCGGCCGATCCGATGGCGAGGCCGATCAGGACGCTGAGCCCGACCACGGTGATCGAAACGCGAAGGCTGATGCGCGCGCCGTGGACGACCTGCGCGAAGACGTCGGCGCCGTTCTGGTCGAGCCCGAACGGATGCTCCCGGGACGGGGACGCGTAACGCCGCTCGAGCCTCATCGCGGCGGGGTCGGATCCGGCGATCGCCGGTGCGAAGAGCGCGACGAGGAGGATCAGGCCGACGAGCGAGCCTCCCGCGCAGAGACGGAGTTTCGCGCTCGTCTTCACGAAAGCCCCACTTTCGGGTTCGCTGCGGCGTAGGCGAGGTCGGTCAGCGCGTTCACGAGCACGTACACGCAGGCGATGAACAGGACGCAACCCTGCACGAGCGGGTAGTCGCGCTGCTGGATGCCCTGGAAGAGCAGGGTGCCCAGGCCCGGCCAGTCGTAAATGGTCTCGATGATCACGGTGCCCGTCAGCAGCGCGCCGAACTGCAGCCCCAGGACCGTCAGGATCGGCATCAGCGCGTTGCCGAGGGCGTGTTTGAACCAAACGCGGGCGGGGCCGGCGCCTTTCGCCCGCGCGGTGTTGAGGTAGTCTTCGCTGGCCACTTCGATCATCGCCGCGCGCGTCGTCTGCATCAGGACCGAGGACAGGCTCCAGGCGAGCGTCACCGCGGGAAGAACGAGGTGCTCGGGCCCTTCGCGGTCGCTGACGGGCAGGAGATCGAGCTGGATCGCGAAGACCAGGATCAGCATCGGGCCGAGGAAAAAACCGGGCGTGGACATCGCCAGCCAACCCCAGAGCAGGACCGCGCGGTCGAGCCATGTCCGGCGACGGACCGCGGCCAGGACCCCGAGAGGAAGGCCTATCGCGACGGCGAGGAGCATCGCCGCGAATGTGAGCTCGGCGGTCGCCGGGAACCGCTCGGCGATCTCTTCGACGATGGGCCTCTTGCTCTGCATCGAGCGGCCGAGGTCGAAAACGAGCAGGCCGGACCAGAACCGGGCGTACTGCGCGGGCAACGGCCGGTCGAGTCCCAGTTCCGCGCGGAGCGCCTGCCTGTCGAGCGCCGACGCTTGGTCGCCGAGCATGATGTCGACCGGATCGCCGGGGACGAAATGGATGAGCAGGAAAGTGATCGTGACCACGCCGAAGAGGACGGGCAGCGCGGTCAGAAGGCGGCGCGCGAGGTAGGTCATCGCGACCTCACTGCCGGCCGTCGGCCCCGGGGTTTTGAGGCGCGGCTTCACCGCCCGCGCCGGCGTTTCTGCCTGCGCCTTCGTCGGCGTCCTTATCGGCTCCTTTATCCGTGCCTCCGGTCGCGGGGGAAGGATCGGCGGGGCCGGCGGGAACCGGCGGCGGTTCGGGAGCCGACGCCGCGCCCGGCGCGGGCGCCGCGGTTTCCTTGCGCGCGAGCGCGTTCTGTTTGCCTTCTGGAACGCGGCCGAAAAGGGCGCTGAGCGCGCTCGGGTTGAATGACTGGCCGGCGGTCGCTTCCTGGACGCCGGCGACGAGTTCGGTCGCGAGCCCCTGCGTCGGCGAATTCGTCGCGAGCACGTCGCCCTTGAGCGTGACGAAGCTCGCGAAGCGCGCGCCTTTGAACGTCACGAAGATCTTGAGCGCCGGGATCCCGCCGTGGTGGACGGCGTTGATCACGTTCGCCTCGCCCGGGTAAACGGCCGCGTCCTCCTCGGCGATGGCGACGTACCCGTAGCGCACGCCGGGTTTCAAGCCCTCCTTGCCTTTCAACATCATGTAGCCGAGGAAGGTCGATGGGAACGCGCCTTTCGGGACCGTCTTGCGCACGGTGACCGTCTTTCCGTCCTCGACGACGACGGCGGTCATCTGATCGCCCTTGAACGCGGCGTCGATCGTCTTGGTCTTGCCGGCGACGATCGACGTGTATTGGTAGCTCACCGGCTTGAAGCCGGTCGTGGCGCGCGCCTTCAGGCTTTCGGTGACGTTGCCGCCGAGAGTGTTGGTCTTGAGGAAATACGTCGAAACGAACTCGTTTTTCTTCGGGTCGAGCTCGTAACGCGACACTGTGAAACCGATGTGCACGCCGCCGAGCAGGACTTTCGAATAGCCTTCGAAGAGCGCGTTGGCCGCGGCGCCGGCCGCGGCCGTTTTGGGTTTCACGCCGTCACCGCTCCTGGAATCGGCCTTCGGCGCGGCGGCTCGTGGTTTTTCCGCGGACGGCGGCCGGATCGGGACCGGTTTCGCGCGCGGCGCCGCCTTTTCCCCCTCCGCCCCTGCTTTCTCGTTCGTCTGGCCGATCGCCGCCGGCGGCCAGGTCGTCAGCGACGCGAGAACCGCCGCCGTGAAAGCCGCTTTCATGAAGGCTGTCGTCATGAAAGTCGTCGTCATGAAAACCGCGAACTGTTTGGCGGCGGCAAGCGGCCCGACCATGGTCCGAGTCCTTTCGCAAGGGCAGGCGGCTCCGCGCCGCCGGGCCATCAGGATAACAAGCATCATTTCCCGCAAGCAACATGCTACACTGGATTGCCACGGGAGAGGGGATGAATCCTTTTACGCGAGCCCAGCGGCGCGACGCGCGGCAAGTGATCGCGCGCGACGAAGGCGGCCAGATGGCCGTGTTCATCGCGCTCATCTTCCAGGTGCTGTTCGTCTTTTTCGCGATGGTCATCAATATCGGTTTGATCGTCCACGACAAGATCAACTTGCAGAATTCCGTCGACATCGGCGCGTATTACGCCGCTCAGAGGCAGGCGGAGATGCTCAACGAGATCGCGCACCTCAACTACCAGGTCCGCCAGGACTACAAGCTGCTCTCCTGGCGCCTGCGCGCGTTGGGCACGTTCGGTCGCGAGTCGCATCCCCTGTTCCCGGAAAGGGCCGGGGATCCCGCTCCCGACGCGCCCGTGACGGACCCCGCGGTCCGCGATTATCCGGCGTTTTGCACCGCGCACCTGTACTGGCTCGAGAACCGGCGCATCTCGCCGCGGGAGAACCTCTGCAGGCAGACCGCGGGCACGGTGATCCCGGAGATCCCGTCGATTCCCGTGATCATCGACACGTTCAGCGGCAACGCGATCGTGCGCTCGATCATCGAGGGCTTCCGTTCGAATTTCGACGACGCGTGCCGGGTCAAAGGGCCGCGCAGCTGGCTGTTCGGCGCCAACGTCATCTACGCCTACCGCCGCAGCATCGCCGCCCGCAAGTCGATGATTTCCGCGGTTTCCAAAAACGTCTCCTCCCCGATCATCCCCGGCGACAGCGGTTTCCGCGACCTGAGGGTCCAATCCGTTTACGACGGCGTCCGCAAGACGATCGTCAAGAACCTGACGCAAGCGAATCAGAACGGTTTTCAGTTCCAGGCGGTCAACGGGCTCGCGACGGGCCAATGCGCGCTCGTCCCGAACAATTCCTATCCGTACTGGTTGAAGGAGATCGCGATCGACCCGGTGTTCACGTACATGAGCACCACGCAGGTCGGCGCGGGTTGCCAGGTCAACGTGGACCTGCTCCAGAACGTGCCGCCCCACCCGATCATCTCGCTCAATGACCCGAACAACGTGCTTCGTCAGCTGGCGACCGGCGAATTCCCGGACGGGCACCCGTACCGCTCTTCACGCGGATTCGAGAAGAACCCTTGGTGCATGGCCTACGTCGGCGTCAAGGCGACGTCGAGCCCGCGCAAGCCGTTCAGCCCGTTCGGTCAACCGATCACGTTGACGGCCCGCGCGTTCGCTTCGCCGTTCGGCGGGCGCATCGGTCCCTGGGACCGGACCGGCTGGCCGCGGGCCTCCGACCATTCGGCGAACGGGAACATGGTGGACGCGTTGGCGGTGCCGCGGACGGTGCCGCCGGGAGGGCCGCCGAACCGCAACGGCCGCCCCGAATTCGTGCCCAATTACTCGCGTTTCCCGGGAGACACGCTCGGCCTCAAATCCATGGCGGCGCTGGCGGCGACCCGGCCGGTCTTCATGGGAGCTCTCGTGGCCGGAGGAGAGACTCTCACGATGAATCATTTCGCCAATCTCGCGACCCTCGACCAGAGCGGGAACCCGATCGCCTGGGATCCCGCCGCGAACGCCAGGGCGCGCATCGGGGAAGCGGAACTCGCCGGGATCGCCCCCGACCTGTTCGACATCAGCTATTATTCGATCGAGGCCGATTACTACGGGAATTACTACTGGAAGACGGCGGGGAAAAACACGCCGAGGTACTCCCCGTCGGCGGACCTGCCGTTTCAGTTCTCGGATCTCGGCGCGGTCATCAACAACCCGGATGAAGAAACGTTCAACGTGAAGCGGCAGGTGGGCCTGGCCGACGTGCGCACGGAGCCAACCGCTTACTGGATCGTGCGGAAACCCGAGCACTTGCTGACGGGATGGACCCAAAGAGGCGCCGTTGATTTCGGCTTCTCGCCGGACTTCGGCACGTGCCGGCGTTCGCCCGACAAGGCCGCCAACCAACCGCCCGTTCCTGGCGATTGCATCTCGGGAGGTCGTTCCGGGTATTCCGTGCGGATCGTGCACCGTGAGTACCTGCGGCATCAATCCCACCAGCTCGGGGGCACGGACACGGGGGCCGGCCCGATCCTGAACCCGCCTCCCGAGGACTTCTGAAACGGGATTTTTGTCCAATGGATCGACGGCTGTTCAGCGTTCTTGCGCCGGGGGCCGATCAGCTGTCCGCGGCCTGGCGTAATTCCTGAAAGATACCGGGCGTGACCAGAGGCCGGGGCTGGGCGGGTGTCCTAAAGTGAAGCGCTCCGGGGACCGATAAGGGTACGAGTGCCCAGGACGAGTGCCAAAAGGGGGGTTCGTGAAGGCCAAGTTCTTCCTTCTTTCGCTGCTCGTCGTTCTTTGCCCGGTGACCGTCGTCCACGCCGTTGGAGCCGAGGACTGGCTGTACGCTCCCGTCGATCCCAATGAATCGGAAGAAAGCAGCCGGGCCGAGTGCCTCCGTTTCGGCGGGAAATGGATGTCCTCTGGTTTCGCTAAGAGGGGGTATTGCGCGCACGCCGAACCCGGTCGCCAACCGAAGTCCGGCGGCAGCGGCGGCGGCGACCAGGGGAGCCAGGCGCAAGGCACGAAATGCCAGTCGATATTCGAGAAAGCGCGCCTCGCCTGCGACCCGTTGACGGGCGCGGACCTTTCCCAGGGCGAGAGCGCGATGATCGAGCAGGCCTTGCAAACGACGGCCATGGTCGGCGCGCAAGTCGCGGGCATTGGCAGCGACGTCAACAAGCAGTGCGGGATCGCCGCTGACCTGACGCGCACCATGGGCGCGATCCAGGGTTCACGCGCGGTCGCGTGCAAAATGACGCAGTCGAATTGTTTGGAGACGTGCGATAAAGAACTCGGGGAAAGGAACGGCCTGTACCAAAAAGCCGTCGACGCCGGGGACACAGGGCTCGCGGAGCAGTTGAACGAACAGGTGAAATCGATCCGCGATCAGCACGCCAAGTGCCGCAATTACGAGGACAGCTTCGCTCGCCAGATCGCGCAGACGGTCCAATACGCCAATTCGATGCTGCAGTCGATGGCTTGCCAGAAAATGACCCAGAACAAGACGCCGTCGTCGGTGGAGGGCAAACCGGATTGCACGAACGAGACGGTTCGGCGCACCAACATGTTCTGCGTTTGCGAGGCGAATCCGCGCGACCCGCGCTGCGGCTACGCTCCCGGCAGCGGCGGCCTCCTCGGTGGCGCCGGTTCCGGCAGCTCCAACGGCGTCGACGGCGCTGGTGGCGTCGGCGGCGCCTTCTCTTCGTACGGAGAGCTCGACGGCATCGATCCGGCGGGCGGCAACGGGCCGAACGCCGGCAGCCACAGCGGAGCTTCGTTGGGCGGCGGCGGAGGCGGCGGCGGCGGCGGAGGAGGAGGAGGAGCGGGCCTGGTCGGCGGCGGGCGGGGGCTCGACGATGGCGGCGGCATGGGTGGTGCGTCGGGCAAGGCGGCGGGCGTGATCACAGGCGTTTCCGGCGGCGGAAACTTCGCGGGTTACGGTCGGTCCGGCGCCCCCGGCGGCGGCGGCGGGAGCGGCGGCTCGAGTTGGATGAACAAACTCAGGGACAAGTTCAATATCGGCGCGATGTTGCCTGATAAAAACAAACTGGCGCGTGGTCTGGCCGGCATGAGCGACAAAGCGGCCGCTGATGGCATCACGGGCGCGATGGGCGAGTCGATTTGGGAAAAAGCGACGCGCCAGTATCGCAGGCAGGAACGCGGCGGGAATTTCTTCAAGTGAGCGGGGGAACACCGATGAAGAGCTCTTCAAGGGGAGTCGTATTGGCTTGCGCGGCCTTGCTCGCGCTCGCTCCCGAAGCCTTGCTCGCGCAGAGCTCCTCCGCGCGCGGCGGCGCCGTCAAAACCACGACCGGCTCCGCTCAGGCCATCGGCGACAAAACCGTTGGCGTCGGCGCCCCGAACGCCGGCTCGAACCCCAACCCAGCCGCGCCGAACGGGCAAAGCGGTTACAGCGGCGGCGCGAACATGAACGAAGGCGCGAAGAGCTCTCAGCAGCAAGCTTTGATGGGCGCGGCGACCAACGGGGTCGCTGCCGGGTACTGGTTCAAAAAATGCAGTAAACAAAAATACTGGGCCTGCGCCTTGGGGGCGCTTCACGTCGCTCAAGGTGGGATGATGCTGTCAGGCGCGCTCGGAGCCGGTCGAACCGCGGCCGCCACGCAGTACGGTCTTGGCGGATCCGACGGCGTGGTGAACCCCGGCGCCGATCTCGACGGCGATGGGATCCCCGATGCGCACGGCCTTGGCGGCGGTTCTGGCGCCTTTGCCGACAAGGTCGCTCAAACCCAACGCGGCCTGGACAGCTTGGCCAGCAAATTCGATCAGGTCGGGGTGAAGGTCAGTCCTGACGGGCGGTCCGTGGCCCTGCCGGATGGGAGAACCGTGCCGTCTTCCGCTTTCGGCAGTCACGACGGGTTGAAGGCTTTGGGGCTTTCCGACGCTCAGATCGCGGAATACGACTCTGGAAAAGCCGCGTTGAAGGCGAGGATGAAGGGCAAAGTCAAAGCCCTCGCCGTCGAAGACGGTGGAGGACTCGGCGGCGGCGGCTTCGGTGGCAGCGGCAGCGGTGGAAGCGGCGGGAGAGGCGGAGCCGGCTTCGATTTTGGCGGGCTTTTCGGTGATAAGAGGGATCGCAAAACGGCGAGCGTGAAAGGCTTGTCGAAGCAACTCGGCGACGACCGCATCGGCGTGCAAGCCGACAACATCTTCGAGATGATCAGTCGCCAATATCAAAAAGAAAAGGGGCGCCGGAGTTTCATCCAGCCGGCCGCCGCGCCGCCGGCGTCGTCCAGCCCGTGACTCGCGTCAAGTGACGGATCTGATCAAACGAGGATCGTGTCGGCGAGGCGGGCCTCATCCGGTACGCGGGCACCCGGCAACAAAACGCAGTTTTCGAGAGCGCAATCCCGGCCCAGGACGCAACCGTCGCCGATCACGGCGAAACCGTTGATCGTCGTCCGGCCCGCGGCGCGGACGTCCGCGCCGACGAAATTCAGTCCCCCCCATTCAGGGCGTCGGCCGTGCCCGCGCGCGAATCTGGCCGTCATCCGCTTGAACAAGCCGGGCTCATCCGGCGTGCCGATGATTTCCAGCATCCGTCGCGAGGCCGCGAGGAAGTCGGGGATGTTGCCGGTTTCGAACCAAACGCACGGATCCTCGAAAACGCGCACGGTTTCCCCGTCGCGGAGGCCAGCAAGCAGGGCGTCGTACAAAAGATTGCTTTCACCGTCGGGAAGGTGCTTGAACACTCGCCGCGAGAGCGCGACCACGCCGACGTAGTGCAGGGGGACGTCGTCCGCTCCGGATCCGTCCGGGCGCTGTTTGCCGAAACCGGAGACTCGGCCGTCCCGCGCCGTCCAGACGGCGCCGAATTTCCCGCCCGCCTGCGGATGCCGCATCACGAGCAAAGTCGCCAAGGCGCCGCTCGCCCGGTGCCGCCGCATCAGCTCGGCCGCGGCGTCGGGACGCGACGGGAAGATGACCTCGTCGCCGTTGGCGACCAGGAAGTCGGCCTCCGCTTCGAGCCATCGGCGCGCGCTTTGAACTCCTCCGCCGCTGCCGAGCGGCTTTTCAGCTTCGTGGCTGACGCGCACCCGGCCCGCGAAGCCCGGGATCGCGCGCGCGAGTTCGGCCACTTGTTCGGGCCGATGGTGCGTGTTGACGACGAGTTCGTCGATGCCGAGCGGCTCGGCGAGCGAGAACGGGTAATAGAGAAGAGGGATGTTGAGGAACGGCACCGCCGGTTTCGCGCGGGCGTCCGTCACCGGCCGGAGCCGGGTGCCGAGCCCGGCGGCGAGCAGCATCAGTTTCATTGCGTGTCGAACTTACGGCTGAAGACGCCGTGACCTTCCATGATGTCGAGGAACGGTTTGTACTCGGGGAACAGGCCCAGGCTTTTTTTCACCGCCTGCAGGGTGCGCGGGATGTATTTGAGGTAACGCGTGTCCTGCCTCAGGTTGAAGAAGCTGGCGAAGCTGCCGCAGGCTTTGAAGCATCTCTGGATCGTCTGTATCTCGTAAATGCGGTCGAAATGCTCGCGGCTGAACCGCGGCAGGCCGCAGGGCGCCTCGAACTCCCCGCGGCGCTCGAGGTAGTAATTGAGCAATTCGCGGGCGACGCCCTCGTCGATCCGCACGTAGGAATCGCGCAGCAGGCTGACGAGGTCGTATTGGATGGCGCCCATGCGCGCGTCCTGGAAATCGATCACGCGCGCTTTCCCGAATTTGATCATCACGTTGCGCGAGTGGTAGTCGCGGTGGGCGATGAACTTGGGCTCCTCGTGCAGGCGCGCGCAGATTTTGAAAAAGACCTCGTCGAGCGCCTTGGTTTGCGCGTCGGTCAGGCGCAGGCCGCACAGGCCCGCGAGCAGGTGCTCGCGGCCGTAGTTCATTTCCCAGAGGAGCTTTTCGACGTCGAACTCGACTTTGAAAGCGACGCAATCGGTTTCGTCGCGCGACGCCGGGTAATGGATCTTGATCAACTCGTCGATCGCCTGTTTGTAGGGCGGAATGACGAGTTGCTGGCTTTGGTTCTCCCAGAACTTCCTTTCGAGCGTCAGGTCGCCGAGATCCTCGAGGAGGACCAGGCCTTGGGCGGGCGCCGTGGCGACGACTTTGGGGACATGGACGTCGTGTTTGGCGAAGTGGTCCCGCACGCTCAGGAAGGGATACCCGCCGTCGTCGGCGAACGGCTCCCACGCCATGAGGACGTGGCTCTCCTCTCCGGAAACGACGCGGAAGTAGCGTCGCGAGGACGCGTCGCCCGCGAGTTGGAGGATCTCGAAGCGGTCGCTGCCGATCGCTCGAGAGACGAAGTCCTTGAAGGTCGCGTGGATCTGCGGCGAAACGAGATTCATGGCGGCCGGCCCTCTCCCTTGGTCCAGATCGGAGGGACATCCTCCTACATGGAAATGCTGCCAAAGAATCGGGCGGGCTGCAATCAAAGGCGCCGGGAACGGCGGCCGCGCGCCCGCGGTCGGCCGGCGCGCCGCCGGTCAGTGCATTGTCGGCGACTCGTCGTCGAGGAAGTCCCGGTGGAAAGGGACGAAGCGCGTTTCCGCCTCCGGAGCGCGCCCGTCGACCAGCAGGTGCATGCTCTTGCGGATCGTCGCGGCGTCGCCGTCCTGCGGGTTCCACGGCATGCGGGCGTAGGCGAGCGCGGCCCGCAGGCCGGGGTCGAGTGAACCGCGGCCGACGAGAAGATCGGGGTCCTCTTTTATCGCCGCGAGGATCAAGGGGGTCTCATCCGTGGGGACCGCGCGGAGGTATTCGGCGAGCCGCGCCTGTCTCTCGAGCGGGAGTTCCGCGAGGTTTTCGATGAACAGAGTGATGCCGCCGAGCTGCTTGAGCGTTTCGCGCGACTCGAACGCGTCGTCCGGCATGTCGTCCGAGGTCAGGAACGCCCAGCGCCCGGAGCGCGAGTGGATTTCCGAGGCGAATCGCCGCGCCGGGAAGCCCTCTTTCACCTGGATCAGCAGAGAGGTCGCGTTGATCACGGGCGGCGGCTGGATGGGTTGGAGGTGATCGGCCTCCGAGGGTCGGCGGCGCATGGGGATCACGTTCCGCGGTTTCAACTGGAGTTCGCAGTGCTCCTCCGTCCGGCGGAGAATCTCGACGCGCTCGCCTTGATCCGTCAGGCGGCGCGCGATCAGCGTCGCCGCGAGATCGGCGAGATCGAACACCCTGCGCGAGTCGGCCGGCCGCCACTCGCTGACGATCGCGAGGCCGGCGAGCCCGTTTTGCGCGTCACGCACGGGGAAGCCGATGCTTCGGCCGCCTTGGTCTTTGACGTACGGTGGCGCGCCCGCGGCGTTGCCGGCGATCGCGGCGAGCTCATCGGCGCCCCAGGCTTCGACATCCAGTTGCGCGAGGGGGACGAACGCCAGCCGGCTGCCGACCAGGCCCGAGAAAATTTGGTTGAGTCGCGATAGAAGTTCGTCCATAGCGTTCCTGTCTCCAGAATCCCCCCGATCCGCGTCGGCCCGATCCGCTCGGAGCCACGAACAAAGACGAAAAGGGAGAGTCGACAGTCGCCATATCCAATCCTCGTGCCGTCGCCGCCGCCGCGCGCCGCGCGCGAGCGACAACGGAATCGACATCGTTCGCGGATGTCGGCGATCTCCGTAAGCGTTGGGAGTTTGGCGGGAAACGGGCGGCCTGGCGGAGGGGGAGCCGCGAGTGTCCAAATCGTGCGCGGACATTCTACACGGTCGGCCGCGGCCGCCGAACCCATCAATTTCTTGTCACGTTAGAAAGATCTACGCGGCTTTCGCCGGTGGGGCGTGGCCGCCCCGGCGGGGCGGGAGAATCCGGATCATAGGGGGCGCCGGATGGCGGGAATGGGCGCTTCGCGAGCGCGCTCCGCCCGGGCCCCGCCGGCGCGAAAAGCCCGTCTGCGATCAAGGCTTCAGCAGGCGGCGTTTGTCGAGACCGTATTTCTCGACTTTCATGATCAGGCCCGCGCGGCTGATGCCGAGTTCCTTGGCGAGCTTCGATTTGTTCCAACCCGTGCGGCGCAGGCCTTCCTTGATCAGCTCGCGCTCGAGGTCCTCGAGGGCGTCCTTGAGCTTGCCGTGGACGCGGGCGCCTTGGACTTTGCCCTTTTCCGACGCTTCGAGGATCTTCGGCGAGAGCATGTCCGCCGTCAGCTTGGTTTCCACGCCGCTCAGAACGACCAGTCTCTCCATTTCATTCTGCAGCTCGCGGACGTTGCCGGGGAACGGGTAATCGTAGAGTTTTTCGAGCGCGCGCTTGGTGAGGATCTTTTTTGGGGCGCCCTTCTCGGCGGCTTTGTTCAGGAAGAACTCGGCCAGCAGCGGGATGTCCTCCTTGCGCTCGCGCAGCGGGGGGACGCGGATGTTGATGACGTTCAGGCGGTAGTACAAATCCTCGCGGAACGTGCCTTGCTCCACCATCTCCTTGAGGTGCCGGTTGGTCGCCGCGATGATGCGGACGTCGATCTTGCGCGTTTCGATGCCGCCGACCGGCATGAACGTGCCCTCCTGGAGGACGCGCAGGAGCTTGACCTGCATCTGCGGCGAGGTGTCGCCGATCTCGTCGAGGAAGAACGTGCCTTTGTCGGCGATCTCGAAAAGGCCTTTTTTGTCGCGGTTGGCGCCCGTGAACGAGCCTTTCATGTGGCCGAACAGTTCGGACTCGAGGAGGTTGTCGTTGAAGGCCGAGCAGTTCTGGATGACGAAAGGCTTGTCTTTGCGCACGGAATTGTAGTGGATCGCTTTGGCGATCAATTCCTTCCCCGTGCCGTTCTCGCCCTGAACGAGGACCGTCGAATCGGCGCCTTTGATCTTGTCGAGCAGAGCGTAGAGGGACTGCATCGGCTTGGATTTCCCGATCATGTTGTCGTACTTGTAGCGCGATCCGAGCTCCTTGTTGAGCTCGCGGATGCGGTTCTCCCGCGTGGTGATCTCGACGTGGAGAGTGACCACTTCCTGCGCGACCAGCTCGACCAGCTCGACGAAATGGTCGCGGTCGGAGTCGTCGAGGAACTTGATTTTCGAGAGCGACTGCTCGACCGTGTCGGCCGACGCGCCGAAAGCGGCCAAGCGCTCGCGGATCTCCTGGAGGCGGTTGCTTGCGCTCTGGTCTTTCAGGAACCCCATCGCGACGACGGTGCCCATGAAGTCGTTGTCGATGAGGATCGGGAAGATCGCGACGTCGAAGCCCGCCATGTCCCATCTGCGCACGGAATAGCGGTTTTCCGACAGCCTCAAGTCGTCGATGCTCTTGGTGACCATCTCGGCCAGGTTCTCGAGGGCCGGCTCCTTGGCCAGGTACGCGTTGACGGCGGGGTTGCAGAGCGGCGTTTTCGTCTTGTTGAAGCCGCGCAGATGGCCGCGTTCGTCGGTGAACACGACGTCGATGTTCCACCAGGCGGCGAGGATCTGCTTCAGCTTTTTTATGACGTGTATGTGCTCAAACTCGTCCCAGTTGATCATCTGCGAATCTCCCTGCGACGCCCGTGCGCCGCGACCCCGCGGGACCCGGAGGAGGGAACCGCGAAAGAACCTGTGAAACATCGACGAAACTCTTATCGTCAAAACTTTGGACGACTTTACGGCCGGCGTTGAAGGCGCGGGCATATCCGGCCGAAGGTCGAGCCGAGAAGAGGGGCGCGTCCGTTAGCGGGGGCTGGAACGGGCCGCCGTCCCGGCCGGTCCTCGGGCCTCGAACCCGCGCGACTCGTGTCGCTCGAGGATTTCCAGGCCGCGCGCGAGCTCGCGGAGTTCGTCGATTTGGGCGTACGCGGCCCCGGTCGCCGGCGCGCCCGTGGCGCTGACGCCGAGGCCCTCGATGGCGAGGGCGCGGTACGTGTTCAAGCGCGCCCGGAATTTGGTTTTGCCGGCGAGCGAGGGATCCGTGTCGCCGGTGAGGGTGAGAGCCGCCGCGACGCGCGCGGGATCACGCCGGAGACCGTGCTTGGCCATCACGAGCGCGGCGACCCCCGTCGCGAACGCGGTCGCCTGCGAGGTGCCGGAGAGGCGTCCGTAACGCCCGCCGGGCAAAGTGGAGAAGATGTCTTTCCCGGGCGCCGCCAGGTCCACCGTGCGGATCCCGTAGTTGCTCGTCGGCAAGATCGCGAGCCGTTGGTCGAAGGCCGTCACCGACAGGATGTTCGGCAGTTCGTAGTCGGCGGGGTAATAGGGTTTGAGATCGGAGTTGGACCGTTCGTTGCCGGCGGCCGCGACGAGCAGGATCCCGGCGTCGTCCGCCTCGCGGATCGCGGTCAGTTCCTCGTCGTCGGGGAGGGGACCGCCGGCCGAGTAGTTGATGACGTGGGCGCCCATGCGGATCGCGTAGCGGATCGCCGCCGCCGTGTTCGCGACGGGATCGCCGCCGAGCCCGCCGGGCTCGCAATACTTGAGCGCCATCAAACTCACCTGCGGGCTCACGCCGCTGAGCCCGACGCCGTTGCCGCCGACGGCGCCGATGATGCCGGCGATATGCGTGCCGTGACCGTGCCGGTCTCGGACGTCGTTCGATCCGGCCGCGAAGTTCCAGCCGTGGACGTCGTCGACGTAGCCATTGCGATCGTCGTCGAGGCCGTTGGTCGCTTTGTCGCCGCCGTACGGGTCCGGTCCCGTTTCGCCCGCGTTGACCCAAATGTTCTCGCGCAGATCGGGATGCGAGATGTCGATGCCGGTGTCGATGACGGCGACGATCGTCTTTTTATCGCCCCTGGTGATGCGCCAGGCCCGGAGGGAATCCGTCCCTTCCAAGCCCCAATTGCGGCCGATGGCGGGATCGCGATCGAGCAGGTCGATCTCGCCGCCCCCGGCGCCCGTCGCGGCTTCTTGCTGCGCCGGCGGCGGCGGGCTCCGGCGATCGTCGTTCGCCGGGTCCATGACGGACGCTTGCGCGCTGACGCCCGTCTCCGCGGGGCGCCAGGCGCGCGCTCCCAGGAGAGCCATCGTGAGCACGGCGATGCCGAAGCCCTTTTTCACGGTCATATCCACCCCCCGAAAATGTCTTTGAGAGTTCCCGCGATCTCGCCGGCGCGCGCGCCGTGGGCGGCGCGGACGCGCCCCCGGCCGTCGTATTCCAAGCGGATCGCGCCGGACCCGGGGCGGCGCACCTCGGCCGGTTTCCGCGAATCGTCTTTGTAGATGAGCCTCAGGGCTTCCCGGCCCGCTTCGAAGACCGCGCTCAAGCGGCCGCTCCCGTCGTAGAAGAGGTGGAACGTCCGGCCGTCGGCGTTCGATAGCCGCACCGGCTGCCCGTGTTCGGCGTCGAACCAGGTCTCGGTCGCGAGGCCGTCGGCGGCGTCGCGGGATCGCGACAGGTAGGTCGCGCCGTCGGCGTCTCGGGCCCACCAGAATTCGATCGTGCGCGTCTTCGCGGGACGGCCGGGGCAATGCGTATCGGTCCTGGTTTTCTGGCCGGATCCGGTTTCGGGCTCGAGAGCGGAGTAGGAGATCCGGGTCGCGCAGGAGTCGCGGTCGGTCGTGGAAACGAGTCGATCGAGATCTTTCTCGTAAACGTTCGTCTCGACGGCGCCGTCCGGGAATTTGGCCCGGGTCAGGTTGTGCAGCTCATCGTAGCCATACTCGTGCGTTTCTCCCCCGGGGCCGCGTATTTTGATGAGATCCTCTCCGGCCCGCCGGTACGTCACGCTCCTTCCGCCCGGTCCTCCGTTCGAATCCCCGCCGGACCCGTGGACGCGCGAGATTTTGCGGGTCCGCGCTTCGTACGTGAGGGTCAGCTTCGCCCGCCCGGAGCGGATCTCCTCGAGGAGCCCCGTCGGACCGTACCCGATCTCGATCGGCGGGGATCCCGGGCGATGCCATGTCCTGAGCCTTCCCGAGTTCGCGAAGATTTGGCGCTCGCCGCTCGGCAGGCCGCGGGTGAGCTGGCCCCGCCGCGTTTCGATCCATTCGCCGGGGCGCTGGGGGCTCAGGTGGATCCCGGCGCCGTTCGCCTTGAAGACGAGATCGCCGCCCGCGCACTCGCGCAGCAGCAGGCGCTCCGTATCGATCCTTTCGATCGAGACCTCGAAGGCGGTACACCAGCCGAAGCCGAGGATCCCGTTGAATCGCGAGCGGCTGCTGTACGACCGGCTGAATCGGAGATCGCCCGGGCGCAGTTCGAGATCGGTCCATTCGAGAGTGTAGGCGGCGTCGCGGAGGTTCGCCCCCGCGCGGGCGGCGTCGCCGGCGAGCAGGAGGAACAGGCCGGCTGAAAGAGCGGTGAGTTTCGCTTTCGGATTCGTCATGCTCGGCGGTCGTGCAAGGGAGCGACCAGCCCTCCGCGGGCTCGGTCGTCTCCCGCGGTTCGCGATTTCGACGTCCGCCGAGAAAAGATTGCGCATAGGAACCAGAGCGGCGCTTGTCGCGGGGTTCGTCGCGGACGGCGGCGTCTGACAGGTGCGTCGCCGACGCGCGACTGTCCAGGCGGCGCGCGCGCGCCGGGTTTTTGGACGGCCGTCGAAATCCCAGTATTTTAAGCGACTTGTGTTAGCGGGCGCCCGGGATCGGCGAGCGTATAGCGGTTGCGGCCGCCGTTCTTGGATTGATACAGGGCCAGGTCGGCGCGCTTGAGCATCTGTTCACCGGTTTCGCCGGGCTGGAGCTGGGCGATGCCCAGAGAGATCGTGAAGCGCAGTTCTTTGTCCTGCACGAGCCAGACTTCCCTGCGGATCCTGGCCATCGCGTCCTCGGCGCGTTTGACGGCTTGTTCGACGCCGTGGCCGGGGAGGAGGATCGCGAACTCCTCGCCGCCGATTCTCGCCACGAAGTCGTGTTCGCCGGAGAACGTTTCGTGCAGCATGCGCACGCACTCTTTCAGGGCGAAGTCGCCCACGTCGTGCCCGAACCCGTCGTTGATTTTCTTGAAGTGGTCGATATCGAGGAGGAGCATGGACAAGCCGGCGCCGCCCAAAGCGGCGAGTTGCGTCTGTTCTTTCAGGGTTTCGTCGAAGCTCTTGCGGTTCCATGCGCCGGTCAAGTGGTCCTGGCGGGCCGTTTTGTACGCCTCGTCGAGCTTCTTCTTGACGGAGTCGAGGTTCCTCTTGATGCCTTTCATGCGCTTTTCTCGGCGCACGTCCTTGCGCGATTGTTTCTCGACGTAGCTGTCGATGAATTCGCGCGATTTCGCGCGGAGGACTTCGATCGAGTCCGCCTGCACGGCTTCGCGGAGCGCCTCGAGGCTGGACGCGATTTCATCGTCATCGGCCTCTTCGGCTTTGACGTCGTCGGCGAGTTGGTCGATGAAATCCCAGATGATCCCTTTGAAGTCCTCGAAGGTCTTGCGGACGTACGTGTATTCGTCGACGCGGTAGTGCGAGAAGAACTGCCGGAGGCGGAAGAGGACCTTCTCGGCGTCGGCTTCGGTGTTGACGAGCTCCTTCGCGAACTCGTCGAGGATCGCGCGGACCTTGCGGACGGGGTGCGTGTCGATCTCGAAGAGGTGCTTGTTGTACAAATCGATGACGTACAACAAAGTCGCGCGGTCGTCGGAAATGTCGGTTTTGCCGCTCTCCTTGTCGGGTGCTTCCGCGTTGCCGGCGTTGAAGCCGTAGTCGAGCTGTTCGATGAGCTTTTGCACCCATTGTTTCAAAATAAGCCTCCCGATCGCGATGGCGCCGGCCGCGACCCGCCTCCTCCCTGTTCGGCTCGGGATGGGATCCGGTAAACGGCAAAACGGCCAGATCGGCTTCGGCTGAGGGTGTGGGAGGCGCGGGTCCGGGATCCCGCGTCTCAGCCTCTTTTTTTGCCCCGTGCGCGCTCGTGCGCGGCGGCCTTTTTCCACTTCCGCTTGTCGATCGGGGCTTTGGCGGCTTCGCGCCTTTGCGCGGACGTTTCCCTTCGCAGCTTGCGGTAGCTGTCCAGGCGGCTCGGCGCGAGTTCGCCGCTTTCGAGCGCGGCGCGGATCCGGCAGCCGGGTTCGTCGGCGTGCCGGCAATCGGTGAACTTGCACAGCAACGCCATTCCTTCGATGTCGCTGAAAACGGCCTCGAGCCCTTGACCGTCGTCCCAGATCTGCAGCTCGCGCATCCCGGGGGTGTCGATCACCAGGGCCCCGTCCGCCGAGCGCAGGAGGCGGCGGCCCGTTGTCGTGTGGCGGCCTCGGTCGTCGTCGTCGCGGATCTCGCCGGTTTTGGCGACATCCTGCCCGAAGAGCCGGTTGACCAAGGTCGATTTGCCGACGCCGGACGATCCCAGCAGGACCGACGTCGAGCCTGGCGCGAGGTGTTCTTTGAGCCCTTCGAGGCCGGCTCCGGTCCGGCAGGAGACGGCGTGCACCCGGAGGCCGTCCCCGAGCCCGCGAACGTCCGCCATCATCGGCGCGGGGTCCTGGACGAGATCCGCCTTGGTCAAAACCACGACCGGCGTCGCCCCGCCCATCCAGATCAGCGTCAGGTAGCGCTCGATCCGCCTGAGGTTGAAGTCGTTGTTCAACGAACTCACGATGAAAGCGGTATCGACGTTCGCGGCCAGGACCTGTTCCTTGAGCTCGCTTCCCGCCGCTTTGCGGACGAGAAGGGTTTTGCGCTCGAAGACCCGGTGGATGACGCCACGATTCGCGTCTATGGGTTCGCACGAGACCCAATCGCCGACCGAGGGGAAATCGCTGGGGCTCGCGGCCCCGTGCGCGAACCGGCCCGTCACTTCCGATCGAAGGACGGTCGACGGGGACACCTGCACCGCGTATTTCCGCTTCGCCGCCGAGATCACGCGCCCCGGGACGCGCCCTGTCTCGCCGGGGTCGAGCTGCGCGCTGAAGTGGGAGTCCCAACCCAGCTGCGCCAAGAACTCGAGGTCGATGCCCCCGCGCTCGGCGCCCGTCATCGTTTCCTTGCGATCAGTATGGTGTGCGACCCCAGCAGGTTCGCCGGGGAGGTCAGGAAGCCGTGGAGCCGGCGGTTCGCCTCGCGCCGTTTCGGGTCCCGCTCCTTGCCGAAGCACGCCCGCCACGCCGCGAGCCGGATGAGAGGGTACAGCAGCGCGTACCAGAAGGCCGAACCCTTCTTGTGCTTCCACGTGGTGACGCGCTCGACCTCGAAGCCCGCGCGCTCGGCGAAGAAGAACAGGCTCGGCAGGCCGATCGGGTTGATGTGCTCGAAGTACATGTTGGCCGTATCGAGCGGGATCGGCTTCTCGGCGGCCAAATGGAAGCCCGAGAGGAAAAAGTTCCACCGGCTCGAGAGCGAATTCACGTTCGGCGTCGTCAGCAGGAGGCGACCGCCCGGCCTCAGGATCCGCGCGCATTCGTTGAGGAACGCGACGTGGTTCTCGATGTGTTCGATGCCTTCGATCGACGTGACGTAATCGAAGCTTTCGTCTTCGAACGGGAACCGCCGGGTCATGTCGACACGGAGGTAGTCGATGTCCCGGAACACGTGCAGGTCGGCGTCGATCTCCCCGGCGACGCCGCTGAAGCCCTTGGCCTTCAGGTCGCGCAGGAGATAGCCGGGCCCAGAGGGCAGATCGAGCACGGCGCCGCGCGGGGCCGGCTCCAGGGCCTCGAGGACGATCGCGTGCAGTTGCGGGTTGTGCCGTGTCGGCGCCACGCGATCAGTTTCTTTGAACGACATCGGCGCTCCCCGTCATCTGCAGCTGGAAGAAATTGAAATACTCGCCGCGCCTCTCGAGCAGCGAGTTGTGCGTGCCCTGCTCGATGATCCGGCCTTTTTTGAGCACCAGGATCCGGTTCGCGCTGAACACGGTCGATAGACGGTGCGCGATCACGAAGACCGTGCGGCCTTGGATCAGATGGTTCAGGCCTTTCTGCACTTCCAGCTCGCTGACCGAATCAAGGGCGCTCGTCGCCTCGTCGAGGATGAGGATCGGCGCGTCCTTGAAGATCGCGCGCGCGATGCTGATGCGCTGCTTTTCGCCGCCCGAGAGGAAATTGCCGCGGTCGCCGACGGGGCTCCGGTATCCCTGGGCGGTGCGTTCGATGAAGCCGTGGGCATTGGCGAGTTTCGCCGCGGGCGCGACGCCCGCGGGGTCTTTCGAGAGATCCCCGGCCTGGATGTTGCGTTCGATGCTGTCGCGGAACAGGAAAACGTCCTGCGTGACCAGGGCGATGTTGCGGCGCAGGTCCACCAAGTCGAATTCCGCGAGCGGGACGTCGTCTATGAGGATCTGCCCCTGGGTGGGATCGAAGAACCGTTCGAGCATGTTGACGATCGTCGATTTGCCGCTGCCGCTCTCGCCGACGAGAGCGACGGTTTCGCCGCGGTTGATGGTGACGTCGACGTCCTGCAGGACCGGTTCGCTGCCGTAGTCGAACGACACGCCCTTGAAGCGGATCCGCTTCCAATCGGCCGGGAAGGGTCGAGGCTCCGCCGCTTGCGGCACGAAACTGTCGCTTTCGAGCAGCTGCCAGAGCCGCTCGGCCACGACGACCGTCTGCTGCAGGCGGATGTGCGCGTTCTGGATCTTCTTGAGCGGCATCTGGATGAGGCCGGCGGCGAGCAGGAACGACGTCAGTTCGCCCGCCGAGGAGCGGCCGCCGAAGACCTCGTTGATCGCGTAGATCGCGAAACCCATGAAGATGAGCGAAACGATGAACTCGTTCATGGGGCTGACGCCCTCTTCGCGGTTGATCACTTTCCTGCGCGTGCGCAGATACTCGCCCAGGTTCGAGCCGAACCGCCGGCTCATCTCGTCCTCGAGGTTGAAGGACTGGATCACGCGCACGCCATCGAGGCTCTCCTTCACCGTGGCGGTCAGGTCGTCCATCGCCTCGCGGTTGAGGTAACCGTATTTCTTCAGGCTCTTGCCCACTTTGCGGAGGGCGCCGCCGATGAACGGCAGGCAGACCAGGGCCGCGAGGGACAGCTTCCAGTCGAGCCAGAGCATCTGGCCGATCAGGGCCAGCGCGATCAGCGGTTCGCGGATGAAGTCGACCGCGAAATAGATCCCTTCCTGGAAGACCGTGGTGTCGTTCAGGAACCGGCTCATCATGCCGCCCGAGCCCGCGCGGAATTGATTGTGGAAGGTCAGGTTGAGCCGCGTGAGTTTGTCGAGCAGGCGCTTGCGGAGCTCGGCGGCGACCACCTCGCTCAGGTACCGGACGCCCGTGAAGTGGAAGTAGCGGGCGAGGCCCAAGACCGCGTAGACGGCCGGAAAGGCGTAAGGGATCCACTTCGCGTAGCCGGGGTTGCGGTTCTCGAGGACTTCTTTGAAAAAAAGGCTCGCCAGGTACGGCAGCAGGGCCGTGCAGCCGGCGACCACGATGCCGAGGGCGCTGATCAGGACGACTTTGCCCATGTGCGGGCGGACGAGCCGCCATATTCGCGCTAGCGTTTTGAGCATCCTTCACGTCCCTCTCGCGCCCGTTCCCGGGGCCGCCGGCTCCCGAGCCCGTCAACAGCGGCCCGCGTCCAGGCTCCCCGCGGCGTGCTTCGAAAGGCTTTGCCCACTGCAATAGGCTCGCAGGTATTTTCCTGTCAAGCTGCGGGGGTTCGCCATGAGCGTTTCGGGAGCCCCTTCGGCCACGATCGTGCCGCCGTGGGCGCCGGCTTCCGGTCCGATATCGATAATGTAATCGGAACTCCGGATGACCTCAAGGTTATGCTCGATGAGGATCACCGAGCCGCCGCTCTCGACCAGTTTGTTGAGGACGCGCATGAGCATCTCGATTTCACGGAAATGCAATCCGGTCGTCGGTTCGTCCATGATGTAGAGCGTGTTTTTCTGATGGGTCGCCACGAACTCGCGCGCGATTTTCAGGCGTTGCGATTCGCCGCCGGACAGCGTGCTGGCGCTCTGGCCCAGGCGGACGTAGTCGAGGCCGACTTCTTTCAGAAAGGCGAGCGGCTTGCGGATGTTCGGGTGGGCGACGAAGAAATCCATCGCCTCGGCGACGGTCATGTTGAGGATGTCGTCGATGTTCCGGCCTTTGTACGCGATCTCGAGGGCTTCGCGGCGGAATTTCCTGCCGTCGCACGCGTCGCAGGTGAGGCGCACGTCGTCCATGAACATCATGTCGATGACTTCGAAGCCGAGGCCTTTGCAGACCGGGCACCGGCCGCCGTCGACGTTGAGGCTGAACGTGCCGCTCGTGTAGCCGCGGGCCTTCGATTCCGGGACGCTGGCGAGGATCCCGCGGATCGCGTCGTAGACCTTCAAATACGTCACGGGGTTCGACCGCGCGGTTTTGCCGATCGGTCCCTGGTCGATGAACAGGACGTTTTTGACGTGCTCGAGGCCGGACAGCGTGTCGTGCGGCTGGATCGGCAGGTATTCGACTTTGAGCGCTTGCGCGATCGCCGGATACAGCGTCTGGCCGACGAGGGTCGACTTGCCGGAGCCGCTGACGCCGGTCACCGTCACCAGTCGGTTGAGCGGGAACCGCGCTGTGACGTTTTTGAGGTTGTGGCCTCGGCAGCCCGTGAGCTCGAGTTTGAATTTGTACGCGTCGATGTCGACGGGGCGGGGAGGCCGCGCTTCGCTCCGCCCGGCGCCGTTCAGGTACCGGGACGTGTTCGACCCCGTGAACGAGCGGAACTCCGGCGTGGGGCCCGAATATATGATCCGGCCGCCGAGGTGGCCCGAGCCAGGCCCCATCTCGATCACGTTGGAGCTGTTTTCGATCACGTCCTGATCATGCTCGACGACGACCAAAGTGTTGCCGAGCGCGTTCAGGCGCTTGAGGACCCCGATCAACCGGTCGTTGTCCCGCGGGTGCAGGCCGACGGTCGGTTCGTCGAGGACGTAGAGCGTTTGCGAGAGGCCCATGCCGAGCTGCTTGGCGAGGTTCAGTCGCTGGAACTCGCCGCCGCTCAGCGTGCGCGTGGGGCGGTCGAGCGTCAGGTACTCGACGCCCACGTCGTTGAGGAACCGCAGGCGCGCGCGCGTTTGCCGCAGGATCTCGTCAGCGACCTCTTCCTGCGCCGGCGTGAGGGCCAGGTCCGTCACCGCGCGGTGGAGATCGCCGATCGTCATCGTCGAAAGTTCGCTGAACGTGCGCCCACCGACTTTGACGTAACGGCTTTCGGGCTTGAGTCGCGCGCCGCGGCACGTGCCGCACTGGAAGGGGCTTTTGTAGCGCGACAGGAAAACGCGCACGTGCATTTTGTATTTCTTGGTCTCGAGATAGTCGAAGAGGCCGACGACGCCGAAAAAAGCCTCGTCGCCCGACCAGATCAGCTCGCGCTCCTCCTTGGGCAGCTTGTTCCACGGCGTCCGCGCGTCGATCTTCCGCTTGGCGGCCCATTTCATCAGGAGCCGGCGATCGCCGGCGGCGCTCGGCATCGTGAAAGGGTGGAGGGCGCCTTCGGCGAGAGAGAGGTTCGGGTTGGGGATGATTTTCGCCTCGTCGAGCCCGAGGATGTTGCCGAAGCCGTTGCACGAGGGGCAAGCGCCCACCGGGTTGTTGAAGCTGAACAACTGCGCGGAAACGACCGGGAACGTCCATCCGCAGACGGAGCAGGAATTCTCCTCGCTGAAGCGGAGTTCGCGCCCGTCGACGGTGAGCACCGTCGCGCGGCCGCCGGCGAGGTCCGCGTTGAGCGTCAGGGCCGCGCGGTACGCTTGGCTCAATGAATCGCCCAGGCGCCCCTCGTCCTCCTTGGAAAACGTCAGACGGTCGATGACGACGTAAAAATCCGTCGCCGGGATGTCTTTGGCGCCCGCGGCTTGCGGCTTCAGTTCGATCACCCGGCCCAGCTCGCGTGCGCCGTCCGGAGGGCGGCAGGGGGGCGCGCCGCTTTGAAGCGCGGCCGCCGGCGCGCCGGCGGCCGTTTTCCCGCGCGCTTTCTTTTTCGGCGCCGGGCTCGGCGCCGGCCCCGCCTCGGGCGGGGAATAGATGCGCGTGAAACCCTCCTTGACGAGGATCGCGTGCAGTTTCGCCCCCGTCTGCACGCGGCCCTTGGCGGAGACGGGCGCCAGTATGTAGCCGCGCGTTCCGGCGAAGGACTCGAGAGCCAGGCGGGCGGCGTCCGTGACCGATTCCTTGCGGATCGCGAAGCCGTACGTTGGGCAGTGGTTCTGGCCGATTTTCTCGAATAGCAGGCGCAGGTAGTCGATCACCTCGGTCGTGGTCCCGACGGTCGAGCGCGACGTTTTCACCGAATTCTTCTGCTCGATGGCGATCGCGGGAGGGATGTTCTCGATCCCTTCGAGATCGGGCTTCGGGGCTTTGCCCAGGAACTGGCGCGCGTAGTTCGAGAGCGATTCGATGTAGCGGCGTTGGCCCTCGGCGTACAGGGTCTCGAACGCGAGCGAGCTCTTGCCGGAACCGCTCGGCCCGCAAACCACCGTGAACGAGCCCAGGGGGACCTCGACTTCGATGTTCTGAAGGTTGTTCTGTTTGACGCCCCAGAGATGAATCTTCTTTTTCGCGGTCGCCGGCGGTCGCCGCGCGGACGAGCTTGGCGCGTTTTTCTCGCGGACATCGGTCATGCGGACGGACCCTTCCCCTCGGCGGGCGCTCCGCAGGGAGCCGCCGGCCGTGAAGCCAATCGGCAGGAGGGCATTCTCATATAGAATGCGCGGGCACTCAAGCCTCTTTCGCTTGATGTCAGGGCGCCGAAGGAGCCCCCGTCACGCCGCTTTTCCGCGGCGGGTCCCAGCGGTCAGTCCGCGAGGTCTTCCTTGTAGAAATCCGCTTCGTCTTTGGTGACGGCGGAGTCGCTCATTTCGCTGGGCTCCGTTCCGCGCAGGAAAGCCTGGTAAACGACTTCCTTGGATTTCGACGAGGCGAGCTTGCCGGTCTTCTTGTCGATGTTGGCGTAAACGATGCCGTCGGGCACTGGGAAGCCGACCGGTTCGATGCCGGCGTGCAAGCTCTTCATGTACGCGAGCCAGATGGGCAGGGCCGTGCGGCCGCCGGCCTCGCCGGCGCCCAGGCTCTTCTCCTGGTCGAAGCCCACCCAGACCCCGGTGGTGTATTGGGGCGTGTAGCCGATGAACCACGTGTCGAAGTAGCCGTTCGTCGTTCCCGTTTTGCCGGCCGCGGGGCGTTCCAGCGCGCGCGCGCGCGCGGCGGTGCCATGCGCGTCGGTGATCGTCGCCGCGAGCATGTTCGTGGTCAGGTACGCCGTCGTCGGGCGGATCAGCTGCTCGGGATCCGGGAAGAAAAAGCGCGGGCTCGGTTGGGCGGCCTCGACCACCTCGCCCTCCGGGGCGGCTTGGGCGGCCGGGGGTTCGTCCTCGGGACGGCCGGCGAGCGCCTTTTTCTTGTCCTCGAAGTACTGGTCGACGGCCGCGATCTCTTTCTCGAAGCGCTTGTCGAGCGAAATCTTCTCGCGCACGACGTTGCCTTTGCCGTCGATGATCTTGTGGACGAGGAGCGGCCGCACCCGCTTGCCGAGGTGGTTGATGATCGCGAAGGCCTTCGTCATTTCGTACAAAGTGACCCCGGAAGAGCCGAGCGAAAGGGAGAGGTCCGCGTTGAGCGAGCTGAAGATCCCCAAGCGCCGGGCGTAATCGATCGCCCAGGGGATGCCGATGTCCTGCAGGATCTTGACGGTCGGGATGTTGAGAGACTGGACGAGGGCTTGGCGGAACAGCATGTCGCCCTCGAACTTGTTGCCGTAGTTGTGGGGTTTCCACTTCTTGATGTCCTCTTGGCCGTCGGCGGCCTCGCTGTTCGCCTCCTCGAAGACGATCGGCGCGTCGGCGACGATGCGCCCGGGGTTCCAGCCCTTGTCGAGCGCCGACAGGTAGATGATCGATTTGAAGGCCGAGCCCGTCTGACGGAAGGCCTGGATGGTGCGGTTGAACTTCGAGCGGTTGAAATCGTAGCCGCCGACCATGGCGACGACGTCCTGGGTCTTTTGGTCGATCGACAGCAGCGCGCCTTCGACGAGCGGCTCCTGCTCGAGCGTGACATGGGCGTATTCGCTGAACTTCGGCAAGCCCTTCTGGGCGTTCGGGTCGGTTTTGAGCCGTTTGCCCGCGGCCGCGATGTCTTTTTGAAGTCTCTGGGACGTGAACGTCCCGGCCTGGACTTTGACGAGGATCACGTCCCCTTTTTTGAGGGCCGAGGAGATTTTTTTGATCGCGGGCGCGTTGTCGGAGCTGACGGCCGTGTCGGGCTTGCGCGCCCAGCCCATGTCGGCGATGTCGATCAAACCCTGGCTTTCGGCGAAACGCACGTAGGCGACGCCCCAGCGGTCATCGATCCCGGTCACGATCGCGTCGACCTCCTCGCCGACGGGGACGTAATCGGGTAGGTTGGAGACGACGTTGCCGGCGGCGTCTTTGCGCTGGAAGAGCTCGAGCGGCCGATCGGGCACGACGTTGCCGTCGCGGGCGATCACGCGGATCGGGGCTGTGGCGCGCTCGAGCTTCTTGCGCGTTTCGAGCAGGAATTTCTCGATGTCCTCGCCCTCTTGCAGGTTCTTGGCGGCGCCGCGGTACCCTTGGCGCTTGTCGAGCGTTTTCAGGCCCTCGCGAACCTGTTTCTGCGCTTCGACCTGGGCGTCGTAATCGAGGCTCGTGTGGATCTGGAGGCCGCCGTCGAGCACCATTTCCTCGCCGAGGTCCTGCACGAGTATTTGGCGCACGGTCTCGACGAAATCGGGAGCGACGTCCTTGTACTCCTTTTCAAGGTAGATGGTGATCGGCTCGTCGACCGCCTGCTCGGCCTGCTCGGGCGTGACGTACCCGAGGTCGCGCATGCGCCTGAGCACGTCCTTCTGGCGCTCTTTGGCGAGGTGCGGGTTCCTGAGGGGCGAGTACCGGCTCGGCGCCTGCGGAAGGCCCGCGATCAGAGCGCACTCCGCGACCGTGAGTTTGTCGAGCGGCTTGCGGAAATACGTCTCCGCCGCGGCCGCGACGCCGTAGGATTCCGAACCGAAGAAGATGTTGTTGAGATACAGGTAGAGGATCTCTTCCTTCGTGAGGTTCTCCTCGAGCTTCGTCGCGAGCAGCGCTTCCTTGATCTTGCGAGCGAGGGTTTTCTCGCTGCTCAGGAAAAACGACTTCGCCACCTGTTGCGTGATCGTCGACGCGCCTTGGACAGTGCGGCCGGCGCGCATGTTCGCGATCGCGGCGCGGACGATCGCGGCGTAGTTGATGCCTTTGTGCTCGAAGAACTTGTCGTCCTCGATGGCCAGGAACGATTTCACCAGGACGGGGGGGATCTTCTCGTAAGGGGTCAGGATCCGGTTCTCTCGGAAGAATTCACCGATTTTGCGCCCATCCCGAGCGTACACGTGCGAGACGAGCAGAGGCTTGTAGTCCTCGACCTTCAGGATCTCCGGGAGGCTGTTCTTCAGGGAGACGTAGTACGCCGCCCCCCCGGCCCCGCCGGCGAGGAACAGAACGAGGACGGCCAAGAGGGTTTTCTTGATCATAGAGGCGCCTGACTCCGTGGGTGGCAAACCCCTACGAGTCTAACCGCCCGTGGGCCCGCGAACAAGGGAAGCGGCCGGCCGCGGGCAAAAACAAAAAACCCGTTCAAGCCGCCCGTTCGATCCGTTGGGCGATTTCGGAGACCAGGACTTTAGGGCAGCGAGCGGGTCATTGGCCCCTGTCGGCGCCGCTCGCGGGAGGTCTCGACTGGGTGGAGGGTTGGGTCGACTTGCCGAGGCAAGTGAAATATTCGACCGGTTTCACGCGACCGCACGTCTCGATGGCGGTGTCGCAGGCGTCTCTCAGTTTCCTATGAAGGCTCGCCGCCGACTTGAAGAGGTTGTAGCCCTTGAGCGTGTCCGTGTCGGATGAGCCGGAAGGGGAGTTTTTCGCCGCGAGCCGGGAGCATTCTTGCCTGAACTCAGCTCGGCGGCGATCGCGAGCCGCATTGCCGACTTCGGTGTCCGCGTCGCGCAGGCGGCCTTGCAACGACGCCATCTCCTGGCCTTTCTGCGATTGCTTGCTCATGTTTTCCTGCATCGCCCGCGCGGCCGCGTTTTGTTGTTCTTGGAGGCGTTCCTGCAGTTGGCGCGCGGCCGTGTTCCTGGCCGCTTCGGCGAGGGCTTCGGCCTCCTGCAAGTTCCGGATCATCGTCGCCCGGCGGGTTTCGAGGAGCACTTGCAAATCCATGGCGTTTTTGAGGGTGACGGTCCGGCGCTCTTCGAGTCGTGCGAACTGGTTGCGGGTCGATTTTTTCGACAGGCACGTCCTGATGGCGCGTTGGTACTCCAACTGCCGGCGCTTCTCCACGCCGGCGAGCTGGGTCGCGGACCTTTGGGTGTTCGAGCCCATCGCTTTCCGCGCCTGTTTGTTCGCCTGGACCCTGTCCCAAAACGTGTCCGCGGACCTTTCGCATTCTTTTTGAACCTTGTCCTGCTCTTCGTTGATCGCGGCGTTGGTCTGCTCCAATTGCGAACGGAGTTTGACGTACTCCTCGTCGATTTTCGCGAATCCCTCGCGCAGCGCCTGCGTCTTGACGACTTTCTCCCGCTCGGCTTCCTGCAGGGCCGTTTCGAGGCCGCGGTTGGCCTCGGCCGCCTTCCTCTGCATGTTGACCTGCGATTCGAGGACATCGCTTTGCGACGCCATCATATCCTCTTGGAGGCTCTGGAGGTCCTTCTGCGCGGAGACGTATTTGTCCCGTCGGTCGTCGTGGGACTCGCGTGCCTCCTCGATGTCTTTTTTGTTGTCGGCCAGGGTCGTGGCGCCGAGCAGGGGGCATTCTTTGGCGACGCTCCTGCATTTCCCGAGCAGGTCTTCCTTGTCGACTTCGTCGGCGTCCTCTTCCCATTCGGGCAGCGACACCCTTGAACAATCGTTGGCGATCTTATGGCAAGAGCGGGTGCGGGTCGCCTCGTCGTCGCGCCGGTTCGCGCTCGGGCGTTTGTTCTGGCGTTTGCTCGTTCCCGCGGCGTCGGGTTCGCCGGCGTCCTCGGGTATGCCGACGTTGCTGCAAGCCTCGGCGTATTTCGTTTCGGCTTTCGTGAAGAGCTCGATCTTCGCCCTGCACGATTTGCCGAGCTCGGTTTCGAAGCTGCCGCCGCCGAGCGCGCGTCTCGCTTGTTCGCGCCGGCATTCGGCGAGATCGGAGCCTTTCAGATCCGAGCAGGCCGCGCTGATGAGGGATTCGTACGCGGCTTTGCCCAGGCCGGCGCCGACGGACGTCGTCGCTTGGGCGCGGCTGATGGCCGGCAGCGCGACCGCGGCGGCGAACACCAGGGAGAAAACAACTGTCGTGTTTTTTGACGGCGAAACCCCGTTCATGCGGACTTGCCCCCTTGTAACAAGGTGTAAAAGCAACGTGGATGCCAATTTTCGGCTCCCGATCCCGAGGCGTCGGAAAAGCGGCGGCCTCGGGCTGTCACCCCAAGCGATTTCGGATCTCTTCAGACATTATCGCCCTGAACGGGCGAGGACGGGAGTCCTGGCCGGCCGAATGGCCGGGGGCGTGGAAAGAAAACGGATTCTGTGGCGCTCGAGAACGAGAAACCCATGTTTATTAAGGTGGGCGACCATGATGAGGACTTTAGGCTTCTCGGATCCCGGAGGCCGAGCTTGCTCACCATCCCCAGGGACGGTCCCCTGGCTTAAACTTGTAGGGTTTCTTTTTCCTGAGCTTATGCCACAGAAACCTCGCGCTCAGATTATCACAGGGCGCGCGGTATTCAACCGTCGCGTGGCCACGCCAGCCCGTCACCGCGCGAATTTGACGTATGTGTGCGATTCTTCACCTGCGCCCGGAGAAAACCGTGTCTTCGTCCGGTTCTTCGCGGGGGGGAATTTCCGATAAGTCTCAATATGACATACCTGGAATTGGACGCGGTTTTTCCTTACGTCGTTTTCGCCTACGGCGCTCTCGTCAGTTTCGCCCTGGCTTCGGAGCCGCTCATGCGGATCGCGCGCGCGCGGCTGCCCGGCGCCCTCGTCGGGCAGCTGACGGGCCACCGGACGCTCGCCCTGCTTTGCCTTTGGGTCGGCGCCCTCTGGATCCTGCAGAACCTCTGGCTCGCCTGACACGACGGCCCGCCAATAGGTGACACGCACCTTTTGGC
>JAJTYM010000019.1 GCA_021463345.1 Pseudobdellovibrionaceae bacterium | reverse complement strand
CGGGCGTCGGTACGGGCGTCGGTACGGGCGTCGGTACGGGCGTCGGTACGGGCGTCGGTACGGGTGTCGGCACGGGTGTCGGCACGGGCGTCGGCACGGGCGTCGGCACGGGCGTCGGTGAACTCTGTGCCCTGCCATAGAGGCTCTGACAACCCTGAATATCGTCTGAGCGAAGCGTGTCCGTCGAAAGAACGGACGTCATCACCGCCGGTGTCACGTTCGTATGACCAAGGCCGAGACCATGACCAAGCTCGTGTACGATCGTCGCTTTCAATAGAAAATTTTGCGCCAATTGAGTCGGGGACTCGTTGTCGAGGAGAATGTCGACTTCGGTCAGCCTGGTTCCGCTGTAACAGTTCTGCGCCCAACCGACTGTTGAGCCGGGCAACGCGCCCCAGGTGATCACGTTCACGCCGTCGCAGAGGCCGGGGGTGACCGCGCGCGAAGTCATCCCTTGGTACTCGAAACGGATGCCGCAAGCCGCTTCCCACTGTTTCGTCGCGGCTATGATTTCATTCACCACCGCATTGCTGTTCAAAGACGGGAGTTGCCCGTTTGGGTTGTAAGACCAACGGATAACGGCCGGAGACCAGGTTTTCTTTCCCGAAGTGAACAAGTAGGAGTAGAAGCGTTGGAAGTCCGAACTGCCCTCGCCGCCCCTCGGTCCGAAGCTCAACCGGGTCACGCGCGACGGATCGTCGGCGTCGACCCAAGTCATTTGTTCGTCAAAAGTCGGCGCCGCTTCCGACTCGATCGGCGGCGCGCCTATCGAAGACGCGCTCATCGAAGACCCGCCCTCACCGGAGCAGCCGGCCGCAAAAAAGAGGAGACACAAACACCGAGTCAAACCAGACGCAAAACCCACACGAAATGCCGAGCCCGCTTGTTTCATTCCTTCTCCCGTTTGAGTGGGATCAGGATATCGAAAGCCCGAGCGCCCAAAGACGTTTGGCTTTCGTGAACGACTCCAAGGTGTCGAGATTTTTGACGGCAGACTAAAAATTGGCCGGTCAGCGCGATCCTATGCGTTCCCAGGCGCAAAACCAAAAAGTGATGAGTTCAGGACAATCTCATTCCGATTTGACCTGAACCCCGTACGCTCGAGCGGCGATTTCGGCCCCCTTCCGTTCACGACGCTGAACCGCGCGAACGGCAGGGGGGCGAAGGGCGATCAATGCCCGACTTCAGTGTCGCGCGCGGAACGCTTGCCCGCGGGAGGCGGGGTTCCCTTGGCGACCGAACCATTCGGCTTGGCGCCCGTGGGTGGAGCGGTCGATTTTTTTTCGTCGGCCGCTTTTTTCAGCGCGTCCTTCGCGTCGGCTTCTGGAACCGCGGGCTTGCCGAACGCTTCGGCGCCCTCTTGGACGCCGACGATCTTGTTGACGTCGAGGATGCGCTTCTTGAGTTCCTCTCGGACGGCGACGTTCGCTTTCAGGAACTCCTTGGCGGCATCGCGGCCCTGGCCAAGGCGTTCGCCTTTGTACGAATACCAGGCGCCCGATTTCTCGATGATCTCATGTTTGGTCGCGAGGTCGATGATGTCGCCCTCGGCCGAGATGCCTTCGCCGTACATGAGGTCGAATTCGACTTTGCCGAACGGGGGAGCCATCTTGTTCTTCACGACTTTCACCGCCGTGCGGTTGCCGACCACGTCCTCGCCGTTCTTGATCGCGCCGATGCGGCGAACGTCGAGACGGACGGAGGCGTAGAACTTGAGGGCGTTGCCGCCGGTCGTGGTCTCGGGATTGCCGAACATCACGCCGATCTTCATCCGGATCTGGTTGATGAAGATGACGAGCGTCTTGCTGCGGTTGATGGCGGCGGTCAGCTTGCGCAGGGCTTGCGACATCAGGCGCGCCTGCAAGCCGACGTGGCTGTCACCCATCTCGCCTTCGATCTCCGCGCGCGGCGTGAGCGCCGCGACGGAGTCGACGACGAGCACGTCGATCGCGCCCGAGCGGACGAGCGTCTCCACGATCTCGAGAGCCTGCTCGCCGGTATCGGGTTGGGAGATCAGCATGTCCTCGGTATTGACACCGAGTTTACGGGCGTAGCCGATGTCGAGCGCGTGTTCCGCGTCGACGTACGCCACGACGCCGCCCTTCTTCTGCGCCTCGGCGATCGCCGAAAGCGCCAGGGTCGTTTTGCCGGAGCTCTCCGGGCCGTAGATCTCGACGATACGGCCGCGCGGAAGGCCGCCGATACCGAGGGCGATGTCCAGGCTCAAAGCGCCGGTCGGGATGGCTTCGACGTCCTTGTAGAGGCTTTCGCCCCCGCCCAGACGCATGATCGAGCCCTTGCCGAATTGTTTTTCGATGTTTGAAACAGCGAGTTCGAGAGCTTTCGCTCTTTCATTGTTCTTCTCAGGAGCGCGTGTCGTGGTCATCGACCCCTCTCTACAAGGTTGGCTGTTATTGATTCGTCTTTACCGGTCTGTTCTTTTTTCGTTCTGATACTTCGTTTGAAATTTCGCCCTGGGCGCTTCGCTCTGAATGTCTCGACTCGACGTTTCGTTCTGGCATTTCGCTCTGGCATTTATCCGCGCGTTTACCCGCAATGAATGTAGATCGTCTTTTGACGCCGTCCAGGCGCGACCGCGCGTTTCGGGCCGGCCTTCGACTCAACCTAACTATGAAATCGCCCTCCCGCTCAACCAATTCCAGAGCGGCTGAGGCGATTTTTTTCGTGCCAAATCGCGAGCCCGGCGCCTCGTCAAACATCCTTGGCTTCACCGAGGTGAAGCGAGAGCCAGGAGAGGGCGTGATCCGAGGCCGCCTGCTGAATTTCTAAGCGCTCACCTGAAAAGCGGCGTTCCACGGCATCTTCAACTCCCGGACCAACGATGCCGAAGAGAACAAGCCCGACAGGCTTGTCTTTCGTTCCGCCGCCCGGACCCGCGATACCGGTGATCGAGACCACCCAATCGGCGCCGAACCGCGCGCGAGCCCCGTGCGCCATCTCGAGCGCGACCTCGCGACTCACCGCGCCCGCCTGCCTCAAGCTGCGCTGCGAAACACCGAGGAATTCCTGTTTGGCCGAATTCGCGTATCCCACGACCGAACCGAGAAACGCGGCCGAAATACCCGGATACGCCGAGAGCATCGCGGAAACCCGCCCTCCCGTGCAGCTTTCGGCGAACGCGACGGTCTGTCCGCGGTCGAGAAGCTTGATGGCGACCTCGACCGCGAGCGGCGCGAGCCCGGCGAGTGGACCGTGGTCAGCCGAGCGATCGCCCATTCCACGTCTCCCCGAGCCATCCCGTTCTCTGGTAAACCACCTGCAGGATCACGTTGCCGACCAAGCCCGCGACGACATCGTCGAGCACGGTGCCCAAACCTCCGCGGATCTTCTTGTCGATCAGGCCGATCGGAAACGGCTTCAAGATGTCGAAAAAGCGGAACACGACGAACGCGGCGAGGAAAAACGGCGCGGTCGCCGGCAACCACGTCATCGTGATCACGAAACCGACGACCTCGTCGATCACGACCTGACCGCTGTCGTGCGCTCCGGTGAGAGTCTCGTGGAGTTCGCAAACCGCGACCGAGAAGAGCAGAAGCGCGACCGCGCCTATCATGTACGCACCGGGGGAACCGAGTTTCAGGAGCAAGACCACCGGAATCCCCAAAAGAGTCCCCCAAGTACCTGGCGCTTTGGGGATTTTGCCGAGATAAAAACCGGTGGCGAGGCACTCGATGATTTTACGCTTCATCAAGGGCGACTCTATTTGTCGCCGGACTGAAGTCAACTTGCCGTTCCGCCCCGACACCTCTCGCGACGCCAATGGCCTGGCCGACATATCGCAGCGGATCAAACCCGGCTCCCGCTCTGCGGCTGCGGGCTCCGCGGGTGGACGATCCCCGGCGCGACGCCGGCCACCGCCCCGCTCAAAAGTCCTCTGGACTCGCCCTCGGTGCGCTGGACCGAGACTGCCGCGGGGATTAACCTGAGCACACCCGTCTCGGCCATTATCCCTCAAGGAAGAACAAGCGATGAAACTCGATGAGATATTGACCCTCGCTATCAAAAAAGACGCCAGCGACGTTCATCTCAAGGCCGGTCTCGTTCCCGTCATCCGCAAACACGGCAAACTCCGCCCGTTGCAGAACGGCCTTCCCCAACTGAGCAATCAGGACATCGAGGAGATGGCCTACGAGATGATGGACGCGGACCAGAGAAAAGCCTACGTCCTCAACAAGGACATCGACCTTGGCTACGGCGTCTCGGGCCTGGGCCGATTCCGCATAAACGTCTTCCAGCAGCGGGGCTCCACCCGCATGGTCATCCGGAACATCCCCTTCCAGATCCCCACGACCGAGGACCTGAACCTGCCGCCGATCGTGAAACGCATCGCCGATCTCGAGCGCGGCCTGATCCTCGTCACCGGCGTCACCGGCTCCGGCAAATCATCGACGCTCGCCTCGATGATCGATCACATCAACTCGACGAAAAACAAACATATCCTGACGATCGAGGACCCGATCGAGTTCCTCATCCGCGACCGCAAGTCGATCATCAGCCAGCGCGAGCTCGGCGTGGACACGCGGAGCTTCGCGGGCGCCTTGCGCGCCGCCCTCCGCCAAGACCCGGACGTCATCCTGATCGGCGAGATGCGCGATCGCGAAACCATCGAGATCGCCATGGTGGCGGCCGAGACGGGCCATTTGGTCCTCTCCACCCTGCACACCTTCGACGCTCAGGAATCGATCAACCGGATCCTGACCGCCTTCGAACCTTACCAGCAGGAACAGATCCGCCTGCAACTCGCATCGGTTTTGAAAGCCGTCATTTCCCAGCGCCTGGCGCGCCGCAAGGACAAACAAGGCTTCGTCCCGGCCGTCGAGGTTCTGCTCGTCAACGCCCGCGCCCGCGAAATGATCGAAGACCCGCACAAAACGAAAGACCTCAAATCGGTCATCGAGGAATCCAAGGACATCATGGGCATGCAGTCGTTCGACCAGAGCTTGTTCGACCTGCTCGCGCACGAGCTGGTCGAGTATGATGAAGCCCTGCGTCTATCCTCGAACCCGGAAGATTTCCAACTCAAGTTCTCGGGCGTCAGCTCCGGCGACCAGCAATGGGCCGAAAACAGCAAGTTGCGGTCGCGCATGAAGGACGAATGGGATAAGGTTGGGGGCCTCGAAATCGACGGTTCTGAAGAAGACGAAGTGGAAGAGAGCGAGGAAGAAGAGGGCGAATGAGCGAGGGACGTGGCGAAACCGAGTACGGTGACGGGAACCCGGGACACGAACCGGGGCCAGGTTCGAAACCCGAGCGCCGACAGCCCCGCAAGCGAGCCAGGGAGAAGGTCATGGATCTGCTCGCCAGGCGCGATCACTCCGAACTCGAGCTCAAGCGCAAGCTTTCGCCCAGCTACGAAGCCGCCGAAGTCGAAGACGCCATCCGCTTCGCCAAAGACAACCGGTGGATGAGGCCGCCTGAAGAGCTCGCGCGAGCCGTCGCCGACCAGCTTGGGCGGCGCGGGAAAGGCGCGCGGTACATCCAGCGTTTCCTGCGTGGCAAAGGCCTGCCCGCCGTGCGGGGGGACGCCGAGGGCGAGCGAGCCCGGGCCCTGGAGTTGGTCCGGCTCAGGCTCCGGCGCGAACCGCCTTTTGAATTCGAAGAACATGCGAAAATCGCGCGGTTGCTCAAGAACCGCGGTTACGACGACGAGACAATAAGAAGAGTCATCCATGAAAAGCCGTGATATCCGCCGCAAATTCCTCGATTACTTCGTCAAGAACGGCCACTCCGAGGTGCCCAGTTCGTCGTTGATCCCCGAAAACGACGCGACCTTGCTTTTCGCCAACGCCGGGATGAACCAGTTCAAGAACCTGTTCCTCGGCCTCGAACAGCGCCCGTACAAACGCGCGACCACCTCGCAAAAATGCGTGCGCGCCGGCGGCAAGCACAACGACCTCGAAAACGTCGGCCACACCGCCCGCCACCACACGTTCTTCGAGATGCTCGGCAATTTTTCCTTCGGGGACTACTTCAAGGAAGAGGCGATCGCGTTCGCCTGGCGGCTCCTCACGAAGGAGCTGGGCGTCCCCGAAGACCGCCTGTACGTTTCGGTCTTCAAGGACGACGACGAGGCCGCCGGCATCTGGCGCAAACAGATCGGCGTGCCCGCGGAGCGCATCTACCGCTTCGGCGAAAAGGACAACTTCTGGCGCATGGGCGACACGGGCCCGTGCGGCCCGTGCTCGGAGATCTTCTACGATCACGGCCCCGAAGCCGACCCCACCGGCGGGGCCACGATGGAAAACGGCGGAGACCGCTACATCGAGATCTGGAACAACGTCTTCATGCAGTTCAACGAAGACGCCACCGGCCGCTACCCGCTCCCGAAACCCTCCGTCGACACCGGCGGGGGCCTGGAGCGCTGGGCCGGCGTTCTGCAGGGCAAGCCCAACAACTACGACACCGACCTCTTCCAGCCGCTCATCCAAAAGGCCTCGGCGATCTCAGGCAAGGAGTACGTCTCCGACATCAAGCGCCTGGCCAAGCACAAAGGCCTGGCGGACGCGGTCTCCGCGATGCGCGTCGTGGCCGACCACTCCCGCGCGACGGCATTTCTGATCGCCGACGGCGTGATGCCCTCGAATGAGGGCCGCGGCTACGTTCTCCGCCGCATCATGCGGCGGGCGATCCGGTACGGCCGCAAACTCAGCGACGACCCCTCGCTGTTCCCGCAGGTCGTCGAGGTCGTGATCGCCGAGATGAGCGGCGTGTACCCCGAGCTCCAGCGCCAGCACGCGGTCATCACGCACGCAGTGAAGGACGAGGTCGCGCGCTTCCTCGCGACGCTCGATCAAGGCACGGAGATCCTGAACTCCAACCTCGACAGGCTCGCGTCGAGGGGCCTCAAGACCCTCGACGGCGGAACCGTTTTCAAGCTCTACGACACCTTCGGCTTCCCGCTGGACCTCACGCGACTCATGGCCGTCGAACGTGGTTTCGCGGTCGACGAGGCCGGCTTCGAGAGATCGATGGAGGAGGCGCGGGAAAAGGCGAAGGCTTCGTGGAAAGGCAAAGCGCTCGCGGCCGACGCCGCTCACCTAGTGCAGGCGGCTCAAACGGCGCGCGACCAATCCGGCCCGACGAAGTTCACGGGCTACGGCGCGACGCGCTCGAGCGGCCGGCTCGTGCTCCTCTCCAACGGCCATGGGATCGTCGATGAGCTCGAGGCCGGGGAGGCCGGCGTCGCGGTCTTCGATTCGACCTGCTTCTACGCCGAGGGCGGAGGCCAAGCGGGCGATCACGGCGTCATCCGGAGCGCCAGCGGCGCCCGAGCCGAGGTTCTCGACTGCACGAAGGCGAACGACGTGTACCTGCACCACGTGCGCGTGGTGAGCGGCTCCCTCAAGAAGGGCGACGCGGCCGAGCAACAGGTCCTCGACAGCAAACGCCGGCAGACGGCCGCCAACCACTCGGCGACGCACCTTTTGCATTCGGCGCTGCGCAGGACGCTCGGCCCGCACGTCACGCAAGCGGGTTCGCTGGTCGACTCCGAACGCTTGCGCTTCGACTACACCCACAACAAGCCCTTGAGCGCCGAAGAAATCTCGGCGATCGAGGCGCTGGTGAACGAGGAAATCGCCGAAGGCTACGACGTCGACGCGAGCGAAATGGGGCACAAGGAAGCCCTCGAGGCCGGAGCGCTCGCGCTGTTCGGGGAAAAATACGGCGACCGCGTGCGCGTGATCCGCATGGGCGACTTCTCGACCGAGCTCTGCGGCGGCACGCACGTTTCGAATACGGCGAAGATCCGCGCGTTCAAGATCGTCTCCGAAAGCGGCGTTTCGGCGGGCGTCCGCCGCCTCGAAGCGATCACGGGCGATCGCGCGGTCCAGTACCTGATGAAAAACACGCGCGAAAACCTGCACGCGCGCGCGGCCGCGGGTTACCAGGAGAATTGGGCTCAGTACCTGGACGACGACGTTGCGATGGGCGCGCTCGCCGACGGCGGCGAGCCCGGCCGCCCGGGCCAAACGGGCCGCGTGACGGTCGCCGACTGGATCGAGCATTCCAAACAGCTGCTCAAGGCGCTCGATCGCGAGGTGAAGGCCGCCAAAGGCTCCAAAGTCGATGTGGACATCCTCGTGCAAAACGCGAAAGCGTTCAATGCCGGCGGCGCCGCGAGCCGCCTCGTCACCGCGTACGTCGAAATCGACGACCGCGCGACGTTGAGCGAGATCACCGACAAGGTGAAAAACAAGATCCAATCGGGTGTCGTGGTGATGGTGGGCAAGGGCGAGGGCTCGCACCCGATCGTCGTGACGGTGACGAAAGACCTCACCAAGTCACTCAACGCCGGAAAAATCCTCGGTGAAATCGCGCGTGAAATGGGCGGCAAAGGCGGCGGGCGGCCGGATTTCGCCCAAGGCGCCGGCGTCGACCTCTCCAAACTGGAGCAGGCCTTCCAAAAAGCTCAAGCCATCGTCGGCGCCTAGGGCGGCCGCCCGCTCAGGGCGTGTCGCGGCCATGACCGCCGGCGCCTTGATGCGGCTTGCCGGCCGAGCCACCGCCTCCCCGGCGGCGGCGGCGATTGGACGGGCGGCCGCTCCGCTGCTCCTTCTCGAGCGTCGCTTTGGCTTTGCCAGCCGACACCAAACGCGCGGCCTCGACCGAAGCCGAATGGTACGGCTGTTCGCGATCGACCGGGATCGGCCGCCGGGTGAGCTTTTCGATATCACGGATGAATGAGCGCTCCTCGGCGTCGCAGAACGAAATCGCGATGCCGCTCGCGCCCGCGCGCGCCGTTCGGCCGATCCGATGCACGTAACTCTCGGGAACGTTGGGCACCTCAAAGTTGATCACGTGCGTGACGCCTTCGACGTCGATGCCGCGCGCGGCGATATCCGTCGCCACCAGCACGCGGATGCGGCCGGCCTTGAAATTCTCCAAAGCCCTCTGGCGCGCGCCCTGCGACTTGTTCCCGTGAATCGCCTCGCTCGGCACGCCGCTCTTGGCGAGCACTTCGCTCACCTGGTTCGCCCCGCGTTTGGTGCGCGTGAACACGATCACGCGCTTGAGGGCCTTGTCCTGGAGCACGTGCCGCAAAAGGCTCTTCTTGTCGCCGCGCTCGACGTACATCACCGACTGATCGATGAGCTCCGCCGTCGACGACACCGGCGCGACTTCCACCTTCGCCGGCTCGGTCAGGATCGCGTCGGCGAGCCGTTGGATATCCGGCGGCATCGTGGCCGAGAAGAACAAGTTGTGCCGCCGCGACGGAAGCAAGGCGATCACCTTGCGCACGTCGTGTATGAAACCCATGTCGAGCATGCGGTCGGCCTCGTCGAGCACGAAGATCTCAAGATCGCGCAGATGAAGATGCCTTTGGTTGATCAAGTCCAAGAGGCGGCCCGGCGTCGCGACCAGGACATCCACCCCGCCCGCGAGAGCCTGAACCTGCGGATTCTGACCGACGCCGCCGAAGATCACGGCGTAACGGAATCGCAGGTATTTGCCGTACGTCTTGAAGCTGTCGTGGATCTGGATCGCGAGTTCGCGCGTCGGCGTGAGAATCAGCGTGCGCGCCGAGCGCTGGCCCGCGCGCCTCGGGTGCGCGGCCAGGCGCTGCAGGATCGGCAGCGCGAACGCGGCCGTCTTGCCGGTGCCCGTCTGCGCGCAACCGAGCAGGTCGCGGCCTTCCAGGAGATACGGGATAGCGGCGCGCTGGATCGGAGTCGGTTCTTTGTAGCCGGATTCATCGACCGCCCGCTGAATCGGCTCGATCAACCCGAGATCGGAAAATGTCATGCGCTCTTATACGAGGCGGCATCGACCCTAGGGTAGGCATTTTCCTCAAATCGACGAAAAAAAAGGGGACCCTTGCGGCTCCCCGTTCCGTTTCAGCCGGCGGTGCGCCTGATTTACCGGCCGAAACGCACGTCCTGGAGGATGATCGTGCTCGTGGAGCCGTCCGTCGCCACCGACTCCGATTTCACGATCGCGAACGGAACGTCGCCGATCGAATAAGTGGTCTTCGCTTGCCCGTCGCTCTGACCGATCACGCAAACATCGAAACGGCCTGCCGGAACCATGGCTTCCGACGTCTGGCCGCCGTTGGACACGCAGTTTTCAACCAAGCCACGGATCGCCGAGCTCGAGAGGAGATCGATCGCGTCAACCGCCTCTTCCGTCGTCTCGGCCTGGTCGCCGAGGCTGAACATCGACTTCACCGTGTACGCGTTTTTCGCGGCGTCAAAAGCCGTGAGTTCGATTTCAGCGGTGAGCGGCAGCCGCTCGCCGCTGGCAAGCTTGATTTCGCCGGTGTATTTCACGTAGTCCCCGACCGCGGGGTACGCGAGCGCCGCTTGCGACATCAAAAACGCGACAAAAAATCCGATCGCTTTCATATGAGCCCCTCCCATGGGAATGGTGTGCGACCGCAGTAAAGTCGGAGCCTAAATAAGAGTCAATGAACAAACCGTCCGGAATATCGCAGCCTCCCGGAAAGCGCGAGTCGCCGCGCCAAAAGGTGCGTGTCACCTTTTGGCGGAGGCGGCGTAGAGGCTTAAAAGCTCGAACATCGTATCGAGCGCCGCAAGCGCCGTGATGTCGCTCGAGTCGAACGGCGGCGAAACTTCGACGATGTCGGCCCCGACCAAGTTCTTCACCTTCAGCCCGCGCAGGATCCGCTGCGTCTCGTACGTCGTGAGCCCGCCCACGACGGGCGTGCCCGTGCCTGGCGCGTACGCGGGATCGAGGCAATCGACGTCGAAACTGAGGTAGACCGGGTCTTGGCCGAAGTCCGGGAGCGAATCGATGAACGGTTTCAAACCCGCGTCGCGCAGATCATCCACCGTGCAAACCCGCACGCCGTGTTTCTTCGTGAACGCCAGGTCGTCGCGGCCCGCAAGCGGCCCGCGGATGCCGATCTGCACGCTGCCCCTGGGGTCCACCAGGCCTTCCTCGATCGCGTGCCGGGCGAACGAGCCGTGGTGGTATTCCGAGTCCCATGCGGCCGGGTACGTGTCCAGATGCGCGTCGAAATGGATGAACCGCAAGGGTTTGCCGTACCTCTTGCGGAATTCGCGCAGGATCGGCAACGTGATCGAGTGGTCGCCGCCGACCGTGATCACCCGTTTGTTCAGTCCCAGAAGCCTGCCGTAAAAGGTTTGGATGCGCTCGTACGTCTTATGGAGGTCGATCGGCACGGTCGGGCAGTCGCCGATGTCGGCCGCCTTGATTTTCTGGGTGAAGCTTTCGTCCCGGCTCCAGTGGAAAACGCGGCCGAGCGAGGACACGTCGCGCACCTTCGCCGGCGCGAAACGCGGGCCTGGCCGGTAGCTCACCCCGCCGTCGAACGGCACGCCGACGAGAGCCACGTCGTAATCGGCGTCGAGCGGGACGTGCGGCAGGCGGAAGAACGTGCGGATGCCGGAGAATCGCGGGAATTCCCGCCCGGAAAGAGGCTCGTAAACCGTCATCTGCGCGACCTCCGGTGCGATCCGGCCATCGTAGCGCGGGCTTCCGGCGATCGTCCAACGATTTCAAGCCCCGCGCGGTCGGCGCCAGATCCCGCGCAGGCACGCGAGATCTGGCCCGCGCGAAGATGACGTGCCGAACCGAAACACGGCGCCGTCGGGGGTGACAAAAACCAACAGCGCCCCTACACTCGACGCGCGATGCAGGATTTACAGAACGCCCTTCCATCCGCTCCCGAGGACGCCCGAAGCCTCGTCGCCTGGTACCGCGCGCAGAAGCGCGACCTGCCCTGGCGACGCGATCGCGACCCGTACCGCATCTGGGTCTCGGAAGTGATGCTTCAGCAAACGACGGTCGCGGCCGTGATCCCGTTCTACGAACGGTTCCTCAAACGCTTCCCGACCTTGCGAGCTCTCGCCGATGCGCGCGTCGAGGACGTCGTCGCGCAATGGGCGGGTCTCGGTTATTACTCGCGCGCGCGCAACCTCCACAAATCGGCGCGCGCGCTCGTCGAGCGCGGCGGGTTCCCGCGCACTTGGGAAGAGCTGATCGAGCTCCCGGGCTTCGGCCCCTATACCGCGCGTGCTGTGGCGAGCCTCGCGTTCGACCAAAAGACCGGCGTCCTCGACGGCAACGTCATCCGGCTCCTGTCCCGCCGCCACGGCTCGGACGTGGACTGGTGGAAGCCCCGGGGCCGCGAGCGCCTGCAAGCGCTCTCCGACGGCATCGCGACGGCGACCGACGCGCCCGCTGACCTCAACCAGGGCTTGATGGAACTCGGCGCCACGGTGTGCACGCCCCAAAAACCGGCCTGCCTGATTTGCCCTTGGTCCCCTCGCTGCGTCGCGCGACTGGGCGATCGCATCGAGGCCTTGCCGCGCAAACGCCCGCGGCGCGAGCGCGAGATTTGGATCTGGTACCCGCGCGTGATCGAAAAGCGCGGACGCGTCGCGCTGATCGCCAATGCGTACGCGCCGTTCCTGAAAGGCCACTGGATCACGCCCGGCGCGGTCCGGAAAGCCAGCGTCGCGCCGAAACGATTCGACTACCGGCACTCGGTCACGCATCATGATATTTTCGTCGTCGTCGGCAAGGGCGAAACCGACGAATTGGCTCCGAAAGCGGACGTGAAATGGGTGCCGCGCGCTTCGCTCAAGGAATTCGTTCCAACGACGCTCATCCGGCGCGCGATAGAACGGTCGACGAGTCAGGAGTGAACCCAGCGTGCGTATCCGGTCCCTGATCCCCGCATTGCCCCTTCTCCTTTGCGCCGGCTGCGCCTCGTCGCCGAAACCGTACGACCCCGGCGCGGCGGGCGGCGGGCCCTCGATCCCGATGGGCAGGGGGGGCGCCGGAATCGTCGCGCAGCCGCTCACCAAGGCGGGGGACAACCACCGCCCGGTGTTCTCGCCCGACGGCAAAAAAGTCCTCTTCATCAGCGAGAACCGCGAAACACACAAACATCTCCAGTTGTACGAAGTCGACATCGCGACGCGCGCCGAGCGGCGGGTCACGTTCCACGACGGCGACGTGAATTCCGCGATTTACGCTCCGGACGGCAAGGGGTTCATCTACTCCAGCTCGACCGACGAGATCAAAGAGGACCCCTATTTCGTCGACGACCTCCGCAAACGCTATCTGCCGGCCCCCTCCCCGGCTCCGACGGCGGCCGAGTTCGAAAACGAAGCCGCGCCGCCCACGCGGTTGCCCGGCACGCTGGAAGGCCGCGAGCCCAGGCCGGCCGAGCTGTACGAAGCGCGGATCGACGGCTCGAACATCCGCCGGCTGACGAGGTCGCCCGGCTTCGACGGCGGGCCCGCGATGAGCGCGAAGGGCCGCTACGCGGTTTTCAGTTCGGAACGCTCCAGCCGCCGCGAACTGTACGGCATGAGCCTCGGCGAGAAGAACAGCGACAAGAACGCGCGCCGCCTGACCAAAAACCAGTTGCGCGACATCGATCCCGCCTTGACCCCCGACGGGGCGTTCCTGGCTTGGGTGCAGGTGGGAGAAGACTTCGCCAACGCTCAGATCCTCGTCGCCGAAGGACGCTCGATGAAAGGCCGGCCGCTCACCGCCAAAGCCGCTCTCAACGTGACCCCCGCCTGGCATCCGAGCGGCCAGGAGCTCGCTTTCGCCAGCAACCGCGGCGATTCCGCCAACTTCGACCTTTTCACCGTCGATCGCAAAGGCGCCTGTCTCAAGCGCCTGACGGAGTCCCCGAGCCGCGAGAGCTTCCCGGCCTTCAGTCCAGACGGGCGCAATCTCGCGTTCAGCAGCGACCACAGCGGTCGCTATCAAATTTACATCATGGAGTACCAACCGCCGCCGGTTTGCATGACCGACCTTCCCTGACCGACGGACCCCGCGCGGCTTTGGAGTTGCGGCGCCATTGAAGAGTCGAGTACCGTTGAAGAACGGGGGTTTGACCATGTCGAAAATGAATTCCGCTCTTCGCGCCGGTTTCCTGATCACGATGGCCATCGGCCTCGCTCGGAATCCCGCGCACGCCGCGCCCATGCCCGCAACCTCGACCTCGAAGCTCGTCGCTCCTCAGCTCGGCTTGTTCCGATCGCCTCTCGGCTTCGAAATCAACGCGGGCGACAGCGGCTGGATCCACAGCCAAGGGCCCAAAGAGAGCAAGTTCGTGCAAACCGTCTACCGCTCTCCCGAGAAAGCCGGCGGCGAAAAGGCCGCTCGCGCCTCCCTCACCGTCCGCGTCGACAAGCTCGAGAAAACCGTGCCCATGTCCAAATACGTGGCGCGCTGGCAGAAAGAATACCCGAAGTACGGCTTCGACGTGCTCGGCTCGAAACCCTTCAACCAAGGCAAACTCGACGGCTACGTGCTCGACCTGCTCAATCGCGATTCGCAAAAACAGATACGCCAGGTCGTTTTCATGAAAAAAACCGCGGCCGTCATCCTCACTTGCCGCGACGACGCGGCATCGTTCAAGGACTCGTTGAAAAACTGCAACCAGATCATCCGCACATTCGACTGGAAAGAGTGAGGTCGACGCGCCCCGCTCGACTCCAAGTACGGGCATGGCAATAAAAAACCCGGCTCGGGCGAGCCGGGTTTTTTATTGGACGCGAAACCGCTCCCGCTCAGCGGCTCTCCGGCTTCTTATCGGTTTTTTTATCGGCCTTCTTCTCGCCGCCGAAGAGCTTCTTGAAAAAGCCGGTGACTTTGGTGCCGATGGACGCTTTCGGGACGGAGACCTGCGGACGGCTCTGAGGACCTCGTGAACGGTTGTGATCGTTCGGGTGACGTTTGCCGTTCGCGGCGGCGCCGTGAGCCGGGCGCGGCGCCCCCTGCGGACGGCCCTGCGCCGGGCGCTGATCGCCGCGCGCGTCGCGACCGCGACCGCCATGGCGTTGCTCGCGATTCTGCCCCGGCTGCCCTTCGCCGCGGTGACGGCCCATCTGACGGTCGCGGTGCTGTTGCTGAGGGCGGCTCTCGCCGCCCTCCTGCCTCGGGGCGCGCGGCTCGCCGCCCTGGTAATTCGAACCATCGCGATCACGACCACCGCGATCGCGGCGAGAACCGCCTCTGCGGCCGCCGTCACGCCCGCCTTCGCCGCGGGCGTGCTGCGGGCGATCACCTCTCGGTCCCTGCGGCGGACGGCCGTCGCGGCGGCCGCCGGGCGGGCCGCGCCGCTCGCCGCGATCGCTCGGCATCCCCTTGAACTCGCGCACGAACTCCGCGTCCTCGATCCAGCCGGAGTCGACTTTGTGCTTGAGATAGTCCTCGATGCGCTGAAGGGATTCGACGTCGCGATCCGAAACCAGGCTGAAAGCCTTGCCTTTCGCTCCCGCGCGGCCCGTGCGGCCGATGCGGTGAACGTAGTTTTCGGCGTCGTCCGGCAATTCGTAATTGATGACCATGTCGACGCCTTTGATGTCGAGGCCGCGCGCGGCGACGTCGGTGGCGACGAGGATGTTGCGGTCGTTGTCGGCCTTGAACTGTTCCATCACCCGCGTGCGCTGGGCCTGGGTCAGCAGGCTCGAGATGCCGACGGCCGGGACTTTGTTGTCGTTGAGGAACTGCGTGATCCGCGGCACGTTCATTTTGAAGTTGGAGAAGATGATCGCCTGGCGCGGCTGGTGCTTCTTGAGGAGCGTCAGAAGATACATCGCCTTTTCCTCGCCGCCGACGTGGAAGATCTCGTCGGCGACGTTTTCGGCTTTCGCCTGATCGCGGCTCACGTTCACTTCGACGGGATTGGCTCCGAACTGGTAGGCCGTGTTGAGGACGTCGAGATTCAGCGTCGCCGAGAAGACCAGGAACTGGCGCTCTTTGGGCACGCGCTGGAGGACGTATTTCATGTCGTCCTTGAAGCCCATGTCGAACATCCGATCGGCTTCGTCGAAAACAATCGCGCGCACCTGCTTCAGGTCGACGAGATGCTCTTTGTAGAGGTCGATCAGGCGACCGGGGGTGGCGATGATGAACTCGACGCCCTCACGCAGGCCCTGCTTCTGCTTGTCGTAGGAGACGCCGCCGTAGATGGAGACCGCGCGAATGTGCGAATCGCCTTTGAGCTTCACGCAGTTCTCATAAACCTGCTCGCAGAGCTCGCGGGTCGGAACGAGCACCAAGACGCATTGGCCCGGCCGCCAGTCGACGAACGCGCGCTTGGCGTAACGTTCGGCCTGTTCGGGCGCGAGATTCTCGACCGGCGCGCCCGCGCGCAGGATCCTCTCCATCAGCGGCAGCAGGAACGCGGCCGTCTTTCCGGTTCCGGTCTGCGCGAGGCCGGCGACGTCGCGGCCTTCGAGGATGTGCGGCATCGTGGCGGCTTGAACAGGGGTTGAATCTTGGAAACCTAATTTCTCGATAGCTCCGGACAAGGACGGGTGGAGCTCCAACTCGGCAAACTTCAAGGAAGACCTTCCTCTATGAAACGCGCGCGAACCCCTTTGGGCTCGGGCGACCTGAATCTAAGACGACCTCATTCATCAAAATGCGTTATGTAGAGGGGCGGCCACAAACGTCAATCCTGGCGGTCCGATGGCGGTCGCAACGACAACCCCACGCCAAAGCGGCGCCAAACTGATGTTTACTGCCGCCCCAAGTCGAATACGCCGCCCGACTGTATCGCTCTTCGCTAGCCCCTGTCAAAGCCGAAGGCCCGGCGCCTCGGTCGGCGCCTTTTCCGGCCATGAAAGTCGAACGGCCTATGTCGAGCGCAGGAACTTGCGCAGCTCGGCGACGAAACGCTCGGGTTGGTCGCTGTGCACCCAGTGCCCGGCTTCGCCGATCTCGACGCCTTTGACCCGCGGGTTCTCCTCGAGGACCCTGTCGAAAGTGGCGCGCGGCAGGTCTTTCGAAAATTCGCCGCGCACGAGCAAGGTCGGCATTCGCAACGCCCGGACCTCGTCCCAGCGCTCCTCCGCCCGACCCCGCTCGACGCTTTCGCGGATGCCCGGCTCGAAGAACCTCCAAACACCGCGCTTGCCCTCGTCTTCGACGATGTTCGCGTAAAGGTAGGCCGCCAGCCCTTCCTTTTTCGCCGTACCCTGGAAAATCTCGAGAAACGTCGTTTCAAAATACTTTTTCGCTTCGCGTTTGCTGGGGAAAGGCACGGGCACCGAGTCCAGGATTTTGAAGATGAAGCCGCTGCCCGCCTCGTTCATGCCCGGACCGATGTCTTCGATCACCAGCCGCTCGACCCGGTCGGGGTGATCGGCCGCGAACTGCAAGGCGTTGCGGCCGCCCATCGAATGCCCGACGAGGTTGATCTTCGACCATCCAAGCTCATCGATGATCGCGAGCAGGTCGGCCGCGTAATCTTCGGGGGCGTAGCCGACCGGTGGCTGGAAGGACCGGCCGTGGCCCCGCTGATCGTACGCGAGCGTCCGGTACTCGGCTTCAAAGGCCTTGGCGATCGAGCGCCAATTGGCGGCGAACCCCATGACTCCGTGGAGGAAAACCAGTTTCGGCCCGTTGGCGGGCCCGGTCAGCAGATGATGGAAATTATCGAGAACGGCCATGACTCCTCGCTGGAATAAACGCTATACTCGCCCTCGTATGAAAGTGAAGCGGAAACCCCGGCTGCATCAAGACTGGATCGATTCGCACGCCTACGGGATCGTGCGGGCCCTGCAAAAAGACGGATTCACCACGTACCTGGTCGGCGGTTGCGTCCGTGATCTTTTGATCGGCATCCATCCCAAAGATTTCGACATCGCCACCGCGGCGCAACCCCCGCAGGTCAAACGCCTGATTTACCAGGCCTATATCATCGGCAAACGATTCCGACTGGTCCTGGTCAAGCGCGACGAGCAGCAATTCGAGGTGGCGACGTTCCGCCGCGAGGTCAGGCCCGAGGATTTCCCGGAAGGCATGCCGTTCGGGGACAACGTCTTCGGCTCCCCCCAGGAAGACGCGACCCGCCGCGACTTCACGATCAACGGGCTGTTTTACGATCCGATCGAAGACAAGCTGATCGACTACATCAACGGTCGCAAAGACATCGAAGCGCGCGTCATCCGCATGATCGGCGACCCGGAAGTCCGTTTGATCGAAGACCCGATCCGCATGCTACGCGCCCTCCGCCTCGCGCATAAAATCGGCTTTTCCATCGAGCCGGCCCTGCGGGCCGCGATCCAGCGGCACGCGTCGGAACTGCTCAAGTCCGTGCTCCCGCGACGACGCGAGGAGGTCTTGAAGATCCTGCGCCTCGACGAGCCCGATCTCGCGCTGCTCGAGGCCTTCGATCTCGACCTGCTCAAGTACACGCTCCCGACCCTTCACGAACTCATGCTCGACACGGGCAAGCGCGAGATTTTCCTCGATCACTTCCGCCGCAACCACGGCCTCGCCCCCGAGGCGGCCGATACGGCCCATCTATTCGGATGGCTGGTGTTCTCGCTGTTCCAAACGGTCGTCGAAACCGAGGGCCGCGGGGACGAACGCGCCGAAACGATCATCGGCGAGGAACGCTTCCAACGCTTCATGCACGACGAGCTCGGCATGTACAAATTCGAACAATCCACGGTCTGCCAAGCGGTGGAAACCGTCGAGCTCCTGCCGCGGGCCGATGAAGTCCGCAAACGCGGCGAGCGCCGTCAGTTCTCCATCGTCAAAAACGACGGTTTCATGCTCGCCGTGCGCATGGCGGAAGCCGACTACCAGCTCATGCCCGAGGACCTGCAGTTTTGGCGGGATCTCCACGAACGGTTCCTCCCCGAAATCCGCAAGCTGGCCGAAGAGGAAAAGGGCAAACGACGCGGCGGCCGGCGACGGCAGTCCCGTTCGGGCCGCGGCCACCGCGCCGCGCGCGAAAGAGCGGGAGCCGAAACGCAGGGGCGACCGGAAAACGAGGAAGCCGACCAAGGTCCTGACGACGGGACGGAGCGCGCCCAGGGCGACGAAACCTCGGGGCGCCCCCCCGGCTTTCATTGAAGGTCTGGATTCAAGTCTGAACCGCCTCAACCCGAATAAGGGGGTGAACGCGGACCGTCTCCCCCGCCCGGGTCGCCCTTGACCTTCTGGCGCAAATGGAGAAAACCTGTCGGCATCCGAAGTTCAGGCACCGAAGGAGCTCGAATGGGCGGTTTCAGCATCACTCACTGGATCATTATTTTGGTGATCGTCTTGATCGTACTCGGGCCGCGCAAGCTCCCGGAGCTCGGCAAGGGGCTCGGCGAGGCGATCCGTGGGTTCAAAAAAGGCCTCGACGGCGGCGAGATCGACGTCACCCGCTCGACCCAACAAGAAAAAATCAAAGACGGCGAAGAGAAAAAGCAGTCAACTGACGCATGAGTTCGAAAGCCGGCCCGCGCGTCGGATCGGCTGGATCCGAGGCCGTCAGTTCTTAAGCGCGCGCGCCGCCGCGGCGATCGCCGTGGCGTCCAGCCCGTGCTTTTCGTACAGATCGAGCGCGGCGTAGGCGCTCTGGCCGAAATGGTCGCCCACCCCGAGTGATTTCACCCGAAACGCCTCTCCCGCCATCAGCAGCGCGTGCGACAGCATCGCGCCCATCCCGCCGACGAGGCGGTGCTCCTCGACCGTCACCAGTCGGCCGCCCGACCGGGCCAGCGCGTCCTTGAACGTCGCGAGATCCGGGCGGTTGACGGCGGAGTTGTGGATCACGATCGCGCCGACGCCTTCGGCGGCGAGCGTTCCGGCCGCTTTGATCGCCTCGCCCACGAGCGAACCGCTCGCGGCGATGGCGACCGAGGTTCCGTGGCGCGCGCTCGTGTCGAGAACGACGGGCGAGCGGCCGAGCTCGAACGCCGCGCCGTCAAGGTACGTCCTCGGAAAATTCTCGCGGCCGAGGAAGAAAATCCGCGACGGCGGCGCACGGCCCTCGCGACGAGCCTCGACGAAGCCCGTGAGAGCTTGCGAGAGCAGGGCCTCGGCCTCGGCCGAGCAGCTGAGCGAGTACGTCTCCACGTGCGGGATCGAGGAGACCTGCGCGAAAAAGCTGAGCGCCTGGTGCGAAGCCCCGTCCGCGGCGTCCTGGAAACCCGTGTGCGAGAACACGCCGATCACAGGCCCCTGGGAAAGGCTGGACATCGTGAGCGGCAACGCGCCCTTGGTGACCCCGAACTGCGCGAACGTGTCGACGATCGGGACATAACCCGCGAGCGACAACCCCGTCGCGGTCGAGATCATGTTCGCCTCCGCGACGCCGACGTCGATGGCGGCCTCGGGGAACTCCTTGTGGAAGTCCGCGACGCCCGTCGAGCCTTGCAAGTCCGCGGAAACCGAGACCACGGGCACGCCGCTCCGGCGGGCCGCGATCAGGGCGCCGGCGACGCCGACCTGAATTTTTTCCGTCGGCGCTTTGGCCGCGGCCGGCTTGGCCGTCGAGGCCTCCGCCTTCTTCCTTTCCGCGGCGATCAACTCCTCGGCCCAAGCCGTGAATTCCGCCGGCACCGGCTGACCGTCGTAGATCTCAGCGAGGAACGCCGGCAACTCCTCGGCCTTCTTGAGCGGGAACCCATGGGCCCCGGTCGCCGAAGCTTCCGCCTTCCGGCTGCCCTTGCCCTTCAGCGTGCGCGCGTGGATCGCGATCGGCATGGTCGGATCGAGCGAGACCTGGCGAAACGCTTCCTCGAGCGTGGACGCGCAGGCCTGGAGCTGGTGACCGTCCTCGACGCGGATCACTTTCCAGCCGAGCCTTTCAAGCGATTGGAACGTCGGCTCCATCTGGAACGAGTCCTGGTCGATGCGGCCGGAGAGTTTCGTGCGATTGTCGCTGATGACCAGCACGAACGGCGCGACTTTGCCGCGCTTGGCGAGGCCGGGGATCGCGGCGAAAGACTCTTTCGCCTCGCCTTCCATCGCGCCGCCGTCGGACAGGGCGCAGATCGTGATGCGCTTGCGCCCGGCGAGCGCGTCGGCGATCGCCAGCCCCTGCGCCTGCGGCAGGCCGGAGCCCAGGGGCCCGTTGCTGACGAGCACGCCCTGCGGGAACAGATGCGCCTCGCCGTGCCCGGTGAGCGCGCTTTCGATCGAACGGAATTTCTTGAGGGAATCGAGGCTCAAGTCCGCGAACCCGTAGTTGGCTTTCAACGCGTACAGCCCGTTTTCGCAGTGACCGGCGTCGTTGACGAAGTGAAACGCCTCGTGCCATTCGACGCGATTCCTGCCCGCTTCGTGGAACATCAGGCCGTGCGCCGCCGACATGAGTTCCGCGAACGCCGCCGGACCGCCGTAATGGCTGGCGGCTCCGCCGTGCGCGGCGTTCATGTCCATCAAAGCCACCATGGCCCGCGTCGCGCGCGGATCGGCGACCTTGAGGGCTTCGCCCGTCTGCAGCTGGATCTGAGCGCTGTAACGTGGCGGGTTTTTCGGGGCTGGGGCCAAGCGGGGGCGGATGGGGAGAGGAGCCGGGGTCGTTTGCATCATGGCGTTAGGGATGTCATAGGGCCGCGGAGATGGTCAACAAAATCCCCTTGTGGCCGGTTCACGCGGCGAACTATCCTCAGGCCATGGCCGAAACCCGAAGCGCCTTCGCCGCGATCCCCAAAGTCGAGTTGCATCGCCATCTCGAATGTTCGATGCGTCTGGCGACGCTGAAGGACTTGGCGCGACGCGCGGGGGTCGAGGTCCCGGGCGACCCGGCGGCCGCGAGAGAGAAATTCCTCGTGACGACGCCGATGAGGGATCTCGGAGCCGTCCTCGCCAAATTCCTGATCACGCAGAAAATCCTCGACAGCGAGGAGGCCCTCGAGCGCACCGCGTTCGAATGCGTCGAGGACGCTCATGCCGAAGGCGTCCGCATCCTCGAGCTGCGCTACGCCCCCACGTTCATCGCCCAGGGCCATCCACGACTGACGTTCGAGAAGATCCACCGGGCCATCGTGCGCGGGCTCGAGCGCGCGACCGGCCTCCCCGTCGCCGTGGGCCTGATCGCCATCATCCAACGCACGCTCCCGCTCGAAGACGCCGCGCGCGTCGCCGATTTCGCGATCGAGAACCGCGATACGTTCATCGCCATGGACCTGGCCGACAACGAAGTCGGTTTCGATTCACGCCCGTTCGCGCCGATGTTCGAAAAGGCGAGGAAGGCGGGGCTCGGCATCACGGTGCACGCGGGGGAAGCGGTCTTCCCGGGATCGTCGCAAGCGGTCATCGACGCCGTCGAGCGGCTCGGCGCCCAACGGATCGGGCACGGGGTGCAGATCCACTCGGATCCGAAGGCGATCGAATTCGTGGTTCGGCGCCGCGTGCCGCTCGAGCTCTGCCCGACCAGCAACTGGCTCACCAACGCCGTGCCCTCGCTCGAAGCCCATCCGTTCCGCGCGCTCATGGAGCAAGGCGTTCCGGTGACGGTCAATTCCGACGACCCCGGGATCTTCGGCATCGACCTGATCGACGAATACGAGACGCTCGCGCGGAACCAGGGGTTGACCCGGGCCGAGTTCGACCGTTGCAACGACACCGCCGCCGCCGCCAGCTTCATCCCGTTTGCCGTCAAACAAAGGCATTGGCCTCGACCCATCGGAGCGAAATGATGGGAACGACTCGCGTGCCCGGCACGATGCCGGAGATCGATTTCACCGCTTTGCGCAAGGAGTTGCTGCCCCTTTTGCGCGGGCGGAGATCGCAGGCCCGCTTCAGCCATTTCCTCGGCTACCGCTCCAACCAAGCTCACCGCTGGGAAACGGACCGAACGATTTTCTTGTGGCGCCACTTCCTCCACATCTGCCAACGATTGAACCTGCCCCTGGAGGCGGCATGCCGAAACATCCTGCACTACCACGGATCCCTCAAAAGCGCCGGCCCCCTGGTTTCGCACCTGCTTGGCGATGAGCGCCAAGCCGATTCCGCCAAACGAATGGGAGTTTCCCGCTCGATCATCTCGCGCTGGCGCCGCGGCCGGATCGAACCGTCGTTCGAGCAAATCCTGAGAATAATCCACGGCAGCTTCTGTTCGCTGACCGGCTTCTTGGACACGCTCCTTCCGAACAAAAAACTCGAGACCATCGCCGCCATCGCGGCCACCGAAAAGCGCGAGAGGGAACTTCACTACCGGTACCCTTGGGTCGCGGCTCTCCTCCTTTGCCTGCGGACCCAGGAGTACAATTCCCTGCCCGCTCACCGCGAAGGCTTTCTCGCCCGCAAGCTCGGCATCACGCTCGAGGACGAGCGCGATGCGGTGAGGGAGTTGTTGGACATCGGCGCGCTGGAGCAAGAAGGCGCGCTCCTTTGCCCGAGTCGCCGCGGGTTGAACACCGGCTCGGATCCCGAAGGGGCTCGGAGCATCCGCGAATACTGGACGAAGCGCGGCTTGTCCCTCATCCAGGGCCCTCTGCCCCTTCCGCCGGGGCAAATGTGGGGGTACATGGTCTTCAACACCAATCCCGAGACCGCCAGGCAGATCCGCGAACGGTATCTCACCTTCTTCCAGGACCTCAACACCATCATCCATTCCAGCAGCGGGGCTTCCGACGAGGTGTGCGTCCTGAACGTGTCCGTGCTGAACATCAAGGACCTGCCCTCGTAAGGGCCGCGTTCGCGATCAAGAACCCGTGCGTGCGTCGTAGTGGATGAAATCCGCCGCGACGGTCGGGCCGGCGGCGACCCCCGGTTTCAAGAGACGGCCGCGTGGGCGATCATGGGGAAAACACCACCATGGAGTTGATATGAGGTTTTTCGCTCATCTGTTTCTTCCGATCCTCGCCTGCGCCGCTTGCGCCACGCGCCCCGGGCCCGCTGAAGGCGGGCCGGCGATCGACCTGGCCCTGATCACTCCCGATCTGGATCGCGAGCCGGCCCAAACGACGCCGGAGCAAAAATACCGAGCCTTCAAGTGGATGATCGTCGATTCCACCATCCTGCGCATCGACGCCGGCAAACGCGGGGATGTCGCGACCGCCTGCAACGCCATACGCAACGATCGCAACTCGGACACCATGGCCTACTACGTGTCCTTCGAGGCCCTTCTCCATCGGGATTCAACGATCGGGAAACGCTTGCATCAGGAGCTCGGCCCATTCTCGTACCAAGCCCACTTGAACATGCATCAACAGCGCCTCCCCCGCAAACTGCATGATGCTTGCATGGCGAGAACCCGCGACCCCCATGCGATAAAAGGAGTCGTTCTCGCACTGGAGGGGATCTTGATCCAGGAAGCGCCGGTCGGGCGCTGAACGCGCGCGAGCCGCATCTCAGACGATGCGGCCCTCGCGGATTTCCGTGACTTTCACGGCCAAGGCGTCGAGGTCCCCGCGATCGTGCGTGATCAGCACCGCGGGGATCCTTTCGGCTTCGATGACGCGCTCGACGAGCTTGCGCGCCTCCGCGCGCCGATCGACGTCGAGCGCCGAAAACGGTTCGTCGAGCAGGAGGATGCGCGGCTTCCCGATGACGGCGCGAGCCAGGGCCACGCGCTGCCTCTCGCCTCCGGAAAGCAGGGTCGCGCGCCGATCCAACGCCTGATCGAGATCGAGCAGGAGCGAGAGCTCCGCGAGCCGGGCTCGGGCCTCGCCGGCGGCGATGCCGCGGGCATCGGCCGCGAACGCGATGTTTTCGCGCGCGGTCATATGGGGGAACAGCTCGAGCGATTGGAAAACGACGCCGAGGCGGCGGGCCGGCACGGGGAGACGCGCGAGATCCTCGCCCTTGAAGTCCCAACTGAAACCCCGGCAAGCCTCCAGCCCGATCAGGAAACGGAAGACCGACGTCTTGCCCGAGCCTGAAGGCCCCCAGAGGGCGGTGACCCCGCGATCGAGGATCTCCCACTCGGGCACGTCGAGCTTGAAGTCGCCGTAATCATGTTTGAGCCCGCGAACCAAAGACACGCCCAACTCCCCAAAAGAGTGCGAAATTCAGGCTACCACCGATCAGGACGGCGCACACCACCAGCGTCGCGAGCCCGAGCCTGTACGAGCCCAGCAACCCGTGCGCGAGCATCGCCAACGTCAGCGCGCGCTCGCCCACGACCGCGGAAAGCGCGAAATCGCCCCAGGCCCAGAACGCGGATAAGCCGCCGAGGAACGCGCACGTGCCCCAAAGCTGCGGCATCATGACGCGCGCGAAGATCCGCGGCTCCGAAGCGCCCAGCGCGCGCGCCACCGCGACCTGTCCCGACAACGCGTCCAAGGCCCCGTCCCAACGAAGGCGGTGGAACGCGGGCAAAGAGATCAGCGTGATGCCGACGGCGATCTTGACGAGGCTCGCCCAGCCGGTGTCCCGCCAGAGCAGGAGGAGAGCGAACCCCGTCAACGCCGAACTCGGGGCGACGAACCCGAGCAGGAACCTTCGGCCCCAGCCGCGCGGCCTGGCGAAGGCGATCAAAACCAGGCCGGCCATGCACAGGATCCCGCTCAGTGTCGCGGTGAAAGCCGATCCCGCCAGCAAGCGCGGCAACTCGCCGCCAAAGCCCGGCCACGGGCCGCCCGGTCCCAGCCCCTGCGCCAGTCCTTGGGGCAAACGGACGACCAAGCCGGCGACCACGATCGCGGCCGGCGCCAAAGCGAACGCGACGCCCGGCCGCCACTCGAGCAAAGGCGAGCCCCGCGCGGCGCCGATCGGGGAACGGGCCGTCCCGCCCGCCAGGAGAGAAAGCGCCAGGATCGCGAGCGTCTGCAACGCCGCCACCGCGAGCGCCGCCGACCAGTCGGGCGCGACGCGGATCTGCTCGTAAATGAGAACCTCGACGGTCGTGGCCCGGCTCCCGCCGATCACCAGAGGGACGGCGAAGCTCGAAAAGCAAAGCGCGAAAACGAAGAGGAAAAGTCGCGCGAGATCGCCCGAGATCAAGGGCAAGGCGCCGCGCGCGAGGAACGACCGGCGGGTCGCCCCTTCGATGTACGCCAGGTCCGCCAAACCCGCGACGCGCGTCGCGAGGAGCGCGGCGACCGAGACGGCGACGAGGCCGGCGTTGAGCAGAACGTGCGCGAAAACGATCCCCGCCAAACCGCGGATGCCGGGCCAGACGTTCATCGCGGCCAGGATCACGAGCAGAGCCGGGACCGCGTTCGGCGCGAGCGCGACCATCCTCGGCCACGCCCGGCCCGGATAGGCCATGAGCCCCAGGGCGCCGATCGAGCCGATGAGCACCGAAGCGAGCGCGCTCAAGGCCGCCTGCAGAGCCGTGAACCCGAACACCGCGGCCAGTTCGCTCGCGGGCGGGGGACTCCACGTCGGGAAACGCACGAACAGGATCAGGAACGGGGAAAGCAGGCAAATGAAAACCGAGGCGAACGCGAGCCGGCGGCCGATCACAGGCCCAACTCCCGCCATCGCCGCAGGAGCGCCTCGCGATCCCTGAGAAGCGCTTCGAGCGAGGCGAGTTCGACGATCCTGACCGCGGGCAGGCGCCCGAACTCGGTCCCCTCGCGGACCTCGTCGAGGATCGGGAGCATGAAGTTCTTCGTCATCAGGATCCTCTGCGCCTCGGGCTCGAGGAGGAAGCGCGCGAAGAGCTCCGCCTCGGCGCACTTGCGGCACGTCTCCGGCACGCCGACGTATTCGACTTGAGCCGGGTGGCCTTCGGCGAAAACCGCCGCCCGGTACCGCCGATCGTTCTCATGGGTCCAATGGTACACCGGCGAGGTCAGGTACGAGAGAGCGAGTCCGGCCTGCCCGTCCTGGAAAACCCCGTACGTGGTGGACCAGGAACTGCCGAGGGTGTGGATCGAGGGTTTGAGCGCGCGCAGGAATTCGAATCCCGCGTCGACGCCCTTCCGATCGAGGACCCAGAACAGGAACTGCAGGCCCGGCGAGCTCGCGCGCGGATCCTGGATCGCGACGGCGGACTCGAACCGATCGTCGAGCAGGTCGTCGAGATCGGACGGCGGCTTGATCTCGCCGTCGCGGTAGATGAACGCGAGCGGCCCCCAATCGAACGGCAGGAACGTCCCGTCGGCGAAACGGACGCCTCCGGCCTCGAGCGGTTTCCACGCTCGGGCCGACTTCGCCTCCGGAAGCAGCAACTGGTCGAGGCCGACGACGACGTCAGCCGGGAAAAGCTCGAGCTTCCTGAGAAGCAAGCCGGCGTCCTCGGCGTCGCGAAGCTCGACTTGAACGCCGGTTCTCTCCGCGAACCGCGCCGCGATCTCGGGCCCGGGACCCCAGGAGTTCACGAAGGAGGAATAGGCGAGGACCTTGAGGCGCTCCCCGGCGCCGACCGCGTCCTCCCCGGGGCCGCTCAAGAAGACATAGGCCGCCAGCGCGAACCCGGCCGATGCGCCGAGCGCCGCCAACCAGAAAAGCCTCGTGGGGGGGAGGGGCGCCATACGCGAGCTCCGTTACCACCAGATCCCGCGGCGGCGTTTGTAGAAGAAGTAATCGAGTCCGAGGCAGCGGCCCGCGCCCATCCATCCGAGCGTGAAATGCAGGACGAGGAGGAACGTGCCCTGGAGCTCGGTGGGTTGGCCGCCGAGCGCGAGCGTGAGGTTGAACGCGAGGAAAATGCCCAGCAGAGACGTCGGTCGCACGAGGTACCCGGCGATGTACGAGACGCCGATCACCATCTGCGTCACGACGATCGCGTACGCGAAGACCTGCCAGTTCGGCACGACGACGCCTTCGAGGAACGCCTTGTACCAGGCGGGGGCCGTGTTTTGCGGAAGGAAGCCGCGGATGTCCTCGGCCAGGTTGGGCTGGGTGAGGAACTTGCCGTAGGCGTTCAGAAGCGCCTGATTGAAGTAGTAATACCCGATGAAAACCCTGAGGAACGCGACCGGGAGCAAGTGGCCGACGTATTTGATGCTTTCGACGAACGCCACAACCATGCCGACATTCTAGGGCGTTTCCTCATTTTGACATAGCGCTAACTGCGTTGGGTCCGAGTCGGATTCGAGCCGGTCGATGGCGGCCCCGCCCAAATCCGGACCTGGCTCCCCGGACGATCGCCCGGAGAGCCAGGTCCGGATTTGGGCGGGGCCGCCCGGCTCAAGCGCCCGGGCCGACTGCGGTTCTGTTAAACTGAAAAGCGAAAACGAAGGGAGGCCCATGGACGGTCCTCGAGCCCCTCTGGACGCCGAATTCCCCACGGTCGTCGAATTCCTCGATCGGAATCTCCGCCCGCAGGCAGGCTGGTCGATCCGGGATGAATACCCCGTGGCCTTGGGCCGCCAGAACATCGGCAACATCCGCATCATCAAAGACGACGACCGGGTCCTCTCGCACGCCGTGATGCGTCCACTGATCGTCAAATCGCCCGTGGGACTCTTCAAAGTCGCCGGCATCGGCAGCGTCGTCACCTCGAGCGGGCATCGCAACCGCGGCCTGAGTCGGACGATCATCGAGAATTGCCTCCAGGCGGCCCGCGAACACGGCTGCGACTTCGCCATCTTGTGGACGGACCTCCACGACTTCTACCGCAAGATGGGCTTCGAACTTGCCGGCTCCGAGACCAGCGTGGTGCTCGAGGAGGAAATCGACGTTCCCGCGGACGGGCTCAAGATCCTGGAGACCAGCAAGGTCGCGGCCGACCCGATCCACCGCCTCTACGCCCGGCACACGGTCACCTCGCTGCGCACGCTGGATGAAACGCGCCAGTACCTGCGGATCCCCAACATGCGCGTCTACACCGCGTGGGACGCGGCGGGCGCGCTGCAGGCTTACGCGATCGAAGGCAAAGGCTCCGATCTCGACGGCTATGTCCATGAATGGGGCGGCGAAGTCCCGGCCCTGCTCGCGCTCATCGCGCACGTCCGGCGCGCGCAGAAACGCCCCATCACCGTGATCGTTCCCGCGCACAGCCAGAACCTGCTCCGCCGGCTCAAAGCTCATCCCGTCGTCGTCAACGAGGGTTTCCTCGGGATGGTGAAGATCCTCAACCACGCCAACCTGTACGCGAAAATCAAGCGCCACGCCCGCAGCGTCGGCGTCGGCGGATTCGCTCTCGAGCGCCAAGGCGATCTCACGTACATCGGCGCGGGCGCGGGCATTTTCAAAACCGACGCGGACGCGGACGTGATCCGCCTGGTCTTCGGTCCGCACAAAGCGTCGCAGATACACGGGTTCGACCCCAAGACCAGCGAAGCGCTCGAAGCCGTGCTCCCGGTCCCGATGTGGATCTGGGGATGGGACTCCGTATGAACGCGCCGGCAAGGGAACTCAGCTGGATCCACGCGGGACTCGCTCTGTTCGCGCCGCTTCTCGCCCTGGCTCTGGCGAGCTGCAAGGAGAGCGTCAAAGCCGCTCCCAGTTTCGGCCCGGAGGTCGACCCCGCCGAGATCGAGGCGGCGCTCACCCGCCCCATGGAATCGGTCGATCCCGGCGCGATGAAAGTCGGCGAGTTCGTGCATTTCGCCGAGACGCAGGCGATCAACAACCGTACCGAGACCGAGGCGATCCTCTCCGACACGGGCCAGACGGTCGTCGGCAAAGAGGAGACCGCCGACAGGATCGTCTACACGGTCATTCAGAACAAAATCACCTATTCCGGGAACGAGTCCCGCAAAGCGAGCACCGAGCTCAGGATGGAAGTCGGCAAACTCGGCGCCGCGGGCGGGAGCGGCCCGGCTCCGACGGGGCTTTCGATGGTCGAGCACGCGCGGCACGTGATTTCGGGGACGGACGCGCCGCTCAAGGCGATGGCGGCCGTTTTCGCCGCCGAGAACGAGCGTCGGATCACGTACCACAACCTGCGCGTCAGCCTCGAGACGGTCGCGCCGCCGGCGCTCGTCTCGTCGCAACCGGACTGCCTCGGCATCCCGAACTGCAAGATCCGCCTCCACAGGGTCGCGTTCGACCAGGTCGCCTGGGCGAGCGCCGCGGACGCCGAACGGGTCGCCTTCGAGTTCGCGATGAGCCCGGACGTGCCCTACCTCGCGACCCTGATGGACAAATGCGCGACGACGCTCGTGCCGATCAACTCGGAAAAGCCCGCTCAAAGCGCGATGGTGCTCGTCAGGCAATGCTCCCCGGTCCTCAATTTCCGTTGGGAGCAGGAGCCTGGGGCAAACACCTCGGCGAACGGACTGGACGCGCCAGCGCGCTGAGAGGCGCGCTGGGGGCCCGCGAAAGCCGGCGACGACCGCGCGCTTGCCGCCTCCCCCGATAAGGATTAAATTCCGGGTCCCCACGGAGGCCTCGCATGAAAAAAATAGCGGTCGTTCTTTCCGGCTGCGGTCATCTCGACGGAGCCGAAATCACCGAATCGATCAGCGCGCTCATCGCGCTTTCCGAATTCGGCGCCGAATACGCCTGTTTCGCGCCCGAAATGCGCGTGACGGCGGTCGCGCATTTCGGCGACGGCGGCACGGGCGGAACGCGCGACGCCCTCGTCGAAGCGGCGCGGATCGCGCGGGGCCGGATCGCGGCGCTCGACGGCCTGAAGGAGGCCGATTTCGACGCCGTCGTCTTCCCAGGTGGCCACGGGGCGGCCAAGAACCTCTCGAACTGGGCCGAAGCCGGCAGCGAAGCCGAGGTGCATCCCGAAGTCGAACGCGTGATCCGCGAGTTCCACGCGGCCGACAAACCGATCGGCGCGATCTGCATCGCCCCGACCTTGGTCGCGAAAGTCCTGGGCCGGGAGGGGGTCAACGTCACGATCGGCGACGAACCGGGGACAGCGGCTGAAATCGAGAAAACCGGCGCGCAGCACGTCGCTTGCCCGGTCGATGACTACGTGAGCGACCGTGACCGCAAAGTTCTCTCGACGCCCGCCTACATGTACGACGCGAAGCCGCACCAGGTCTTCGCGGGCATCCGCAAAATGATCCGGGAATTGGTGGAAATGGCCTGACGGACCGCCCGAGAATCCTGTTAAAATCCCGACGAGGTTCGGAAAGGAATCCCATGTCTTCCAAGATCCGCATCGCCCTCGTCTGCGGCGGCCAAAGCGCCGAGCACGCCGTCTCGCTCGAATCCGCCAAAAACGTGATGGAAGCCCTTGATCCGCGCCGGTACGAGACGCTCCTGATCGCGATCGACAAGAAAGGGATCTGGCGCCACCTCCCAGATCCCGAGATCCTGCGCAAGACCGACGTCGCCCGGCCTATCGACGTGTCCGCCTGCGGCGGCCCCGTATGGATGACGCCCGGGTCCCGCGGTGTCGAACTCCTCGCCCTCGACACTCTCCGGAAGCTCGGCGATGTCGACGTCGTCTTCCCGATCCTGCACGGCCCGTACGGCGAGGACGGCACGATCCAGGGCTACTTCCGCCTGCTGGGGCTCCCGTTCGTCGGCAGCGGCGTGCTCGCGTCTTCGGTCGGCATGGACAAGGACTTCACCAAGCGCGTCCTGCGCGACGCGAAGCTGCCCGTCCCGAAATTCGTCTGCCTGCGCCGCCACAAGCCACGGACGCACGACTTCCAGGCCCTCGAAGCCGAGCTCGGCCTGCCGTTCTTCCTCAAGCCCGCGAACATGGGCTCTTCGGTCGGCGTGCACAAAGTGAGCGACGAGGCGAAGTTCAGGGCCGCGCTCGCCGACGCCTTCCGCTACGACACCAAAGTGATGGTCGAGGAATTCGTCAAAGGCCGGGAGATCGAATGCTCGGTGCTCGGGAACAAGGCCATCTCGGCGTCCGTCGCCGGCGAGATCCTGCCGCAGCACGAGTTCTACTCGTACGAGGCGAAGTATCTCGATGAGGGGGGCGCCAAGCTCAAAATCCCCGCCGATCTCCCCCCGACGCTCATGCAGGCGACGCGCGATCTCGCGCTCGCGGTCTACGAGGCCCTTCAGCTCGAGGGCATGAGCCGCGTCGACTTCTTCCTCACGGGCGACGACAAACTCCTCGTCAACGAGGTCAACACGATCCCGGGTTTCACGAAAATCTCCATGTACCCCAAGATGTGGGGCGCGACGGGGCTCGGGTATCCGGAACTGATCGACAAACTCATCCAGCTCGCGCTCGAGCGCGCCGCCGAGGACAAAACCCTCGAGCGTTGACGGAGACCGAGGGCCGGCGCGGGGACCCGCGGCGAAGCTCAGCGGGACAACCGTTTTTTGAGCGCGGCCCGGTGCTCGTCGTTCCACCAAAGGCCGTCGAACAAGCGCCGCTCACCGTTCGCCTCGAACGTTTTGAGTCCGGCCACGGGCGCGACCGGCAACCCCGCCGCGTTCTCGAGCCACTCAAGGGCGCGCGCCTCGATCACGGCTTTGAGGTGGATCTCGTCGATCAGGCCGAGGGTGAGCGCCTCGTACGAGGACAGGGACCGCGCGGAGAGCGCGAGCGCCTTCAGTCGGCCCGCGCCGAGCCGCGCGGAGAGCCGCGCGCCGCCGCCCCAACCGAACGTGAGCCCGATCCGCCGCTGCCATAACCCGAACATCGCTTCGGGCACGGCCGCCACGTGATCGAACGCGCTCACGAGCTCAACGCCGCCGCCGAAACAATCGCCGGAAACGACGGCGGCGGTGGGATGCGGCCAGGACGCGAGCCTCGCGAGCGCCGCCGCGATCTTGCCGTTCACGGCCCTGCCGCGCTCCGCGGCCTCCATCCTCGCGTAGTCGTCCAAATCACCGCCCGCGCAGAACAGGCGGCCGACGGAACCCAGGAGCAACCCCTTGACCGGTTCCCGGTCGGCGAGATCGAGCGCCGCGACGAGCGCCTCGGCGTCCTTCAGACTGAAGCTGTTCCCGCGCGAAGGAGCGTTCAAGGTCACGCGCAAAACGCCGTTCTCAAGACGGTACTCGAGTCCCAATCGCCAACTCCATGAATGACCGATCACCGAAGCCCAATCCCGCCCTAGAGGCCGATCGGGTTGCTTTCAACGTCGCCGCGGCCGATGAACTCGACGCCGACGCCGTGCCCGCCCGACATGCCCATGGCCGTGGTCCAAACCACCTTGGCCGGCATCGCGTAGCGGCGATTCACCTCGCTGAGCTCGATCGTCATCCTGAGCGTGTCCCCGACCTTGACCTCGGTCGTGCGCGGGAACTCGAAGTAACAACCGCCCCGGGAGAGGTTGAAGAGCGTCGTCGCCGATTTCCTGTCGCGACCGACGATCTCGACCTCGGCGCGCTGAACGGTGTGGTAGCGGCGATAAATGCGCTGCTCCACTTTGCGCGCGAGGATGAATTTGCGCACGACGCCCTGGAGATCTTTGACGTCGTAAGGCTTCTCGAGCAACACGACGTTTTCCATCGCCTTGATCTCCTTGACCGCTTCGACGGTATCGATCTTGGAGAGGACCATGATCGGTCCCCTGTACCCCAAGCGGCGCGAATCGGTTATGGCCAGGCGCGCCTGCGAGTTGAACGACGGCGTGTTGATGGCCACCAGGCTGACCGAGCTGTCGAGGGACGAAGGCACTCCCTGCGGGCGCACGCTCATGAACTGGATGGGGCCCAGGTCATAGACGATCGGATCGATCTTGCGCTTCAAGATGTAATTCTCCTGCTCGCTGGTGCTGGCCAGAATGACCCGCTGCTTATTGCCCTTCATCTGGGAACCTCCGACACGCGGCCCGGCGCCTCGGACTCCGCGGGCGCCGTCTTCCGGTATCGGCCTTCACGCCTTCCACATGAACCTCGCGACGACGGATTTCACGGAAAAAACCAGCCCTTAGGTGGTTGCCCCGACAACGAATTGAGCACTTTCCCGGACCTTCCCGGACCGAGTCGCCCGAGCGGCCGAAAACGGCGAATTCTTCGCCGGCACGCCAACTCGGCGGCGGCGGTTTTTGAACGTCTCAAATGGGGGCCGTCGATAAAAAAAACGCGCGGGCTTTCGGCCCCCGCGCGTTTCGATCCGGCTCCTCCGTTCGAGCGGATCCTCAGCGTTTCTCGACCGGCTGCCAGGTCAAGCCCTCTTTGCCGGCCCATTTGCCGCGCGGGCGGTAGATGCGGTTGTTGGTCCATTGCTCGAACGCGTGCGCGGCCCAGCCGGCGACCCGAGACGCCGCGAAAATCGGCGTGTAGAGGTCGATCGGGACGCCCATCGCGTAGTAAACGGTCGCCGAGTAGAAATCGACGTTGGGGAGCAGGCCTTTCTCCCCTTGCATCGTATCGTCGATGAGCGTGGACATTTCGTACCAATGCGGTTGTCCGACTTTCTTGGTCAGGGCCTGGCTCATCTGGCGCAGGATTTTCGCGCGCGGATCGCCGTTCTTGTAGACGCGGTGGCCGAACCCCATGACCTTCTGTTTGTTTTCGAGCGCTTCCTTGACCCACGTGCGGGCGCGGTCCATGGAGCCGATGTCCTTGAGCATGAGCATCACCTGCTCGTTGGCGCCGCCGTGGAGCGGGCCCTTGAGCGCCGAGATCGCGCTGACCGCCGACGAATAAAGGTCCGAAAGCGAGGACGCCGTCACGCGCATCGCGAACGCCGAGCAATTGAGTTCGTGATCGGCGTGCAGGATCAGGCAGACGTCGAACATGCGCACGATTTCCGCGTCGGGCTCCTGGCCCGTGAGCGTGTAAAAGAAATTCCAGGCGAGCGACTTGGACGGGTTGGGGGCGACGATCTCCTTGCCGCCGCGGATGCGCTCGAACGCGGCGACGAGGGACCCCATCTTCGCCGTCAGGCGGATCGCCTTGCGGTCATTCGCCTCGCCGGAGGCGTCCTGCGCCTCTTTGTCCCACAAGGACATCATGCTCACGGCCGTGCGCAGCCAAGCCATGGGGTGCACGTCCTTGGTGGGGATCTCTTTGAGGGCTTTCACGAACGCCGGATCGAGCGCCATCTCGGCGCCGAGGTCGCGGCGGAATTTTTCGAGTTCGTCCTTTTTCGGCAGGCGGCCGTTCCAAAGCAAGAAGGTCGTTTCTTCGAACGTGGAGTTCGCCGCGAGGTCTTCGATCGTGTAGCCGCGGTAGTTCAACGTCGCGTCCACGATGAAAGAGATTTTGGTCGTGCACGCGACGACGCCTTCCAAACCACGGTCGACCGCACCTTCGTAAACCTCTGCCATGACGCCATCCTTTCGCTGAAACGAAATCAAGACCCGGGACATCCATCAGAACCCGCGCTCGGCGAGCGGGTCAAGGCTCCGGGGAAGAGCCAGGTCCAAACGCCAGGGATATAGCAAAGGGGGGAAACAGAGACAATCACGAGTGTCGCGCGTTAACGGCCATGCGGGGGAATTCAACGGGCGAGAGACTAGAGTTTTAACTCTAGTAGCCGAAGACGCGGGGAGCTAGGGATTCTTGGCCAGCTTGATGACCCTGTCTTTGACCTCGGTGACGACGACCGTGACGTCCTGGGGGAAGTCGCGGCCCTGGCAGAACGCCTCGAGCTGGTAGAAGATCTCGTTGCGCAGCTCGTGAACGCCGGACTTCGCCGCGCCGAGGATCGCCTTGTACAGCCTCTCCTCGCCGAACAATTCCCCTTTCGGGTTGGCCGCTCTCAAAACGCCTTCGGTGCAGAGGATCAACCGGTCGCGCGGGTTGAGGGAAACGGTTCCACTCTTGAGTTCCCCCTTGAAGTCCGCCTGAAAGGGCTCGGTCATGGTTTCCAGGCGCTGGAGCTTGTTCGCCCCGTAGCTGAACAACAAGGCTTTCACCCGGCCCGCGCAGGAGTAGGTCAGGTCGAAGCCCCGCCGATCCACGATTCCGTAAAAAACGTTGGCCCGGTCGGAGGCCTGCACGTGGGGCACGAGTTCGCGCGCCATCATCTCGAGGATCTTTTCGGGCGCGGCGCCCTTCCGCGCTTCGAGTTGCCCGGTCATCTTCAGGAGCACCGACAGGAACAGCGCCGACATGCTGTAGCCGGACGAATTGGCGACGACGATGCCGAAACGGAACCTGTCCTCGTGTTCGAAGATGTCGAAGTAATCGCCGCCGGAGATCGGGCTCGGCGCGAATTTGGTGCTGAACTCGAAGCCCGGGATGTTGGGGAACTCGGTCGGCACCAAGGTCTTCTGGATCAAGCCGGCCACTTTGAGTTCCTGGCCGATCTGTTCGATGAATTTTTCGAGTTGCGTGTTCGCCTTGGCGAGTTCCTCGCGGAACCGGGCCAGGTCATGCGTGCGTTCCGCGAGCTCGGCCTCGAGTTCGCGGACGCGCCCCTCAAGTCGTTGGACGAGTTGTTTGGTTTCCTGGTCCGGCATGGTTCGGGCCATTGTCCGTACGGATGTCGAGGGTGTCAAGAAAGCGCCGGGCGCGCGGCGCGAGCCATCCGGGAACAGTCGCTCGCGGCCCGGCTGTTGGGGTCGGTTTTCAATGGCTGACATGTCGCGCTGCGATTCCTCGGTTGCCACCCGTTGAGTCACGGGCTATTGCTCGGAACCTATGGAACTTCAACTGGATGGAACCTCGCACGGGGCGGCGTATTCGGACTTGGTGCTGCACCGGATGCTGCAGGAAATGAGCACCGTCAGCGCGCAGCTCGAACCCTCCATCCACCGCGATTGGGTCGTCAAACGCGTTCAATTCCTCGCTTACGAGCTCCGCTCGCAAACCCCGGCGCATTCGACGCCGGGCGAATCCTGCGAGATCCTCAACCGATATTTCTTCGGCGAAAAAGGCTTCTCCGCCGTCTCTCGGCTGCAGGACGTCCCGGACGCGTCGCCCGCGCTCCTGCTCCACCGCGTTTTGACCGCGCGAGCCGGGGCTCCCGCCGTTTTGTCCCTGATCTACTCGTTCCTCGCCTGCCAGATCGGCTTGCGCCTCGAATTCGTCGATCTGCGGCCGACTTGCTTTTTGAAGTTCATCGACAAAGGGGTCTCACGCTTCATCGATCTCACGCGCGACGGCCGCGTGCTCTCGAGCGACGATCTGCTCGAATCGCTGCACACGCGCTTCCACCTCGACACCGTGCCGCGCTCGGCCCTGCTCGATCACGTGCCTAGCGAAAGGTTCATGACCGACTACCTGCTCTCGCTCAAAGTCGCCTACGTGCGGCGCGGGGAGCCCGACGCGCTCCTCCTCATCCAGAACGCGCTGATGGCGCATCAACCGGCGAGCTTGCAGCTGCTCGGCGAGCGCGCCCTGCTGCACCGGCGGCTCGGCAACCTCAAGAACGCGCTCGCGGACCTCAAACGCTATTTCAGCTTCAACGACCGTGAACGCGCGCCCGACGAGTTCACCCGCGCGTACGACGAGCTCGTCGCGACCCTCGAGCGCGCGGACCGCGCCTCGATCCAAATCCTGGAATGACCGGGTTCAACCCCGGGAACGGGGGGGCGCCGCGTACATATCGTAACGCGCGGTCTTGCCCTCGAACGAACGGGTCGCCCCCGGCGCGAGGGGACCGGCTTCGTGGGGCCGCTTGACGACCACGCGGTCCCTGGCGACCTCCCGCGCGAGTTCCAGGACGCGTTCGCTGTCGGCGTCGGGGCCGATGAGCTTGCGGAAAAGCTGCATTTCTTTTTTCGGCAACGCGCTCTTGCCCTCGATCTTCGGGTACATCGGGTCGAGGTAAACCACGTCAGGCCGCTCATCCTCGCTCAAGGCGCCCAAATACGCCGAGGCATCGCCCCGCGCGAGGCGCAGGTAATCCGGGAGCCACGTCCCGACCTCCTCGTCGTCGAGAGCCCGCCGATAGCCGTCCTCGAGCAGTTCATACGCCACAGGCGAACGCTCGACGGCGACGACTTTGCAATCCATGCACGCGAGCATGAACGCGTCGGTGCCCAGTCCCGCGGTCGCGTCCACGACCGTGCGGCCGGGGCGATGCCCGACGCCGATGGCTTTGGCGAAAATCTGGTTTTTCGAAAGCCCGTGGCGCCGCCGGTGCCGCATCGAATCCGAAAGAAAATCGACGGCGAGCGCGCCCAGTTTCGGCCGTTCGAGATCGCGCAGTTGCAAACGGTCGTTTTCGAACTCGAGGGCGAAACCCTGCGCCAGGGGCGAAGCTCCGATGACGAGCGGCCAGCCGTGCCTTTCCGCGAGCGGCTCCAGGACCCGCCGGCTCTCGATGCCGGTCACGCGGAGGGCGACGCGCGCGCGCATCCGTCAAAACCCCGGCGCCAGGCGCGGCGCCTCGACGAGGAGGCAGAGGGCGAGCGCCGCGCTCGTCGCCCAATGGGCTCGCAAACCTCTGCGCCGCAGTTTCTCGAGATCGCTCGACAGGGGCGAGGCCGCCCGCCCCAAGCCGCGGGCCACGGGAACCATCGCGACGACGTGCGCGACGAACGCGACGGCGAAAGAAAGAACGCGTCCCGACGTCCAGCCGAAGGCCGCGATCGAGAGCGCCGAAAGCGCGATGAGCGCCCAGACGGATCTTTTCGCGTTGTCGAACCCGAGCCGCGCGGCGAGCGTTCGCGAGTTGGCCTGGCTGTCGAGCATGATGTTCTCGATGTTCTTGAGATGGTAGTACGTCACCGACGTGAACCCGAACGCGCAGCCGAGCGCGACGTAATCCCAGCCGGCCGAGCCGCTCGTGGCCCAGACGAACCCCGACGTGAGCAGCGGGCCCGCGAGCAGGAACGTGACCGCTTCGCCGAACCCACGGTACTTGAGCCGCGCCGACGGGCTGACCAGCCCGAGCCCGCAGCCCAAGGCGAAGAGCGCGGCGAGCGGCGTCAGCGACGGGCTGGCGAGCACGACCGGGAGCCCGGCGAGGATCGCCAGCCCCACGAGCCAGAGCCCCGCGCGCAAAAGCGCGATCGCGCGCACCCAACCGTTCTGGATCGCGCGGCTCCCCCCCCTCGGGTTCAACCGGTCGCGGCCTTTGCGGTGATCGAAGTAATCGTCGAGCACGTTGACGCCGACGTGGAAAAGCAGGACGGCGACGAACGCGCTCGCCACGAGATCCGCGCGGAACTGCGCCTGCCGGCTCCAACCGTAAAGGAACGACACGAGCATCGGGCCGAGGGAAAAACTCAACGACTGCGGGCGCGTCAACGTCCACGCCAGGAGCGCCAACGGGGGCCTGCGGACCTCGCCCACGGGCACGATCTCGAAAGTGACTTCCTCGCGCGCCGTATCGACGTTCATCGACCGCACGGGGATCGCGCGGTGCGTGTCGGAGAACGTGCCGTCGAGGTGGGCGTTGAAACCGGGGTCCAGGCGCGCGAGGGTCTTGTAACGTCCGGAGCTCGTCGTCATCGCGGGCCGCTCACGTCGCCCGCCAGTAGAGCGGTTTGGGAAGCGGGCGCAGCTCGCCGATCAAGGCTTTTTCCCCGCCGTCGAGGAAACCCGCGAGGCGCTCGGCGAGATGAAGGTAGAGCTCGATCTTGCCGGAATTGAAGCGGTCGAATTCGGCGAGGCGGTCGTCGAAACGCGCTTCGCCCGCGATCGACTTCAACTCGCCGAGGCTTTGGCTCCTCAGGAAACGCTCTTTCACGTCGGGCGCCATGTCACGGCTCAGGAAAACGCCGAACGAGTTGAGGTAACCCGACTTCAGGTCGCCGAGAACCGCTTTTCCTTCCCGGTTGCGCACGTCGAAATCGAGCAGATCGTCGCTGCGTTGGAAAAGCAGCCCGAGGAGCGTGCCCATTTCCTCGAGGAGATCGTGCAATTCCTTCTCGTAGCGCCCCTTGGCGAGGAACGGCGCGCGCAGGCACCATTTGAACAGCGAGCCGGTCTTGAGGTTATGCACGCGGTCGAGCTGCTCGAGCGTGATGTTCCAGTCGCGCACGAGCGAATCCTGGATCCACTCGCCCTCGAGCAAGTCCGAAATCACCTCGGCCGTGTACTGGATGAGGCGCACGTTGCCGTGACGCGAGAGGTTCGCCATCACGCGCGCGAGCAGGTAATCGCCGGCGAGCACGGCGTATTCGGGCGTGTACTTCGCCCAAGCCGCGGGTTTGCCGCGGCGGAGCTGAGAACGATCGACCAGGTCGTCGTGCAGGAGGGACGCGTTGTGGATGAACTCGATCGTTTGCGCCAAAAGATGCACGATCTGGTCTTCCAGACCCAAAGGACCCGAGACTTTCTGGATCAGGAGGGAACGGAACCCTTTCCCGTCGGCGAACAAGTCGTCGTAAAGCCCGTTGAGCTTGGGCAAGTACGCCGGGAAGTCGCGCGAGTCGTAGATCTTGATTTTCTTCATGTTTATGGCTGCTTATCCCGCCGTGACCCCTTGCTGTCAAGGCGCGGCGAAGGTTATCGTGGAACCTCGACGGGAGGATCCATGCAACTACTGGAATACGGGCGGAAACCGATCGAATTCTTGAAGCGCCTCGCCCAATTCATCCGCGCGGTGGCCGAGGACGAACGCATTCCGCCGATCGACAAGAAAGTGCTTTTGGGCCTGCTCGCCTTGTTGATCTCGCCCCTCGACATCATTCCCGACTGGATCCCGGTCTTCGGGCAGCTCGACGATGTCGTCATCGGCGCGCTGATCCTCGATTACCTCTTCAACGTCCTCGACGAAGACATCCTTCTCAACCATTACCCATGGGGTCCGAAGAGCTTCACCGCGGTCAAGCGCGCGGCCCGGATCTTCGCGACGCTCACCCCGGGCGCCGTGAAAAAACGGTTGTGGAGCTACCAAGGGCCGTCGGGCGACCATCGAGCCTAGGGCTCGTTCACCGTTCCGCCTCGAACGCCGCGAGAGCCGCGGCGCGCAGCAGTTTTCCGATTCCGGAACGGGGTATCCTTTCCACCCCGCTCGCGGAACGGATCCGCTCGAAAGGCGCGACCTTCGCGTTGAACGCGGCGATCAAAGAACGGATCGCGGCCGTTTCAGGCCCTTCGTGAAGCAGATGGATCACGGCGCCGAGACGCTCGTCGGGCACGGCGAGGATCGCGACGTCCTTCCCCGGCGGCGGGGCTGAAAGCTTGGCCGCCTCGAACTTCGCCTCGAGGGTCGACAGATCCACGCTCTCGCCGCCGATCTTGATGAAGTCGCCCACCCGGCCCGCCACCGTCAGCGCGCGGTTCACCGCATCCACGCGCCCACGGTCTTCGGTGGCGAACCAACCGTCGGTTTTGGGATCTTCGAAACGACTCGCTTCGCCGGACGGCCACAAGTAGCCTTCCAACAAAGCCGCGCTTTTCAGCTCGAGCCGACCTTCGGGCGTCTCCCGCGCCTCCACATGCGGCAAGAGCGCCAGCGTCGGATCCACCCCCGCGGCGCTCAGGGATTCCAAAGTCGCCGTGGCGACCTGGGAGCCGCACTCGGTGAGGCCGTAGCTCGGCAGAACGGGCCAGCCCAAATCCCTCGAACGCGCGTAGAGCGCCGGCGCGAGCGCGCCCCCGCCCACCACCGCCGCCCGCAGCGCCGGCGGCGGTCGTTTGCCCGCGGAGACCAGATCGAAAAGCTGGGCCGGCACGAGCGATGTCAGCGTCGCGCCCGATGCGCCCAGGGCCGCCAGGAATTTTTCTGGCGACCACCCGCCCGCGGAGCTGCCGGCGATGTCCACGACCGACGCGCCCGAAACGAACGCCCGCGCATGGATCGAAAGCCCGCCGACATGGAAATCCGGGAGCGTCTTCAACCAAACGTCGCTCGCATCCGAACGAAGATGGCCGTTGGCGCCCGCCGCCGCCGCCAGCAGCGCGGCTTTGGAAAGCAGGACGAGTTTAAGGGCTCCGGCGCTGCCGGATGTCGGCAAAGCGACGCGCCCGCCGCGCGACCGCGGCGGGCCCGCCACCCGGCCGCGCTCGCCGGCCCAGGCCGCTTCGAAAGCGCGCTTTTCGTTTTCCGGGAGGCGCGGGTTGACGAGAAGCTCGTCGCGGGAGGAAACCCAAAAGGAGCCGTTGACGCTCGGATTCACGCCTTGAGCTCCCGCCACTCGAGGGGCTCCAGGAGCCCGTCGAAACCGAAACCCGTTCCTTCCGCGGGCATGAGGTTGGGACCACGTTGCCGCAAGGCCTCGGAGAACCCGCTTGGCTCGTAAGCGGAATGCGACAAAAGCCCGCAGACCCCGATCCGCCCCGGCAGCTCTCCGGCCAAAGTCGCCGCAGAAAACGCCGCCGTCATCTGCCCGAACGGATGATCGAGATACGACGTGACGACCGCGTAGTTCGGGCCGGATACGGCCGTCACGAACGTCGAAACGGCGTCATGGGCGTCGTCGATCGCGGGTTTCACCACCAGGACGTCGACCGCGCCGGAGGTGATCGCGCCGAAGGCGACCGCAGCCCCCGCCGCGCGATCGAGCGCCACGGGAGCCGTCGACGCGCTCAGCGCTTTCCAAGCGGCGGGCGCGAAGGCGCAAGGATCCTCGATGAATTCGACCCGCTCGCGGACCGATCGAGGCAACGAAGCGATGAAAGCCCGCGCCCCCTCGGCGTCGAGGCGCGCATTGAAGTCGAGGCGCAGCCGGACGGCGCTTTCAGGCTCTTCGCCCAAGCGCGAGAGAGCTTCGATCTCACGCGCAGGGTCCCGTCCCACTTTGAGTTTGACCGCTCGGTAACCGTCGCCTTCCAACGCCCCGATCATCTCGCGGCCGACGAAACCCATGTCGACGGCGAGGAAATGGCTCGGCGGGATCCGCAAGCCCTCGAACGCGCTTTTCCCGAGAGAGCGCGCGGCGGCGTCGACCTCCGACCAGGCGAGGGCGCGGGCCGCGAGCCGCAGCGGGCGTCCCGCGCGCAGCGACTCCAACTGCGCGTCCAAAGGTTCGTCACCGAGTTCCGGCCAGGGGTGAAGGTCCGCGTGACCGACCCCCGCCGCCGTCTCGACGCGCAGAAGGGCTCCGCGCCGGGCGTCCCGCCCGCCCTCCGAAGCCGGGCGGCGGGGCTGAAGGGCGTAGGGCGACGTCCAGATTTTCATTTCAACGCGAGCCCTATCGTCAGGAGGACGCCGAAGAGCAGATGAAGCCCGGCGCTCTGACCAAGGAATTTGTTGTAGACGGCTCCGGGTTCGTGCTTCTGCACGCCCTGGTTGATCAGCAGGGCGATCGGCAAAAGCAGCATCGGGAGCGTGCCCGCCATCTGAGCGCCGTTTTTGAGCCAATACATCCCGGCGAGGAACGGAACGAACGTGAGCAAGAGGATCTCCGCGCGGGCGAACGTGGCGCCGAAGCGCACGACGAGCGTGAGTTTGCCGGCCTCGCGGTCGGTGCGCGAATCGCGGAAGTTGTTGATCGCGATCAGGACCGTGGCGAGCAGCCCGATCTGCAGGCCCGCCACCCAACCGCTCTCGGTGATCGTGCCGGCGTGCAGGTAAAACGTCCCTTGCACGGCGACCAGGCCGAAGAAAACGACCACGAACGGATCGCCCAGGCCCTTGTACGCCAACGGGTACGGGCCGCCCGTGTAGATGTAGCCGCAGATCAACGACGCGATCCCGATCGCGACGATCGGCCATCCGCCCTCGATCACGAGCGGAACGCCGAACGCGGTCGCGAGCGCGAACGCCGCGGCGCCGCCGGCCAGAACCCGCCTCTCGCTGAGGAGCCCCGACTGCGTGACCCGCTTGGGCCCCACCCGGCGGGCGTCGTCGGCGCCCTTTTTGAAATCAAGCGCGTCGTTGACGAGATTGGTGCCGATCTGGATGAAAAGCGCGCTGGCGAGCGCGCAAAAGGACACCCACCACTTGATCGCGAAGCCCTCGGCGCCGGCGAGCGCGCTGGCGACCATCACGGGCACGAGCGCCGCCGTCAGCGTGCGCGGGCGAAGCGCCAGCAACCACGGCAAAATCCCGTTTCGCGGTTCCGGGGCGAGGCGCGCGCTCGCGACGCGCGGTTTGCGGTTCGAACGGCGGCTCATGGCAGGCGCGGGAATTTGGAGAAGTCCGGTTTGCGCTTCTCTATGTACGCGTTTTTGCCTTCTTGGCCTTCCTCGCTGAGGTAATAAAGCAAGGTCGCGTTGCCGGCGAAATCGAGGAGGCCGATCTGCCCGTCGCAGTCGGCGTTGTGAGCGGCTTTCAGGCAACGCAACGCGAGCGGCGAATGCCGCAGCATCTCCCGGCACCATTTGAGCGTTTCGGCCTCGAGCTCGACGAGCGGCACGACCGCGTTGACGAGCCCCATGTCGAGCGCTTGGCGCGCATCGTACTGGCGGCAGAGGTACCAGATCTCGCGCGCTTTCTTTTGCCCGACGATGCGCGAAAGATAGCTCGAACCCAGGCCGCCGTCGAACGAGCCGACTTTCGGGCCCGTCTGGCCGAAGCGCGCGTTGTCGGCCGCGAGCGTGAGATCGCAGACGACGTGCAAGACGTGACCGCCGCCGACCGCGTAGCCGGCGACCATGGCGACGACCGGCTTGGGGAGCGAGCGGATCACCTTCTGGACGTCGAGGATGTTCAAACGCGGGATGCCGTCGGTGCCGACGTAGCCGCCGACGCCGCGCACGCGCTGGTCGCCGCCGGAGCAAAAGGCGAGATCGCCCTGGCCGGTGAGCACGACGACGCCCACTCGCGGGTCGTCGCGCACGACGTTGAGGGCGTCGAGAAGCTCCTGAACCGTCTTCGGGCGGAACGCGTTGCGCACCTCGGGGCGGCGGATGGTGATCTTGGCGATGCCGTCGGCGGTGCGCTCGAGCGCGATGTCCTCGTAGCGCTTCACCGTCGTCCATCTCTCGCCCCTGGCGAGTTTGGTGTCGACGAGGTAGTCCGGGAGGGTCCGTGCCCGACCGGCCCCCGAGCGCACGGTCTTTTTGGCTTTCGGCCCCGATGCCTTGAGACCGGTCGCCTTGAGACCCGTCGCCATCGACGGGTTTTTAGAACTGACTTTGGGGGCGGGTGTTTTCGCGACGGTTTTTTTCACGGCGGTCCTGTTCGCAGCGGTCTTGGAGATCGTTGGCATGCGCCTTCGTCCTAGGGTGGGCTGATTTTGAGTCGCCCATACCTAGCAGAGATCGGCTCCTCTTCCAAGCATAAAGAGGCCGCAGGAGGCCTCGAGGCAATCACCAACTAAACGACTTGATTGAAGAATTTCTGGACCTCGGCAGCGAACCCAGCCGGGTTCTCCCAGGGAACCCGATGACCGGCGTCGGGGATTTCGGCGAACGCGTGCGCCGGCGAATCGGCGAGATCCACGCGAAGCTCGCGGTAGATCCCGCGGAAGCGACGATCCAGGGCGCCGACCAGCCAGAGCGTCGGCACGCGCGCATCGGCCAGCTCAGCTCGGAGGTCCTCCTGGCCGGCGAGAGACCACGCCCGCATGGCGCGAGAGAGGGAGGCGCGATCGAAATCGACCTCCCGGCGCGCGAGCTCGATCGCTCCCGGCGCGCGCGAGCGCGCCCGGAAAACGTCCTGTTCGCCCCATGCGCGCGCGAGCGACGACCACTCCTCGCCGTGAAAACGTTCGGCCCACCGATCGTCGCTGGAACGGCGTTGGAGCTTGAGATCCGCGGCCGTCAAACCCGGGTGCGCGCCGACGATCACCGCGCACGCGAAAAGCTCCGGCTTTTCCAAGAGCGCGTGCAACGCAAGCCTCCCGCCCAGCGAATAGCCGAGCAGGATCGGCTTCGCGCTCCCCGACGGGCCGCGCGCGGCCCGCTCATCGGCGACGCGCCGGCAAAAATCACGCGCCCAAACCCGCATCGGCGCGGCGCCCGGCGGCGATGGCGGCGCATCGGCGTAGAGATCCCATTTGCGCAAAGCGATCGCGGCCCCCGCGCGGTCGCGAAACGCGCCGGCGAACGGCTCCCAATCCGACGGCAACCCCAGGAATCCGTGCAACGCGAAGATCACGGCGCCGCCCAAATCGCGTCGTACGCGTCCCAGAAACGGCGGGTGGCGGCGGCCTCCGGCACCAATTCGATGACCGTGTGGCCGGCTCCCGCCCAGGCCGCGGGCACCTCGCGCCATTCCTCGTGCGGCAAGCCCCACATCTTCGCCCACGCCGCGAAGCCGATCTCATGGCGGTTTTCAAAGAGCGCGCCGCCGAAAAGACGCGAGAAAATCTTGCCGCCCCCATTGTTGACGACGACCAAGCGGGCCCGCGAACCCGGCGCGAAAGGCAGCGCCCACGGCGCGGAGAGGTCGTACATCGTCGTCAGATCGCCGAGCACGCACCACCCTTCCGCGCCTTCGCCGAGCAGGCCGAGGAAGGTCGACGTCTGCCCGTCGATTCCGTTGACGCCGCGATTGGCTTGAATCCAGTTCGGGCGGTCGTGAACCGCCGCGAGATCCCATTCGCGGATCGGCAGGCTGTTGCCGACGTACGCGAGCGCTCCCGCCGGGATCAAGCGCGATAACGCGCGCACCAACGCGGGCTCCGCTCGCGGCTCGGCCCGCAGCAGCGCCTCTAAGCGATCAGCCGCGGCTCGATCGCGCGCGAGGAGCGCGACGCGCGGATCGCTCTCGGGGGCGGCGCGGCCCGAAAGGCGCGCCAGATCGGTCACGACCAGCTCGCCGCGGCTGAGACCCGCGAACGGGACGCGACTCAAAGACAGCACCCGCGCCCCCGACGCAGGCTCCTCGAGATCACGCCAGATGCGCGCCGTCGGCACGCCGCCGAGGCGCAAAACGCCGTCGATCTCGCCCGAGCGCAACGCCCATGAGAGGATCTTGTCGCCGGCGCGCAAAGCCCGCGACGCCAGGACGGGGCTTTCACGGAGGCCGGACGTCGCCTCGAGGTAGGCGGGCATTCGCGAAGCGGCCAAAAAACCTTCGACCGCGCGGCGTTCGGCCTCGGTGGCCAATGTCCCGACCATGGCCACGGGTCGGCGGACGCCGGCGAAAAAACGGGCGAACGCCGCCTCGAAGTCCGTGGCTTCACCGATACCGGGGGGAGCGGGGGGAGCGGGCCGCAGCGCCAAAGGCAGGATCGGGCCGTCCAGGAGGGGCTCGTCGAAACAGATGTTCACGTGCAACGGCGAAACCGCCCGCCAGGCCGCGAGCCGGCCGCGAATCTCTTCGCCCGCCTCGACGTCCACTTCGAGGCCGACGAACTTGGCGTAAAGCCCCGTCTGATCGATCGCTTGGGGCGCGCCCGTGCCGCGCAAGCGGCGGGGGCGGTCGGCCGTGACAAGAACGAGCGGCACGCCGGTGTGAAACGCCTCGATCGCGGCGGGCAGCAGCTGCGCCGCGGCCGTGCCCGACGTCGTGACGACGGCCGCCGGCCGCGCCGAGCGGCGAGCGCGACCGAGAGCGAAAAACGCCGCCGAACGCTCCTCGAAGAACGAGTGCACGCGCAGGCCGACGGTGGCCTCGAGCAGGGCGACCAGGGGGCTGTTCCGCGCGCCGGCGCAAACGGCCACATCGGCGACGCCGAGAGCGGCGAGCGCATCGAGCAACTCGCGCGAAGCCTGAATATTGACATCGCGTCCGCTCATGGCCCCCTCGCGAATTCCGTCACAAACCCAACGACAGGCGGACCGACTCGCGCTTGGCGGCGAGCTCGGCCCATTCGTTTTCCAACACGCTTTGCGCGACGACGCCGCAACCCGAACCGAGCCTCCAGCGGCGCGCGCCGCCCAGATCCGCCCACTGCACGTTGCGGATCGCGACGAGGCACTGCAGCCGCGGTCCGGCGTCCGTTTCCATCCTCACGCCGAAAGGCGCGCCGAAACGCGCGCGGCGCTCGACTTCGTCCCAGGTCTTCATCCACGCGAGGCCCAATGAGCGCGGCGCGAAACCCAGGGCCGGGGTCGGATGGAGCGCGCGGGCCAGGGTTTCGAAATCGGCGTCGGCGTCGGCGTCGATCGGCGTGTGCAAGTGCGCGAGCGCGGGAAGCTGAAGCACCCCTGTCGGTCCCACGCGCACGTCGCCGAACGCCGACAACCGCTCGCGGAGATCGTCGACGACCCAGCCGTGCTCGGCCCGCTCCTTGGGATCGTTCACGAACTCCTCGCGTTCGCGTTCGCTCAGTCGCCCCCGGCGCGTGCCCGCCAAGGCCATGGTCCTCACCGGCCCGCCCGGTTCGCGGTGGAACAGGGATTCGGGAGTGAGGCCGATGATCCCATGGCCGCCGCCCCACCAACCGTAAAGCTTCAAAGGCGCGCGCGCGTTCGCCAGCCCGCGCTCCAGGATCGACCGCGTCGCTTCGGATCCGCCGTCCCCTTCGGCTTCGGCGTACACCACGGGAACCGCTTTGCACGCCCAACCCGCGCGGAACTCTCCCTGCAACGCCCGGAAGACGGCGGCGAAACGCGCGAACTCGGGCTCCCTCCAAGAAGTTCGCAAATGGCTCTCACAAACGCGTCCAGCGGCGAGGGCGCGGGCCAATCCGCCGGCGGAAACGACCGCGGTCCCTTCGGAAACCCACCAAGGCCGAGCTTGAGTCATGTAAAAATCGGGAGCGAACAGAGCGATCGTTCGGGAGCGCGGCGATACCCGAGGCGCCTCTTGCCAAGAGCCGGCCCCCCAGCCGACGGCGAAGCGCCCGTCCTCGAGAGCGACGATCCAACCGTTTTCCAGGAATTTTTCGGCCTCGGCCGGGCCGAGTGCACTGTCGATTTGACCAGTCGCCATGCCCTTTTGTATCGTGCCGGTTTGCATACAGGTTTTGGGTCCCGACGTCGTGACATCAGGGCCTGGGGAGCCATGATCTCGGCGCGATTGAACTTTCAGGGACTTTAGATACCCCTAACGCCGCGGATTTGGTAACCTGTTTCCGGATTCACCGCGGATTTTTCAGGCCTCGTTGAGGCAGGCATCGGAATGGGCGCGCAAACTCGAACGGTCACCGTGAAATACCAATCCCCGTCCGCCGGCGCGCGCGAGATTCGCTTCGGCGGCCGTGATTTCGTCGTGATCGCGGGCCCCTGCGCCGTCGAATCGCGCGAGCAACTCCAGGCCGCGGCGACGGGAGTGAAAGCCGGCGGCGCCGTTTTCCTGCGCGGCGGCGTCCACAAAATGCGGACAAACCCGGCTTCGTTCCAAGGTTTGGGCGGCGAAGCGTTCAAATTCATCGCTGAGATCAAGGCCGCCGCCGGCCTGCCGTTCGTCAGCGAGGTCACCGATCCGCGCCAGATCGGCGACCTGGCGGCCGTCGTCGACATGTTCCAAGTCGGTTCGCGCAACATGTACAACTACGCGTTGCTCGCGGAGCTCGGTCGCCTGCGGACGCCCGTCCTTCTCAAGCGGGGCTTCTCGGCGACGGTCGAGGAATGGCTGCTCGCCGCCGACTACATCGTCAGAGGCGGAAACGAAAACGTCGTCCTCTGCGAACGGGGCATCCGCACGTTCGAGACCACGACCCGCAACACGCTCGATCTCAATTCCGTCGCGTACGTCAAAGCGCACTCGCCGTTCCCGGTGATCGTCGACCCCTCGCACGGCACGGGTCGGCCCGAGCTCATCCCGCCGCTCTCGCTCGCCTCCGCCGCGGTCGGCGCCGATGGATTGATCGTGGAAGTCCACCCCGATCCGGCCCGCTCGCTCTCCGATGCCCACCAGGCCTTGGACTTCGCGCAGTTCAACTCGATCACCGAGGGCGTCGCTCGGGTCCTTGAGGCCACCGGCCGAACCCTGGCGCGGTTGTGAGCCGAACGATGACGACGCGATACCAAGGGCCGAGTCCCGAAAAAATCCACGGCATGTTCAGCGCGATCGCCGGCCGCTACGATCTCGCCAACACGGTCCTCTCGGCCGGCGTCCACCATGCGTGGCGACGCAAGCTGGTGAAATGGAGCGGCGTGCGTCCGGGCGCGAAAACGCTCGACTGCGCCACCGGCACCGGCGACCTCGCCATCGAGTTCAAGAAAGCCGTCGGCCGCGACGGCGAGGTGTTCGGCACCGACTTCTGCGCCGAGATGCTCGTCCCAGCGCCCGCCAAGGCCGTGCGCGCCGGGGTCGACATCCGTTTCGAAACGGCCGACGTCACGAACCTGCCTTATCCGACGGCCTCTTTCGACGCCGCCAGCATCTCGTTCGGCATCCGCAACGTCGGTGACCCGCGACAAGGATTGAGCGAACTCGGCCGCGTGGTGAAGCCCGGAGGCGTGGTCATGGTGCTCGAGTTCGGCCAGCCGAACTCGTCGCTGATCGCCGGCGCGTACAACTTCTACTGCAGCCGGCTCATGCCCAAGATCGGCGGCCTGGTGACCGGCCAACCGAAAGCGTACGAATACCTGCAAAGTTCATCGGCGAAATTCCCCTGCCGCGAAGAATTCGCGGACCTCATGCGCTCCACCGGCCGCTTCGCGGCGATCGAATGGCGGCCGCTTTCGCTTGGCATCGCCTACATGTACAAAGGGACCGTCCGCTAGGGGCGGGCGAGAGGCCGCGCGGGCGGGGAACGGGCTTCACGCCCCCGCCCGCTTCGCGAAACTTCGCGAAACAATGACGAGCCGCTTTTTTCAATCGCGGCCCCGCGATGGTTTTGATCTCTTCGGCGGCAGCTTGAGCGGCAGTCCCTCGGACGCCGACTTGCGTTTCATTTTCTTTTTTTTCGTCGGCGAGCGCGCCGGCTTGGGTTTCGGCGTCGCCTGCGGCGCCGATTCCACCTCTGGCTCCGGTTCCGATGCCGGCTCCAGCGCCGTCTCCGGCATCGCTTCTGGCTCGAACACGGTCTCCGCCACGGGTTCCGGCTCAAGTCCCGGCGCGGGCTCCGAAGGGAGTTCCAACGCCGGTTGCGGCGGCGGGCGCGGAGCGGGCCGCGTCGCCGGCAAACGCTCTGGGAGCGAAGACCCGCTCCCGTACGTGATCGTGTAACCGTAGTAACCGATCAAAGCGAGCGCGGCCATGAGCAGAAGCGCCGCGCGCGCGCCTTTCGGCGCGGCGGACGGCCTTGAATCTCGCGTCGCGTCCTCTCGCACCGCCCGGCCGCCGTGGGCGAGAGGAGCCGCTTCCACCTTAAAAACGTAGAGACCGATCGCGACCGTCGCGCCGAGTTCGACCTGAACGGGTTTTCCCGGCGGCGCGGGTTTGCCGTCGACCATCGTGGGATTGGCGACGTTGGCGTCGTCCTGCAGGAAAAGTCGGCCGGAATCCTCGAAGATCACGCCGTGGCTGCGGCTGATCTCGGGGTCGTCGGGCATGACAAGCTGGCCGTACGAACGCCCGAAACTCATCAACCCGCCGACGAAGACCAGCGTTTCGCTTTCGTTCCGGTGACGGAGCGTGAATCGACCGGCGGGCGGCAGCGCGACCGCCGCTGTTTGATGATTGGTGTCGATCTTGAGTTTCATGTCGCCGGCCCCCTGCGCCTATCGGAAACCCGGTGCGGAGGCTGAAGCAGCTCGACTTCCGTCGAGCGAAAAGGCGGCGGCCCACCGCCCGCTCGCACTCAGCCTCACCTTGACGGGTCACGCCTCCGGGTAGAGATGGCAGGCGACCTGGCGGCCATCAACGGAGCGCGGCGACGGCATGACCCGAGCGCAGGCATCCATGGCGCTCGGGCACCGTTTCTGGAACGGGCAGCCAGGCGGCGGATTCAAGGGCGACGGCAACTCCCCGGTCGATCGCCCCGCGGGCGGGCCACCCTTTGGCCCCCCCGCGACGCCCGGGGTGCTCGACAGCAGCAGCTGCGTGTAGGGGTGTTTCGGCGCCGAGAAAATCGGCTCCCTCGGGCCGTACTCCATCACTTTGCCCAAATACATCACCATCACGTCGTCGGCGATGTGGCGCACGACGCCGAGATCGTGGGAGATGAACACGTAACTCAGGCCGAACTCGTCCTGCAGATCCATGAGCAGGTTCAGCACCTGCGCCTGGATCGAGATGTCGAGAGCCGACACGGGCTCGTCACAGATGAGAAGCTCGGGCCGCAACATCAACGCGCGGGCGATCCCGATCCGTTGACGTTGGCCGCCGCTGAACATGTGCGGGTACCGATCGGCGGCGTCGGGCCGTAAACCGACCTTGTCGAGGATTTCGAGCACGCGGTCTTCGCGCTCGCACTTGGAGAGGCCGGAATTCACGACCAGGGGCTCGGCGATGATCGAGCGCGCCGTCTTGCGCGGGTTCAGCGACGAATACGGGTCCTGGAAGATCATCTGCACGCGCCGACGGTAGGAGCTCGCGTCGACCGCCTCGCCGGCCGGCTTATCGGCCGTTCCGACGACGGCTCCCCCGAGGCGGATTTCCCCGAAGCTCGGCGGCTCGATCCGCATCAAGAGGCGCGCGAGCGTGCTCTTTCCGCAACCCGATTCGCCGACAACGGCGAGCGTCCCGCCCCTGCGCACGACGAAACTCACGCCATCGACCGCTTTGACGGTCGCGGCGGGCCGGAAGAGCCGGCGCACTTCATAGTGCTTGCCCAGCTCCCTGGCTTCCATGAGAACTTCACCACTGACGGACGAATCGCGACTGACGGGCAAAATCTCGTCTCCCGGCGACTGTGAAGGCCGCCCTCAAAAACGACGCGCGGACCGCTCCGCTCCTCGCCTTCATTCTTTGGAAGCTTCCTCCGCCTCGAACTCGCTGGACGCCTTTTTGTAGGCGACTTTCACTTCGCTCCAGGCCCTCTCGAGGCCTGACTTCATGCGCTTCCACGCGCGGTCGCTGGAGTTCGAGAGTTTGTCGAGGCGCTTCTTCATCGCGTCGCGCTTTTTCTCGAGCTCGGCGATCCGCTCGTCGATCCGGCCGCGGGCGTCTTCGGCGGCGGCGCCCGCCCGGTTTTTCAAATCCGAGATATCGGCTTCGACGTCCGCGAGGTTCGCGCGCATCTCGCGGGCGAACTCGTCCTTGGACTCGTTGGCGTAAGCGGTGGCCGCGTCGACGGCCTCACCCGCCTCCTTGGACACCTGTTCCGAGGTCGCGGCGAACGCCGGCGACCCGAACGCGATCATGATCGCGACCATCGATAGAACCTTCATGTTTGTCCTCCTCTTTTTCATGCCTTTTCTCCATGCGTCGTTTCGCGAAACCGCCGGACCCGCGGGCCCTGGCGCGTCACCTCGGGTAAAAACACCTCACCATGCGCCCGCCCTCCGTCGTTTCCGGCGGCGACGAGGACCGGCACGCGTCGGCGGCGAAGTCGCAACGGGGGCTCATTTGGCAACCCGGCGGCCGCCGCGAGAGGTCCGGCACCAGTCCGCGGATCGTGGGCAGGCGCGCGCGGAACCCGCGCGGGCCGTGAGCGGCCGGAAGGCTTGCGAGCAGACCCGCCGTGTACGGGTGCCGCGGGCGCTCGATCACGTCCCTCGCCTCCCCTCGCTCCACGGCCTGGCCCGCGTACATCACCATGATCTCATCGGCCATGCTCGCGACCACGCCGATGTCGTGCGTGATCAGCATCAAGGCCATGCCGCGGCTCTTCTGCAGATCGCGCAAAAGCTGGAGGATCTGCGCTTGGATCGTGACGTCCAGAGCCGTCGTCGGCTCGTCGGCGATCAACAGCCGAGGGCTGCAGGCGATCGCCATCGCGATCATCACCCGCTGAGACATGCCGCCTGAAAGCTGGTGGGGGAAGCTTTTGAGCCGCATTTCCGGATCGGGGATCCCCACCTGTCTCATGAGGTCGATCGCCTTGGCGCGCCGCCCTCCCTTCCCCTCGGTCCCGCCCGCGTCGCCGTGGATGCGCAGGGCTTCCTCGATTTGGAAGCCGATCGCGTAACTCGGGTTCAGGCTCGTCATGGGATCCTGGAAAATCATCGCGATATCGCGGCCGCGCGTCTCTTGCATCTTCTTCTCGGAGAGCCTCAGCAGGTCACGGCCTTCGAACAGGACCTGGCCCGACGAGATCCGCGCCGCCTCGGCGAGCAAGCGCATGACCGCCAGCGACGTCACGCTTTTCCCGGAGCCCGATTCCCCCACGATCCCCAGGGTTTTCCCCGCCTCGATCCGGAAACTGAGCGAATCGATCGCGGTGACAGCCCCGCGGCGGGTCTGGAACTGAACGCTGAGATCGCGCACGTCGAGGAGGCTCATCGTTTCAACCTCGGATCGAGGGCGTCGCGCAAACCGTCACCCAGGAGGTTGAACGCCAGGACCACGGCGAGAATGCACAGGCCCGGGAAAGTCACCAGCCAGCTCGCGCTTTCGATGTACGCGCGGCCATCGGAGAGCATGGTGCCCCATTCGGCGGTCGGGGGCTTCGCGCCCAGCCCCAGGAAACCCAACGCCGCCACGTTCAGGATGCCGTCGCTGAACCCCAGGGTCGCCTGCACGATCACCGGAGCCAAGCAGTTGGGCAGGATGTTGACGACGGCCTGGCGGAAATGGCCCGCCCCGAAACTGCGCGAGGCGACGACATACGGCTTGCCTTTTTCGGCGAGCACCGAAGCGCGCACGAGCCGCACGAAGTTGGGCACGACGACCACGCCGACGGCGACGATCGCGTTGGAGAGGTCCTGCCCGAGGATCGTGACGACGACGATCGCGAGCAGAATGCTCGGCAGGCTCATCATGACGTCGGTCATGCGCATGATCGCGGCATCGATCCAGCCGCCCGCGTAACCGGCGGTCAACCCGATCGCGACCCCGGTCGTCATGGAGAAGGCCACGACCATGAAGCCGACGCCCATCGAGATCCTCGCGCCGTGGATGAGGCGGCTCAACAAGTCGCGCCCGACGTCGTCGGTACCGAGGACATGCGCCATCGAGCCACCCTCCTGCCAAGCGGGCGGGAGCTTGAACGCGCCTTCGTGCACGGCGGAAGGGTCGTACGGCGCGAGCCACGGCGCGAGAAGGGCGACCAAGGCGAAAGCGCCCACGACCGCGAGCCCCAGGAGCGCGCCGCGGTTGGCGCTAAACGACTCCCAGAACTCGCGCCAGGCCGAGGGTGCCCCGCCGTACCCATCGAACGGTTCCGGGAGAGCACCCGATGACGGCGCCCGCGATTCCGCAACGCCGCTCATGACTGCAGCCTCATTTTAGGGTTCGCCCACGCGTACGCGAGATCGACCATGGTATTGATGAGGATCACGGCCGAGGCGATCAGAAGAATCCCTCCCTGCACGACCGGGTAGTCCCGCGCCGCCACGGACGCGACCAGCCATCGCCCGATACCGGGCCAGGAGAAGATGGTTTCCGTGAGAACCGCGCCGGTCACGATGTGACCCGCGAGCAGACCGATGACCGTGACGACCGGTACCAGGGCGTTGCGCAGCCCGTGCACGACGATCACACCCGCGCGGCTGACACCTTTCGCCCGGGCCGTGCGCATGTAGTCCTCTCCCAGGACCTCGAGCATGCTCGACCGAGTCATGCGCGCGATCGCGGCGAGCGGGATCGTGCCGAGAGCGGTCGCGGGCAGGAGCAGGTGCCGAACCGCGCTCCAAAACCCCGCCCATCCCTCCCCGGCCTTCCAAACGTCGACCAACAAGAACCCGCTCCACGCCGGGACGTCGTAAACGATACCGATGCGCCCCGAAACCGGCGTCCAGCCGAGCTGCACGCTGAAGAAGAGGATCAGGATCAAGCCCCACCAGAAAATCGGCATCGAATAACCGACGAGCGAAACCGACATGAACGCGTAGTCGAAGACCGAGTTGCGTTTGACCGCGGCGACGATCCCCATCGGCAAACCGAAGAGCACGGCGAAAAAGAGGGCGACGAAACCGAGCTCGAGCGTCGCCGGGAACCGGTCGGCGAACTCCTCGAGGACGCCGCGACCGGAATGGATCGACTGCCCCAGATCGCCGGCGACCGCGCTCCGCATGAACAACCCGTACTGGGTCGGCAGCGATTTATCGAGGCCATAAGCGGCCTTCATCTGCTCGTAAACCTCGGGCGAAGCGCCCCTTTCGCCGATCAAGAGCAACACGGGGTCGCCGGGGACCAGGCGGATGAGGGCGAATGCGACGAGGGAAACCCCCACCAGGGTGGGGATCACGACGAACAGGCGCCTGACCAGGAACGCGAGCATTCGACTCCCAAAGAGACGTTTACTTCCGCAGATCGACGCCGACGAAAGAATCGGTGCCGAACGGGCTCATCTTGTAACCGCTGACTTCCTTGCGCATGGCGCGGAAAACCTTCGCGTGCGCCAGGGTCACCCACGGCGCTTCGTCCTTGAAAATCGCCTGCGCCTTCCCGTACATCTCCGAACGCTTCTTCATGTCCGACGTGACGCGGGCGTCGTCGATCAGGCCGTTGTACCGCTTCTGGCACCAACGCGAGTAATTCGATCCGCCGTCGACCGCTCCACAGCCGAGCAGCACGTTCATGAAATTGTCGGGATCTCCGTTGTCGCCCGTCCATCCCATGAGCAGCATCTCATGCTCGCCCCGACGGGCTTTGTCGAGATACGTCGGCCAGTCGTAGGTGACGATCTCGACCTCGATGCCGACCTTCTTAAGGTCGGCCTGCATCATCTCGGCCATTTTTTTGCCGTTCGGGTTGTAGGGGCGCGAGATCGGCATGGCCCAGAGCTTCGCCTTGAAGCCGTCGGCGAGGCCCGCCTCCTTCAACAGCTGTTTCGCTTTTTCGGGGTTGTATTCGTAGTCCGGGACCGCCTCGTTGTACGACCACATCGTCGGCGGGATCGGGTTTTTCGCGAGCGACGCGTTCCCGTGGTAAATCGCGTCGAGGTAGGACTTGCGGTTGAGGGCGAAGTTCACCGCCTTGCGCACCTTCACGTCGCCGAACGGCTTCTTCTGCACGTTCATCGCCAAGTAACCGACATTGAGCCCTTCCTGTTCGAGGACTTGCAGGCCGCCGTCGGCCCTCATCGCCTTCAGGTCCGTCGCCGGCGGCTCGGCGATCAGATGGCATTCACCGCGCTTGAGCTTCTGGTAACGCACGTTCGCGTCCGGCGTGATGCTGAACACGAGGTTGTCGATCGCCTGCTTGCCGCCGAAATACGAGGGATGCGCGACGTAGCGGATCTGGTTGTCCTTTTCATACCGCTTGAAGACGAACGGACCCGTGCCGACCGGCTCCATGTCGATCTTCTCCGGCCTGTTGTTTTTCGTGAGCAGCGTCGCGTACTCGGCCGAGAGGATCGAGGCGAAATCCATGGCCATGTTGGCGAGGAAGGGCGACTCCGGCTTGCTCAAGACGAACCGCACGGCGTAGGGGTCGACCTTTTTGACGTCGAGGATGAGTTTGTCCATCCCCATCGACTTGAAATACTCGTACGTCGCTCCGTTGACGTTGTGGTACGGGTGCCCGGGCTTGAGCATGCGCTCGAACGTGAAGACGACGTCATCGGCGTTGAACTTGCGTTTGGGCGCGAACGACGCCGTCGTGTGGAAATCGACGTCCCTGCGAAGCTGGAAGGTGTAGGATTTGCCGTCCTTGCTCACCGCCCAGCTCTCGGCGAGCGACGGGAGGATTTTCGTGCCGCCTTTCTCGAAGTCGACCAAGCGGTTGTAGATCGTGCGGGAACTCGCGTTGAAAGTCGGGCCGTCGGTCCCCTTTTGCGGGTTGAACGTGCTCGGGCTACCTTCCGAGCAGTAAACGAACGTTTTGCCCGCGGCGGCGGCCGCCGGCGATGGGAACGCGAACGGAAGCCCGATGAGCGCCGGCGCGAACCCGACTGCGAACCCCTTTGCGAATTTCATGGCAAATCCCCCATTGTGACGAGCCGGAGAACCCGTGGAGCAAGCTCTGAAAACTAGGAGGGAACGCCTGGAAATTCAAGCCTGGAGTCCCGTCGCGGGCGCCCGAAGACGCGCCGCACACCCCATGCCTCGGCATCGCCGATCACCGAGCCTCTCCAGGACGGCGATCCCGATCGGCGCGGCAACCGGCGCCTCGATCAATTCATCGAGGCGAGAAGAACGTCAGTACCCTCCGTACTCTCCGTCGAAAAGGAAACGCGAGCTTCCCGAGACGAGATGGACGCTGTTGTAATCCACCGATTCGATCCTCGGCCCCAAAACCGCGTCGCGCAGGAGTTGGTCACGGGCCTCGTCCTCGCGGAACCGGTACTCGGCCCGCAACGTCACCGCCACGAGCCCCGCGAGCGGCAACGCCCGCGCGTCGACGACGAGGCCCTCGTGCTCGGGCCCGCGAAGCGCCAGCGCGAAATGCGCGACGTCTTCGGTCGGTTTGGGAGTCACCAGCAGGCTCAGCGGTTCCACCCCGGAACACTCGCCCTCGCCCCCGTCGAAGTGCGGGTAAACGGAGGTCTCATCCAAAGCGCCGCTCGCATGGGCGCAAAAAGGCCGCTCGGCTCCGCCGAAGTTGAAGATCAAACCGTGCCCGGCGCTCGAGCAATAAAGATGCGCCTGGAAACCGGCCGCGCCGAACGTGTCGAACCCCTGGTCCCTCAGCTGCCTTTCGAGGACCGGGAAGAACTCGCGCTCCAAGCGGAACCGATCGATCGGAAACGCGGCCCCATCGTTGAAGGAGGCGATCTTCCACGCTCCAGCGCCCTCTTCCGACGCCCAGCACGCGCCCGAATCGAGTTCGATCACCTGTTTGAGCTGCGCGTGCGCCTGAACGCTCGCGAACGCCACCGCGAAAATCAAAAGAGAACGCATAAGACCACTCCTTCTCAGTGTTTCTCCCCGGTCGGGATGTCCTTGAGCATCGGCAACTGCCAATCGATCGGCGCGAGGCCGTGCTTTTCGAGGTACGCGTTCGCCTTGGAGAACGGGCGGCTGCCGAAAAAACCGCGCGAGGCCGAGAGCGGCGACGGATGCGGGCCCTCGATCACGAGATGCTTTTCGCGATCGATGAATTTGCCTTTTTTCTGCGCGTACGCACCCCAGAGGATGAACACCAAGCGATCGCGCCGCTCGTTGAGCGCGTGGATCGCACGGTCGGTGAACTCCTCCCAACCCTTGCCTTGATGGGAAGCGGCCCGCCCGGCTTCGACCGTCAGAACGGCGTTGAGGAGCAGGACGCCCTGGTCCGCCCAAGGCATCAGATAGCCGTGGTCAACGGGCCTGAAACCGATGTCGGTCCCGAGCTCCTTGTAAATGTTGAGCAACGACGGCGGCGGCGGCACTCCGGGACGGACCGAAAAGCACAAACCGTGCGCCTGGCCGGGGCCGTGGTACGGGTCCTGACCGAGGATGACGACTTTCACTTCGTCGAACGGCGCGTGGGAGAAGGCGTTGAAATATTCCGACGGGCGCGGATAGATCCTCACTCCGGCTTCGATGCGCTGCCCAAGGAACGCTTTCAAGCTCCGCATGTACGGCTTCTCGAATTCCTCGCGCAGGACCCGCTTCCAGCTCGGCTCCAACTTGACGTCCTTGGCTTCGGGCGCATCCAACGCCGCAGGCGACCCACCGTCCGGTTTTTGGCTCGTCATCCGGCTCACTCCGTCCCTCCCCGCGTTTTTCAGCCCGGCCATGCTGTGCTATTCTCGCCGTCGTGACAAGGCCGATCCTGCCACTGCGATTTTACGCGGGGAAAACCGTCGACGTCGCCCGTCGTTTGCTGGGCCAACGCCTCGTGCACGTCGTCAACGACGAGCGCCTGAGCGGGCTCATCGTCGAAACGGAAGCCTACTTGGGCGCCGGCGACCGCGCTTGCCACAGCTTCAACCGCCGCCGCACGGAGCGGGTCGAGGCCATGTACCTCCCCGGCGGCCATGCGTACGTCTATTTCATTTACGGCATGCATTTCTGCTTCAACGTCGTCACGCGATCGGCCGAGGAGCCCGAAGCCGTTCTGATCCGAGCTCTGGTCCCGGAAGAAGGCTTGGAGACCATGCGGCGCCGGCGCCGCTCGTCACACGAGCGCGACCTCACGAACGGGCCCGCCCGCCTGTGCGAGGCCCTCGCGATCGACAAGAGCTGCGACCGCCTTTCGTTGCAAGGGCCGAGGCTGTTCATCGAACGCGCCCGAGCGAGGGCCTACCCCGATTCCATGATCGCGGCCTCACCACGCGTGGGCGTGTCGTACGCGGGTGACGCGGCGGCGTGGCCCTTGCGGTTTTCCGTTCGCGATTGTCCGCATGTCTCGAAATTTCGGCCTTGAAGTAAGAAGATACGGACACATCCGCGAGCCCTGGTTCCGCTCGACAAACGCGGATGAGACGCTCAAGTCCGGGCGCCGCTTGACTTTCGCGCCAGACGACCCAGGTTGTCCCGGCCGATCAAGGAAAAGTCGGCGGCAAAACGTCGGGAGGACCGAATGCAGCCGACAGCGATACCGCGGCCAGCGACACCGCAGACAGAAACCGACCGCGAACTGAAAGCCTACATCTACCAGCAGTTGGTCGAACTGCAGCCGTACCTGCTCGCCGACTCGCAGATGGCCGTGACCGTCCAGCAAGTCGCATCGGAAAACGGCGGAACGGCGGCCGAGCGGGACCCGCGCGGCGAACCCCCGCCGGCAGGCGACTACCTCGTGCAACTCACGATGACGGTTGAAGACGGAAAGCTCACCGCCGAAGGGCAAGGCGAAAGCGTCTACGAAGCGTTCGGCGAAGCCAAGAACGTCATGGTCAACCAGCTCTCGCAGCTGCAAAACGCCGTGATCGATCAAGCCGACCGGGACCAGGAGATCGAGAGCTATCTCGACGGCTCGCGCACCATCCATTGATGAAACGCGACTGATGAAACACGACTGAGAGCCCGGGAGTCGACGCTCCGGCAAACCGCCCAAGCGCGCTCGATACGAAGTTCGAGCCACGAAGAAGAGCGGGAAATCATCTGCCCTCTCACCCTTCCCAGCCACCCCGCCGAACCCGTAAAAAGGCAAACGCCAATGTTCTTCAGGATCGCGTCAATTGACGCGAT
>JAJTYM010000018.1 GCA_021463345.1 Pseudobdellovibrionaceae bacterium | reverse complement strand
GCATTAGTAGCCAAGAGGGCCGCCAAACCCGCCGCAGCCGGCGCTTCGACCGATTGGGAACCCTATTCGGCGAATCGACTCGAGGCCGTCCGCAAAGAAGGAAGGCCCGTCTTCATCGATTTCACCGCCGCTTGGTGCATCACCTGCCAGGTCAACAAAGCCGCGGTGCTCGAAACCGAAGAGGCCGACGCGCTTTTCGAGGGCGCGGGGATCCTTCGGCTCCGCGCCGATTGGACCCGGCAAGATCCCGGAATCACCGCGGCGCTCGCCGGGCTCGGGCGCAACTCGGTGCCGGTCTACGCGTATTACCCGGCCGCGGCGGAACCGAGGCTCCTTCCTCAAATCCTCACGCTCGATATGATCCGCGAATTAGCCACCCACAAGGAGGAGAGACAATGAAATTGACGCTCATCGCGATGCTGGCCCTTTTCCCCGCGAGCTTCGCGTCCGCCGAAGCCGTTCCCGGAAAACCGGCCCCCGCGTTTTCGGTGACGGACGCCACGGGCAAGACGCGCGCGCTCGCCGACGCCAAAGGCAAATGGCTCGTGCTCGAGTGGTTCAACAAGGACTGCCCCTACGTCAAAAAGCACTACGGCAGCGGGAACATGCAGAAGCTCCAAAAATACTACGTCGGCAAAGGCGTCACCTGGCTGACGGTGATTTCGTCGGCCAAAGGCAAACAAGGCCATCTGACCCCAGCCGCGGCGACGAAGCTCGCCTCCGAGACGAAGATGGCCGCGAACGCGGTCCTGATCGACGAGTCCGGGGCGATGGGCCGCGCCTACGGCGCGAAGACCACGCCCCATATGTACATCATCGACCCCAATGGCACGATCGCGTACGCCGGCGGCATCGACGACAACGACTCCGCCGATCCGGCCGTGATCCCGGCGTCGAAGAATTTCGTCTCCTCCGCGCTCGACTCCGCGCTCGCCGGAAAAGCGATCGCGGTCGCCTCGTCGAAACCCTATGGTTGCTCGGTGAAGTACCAGTAATCCGGCGGGCGACGGGCCGAAAGCCCAGAGCCCGCCTCGGCCCTCATTGGGCGGGACCGCTGGAAAGCGCGTCCTGGGACGGAGCCGGCTTGGCGCGGGACGCGGGACGCACCGACGACGCCGGCCGACCGACCTGCGCGCCCACGGGCCGGCGGCGCGGCAGTGAGAACGTGAACGTCGAGCCATGCCCGACGTGGCTTTCGACCGCCACCGTGCCCCCATGCGCCTCGACGATCGTCTTCACGATCGCCAAGCCGATGCCGGGCCCCTGGTCAGCCGTCTTGCGCGCCTGCCAGAAATTGTCGAACAAGCCGGAGAGTTGGCCTTGCGGGATCCCCGGGCCGTTGTCGATGACGGAGATGTAAGCGAACTGCTGATCGCTGCGCGCCTTGACGACGACTTTGCCGTGCCGAGGGCTGAACTTGATCGCGTTGCCGACGAGGTTCATCATGACCCGCAAAACGCGTTCGCGGTCGTAGAACGCGAGCGTCGGCGGATTGACCGAGTCGAATTGCAAGCGAACGTCCCGGCGCTTGGCGAGGGGCTGGAGCGTCACGCGGGCGTCTTCCAGAACCGCGTCCACCCCGACCTGGTCGAGACGCAACGTCATATGGCCCATATCGGCCTTCTTCTGGTCGCCGATGTCTTTGATTCGGTCCTCGATCTCTCGGACCGAGGCTTTGATCGTCTCCGCCGTTTCAGCGGCCTCGGCCGGCAACGCGGCGGCGAGGCTCACGATCTCGGAGAGGGGTTCCATCAAGTCGCTGGAAACCGCGGCGATGATCTCGTCGCGCGCCTGAACGGCTTTTTGGGCCTCCCCGTAGAGGCGGGCGCGCTCATCGAGGTGACGCTTGCGGATGACGAGCATGCGCACGATCAAAAGCGCGAGACCGGCGAACAACACCGCCAAAGACCCGGTCAGGAGAGCCATCCCGCGCGGGATCTGGACCTCGGGCCCGAGCGCCGCTTGTTCGGCGCGCGCGCGCACGCGGTCCAGCTCCGCCCCGTGAAGCTTGGCGAGTTCGTCGAGCGCCTCGTTCATGCCGACGCGGATCGCCGCGGTTTTCGAATTGTAGAACTGGCCGACGATCTTGGATTCCGTCTGGTCTTCCCGGAACTTCATCCCCTGATCGAAGATCTCCTGTTGCTGCTGATCGAGGGCCGCCAGGCGCTTGGCGATGCCCGGAACCTCGGGGAGCGCGTAACGCGTTTCGAACTCGGCGAGCGAGTCCTTGAACGCCTGCTTCACTCGTTTCTGCTCGTCGAAAAACGACTTCGACCCCATCAGGAAATAGGAGCGCCCGCTGTCGACGATCGCTTCCGCCAGATTGCGGAGACGCTCGACCTCGATCTGCGCTCCGACGTCGACGTTGGCGGCCGAATTGACCGAGTTGTTCGCCGTGATCGAACCGCGCAGGTTCATCGCGTGGAACCAAGCCCCCGCGAGAACTCCCACGAAAACGAGCGAAAAGAAAACCAGGACTTTGAGTTCAATGCTCCGCATGACCGGCTTTGTCGAATTTTGTTCCATGACTTGGTCCTATCAACTGCACAAAGCGTGAGCAAACGAAAACTCCGTGACGCGTCGTCAGTCGAATTTGAGGACCGATTTCGCGACGTTTGTCGAAAAACGCGCGCCTAAACTTCGTCGGCCGAGGACGCGGCCGGAAGCGCGACCCCTCGCCGACGGCGAACCGCTCATTTCTGCTCGGAGAAAGCGAGCGACCGGCTTTCGACTTTTTTCGCGAGCGCGAGGATCGCGTTCGCGTAGTCGCTGCTGTTGTTGTAGTTCATCAACGCGCGGACGTACGTCTTCGGGCGATCGCGGCGCCACCCGTTCCGCTGGAGGTAGAACGCGACGCTGTGAATGGCGTCGTCTGGGCGCAGGAGATCCGGCGCCGCCGGCGGACGCGCGCTCTTGGCCCAATTCAAGTAACTCGAAGGCAGGAACTGGCACAGGCCGAACGCGCCCGAGAACGAGCCCCTCAAACCCAACGCGAAGTCGCCCCGTTTCCTGAAGACCTTCTGCAAGGCGCGCAGTTCGCTCATCGCCCACGCCGCCTTTTTCTTCGCCCGCCCCGGGATTTTGGCGAGATCTTTCTTGGAAGGCGCGGCGTTGAAGCGCTTGGCGCCGCCGCCTTTGAGGCGAGCCAGGACGTCGGCGCGATCGGACTGCAAAAGATGCAGGTACACGCTCGCGACGTGGAACGAACCCAGGTTCCGCCCGTAACGCGACTCGATCCACAGCAGGCTCGCGATCACCGGCCCGCTCGGCCCGTACCGCCGTTGAACCGCATCGAGCGCGGCCCCGTTGGCCCTCATGAACTCGCTCACGGACGCGACCGCGGCGTCGGTGACCTGAACGCCGTGATAATCCGTTTTCTTCAGGAACAAATTGACGTTGAGTTCGACGACGTCCTGGAAGCCTTTCGGCTCGTACGTTTTCCCGAGCGCGCGCAGGAACGCCCGGTCGAAACCGGCCGCACGCAATTTGTTTTCAGCGTACTTGAAGCTGCCGACGAGTTCGCCGGCTTCGGCGGGGCACCCGCCGAAAAGCAACGCTAGAACCAGGATGATCCTCATCCTCTCATCATGGCATCGGTGACGGCCCCTCCGCCCGCTTTAACTCCCCAGAGGGCCGGTTTGAAACACGACGGGTGCGAAAACCGGACCTACCGCCAGACGGATACGGCTCCCGGGCCGCGCGTGAACGCAAATTCAAGGGCAGCGTCCACTCGAGCATCGGCGACGCCATCACCGTCGTGACGAGCGCCATGATCACCATAATCGCGAAGAGCGTCGGGGGCAGGATCCCCAGATCGTAACCGATGTTGAGGACCACCAGCTCCGTCAGACCGCGCGTGTTCATCAGCGTCCCGATCGTCCAGGATTCGCGCCAGCTCAGGCCCGCGAAGCGCGCGGCCAGCGCCGAACCTGCCATCTTCCCGATGATCGCGAGGGCGACGATGCCCAGGCAGGTCAACCAAGCCGCCCAGCCGCCGAGCAATCCGATTTCCATGCGAAGGCCCGTGAAGGCGAAAAAGATCGGCAGCAGCGCGATCGCGCTCAGGTCTTCGATCTTCCCGATCAAGGCCGAACGGAGCGAAATGTTCGACGGCATGATCGCACCGGCGAGAAAAGAACCGAATAGAGCGTGAATACCGATCGCTTCGGATATCAAGGCCGATCCGAGCAGAACGCAGAACACGAAAGCCATCTGCCCTTGCGAAAAACGTCCACTGGCCATGACCGGCTCGAGAACCTTCGCCACCAGCGGCCTGGCGACCTTGACCATGACGACAACGTACGCGAGCCCCGCGAATACAACGCCGACGGCAGCCAAGGCCGTGCCGGCTTTGGAGATGCCGACGACCGCGGCGAGCACGCACCAAGCGGTCACATCGTCGATGGCGGCGCACGCGAGCGCCAGCGTGCCGAGCGGAGTCTCGACGAGCCCGCGCTCCTGCAGGATGCGCGCGAGCACCGGGAACGCCGTGACGCTCATCGCGAGGCCCATGAACAGGACAAAAGGCGGGAAGGGCTGGCCGACGGGCCCGTACGTCCCGTAGAGCCCGACCGCCGCGATCGCGCCGAGCAGGAATGGAAAAACGATGCTCACATGCGAGATCATCGCCGCGGCCGAGGCCTGACGCCTGATAGCACCGACCTTGAGGTCCAAACCGACCACGAACATGAAAAAGATCAAACCGATCTGGCTTAAAAAATAAAGCTGCGACATCCCGCTGTCCGGAAAAACAGCGGCGAACCCTTCCGGCCATAGAATCGCGAAGGCCGACTTCCCAAGAAGGATGCCCGCGATCATTTCCCCGACAACCTGCGGCTGATGGAAACGCTTCAATATGAGCGCGCACATCCGCGAAAACGCGAGAATGACGAATATCTGAGCGATGAGGCTGGCGAGCGGAGTTCGAAAATTCCTAGCGAATTCGCTTCTGATCGTCTCAATCCAACCGGTCCCGGCGCCCGTCTCTTGGAGCGGAAGGGACGACGGCCCGAGCCCCAGAATCGCGAAGAGAAGGAGGAGAGAGGATCCGACGATCATCCCGTAAAAAGCCAGGTGTCGAGTCGATTTGGCCATGTCCACGAAATTTTAAGTTTCAGGGAATTGGGAAAGCAAGCCCTCTCTTCGATCGGCAGACGGCGCTCGCCGACGAATCCCCTCGCCAATCCGCCGGAGATGCGCTCAAATGTGAGGCGATAACGCTGAAACGGGAGTCGATCATGAAAGCGAAATTCACGTTGGTCGCGCGCCTTCTTCTGGGGCTCGTTTTCCTCGCCGCCGGGCTCGCGGGCCTGTTCCAATTGGCTCCGACCCCTCCCGACCTGCCCGAGAAGCTGAAAACCTTCAATGAAGGGCTCATGGCGACCGGCTACTTCATGACGTTGCTCAAGGTCACGGAGATCGTCTGCGGGGCCCTGCTCTTGACCGGCATGTGGGTGCCGCTCGCGCTCGTGGTCCTGGCGCCGATCGTGCTGAACATTTTCCTGGTGCATCTGTTCCTCGCGCCCGACGGGCTCGTCCTGGCCGTCGTCATCGGAACCCTGGAAACCTACCTGGCGTTTTTCGCCCAACCCTACGCGTCCACGATCAAACAACTCTTCCGCCGCAAGTGACGGATCCGCGCGCGAGCGCTCAACCTCGCGCGCGCGTCCAGACGTATTCCACGAACCGATCGGCGACCGGTCGCGACCGTCCCGCCGCCGGGTAAATATGCCAACGCAGGTCCGGGCACGGATTGACTTCCAGGATCGCCGCCTCGTCCGACGGGCCGAGCGGGGCGGAGATGTCGGGGCAGAGGAAATCGACGCCGGCGACGTCGACCGAAAACAAGCTCGCGGCTTCGACGGCAAGCCTCAGGTTCGTGGGATGCGCCTCGTCGGTGCGATCGCAAGCGAGCCCGCCCGAATCGAGATGGTTGGCGCAACTCAGCCGGACCTCGCGACCGGGCGGGGGAACGTCCTCCAACCGATGGCCGTCCCGCGCGAGAGCCGCGACGAGAGCCGCATCGACGCGGATCGGACGCATCGGTTTGTTCTCCGCCGAGGGGCCGCGGCGCGGATCGGCGTTCAAAACGCCGATCAACGAACGCACGCTCGAACGCCCGTCACCGACGACGGCCACCGGTTGCCGCTCCAGAACGGCGACGGCGGCGCCATCGATCACGAGAATCCGGTACTCCTTGGCGTGGATTTGGCGCTCGAGCAGGACCGGACCGTGGGGCCGCGCCTTGGCATACGCCTCGACCAGCGCCTCGGGGGTCGAGACGCACGCCGTGACGCCGATCCCGCGATCGGCGCGATTGGGTTTCACGACGATTTCGCCCTGCTCTTCCATGAAACGCGCGTCTTCCTCACCGCAGACGACGCTTAAACGTTTCGGCGCGACCGGCAAACCCGCCCGCCGCATCAAACGACCGCTGAGGAACTTGTCGGTGACGAGCTTCGCGTGCACCGCCGACAGGAACGGCGTCTTCGTTTTGTTGATGAGAACGCGGCGCTCGCCGTCGGTGAGGACGAGAAATTCGTCGCTCTCGACGTCGGCCGGAAACGCATGCCGCAACCCGAGACGACCGGCCGCGGCGATCAATTCGGCGATCGTCGGGTTCAATACGCGCCTCGCGGAACCGCCGGTTCAACCTGCGCGAACTCGAATCGCGATCGCCGCTCGAGAACCGTTTCCAGGCTTCCGCCGCTTTCTCGGTACAGGCGGATCATCTCGTCCGCCGGGGTATGGCCCGAGAGCAGTCGCTCGCGGAAATGACCCAAGGGGGAGGGATCGAACCCCCATTCGGCCAGGCGCCGCGGGGCGTGTTCGAAGATCTCGGCGAGTCGTTCCGCGACGCCCTCGGCACCCAAACCGAAACGCGCGACCTGCCCCAAATCGTAAATCCGGCTCTGGCGGTCGGCGCGGCCCACGAGTTCCGGAGTGAGGAGGAGCGCGAGGAAACACAGGAACTGGCAGCGGAAATCGAGCGTGCTCCCGGGCATGTCGAAAACCTTGAATTCGAGGCGCCAATCCTCGTCCGGATGCACCTCGATCGGAGGCGCGATCACGCTGCGCTTGTGCATGCGGTACGAACGCCCGACCCGGCCGCGGCAGTCCCAGAGCCCTCCGTCGACGAACGGGGCGGCGACGCTCAACGCGGATAACGCGGGACCGTAGAAGTCGATTTTGGCCTCGAGATCCCGGATGTCGAGGGTCTCCTGCAGGCGCGTCGGGACGGCGACATTGATGTCGGGCCCGTACGTGGTCATCACCTCCATCGCCCACTGCCAGAAATCATGGCGACGCTTGTTCTGCGGGCCATGGAAGCTTTTCTCCAACGGGTGATGCGAAAGCGCCACGACCGCCATGCCTTCTTCCGACAGCGCGGCCTGCAAACGCCGCAAGAGCGTTTCGAAGGAGCCCAGGCACTCATCGAGGCTCTCGGAGACGGGCGTGCGGATCTCGACGCCCTTCGGCTGGATATCGACGGCCGCGAAATCCTGGTCGGTCACGTGATAGCCCTCGACGACATAAGGCATGAGCTTCCGGTGCGGCGGCTCCAACTCGAGCCCCGCGAGGCTGCCGATGCCGTCGAGCGGAATGCGCTCGAGGACGGCGTTGAGCTCGGCGAACGTCACGTCCTTGTGCCATAGCGGCCGGAAGCCCTCGCGACGAACCAACAGGAACTCGGCCTCCAGGCCGAACCGGAACCCTCTCATGCTTTGCCTTTCTTCTTCTTCTTCAGCGTCGAGATCAGCCAGATCGCGATCCCGGTCATCCACAGAACCCAAGCTCCGACCCCGGCGGGGAGAAACACGCCGTATTTGGCCCACGACGCGAACCAGCTCCCGTCGTGCAGGAGTATGAGCAGCGTTTTCCACCTGCGGGCCGCGCCCAGGACCGCGCCGCTATGGCCGTCGACCTGCACTTCCCAGTAATTGCTCGCGCGCAAGCGGACGACCCCGGTCTTGGGTCGAGCGTCGATCTGCGCGACATCGGACCATGAACGGATCCCCGCTTGGGGCACCGTGCGCGCAGCCGCCAACGCCTGCTCAAAAGTGATTTGGATGCCGGCGCCCGGCACCGCGGCCGCCTGGGGTTGCAGCCACCGGACTTTCGGGCTGATCGAAAGCGCGATCCCGGTCGTGAAAATCACGAGCAACGGCAGCGCCACGGCGAGGGCCACCCACTTGTGGCAACGGCGGAAGAAGGTAAAAGCCGACACGGATTCATCCCTTGAAGCTGACAGAGCACTAACAGGGCGTTTTTTCGGCTGTCAAACCAACGACGCGAATCCCCTCGGCCCGGGCGGCAATTAAAACGCAGTTGAGGATGAAAGAGAATTGAGAGGCCGAGAACGAACTCAAACACGGGCCCCGCGCATGGATCAAAATCTCCCCTTCCGCCGCCTCGATTGAAACATCCGATCGATTCTGCTATCCTGTCGGCATGTGGTTCATTTTCGCCACCTCTTATTCCGGACGCAAAACCCACCCCTTCCAAAGCGGGATGGTTTTGAAGTTCATTCCCGAGCGCCGTGGGGGCCTTCTTCTCCGCGGCCCGGTCACTCCGCGATAATTTTCCGGTTTCTCAAACCCTTGAATCGACGCAAAGCAAAGGAGCGAAACATGGGAGTCTCCCCATCGCTAGTCATTTCACAAGAGGATTTTCAAAAGATATCGGCGCTTCTGGCCAGCACGAATCTGAGGATCGCCGAGCTTCTCGAAGAAGAGCTGGGCCGCGCGCAGCTCGTCCCCGTCGAGCAACTGCCGAAAGACATCGTCGCCATGAATTCGGAAGTGACGTTTCGTGACCTGGATACGGCAAAAGAACAGACCCTCGTTCTCGCCTACCCACACGAAGCCGACATCGAGAAGAACAGGGTGTCCATTCTCGCGCCCATCGGCGCGGCGCTCATCGGTCTGCGCGTGGGTCAGACCATCGATTGGCCGCTCGCCGACAACCGTATCCGGCGCATTCAAGTCACGTCCGTTTCGCACTCCGCTCAGGAGTGATGGCGAGACGGCCGCGGCCTCTTTCCGTCGAAACTGATTCATTCGAAACCGCGCGGCCCGCGCCGCGCGGGGTCCCTCTTTGAAGCGCGGCCCGCGTTTTGGATGAGAGCCCGAGCGAACGCCGACGTGGGTGACCGGCGCCGCTTCGTGAACACGGAGTCCGATGGATCGCTCCGGAACCTCGTACGGGCGACGGGACCTCGGACTTCGATTCCATTCTTCTCGAACCCGGCGCGCTCATTCCCTGGATCCGTCCTTGCATGGTCCACCCTCGACCTCTTCCGTGGACAACAAAATATATTGAGATTTCCAGTGACCGTTTGAATTACGTGAATCCGTAGCTCAACTCCCGTGAAAGGTAATCCACTACGGCTCAAGGAAATGTTCTGGAATCAGAGCGAGCAGACCCTGAAAACAAGCTTCAGATGCAACTCAGTAAAATTCTACGACAGTTGATGGAGAGAAGAGGCCTGAAGCCCGCACAAATCGCGCGAGCCAATCGCATCCCGCTGACGACTTTGTGCAATTGGATGCAGGGCCAGACCCCGCGCAACCTCGATCACGTCAAAACCGTCGCCGACTTCTTCGAAGTCAGCGTGGATTACCTGCTCTTCGGCGTCGAGCCCAAGTGGAACGGCGGAGCCAATCAAACGCCGATCGAGGTTCGCGCGGGGCTGTTCGAGCTGATCCTGAAACCCATCAAGAGAGGCGGCGAGTGAATCCCCTCCCGCAGCGGAGTACACGCGTGAAGCGAGGAACGTTGGCGCAGCTCTTTCGCGAACGGCGCTTGCAAATCGGCATGACCCAGCTGGAATTGAGTCAAAGGCTGGGCTATCGAACGCCTCAAGGAATCAGCAATTACGAGAGGGGCTGCTGCGATCCGCCTTTGGCCAGAATCCTGGAAATCGGGAAAATCCTGAAACTGTCGCGGGCCGAGGTCCGCTTGCATTGCATCACCGACATCGAAAGGCGCTTTTTCAGCCGCATCAAAAACAACGCGCGCGCGAAAAAGAGGTCGTGAACGGGACGTCAGCGGCGCTCCCGTCGAAAGCCCGCCACCGGCGAGCTTGATGCCCGTCATCACCGTTTCATGATCACGGCCGGCTCGGGCGCCGAGGGGAAAAGGTACCCGAAAAACGCGTAGAACAGCAAACGCGGGTTTCCGAGCGCGACCGGGAGCGGGCTTGCGCTGAGCGCACGGTCCATTTCGTGCCCGAGCGCCTTCTGCAGCTCCGCGAAGAACCGCGCGTTGCCGAAAGGCGCAAGCGTGTCCTCGCACGAGCGGCTGTAGCTGGCGACTCTGCGCAAGCCGGTCTCGTCGACCAAGCGGAGGAAACCGCTTTCGGTCATCAGAACCCTGTGAAAAGGCTGGTGAAGGCGCGTCGCCGCGGCGTCGAGTTCGCCCATTCGGATGCCATCGATCGCGCGCGTCCCGATGTAGAGCATGCCCCCTGGCCTCAATAGCGAGGAAAGGAGCGCCAAAGTGGCCTTCGGATCCTCGGTATGCTCGAGCATGCCGTCGGCGATCACGCAGTCGTACTGGCGCAGGAGGACGGAACGGTCCGCGAACTGAGGGACGAACGGATCGAACCCCGTCGTGTTGATGAAGCCGTTTTCATTGAGGAACTTCATCAAGATCCCATTCCCGCAGCCGAAATCAAGGACCGAACGGTCGTGGCGCAGCCCCTCCCTGGCCAAGCGGCCCAGGAGGTTCGTGAACGCCGTTCGAGCGCGCGCATCGAGGGTTCTCCGATGGGATGGGTACTCCTGATAAATATCCGCGAAATCGACGGGCTCCACGTTTTGGATCGATCCGCATTTCGGGCACTTCCAGAGCTGGAACGTCCACTCGCGAAAACGCTTCGTCGTCCCGTTCACCGAACCGACATCGGCCGCGTCCGGTTGCCGCGTTTCATGGTCGCATATGTGACACTTCATGAGTCAGCCCAACCCGTCTGTGAAATTCCCGCGAAATACCTAACCCGATCATTATCTACGGGAAACGGCCAGGACCGCAAAAAGAGAATGGCGCGGCGACGCGCGAATCCACGGCTACGACCAAAGTAGGGCGGGACTCCCGCGGCGGCGGGCGGGGCAGGCTGCGGAACCCCGCCGCGCGGGCGCTCGCGGTCACTGAAGGGTCTGCGACAACGGTCGTTCCCGCGACGGGGACGGCCGGAACTCTCCGGCCTCGCCGAGGAACGGGATCAACTCCTTGTTGATCTCATCGGCGTGTGTCCAAAGCACGCCGTGCGGCCCGCCGCTCAATTTCACCAATCGGGCGCCCTTCAACTTACCGGCGAGCGCCGCGGCCGTCGCCTCGAAGGGAAGTATCTTGTCGGCGTCGCCGTGAATGACCAGGGTGGGGACATCGATCCTGTCGACGTCCTCGCGGAAGTCCTCCGTCCAAGCGTCGACGCAAGCCAGGAACGCGATCGGCGAGGCCCAAGAACCGGTGTTCCAACTCCATCGAATGACTTCCTCGCTCAGCCGGTCGCCGAGAAGTTCGTCGGCGTTGTAAAAACCATTGAAAAACCGCGTCAGGAACGCCAGGCGATCTTTTTTGATGCCGCTTTTGATGTCCTCGAAAACTTCGGCGTCGACGCCGGCCGGATTGTCGGCGGTCTTGAGCAGGAACGGCGGGATCGCTCCGATCATGACGGCGCGGCTCACGCGGTCCGAACCGTATTTGCCCAAATACCGGGCCACTTCTCCCGACCCCATGGAAAAACCGACCAGGACCGCCTGGCGCAGATCGAGTTCGGTCATGAGTTTATCGAGGTCCGCGGCGAAGGTATCGTAGTCGTACCCGCTCGACGGCCGTCCCGAGTAGCCGAAGCCGCGACGGTCGTACGCGATCACCCGGTAACCGTTCTCAACCAGGGCGGGCACTTGCCTCTCCCATGATCGACCGCTCAGAGGCCATCCATGGATCAGGACGACGGGCCGGCCTTCACCGAGGTCCTCGTAATACAGCTTCACAGGCAGTGAGTTTTCTTTGGCGACTTCGATCGACGGCATCGTTTGACTCCTTCGAAGGGTGGCGGGTTGAACCCGACCAGTCTAAAGACGACCTCTCCCCCGCGGGTGCGCCGAACGTGAAACAAACTTGTTTTGTCGTAAACGCGACGGAATTCCGCCGATCGGGCCGCCGTCGTCTAAAACCGCGGGAGGACTGATGACAAGTTCTTGAAACCAGGGTATTTTCGATGCCTCTCTGGAAAGGCTGGCCGATGCAAACGACACACGTCAAAGCGCTGTACCGCGACACCGCACGCTGGATCGGTAAGGACATCCAGCTCTCCGGTTGGGTCCGTAAAATCCGCGACCAGAAGAGCTTCGGATTCATCGAACTCAACGACGGGACCTTCTTCAAAGGCGTACAGGTCGTTTTCGACGCCAAACTCCCCAATTTCGATGACGTCGCCAAGCTCCCGATCGCGAGTTCGATTTACGTCATCGGCAGATTCGTCGAATCGCAGGGGGCGGGCCAGGAGTTCGAGGTGCTGGCGAGCGAGATCCGAATCTGCCAGAAGGCCTCGCCCGAGTACCCGCTGCAGAACAAGCGCCACAGCTTCGAGTTCCTGCGCGAGATCGCGCACCTGCGCCCGCGCTCGAACACGTTCTCGGCCGTGTTCCGCGTGCGCTCAGTGCTGGCGTACGCGATCCACAAATTTTTTCAAGACCGCGGCTTCGTCCACGTGCACACGCCGATCATCACCGGGTCCGACGCCGAGGGCGCCGGCGAAATGTTCCGCGTGACCACTCTCAAGCTCGACAACCCGCCTCGCAAGCCGGACGGTTCGGTCGACGCGAGTCAGGATTTTTTCGGCAAAGAGACGAACCTCACGGTGAGCGGCCAGCTCAACGGCGAGACCTTCTGCGCGGCCTTCCGCGACATCTACACGTTCGGTCCCACGTTCCGCGCCGAGAACTCGAACACCTCGCGCCACGCCGCGGAATTCTGGATGATCGAACCCGAAATCGCCTTCGCCGACCTGGAGGCCGACATGGACCTCAGCGAAGACATGATCAAATCCATCGTCCGGCACGTGATGGAGGAGTGCCCGGAGGAGATGGAATTCTTCAACCAATGGGTCGAAAAAGGCCTTTTCGCCAAGCTCAGGAACCTTCTCGACAACGACTTCGCGCGCATCACGTACACGGAGGCGATCGACCTGCTGAGCAAATCGGGCAAGGCGTTCGAGTTCCCCGTCGAATGGGGCGCCGACATGCAATCGGAGCACGAACGATACCTCGCCGAGGAACACTTCAAGAAACCCGTGTTCGTGACCGACTACCCGAAGGGCATCAAAGCCTTCTACATGAAGCTCAACGCGGACGGCGAAACCGTCCGGGCGATGGACCTGCTCGCCCCCGGCATCGGCGAAATCATCGGCGGCTCCCAACGCGAGGACGATCTGGAGGCCCTCACCGCCCGCATGAAGGAAGCCGGCCTGCGCCCCGAGGACTATGCGTTCTATCTCGACTTGCGCCGCTACGGCAGTTTCCCCCACGCGGGTTTCGGCCTCGGTTTCGAGCGGATGATGATGTACCTCACGGGGATGTCCAACATCCGCGACGTGATACCGTTCCCGCGCACGCCGAAAAACGCGCTGTTCTGACCAACGCCTCCTATTCCGCCAAACGGGGCCCCAAACGCGCGGGCCGCCTCCTGGAGCCGCGGGCCGGGAAAAGAGCGCCGAGCCAATCCGTTATTTTTTTGATGTGGAGCACGGGATCGCCGACCTTCAGGCGATGGATCGTCTCGCGCTGCGCGAACTCAAGTCGGTACCCCTCGTGATCGACCACGATCACGCGGCCGGCCCCCATGAACCACGCGGACTTCGCGGCGAACAGGCCGCTCGGTCCCGCCCCGAAGACGACGACCGTGTCGCCTTGTTTGATCTCGGCCATCTCGGCCGCCTGATAACCGGTCGGATAAGCGTCCGTGCAGACGGCGGCGGTGTCGTCATCGATCGTGTCCGGCACTTTCATCGGGCCGACGTCGGCGAACGGCATTCGGACGTACTCGGCTTGCCCGCCGTCGTACCCGCCGGTCATGTGGCTGTAACCGTAAATGGCGCCGACGGCCGTGGATCGCGCGAAGGCAGGTACCTTGGCAAAAAGCGCACGAACCAGTCTCGCGCCAAATCGGCGACTTCATCGAGCGCGCCCGGCTCCTCGAACAAATGCGTCGCCTTCGAAACGACGGCGAGGTCCTTGGCGCCTTTGAGGCGATCGAACGCCTTGCGGTTGAAATCGACCACCGCGTGATCGTGCCCCCCGACGATCAGCAGGCACGGCGCCAGAACATGATCGAGGACGTGCATCGCCAGGTCCGGGCGACCGCCGCGCGAAACGACGGCCCGCACCCGATCTGGCCTTTCAGCCGCGGCGACCAGCGCCGCGGCGGCGCCGGTGCTCGCGCCGAACAGTCCGACGGGCCACTCGTTGAACTCCGGCCGCGCGGAAAGCCATTCGACGGCCTGTCCCAAGCGCTCTCCCAAGAAGTCGATATCGAGCGTCAACGCTCGGTCATGCGCTTCCTCCGGCGTGAGCAAATCGAAGAGCAGAGTCGCCAACCCCGCCTCGTTCAGTTCCCGAGCCACGGCGAGGTTGCCCGGACTCGACCGACCGCTGCCGGAACCGTGCGCGAAGACCACCAACCCCTTGACGGCCGCTGGCCGGTCCAGCCGCGCGGCGAGTTCGGCTTTGGCGAAATTCAGGTTGAATTCGATGCGCCCTTGCATCCATCCCTCCCCTCAAGGCGGACTCTCGACATGGCCACCGCCGGCCGGCCGGCCGCGCGCGTTCGCCTCTTGCTGCGGCCGCTTCTTCCGCGACTCGTTCAAGATGCGGATGACGTCGTCGTCGGAGACCTGCGCGAAATCCTCGTAAAACTGACTGATCGAGAAAAACGTCTTCGGTACGCTCAGGGCCACGATGTCATCGGCCAACGGCCCGAGCCTCTCGAGCGCCTGGGAGGAAGCCACCGGCGTCGCCACCACGAGCCTCTCAGGGTGGCGCGCTCTCGCCGCCGCGAGAGCGACCCCCATCGTCGCTCCGGTCGCGATCCCGTCGTCAACGACGATGACGACGCGGTCCGTGACGTCGGATGGGCGCACCAGCGGGGCGTACGTCGCGCGTTTGGCCGCGAGTTTCGCTACCACGCGACGCGCGAGCCGATCCCTGCTCTCCTCGTCGAGGTCCAGAGCGAACGCGTGGTCCTCCCAATGGACGAGCCCCGATTCGCTCACGGCGCCCAATGCCAATTCAGGACGGTCCTCGACGTGATCTTCGCGGCCAGCAGCAGGTCCAACTCACCACCGATCGAATTGACGATGATTTCCCCCATGGGAACCGAACCGCGCGGGATCGCGAGCACGAGTGGATGACGGCCGCGGTAGGATTCCAACCGCGTCACGAGTTTGATGGCCGCCTGTTCGCGGTTGGCGAAAACCATAGATAGCCTCCCCTCTCGCTCCGGCCGCCTTCCCGAGCGGCGTCCGATCCATGTTAAAACAGAGGGCGCGGCCGATCGTTGCCGAACTTTGAAAGGAATGTGGCGAACTGGAAAGGCGCGCGCCTCAGCGGCCTAGGATCGTGGCCGCGTTGAGCGCGAAACGCTCGCCGGTCACGTCGATCTCCAAATTCAGCGCGACCAGGATCGCGTTGGCCGTGTCCAAGTTGATGAAGTCGCTCGCCGGCACTTCGGCCAGCGTCCCCAAGTCGGTGAAGTTCAACGGACAGGCGTCCAGCAACGGAGGCTCGCCCGGTGACGGCGCGCTGGAGAACAACGGCGCTCCGTGACTTCGGCAAACCAGGGGTCGGGCCGGGTACACCGCGCAACGGCCCGTTTCATCCAGGAACGCGCAACGCGCCCCTGCATGCGGGTCCGCCGCCTCGAGCGCCGCCAGCTTCTCGGCGAGCCCCGGTGTCCCACGGACGTGGGCGGCGAGATTTTCCCTTTCGATCCGGAAAACGGCGAGCCCGGGGACGCAACACGCGTGACAGCCGCCGGCGCACGCCATGCGCGCGGACTGTCGGGTTTGGATCCCGGAGAACTTGGAATCGACTTTAGCGAGGAATTCCCTGTACCGGGCCAGATCCACGCTCATCCGGCGGGCTGGGCCTGGGCCACCCGTTGATGGATGGCCCCGAAGATGCTTCTGCCGTCCTTGTCGAGCATCTCGATCCGCACGGTATCGCCGACTTTCATGAACGGAGTCGACGCGCGCCCGGTCTCGATGGTTTCGATCATGCGTTTCTCAGCCAGGCAGCTGCTGCCACGCGCGGGGTCCTCGTTGGAAACCGTCCCGCTGCCGATGATCGTTCCCGCTTTGAGATGGCGCGTGCGGGCGGCGTGGGCGATGAGCTGGCCGAAATGGAAATGCATATGGCCGGCGTCGGCGTTCCCGAAGAACCGGTCATTGTATTTCACGTCGAGCGGCAGGTGGACACGCCCCTCCCGCCACGCCCCTTTGAGCTCATCCGCGGTGACGGCGAACGGCCCGAACGCGGACGATGGTTTGCTCTGGAGGAAACCGAATCCCTGGGCCAGTTCCGCCGGGATCAAACCGCGCAGCGAAACGTCGTTGACGATCATGAAAAGGAGGACCTTCTCCAGCGCGCGTTCGGGTGATATCCCCATCGGCACGTCGTCGACGATCACCGCGACCTCTCCTTCGAAATCGGTGCCGTGATCGAAATCCAGCTGCGGTACGTCCTCGCGAGGCGTGAGAAAGTCGTCGCTGCCGCCTTGGTACATCAACGGGACCGTGTAGAGCGTTTCGGGCAGCGGCGCCTTGCGCGCCATCCGCACGAGCTTGACGTGGTGGAGGAACGCGGAGCCGTCGGCCCATTGGAACGCCCGCGGCAAAGGCGAGTGGAACAGGTTTTCGTCGACCGGGAACGCGCCCGCGGCCGCCCCGGCGTTGAGCGCGAGACTGATCGTCTCGAGCGCGGGTTTCGCTTGGGCCCAGTTCTCGACAGCCTCCCTCAAACTCGAGGCTACCGGCGTCGCCCGGATGGCCATTTTGTTGTCGGAACTGACGACGACCAGTTCGCCGTCGCGCTTTTTCGGATGCTTCAACGTCCCTAGTTTCATACCCGATGCCTCCCCCGAGCGGTCCAGAATCTACGCAACCGGCCGCGCCTTGTCACGACACGATCGGACGGGGTAGCCTTTCGCCCATTCCCTGGAGGTTCGCTTGGCCGATCTCATCCTTTACAGTTACTTCCGCAGCTCCGCCTCGCACCGCGTGCGGATAGCCCTCAACTTGAAAGGGCTGCCCTATGAGTACAAGGCCGTCCATCTGCTCAACAACGGCGGCGAACAGAACCGGGACGACTACACGCAACTGAATCCCCTTCGACAAGTCCCCACCCTTATCCACAAGGGCAGGGCGATCGGCCAGTCGATGGCGATCCTCGATTACCTGGAATGGCTCGAGCCCGCACCCGCTCTTTTCCCGAAAGAACCCTACGCGCGCGCGCTTGTTTTACAAGCCTGTGAAATCATCAACAGCGGCATCCAGCCTCTCGGCAATCTGAGCGTCGTCAACGAACTGGAAAAACGAGCCGGCTTCGATCAAGCCAAAAAGAACGAATGGATCCAACATTGGATCCACAAAGGCCTGACGGCCTTCGAGAGCATGATCCGCCCGCATGCGGGACGCTTCTGCTTCGGCGACGGCCCGACGGCCGCGGATTGTTTTCTCGTGCCGCAGGTCTTCGGCGCGATCCGTTTCGGCGCGGACCTCGGGAGGGTTCCGCTGCTGGCGGAAATACACGAGACGTGCATGGGACTGAAAGCGTTCGCGAACGCGGCTCCCGGCGCGCAACCCGATGCGCCACAAAGCGCTTAACCCACCGTCGCGACGCCGCCCACGCCCCGTTCATCCATAGCCGTGACGGGCGCGGAGACGCGATGCGCGAGATACGCCAAGCGAAGCCCGGCCAACAGGAGCAGGACCGCCATGGATTGGTGCAGGACCGTCATCGCTGGAGGAATGTACAGGAGCAGGTTCGCGATCCCGACTCCGACCTGGGCCAGGACGACGGCAAAGAGAAAGCCCGCCGCCACGCGGATCTGGCGCGTCATCCAAGGCGCGGCGGCGTTCCGGCGCATGGTCATGAAAATCGCGAACCCGAACAAAGCCAACGCGTACGCGCCAAAACGATGCATCACTTGAAGGCCGATCGCTCCTTGGAAGGTCGGCGCCCACTGCCCGTTGCAAAGCGGGAAATCAACGCAGACCGAACCGGCGTAACTGCTCGCCACGAGGCCACCGAGCCAGATCTGACCGAACGTGGCCGCCGGGTAAAAAAACGCGAGCCAACGGAACCATGCGGGCGCGGGACGCGCGCCGCGGTCGACGCTCGCTGGATTCAGATGAGCGGCCATCCAGAAAAGCGATGCGACGAACGTCGTCGCCAGCATCAGGTGCGAGGTGACGATGCTGACTTTCAACATTTTGAGGACCGTCAAGCCACCCATCACTATCTGCGAGAGGAGAACCAGGAGCGCGAAAAGCCCGAGTCGCTTGACCCCCCTGGGGACTTGCGGCCTCAAGAGCAGGTAGCCGAGGCAACCGAAGAAAACGAGGGCGACCAAACCCGCGTACGCTCGATGCACGAACTCGAACCAGACTCCGACGTGGAAATCCGGGATCACTTTGCCGAAGCAAAGCGGCCAGTCGGGGCACGCCAATCCCGCGTTCATCGCGCGGACGCCGGCGCCGAGGGCCATCAAGCCCGCCGTGGCGGCGATCAAACCGTAAAATAAACGCAGGAAACCGCGCGAGACCAGCATCGCAAACTCCTTCCGGACGGGGCTCAGCCCCAACCGAGATGCCAACGGTCAACGACGGGACCGAGGAGGAACACGAGCACGGAGAAGTTCGTCCACAGGAAAAACGGGAGCCACCGCTCGCCGCCCGCGCCGGCGCGCCAGTATTTGAAGAACTCCCAAAGCACTTTGAACGCGAACGGCAGGACGACGACCAAGTAAAAGAAATAAGCCTTGGTGAAAAACGGCGACGCGATCGCGAGCCCGACATACGCGAACGTGTAGAGGCCCATGTGGTACAGGGTCGCGTTCGTGCCGATCCTCGTCGGCAGGACCGGGATGCCGCCCGCGGAATAATCGTCCTTGAAGCGGATCGCGAGCGCCCAGAAATGCGGCATCTGCCAGAGGAACATGATCAGGAACGCGTAAACGCAATCGGGCGAGAGCAGGAAACTCGAGTTCGCCGCGTAACCGATGACCACCGGCAGCGCGCCGGGGATCGCCCCGGGGACGGCGCCGAACGCCCAACGGCGCTTCCAATAGAGCGTGTACCAAACATTGTAGAAAATGACCGTGAAAAGCCCCAACGCGAACACGCGCGAATTCACCAATGCGCCCGCGCACAACCCGATGAGCAGAAAGCCGAAACCGAGGACATAGGCTTGCGCTACCGAAACCCGGCCCGCGGGGATCGGGCGCTTCTCCGTGCGGGGCATGCGGCTGTCGATCCGCCATTCCTGGGCTTGGTTGAGGGCGAAGCTCCCGGCGGACAGGAAGTAAAGGGCGGCCATCGTGAGGATGAAACGCGCCCAATCCCAAACCTCCGGCATCGGCCAGCTCATCATGTAGCCGATCGCGCCGCTGATCAGGATGAAAACGATGATTCCGAACTTGGTCAGATCCGCAAACAGCTTCACAACCCGCACCTCAGGGCCGACATCAGGGCCACGCCTCGGACCCGCCAGCCCGGAGGAGGGGGCGGACCGAAGGTCTACAGAGTGTTCTTCTCGACGATACGCGTGATCTCGTCAACGATGCAGAAGAAGTAGAACACGATCAAGAAGAAGACTCCGCTCGCAATAATTACACGATTGAGCATGTTGTCGTACTTCAGGTGCATGAAGTAGGCGAGTACCAAAACCGCTTTCACCGTAGCGATGCCGAAGGCGACGGCGGCGCCGAACGCGCCGAAATCGACGCGGGCCGCGAGGACCGTGATGACCGTCAGCGCGATCAGCGCCGAGAAAACTTTCATGTAAACGCCGAACGGAATGATGTGGTGTTCGGAGTGAGCGTCGTTTGCGTGTTGACCGTGAGCCATTGTCTCCCCCGTATTCCGTCAGCTGACCAAGTAGAGCAGCGGGAACAAGTAAATCCAAACCAGATCGACCAGATGCCAGAACAAACCGACGCCCTCGACCGGCGTGTAGTAGTGAGGGCCGAATTCGTTCTTGCGCACGCGAAGCCAAGCCCAAAAGATCAGGCTCATCCCGATGAGAACGTGGATCCCATGAAGGCCCGTCATCATGTAATAGAACGAAAAGTACAACGGCAGGTTTTCCACGCGTTGAACCGTGCCATCGGCGAAGGTCACGTCCAGCGAGCCATGGAACCAGGAGCCCGGCAACAAGCCCAAATGGATCTTATGCGAGTACTCGAAATACTTGATGACCATGAAGATCGCGCCGCAGGCGATCGTGATCAGCAGCATGAGCCCCGATTTGGCCGCGTCCCGCTTCTGCGCGTAGTAAATGCCCAAAGCCATCGTGAGCGAGCTCGTGAGCAGCACGACGGTGTTCGCCGCACCCATTCGCCAATCGACGAACGTCGACCCGGCCTTGAAGAGCAACGGGTACATGTGATGGAAAACCGCGTAACCGACGAACAGACCGCCGAACATGAGGATTTCCGTGCAGAGGAAAACCCAGATGCCCTGTTTGCTGCTGGAGTACTCGTGCTCCGCGCTCTCGAAATGGTGCGCGTAGTGGTGACCGGTGCCGTGCGCGTGTTGATCAGCGGAACTCATAAGGACCTGCCGTTATGATGGGAGTTTTATCGAAGTTGTGATGCGGGGGCGGTGAGGGGATGGTCCACTCGAGCGTGCGCGCTCCCCAGGGGTTCGCGCCCGCCTTCTCGCCTTTGATGAAACCGATGAGGATCGAGATCGCCGCGAACACGAAACCTATGCCGATCAGGTAGGAGCCGATCGTCGAGATCTGGTTGAGCGGCTCATAGACGGGCAAGTAGTCGAAGTAACGCCTCGGCATGCCGTTCGCGCCGAGCAGGAACTGCGGGTAGAACGTCACGTTGAAGCCGATGAAGATGCCGAGGAACGACAGGCGCGCGGTGGCCTCGTGGTACATCTTGCCGAACATCTTCGGGAACCAGTAGTAGATCCCTCCCATGATCGCCATCAGCGTCCCGCCGACCATCACGTAGTGAAAATGCGCGACGACGAAATAAGTGTCGTGGAAGTGGATGTTGGTCGCGATCGTGGCGAGGAAAATCCCCGTCACTCCACCGATGGTGAACAGGAAGATGAAGCCGATCGCGAACAGCATCGGGCTCGCCAAGTTGATCGAGCTCTTGTACATCGTCGCGACCCAGTTAAAGACTTTGATGGCGGTCGGGATGCCGACCAGCATCGTCAGGATCGAAAAGAGGACGCTGGCCACTTCCGACTGGCCGGAAGTGAACATGTGGTGGCCCCAGACAAAGAAGCTGACCGCGGCGATGGCGAGCGAGGAATACGCGATCGCCGTGTAACCGAAGATCGTCTTGCGCGAGAACGCGGTGATGAGTTCCGAGATCACCCCGAACGCCGGCAGGATCATGATGTACACCGCCGGGTGCGAATAGAACCAGAAAAAATGCTGGAAGAGCACGGGGTCGCCGCCGAGGCTCTCGTCGAAGAAGCCGATGCCGAAGATGTTCTCCATGGCCAGGAGCAGGACGGTGATCGCCAGCACCGGCGTCGCCAACACCTGGATGATCGCCGTCGAGTACAGGGCCCAGACGAAGAGCGGGATGCGATTCATCGTCATGCCCGGAGCGCGCAGCTTATGGGTCGTGACGATGAAATTGAGACCCGTCAAGATCGACGAGAACCCGGCGACGAACACCCCGAACGCCATCATGACGACGGCGGGCGCGGAATTGATCGAGTACGGCGTGTAGAACGTCCAACCGGTGTCCGCCCCGCCCATGAGGAGCGACGTCAGAGCGATGGCCGCGCCGGCGAGCAGGCAGTACCAACTCAACAGGTTCAGCCGCGGGAACGCGACGTCCTTCGCGCCCAGGTGGAGGGGGAGCACGAAGTTGCCGAGGAACGCCGGGATGCCAGGTATGATGACCAGGAAGACCATGATGGCTCCGTGGTAGGTCATCAGGCGATTGTAGCCGTTCGGCCCCAGGTTCGGGATCGTCTCTCCGGCCGAGAACAGTTCCGTCCGGATGGCGAGGGCCGCCAGGCCCCCGACGAAAAAGAAGATCGCCACCGTGATGGCGTACAGAACGCCGATCCGTTTGTGGTCAAGCGTCGTCAGCCAGGACCACAGGCCTTTTTCGTGATTGAGGTAGTTTTCGTTCGCGTCGTGGGTGCCCGATGCCGCCATGCCACCCCTCCTTATTTGAGTGTTTTGATGAATTCGATGAGCGCGAGGATGTCATCCTCGCTCAACTGGCCCGCGTAAGGGGGCATCTGACCCGGTGGGTACCCGGCCACGATTTTCGCGTTCGGGTTGAGAACCGATTCACGCAGGTAATTTTCGTCGACTTTCACGGAGCCTTTGTCCGTCTGCTCGGTTTTCCCGAACAGACCTTTGAATGAAGGACCCGTCATCTTCGAGCCATCGACGCTGTGGCAGCCGATGCAAGCGTTGGCCGCGTAGAGCGTCTTGCCTTTGGCGACGAGCGGGTTGACCTGGGCGACGGCTTCCGTCGAAACCGCCTCGCCCGCCAGCCACGCCTCGAACTCGGCCGGAGCGACGGCGCGGATCAAGCCCCGCATCGCCGAGTGGCCGCCGCCGCAATACTCGGCGCAGAACACGTTGTAGAGCCCGGCTTTGTCCGCCTCGAACCAAAGCGCCGCGTAACGGCCCGGCACCACGTCTTGTTTCACCCTGAACGAGGGGATGAAGAAACTGTGCAGAACCGGACGGTCCGTGGGATCGTTGCCGGACGGATTGACCTTCTCGGAAGCCATGATGAGCTTCACCGGCCGGCCGACGGGGACGACCATCGTCGACGGCTGCAGCTTCATGTTTTCATCGAGGGCCGCGGTGACTTCCTTGCCGTTTTTATAAACGAACCGCCAATCCCATTTTTTGGCGAAGACGTGAACCTCGAGCGCATCTTCGGGCATCTTGCGCATGTCGTGGTAAACCATCCAGCCCCATGCGAACACGAACATGAAGATCAGGAACGGGATGAAGCTCCAGAGGAATTCGAGAGTGTGGTTGTGCGTGATGTACTCCGTCTTGTCGTTGGCCGACTTTCGTTTGTACTTCACCACGAAATAGCACATCCCGCCGATCAACAGGACGAACGAGATCAAGCTCGAGATGAGCAGGAACGCGTAGATCGTATCGACTTCGGCGGCGATTTTCGTGCCCTGCGCCGGCATGAACGTGCTCGCGGAAGCGGTTGGTAGCAGCCACCACATCTCAAATTTCTCCTTGTTCAATGCCCGCCCTCTGGGCTCTCAACAGACTCTGCGCGTTCGACCGCCGCTGGCGAAGCCAAAACGGCGTCATGAAAGCGAGCAGCACGAGAACGACCAGGGCCGCCCCGCCTCGCATCACGTTCATGGCGTAGAGGGTGTATTTGCTCGCTTTTGGATCATAATGGAAACAATAGAGAATGAGCTTGTCGACCAGGCTGCCGACGTTGCCCTGCCCGGCCTCCACGAGGCTCAGGCGCATGGTCTGAGGTTCGAAGTGGATGCCGAACAAATAGCGTGAGATGTCGCCCGACGGCGTCAGGATGATCGCCGCCGCGCTATGCGCCCACTGGCGGCTTTCCTCGTCCCAACGGTATTGGAAGCCGACCTGATCGGCGAGCGCCCGAACCGAGGCTTCCTCGCCGACGAGGAAATGCCACCCGTTCTCCGCGCCCACGCGGCCGTAAGCTTTGAGATAGTTCGCCTTTTTCTCGGCGGCGAGTTTCGGCGTTTCCGCGGGATCGATGCTGACGACCACGTACTCGAACTCTTTGCCGAGAGTCCAATTCATCTCCCGAAGCGCGTCCTTGACGCCGTTGAGGTGGTAATTACAGAGGTTCGGGCAACTGTAATACGCCAAGCTCAACATGACCGGCTTGCCGCGTCGGAAATAGTCGCCGAGCGTGACTTTTTCGCCCGCCTCGTTCGTGAACACGAGACCCATATCGACCCGCGCGCCCAATTTTTCCGTTATGCCGACGCCCTCAAGCTGGTGCGGCAGGACATTGACGGTTTCGCCCGCGTCAGGCCCGCCCACGTCACGCGCCAACGCCATCGGAGCCAACGCCGCGAACAGCGCGGCCGCGGCGAGAGCCGCGAACGCTTTGCGTGCGAATGGGCGCCAGAGCTTGCGAGGGAACACGGATGCCACGTCCTTCGGATGAATCAGTTCAACTTCGCCGCTTCAGAAAAAAAACTTTCCCGATCGCCGGCGTGGTTGCTCGCGCGGTTATCAGCGATGACGTTCTCGGTGATCGAGCGCACGTAATGCACGAGAGCCCATCGGTCCACGGCCGGCATGTACGCGAACGACGCCATGGCCGTGCCGTCGACGCCGTTGGTGATCGTGTCGAACAGGGAGAGCGAGTCCCCGCCGTGTCTCCATTGCCCGGCGACGAGATCACGCGGCTGGAAGCCGCGGGCGGCGGGACCGTCCCCCTTGCCCTCGACGCCGTGGCAGCTGGCGCATGCGGTTTTATAGAGCCCATGGCCGCGCTCGACCTGGGCGACGGAAGAGACCCAGGGCTGGGACGGGGAACGGCTCGCGCCGGGCCCGCTTTCCCCCGCCGCCGGAGCGGGATCCTGGGAGGGTGTTTCCGCCGCCGGGGATTCAGCGGGGGCCGAATCGGGCTGGCTCACTTCCTTGAGATCGACGCCTTTGTGGATGAACGAAACGTAGATGAAGAACCCGATCGTGAAAACCATCGAGCCGATAAACGCGATGTACCCGCCCGTGTTGTAGTTGTTCTGATCGCTCGCGCTTGCCATCTCAGGAGACTCCTCGGCAATCCGTACTCGAATGGATGATTGTTACCTGAATCGCATTTTCGAGACGGCGAGGCAAGGATTATCGCGGCTCCGCGACCCGTGTCGACGCATTACTTAGGACTCCGAAATTCCGCCCGGGGCGCGATCGGAGCGGAAGCGCCTTTCAGGTGGTCGCCCGAGCAAGCGGAACGCGCGACGGGAAAAGCGGCTCGCCGCCTCAAAACGGGACGGCGTTTGGTTTTACGGCGACGAAGCTCTATACTGAAATGAGCCGTTCAGGCCCCTTTCCGTCGTTCGGGAGTTTCGATGAAGCCCATCGCCGCCGCTCTCGCGGCTTTCGCCTGCGGATTCCTCTCGGCGGGATGCCAGACTCCGCGCCACAAGGAGTTCGCTCTCATCCAGGAAGGCATGCTCAAAGACGACGTCGTGGAGGCGGCGGGGAATCCCACCCGCACGCGCCGCTGGCGCGGCAAGGACCGCTGGATCTACGTTTACCACCCGGGCGGCGATGCCCAGGACGTGAAAGAGGTTCATTTCACCGACGGCAAAGTCACGTACGCGGGCGCGCCGCTCGAGCCGGAGATCCCGGCCGACGAACAGGATCGCCGCAACGAGGAGTCCAACCTCGCCGAAGAGCAACGCCTCGCCGCCGAACGAGCGGCCGCGCAAGCCGCGAAGGTCCGAGCGGCCGACGATCTTTCCGGCGACGCCCGCCCACCGCGGCCGACGGATCCCGACGACGTCGACCGAGGGGTCGATTGAAGAACCGACTTGAGGACGGGCGCGCGGGAACAACGCCCGTGACATCGGCGCGGAGAGGGCCGGCCTTCATTTGCTGAGGCGGATGCGCTCGTCGGCTTCGGCCGGGCGCTTTTCCCGCGCGGCGGGTCCGCGCGCCGGCTCGACCTTCCGCACGGGATCGAGCGCGGCCCCTTGTTCGCCCCCACGCCCAATCCCAGGCGACCCGCCTTCCGGGCTTTTCACGCCGAAAGTCCGCCGCAGGCGTTCCCTGAGACCATCGAGTTTGGCGTCGAGACCATGCCCGGCTTCCATCTCCTTCAAAGTCTTGAGCTGATAACGCGGGTACTTGCGCTCGGACTCATCGCCCCGCTCCGGGTGTTTGAAGCGGACGTGAAGCCGTTCCTCGCGATACTCCTGCGCCGCTCTGGCCAGCCCTTCGTGCCTTTCCGCGAGCGCTCCCGTGAGGCGCGTGACTTCATCGGGATCCTCGGCGCCTTTTTTTTGATGGATGAGGTCTTCGATCTCGGCTTCAGCCGCTTTCATTTTACCTTGCTTGGATCCCAGGCTCGCCTGGTGCGCGCGCCAATCGCCCGCGAACGCGCGCGGGACCGCCAAACCAAGCGATAAAACGACGAGGAGCGACCCTAAAAAACGCATAATGATCCCACGACTCTTTTCGGGGCAAACCTCCGATTTCTTTAGCCGGCGCGACCCGCCGCCACGGGAAACTCAGCCCGGCTCGGCTTGGGTGACGGGGTACTGTTCCCAGCGGATTTTCACCGGAAGCCGTTTGATGCGATTGATCAGGATCGTCGCTTTGACGGGCGAGACGTTGCGGATGTGCAGCTCGCCCATCGAAACCCCCTGCAAAAGCCCGTCGACGTCCCACGCGAAACGGTCGTCGTTCATCGCCTCACGGAGGGCCTCCCGAAGTTCCTTGGAATCGAGACCGGCGATGATCAGGCGGAACAGAAACGGCCCGTCCTTCGCTTGCGAAAACTCGGAATTCGCGTAATCGGCGATTCCGAGCGGGTCGCCGGGGCCGCCCACGGGCGCCAGCGGATCCTCCCCGCCCTCGGGCGACGGTTCGTATCCCAGGAACCGATCCATCTCCATCGGCGGAGCCGCATCGATCTCCGGGACCGAATCCAGCGGCGCCGGCTCCAACCCCATCGGCATCGGATTCAACGCCGCGAGCGGGTTATCCTCCGGAGCCGGGTCCGGCGCGAGCGATGAAAAATCCGGCGGCGCGATCCCGTCCTCGGCGGTTCGCGGCTCAATCTCCGCCTCCACGGTCCCGACGGCCCCGACCGCTTCGGCCGGTGACGTTCGGATTTTAGTCGGTTCGGGATCGAACGACGCTTGGGCATAGGGGGTTTCGGGATCGAGCGCGGGATGCTCCGGGTTTGGCGCCTCGGAGGCCTGGGAGCCGATCATCGCCTCCCCATCCATGTCGACGAACAGGATCATACCGCACGACGGGCACGTGGCCATGCCGTAATCGACGTCGATCGGTGTTCCGTCCCGCGGGCAATTCGCCAATCCGCACCTCGCCTCACATGGCGACTTTACCCCGTTCCTCCGTCACCGTTTGCTCGTTTTTAAGCCTGATTTCAAGCGTTTCAATGAACGCCCGCCACTCCGGAGGCGGCCCGTGACGCGATGAGCGGAGAGAGAAGCCAAAAACCCTCTTCGGCGTCAACCAGTGGATCTCACCGGTCAAAACGCAAGGTTTCAGATCCTCTGAATCGACGTACAACTCGTAAACGCCGGGCTGGATCTGCCCGTGCACGAAACCGCCGACGCCGAACAGGCTCACGTTCTGGACCAGCACCGGCAGCGTGCCGCCGCTGGGCAGTTTGATGCGCCCGCTGAGCTTGGTGTCGAAACGCTTTTCCGTTCGGGAGAAGATCGGCACGACCGTCGGCTTCGGGATCAAACCGTGGATCGGGGTGTTTTCGTACTGCTGCCGCAAGAAGACGCGCTCGGGGTCGTTGAGCGACTCGAGAACCCGCGTTTTTTCTATGAAGAACGTTTTCACGAGCGCGGGCGTGAGTACCGGGTCGAAAATAACGCCGCGCTTGCGCAGCGGGAACTCCATGTTCGTGCACGCCGCTTCCGTGAAGAATTTGTGCAGGTTGCGATGCTCGGCCTTCCAACCGTAAGCCTCCTGGAAGGCCGCGGACGCCTGCGTGAGGTCCAGGATCCCGCCCACCGCCGGAGCGCCGTTGACGAAATCATAGCGTTCGACGGTCTTCGGCGAGAGTTTCTTGAAGAGCAGGACCGCCTCGTAAAACGGGTACCATTTCGGATTCACGGCGATCAACAGATGCGTGATACCGAAATACTCGCCGCTGTACTGGTACATGAACTTGAGGAGCGGGAACAGGATCCGGCCGCGCTGGTTGCGCATGCCGTCCGCGATCGCCAGCGAGGAGACTTCGGCCACGCGGCTGCCGGTCGGCAAGTGCGAAAGATCGAAGATCGATTCGAGCGGCAGGCCGAACGTGTTCTGCCGGACGAGCGAGACCGTGCCGACGACCCTCTCCCCTTGCATCGCGACCAACGTGGTCGTGCTGGGGAGGCAATGGTACTTCGTCACGCGCAGGCCCGACGGGTGCGGGTCCATCAGCCCTTCACCCACATAGGCGTTGTGCAACAAGGCGAACGCCTGTTCGAGTTCGCTTTCGGTCTCGGCGATTTTGAAACGGAGCTCGCCGGAAACCTGGGAAGGAAAGCGGATCATTTGGCGAATCAAAGGGCTTCGGACGACCGGTGGAAGCCGCATCAAGGCGGAACGGATCAGCTGTTTCATACTCGAACTATCGGACGCGGACACGCGGGACTCAAGCTTGGACCGAGGCCACGTAGCCATTCTCAAATCAAGACGGCGGCGCCTCGCTTTAGGGCGATCGACAGAGCCCGTTCCAATCCCTCGGGCGCGAAGTGATGACGAACTCGGAACAATTCCCCCCCCTGCCGGGCCTGGCGGGAGGTCGAAACACATGAAGCCTAAAAACGCTTCTTTTTCCCGTCGCGCTCCAGCCGCCGGCGGGCGGCGCGGGACATCTTGGGATCCGCTTCGGATTCGTCCGGGCCGGCGGAATACGTGAGCCGGTGGCGCGCCTTGGGTTTGAGCGCTTCGAGCTGCTCTTCGGTTTCGAGGTCCATTCGCGCTGGGACGGCCGCGCTCCGCGCCTCCACGCGCTCCTGCGCGTCGGCGCGCGCCGGCGGAGGGGCGTCGTCGGAACCCGGCGCCGGCTGCATGACGAGTTGGATCTTGAAGAGCTTTTCAAGAGTCTCGGCTTTGATGAGGAAATTCATCTCCTCGAACATCTTGAACGCTTCCTGCTTGTACTCGACGAGAGGATCCTTTTGCGCGTACGCGCGGAGATTGATCCACTCGCGCAACTGGTCGATGCGCTGAAGATGCTCTTTCCACCTCTGGTCGATCGCCTGCAGGAGGATCATCCGCTCGACTTGCTCGAGGTACGGCCCGAGGTGGGCTTTCTGGCTCTCGAAGCCGTCTTTCACGGCCGCGCTGACCGCTTCCACGATCCGCTCGGACGTCAGCCCGGCGGCATCGCCGAAATCGACCTTGGCGCCGAACTGCTGCATGAACGCGACCTGCAGACCGTTGACGTTCCAGTCCTGCTTCTTCCCGCCCTCCGGGACGTACAGGTCCAGCATATGCGAAACGAGATCGCTCAGCTGCTCGCGGATGAGCTCGTCGATTTTTTGCCCCTCGAGAACGTCGCGGCGCATGGAGTAGATCGCCGTGCGTTGCTTGTTCATGACATCGTCGTAATCGAGCAGATGCTTGCGGATGTCGAAGTTGTGGCCTTCGACCTTGCGTTGCGCGCCCTCGATCGAATTGGTCACCATGCGGGCGGTGATCGGTTCGTCATCGGGCACCTTGAGCATCTCCATGATCCGCTGGATCTTCTCGCCGTTGAACTTGCGCATGAGATCATCGTCGAGCGCCAGGTAGAAACGCGTTTCCCCTGGGTCCCCCTGGCGGCCCGAGCGGCCGCGCAGCTGGTTATCGATCCGGCGCGACTCATGGCGTTCGGTGCCGACGATGTACAGGCCGCCGGCGGCGAGCACTTCTTGCTTTTCGGCCTCGACCTGTTTGCGGAACGACTCGAGCGCCTGCTTGTATTCCTCGGATTCGGTGTCTTTGTTCACCTGGCGCGCGAGCGCTTCCGCGTTGCCGCCGAGCACGATATCCGTCCCCCGGCCGGCCATGTTGGTCGCGATCGTGACCGCGCCCTTTCGGCCCGCCTGCGCCACGATCTCGGCCTCGCGTTCGTGGTGCTTGGCGTTCAAGACCGCGTGGGGGACGCGGCCCTCCTGCAAATGCCGGCTCAGGAGCTCGGACTTCTCGATCGAAACCGTGCCGACGAGAACGGGCTGTCCGTTTTTCTGCCTCTCGAGGACGTCCTTGACGATGGCGTCGAATTTCGCCGTCTGGTTCTTGTAAACGACGTCCTCGAGGTCCTTGCGCTGCACGGACCGGTTCGTCGGGATCTGCACGACGTCGAGGTTGTAGATTTTCTTGAACTCGACGGCTTCCGTCTCGGCGGTCCCGGTCATGCCCGCAAGCTTCTTGTACATCCGGAAGAAGTTTTGGAACGTGATGGTGGCGAGCGTCTGGTTCTCGTTCTTGACCTTCACGCCCTCTTTCGCCTCGACGGCCTGGTGCAGGCCGTCGCTCCAACGGCGACCCTCCATGAGGCGCCCGGTGAACTCGTCGACGATGACGATCTCGCCGTCTTTGACCATGTAGTCGACGTCTTTGTGGTAGAGGTTGTGCGCCTTCAGGCCCTGGTAGATGTGGTGCAGGAGCTCGATGTTCTGCGGGTCGTAGAGGTTGCCGACCTTGAGCAGCTCCTCACAGTGCGTGTTGCCCTCCTCGGTGAGCGAGACCGAGCGGCTTTTCTCTTCCATCGTGAAGTCGACGTCTTTCTTGAGGTGCGGGATGACGGCGTTGATGACAGCGTACTTGTCGGTCGAGTCCTCGGCCGGGCCCGATATGATCAGCGGCGTGCGCGCCTCGTCGATGAGGATCGAGTCGCATTCATCGACGATCGCGAAGTTGAGCTCGCGCTGGGTGTAATCGGCGAGATCGAATTTCATGTTGTCGCGCAAATAATCGAAACCGAGCTCGTTGTTGGTGGCGTAGGTGATGTCGGCGCGGTACGCGTCCTGTTTCTCGCGATCGCTCTGCCCGTGCATGATCACCGCGGTCCGCATCCCGAGCCAGCCGTAGAGGCGGCCCATCCACTCGGAGTCGCGGCGGGCCAGATAATCGTTGACCGTCACGAGGTGAGCGCCTTTCCCGCTGAGCGCGTTCAGGTAAATGGGCAAGGTCGCGACGAGCGTCTTGCCCTCGCCGGTCTTCATCTCGGCGATGGCGCCCTTGTGGAGGACCATGCCGCCGATCAGCTGAACGTCGTAGTGGCGCATGCCGAGAGCGCGCCGGCCGGCTTCGCGGCAGACCGCGAACGCTTCGGGGAGGATCTCGTCGAGAGTGGCGCCGTTGGCGAGTCTGGTCTTGAGTTCCGCGGTCATGCCCTGAAGGCGCGCGTCGCTCATCTCTTTCATCTTCGCTTCAAGGGAGTTGATGTGATCGACCGCCGGCTGAAGGCGCTTCATCTCGCGCTCGTGCGCGGTCCCGAAAATCTTGCTTAGAACTGATGTGATCATAAGCTGCAGAATACCTCATGGCCGGGAGCGGAAGGAATCACGGAATCACGTCAGAATCATGTCGGGTCGACGGCGCTCCCAGGCCTGAAGGCACCCGGCATCCTTCTATTAGAGGAATTTTGAGCCCGGAGCCGGAAGAGTCAAGGCCGGCCCTCCGAATGCGCGCTGAGAACCTGGCGGAAAAGTTCAAAAACCCCGACGGCGACGGTGTTCGCGAGGTTTAGACTGCGAACGGGCCCGAGCATGGGCAGATAGAAAGCGCGCGCGTCATTCCCCTCGATCAAAGACTTATCGAGCCCCGTCGTCTCCTTGCCGAAGACCAGCCAATCCCCCGCCCGCAAGTCGGCCTCGTACAACGATCGTTTGGCCGTCGTTTCCAAATAAAACACGCGTTCATGATCCGGCACCGCCTTTTGCCAGTCGGAGACCGATCCGTACTCGGTCCATCGCAAGTGCTCCCAATAGTCGAGCCCGGCGCGCTTGACGCGCCTTTCGGTGATCTCAAAACCCATCGGGCCGACCAAGTGCAGGCGCGAATCCGTGCCGACGCACGTGCGCGCGATGTTGCCCGTGTTCTCAGGTATGAGGGGCTCGATCAGAACGACGTTGCACAGGGGCGACGGCAGCCCCTTTCTCCAGGCCGGTTTTTTCACGTCATTCCAGGAACCGGCTCACGTCGTGCCCGAGCGCGGTCAGGGCGAGTCGGCGCCCTTTGTCGACGACGAGATCCAGGTGCATGAGCTCGCGGTACAACCCCATGTCGATGGGGACGATGTCGCGACCCGAGCACCGAGCGAGCTTGCGGATGTAGCCGCGCTGGCGCTCGGTGAGGCGCATCGGGAGCGCCGGGTCTTCGGCGAGGGACCTCTCCCAGTCCCCGCCTTCGATCGGCTTGGCGGCCTTCGGCAGGCGGCCCGGGAGCAAAGCGTAGATCCACGCCGGCCGGGAACGATCGCTCGCCCTCGCCTCGATCGTCGCGCGAATGAAGAGGCCCTGCTCGGGCGCGGCCGCCGAAACGCCGTGGAACTCGTCGAGCAACGGCAGCAGCGCCTCGGGCTTGGAGACGCGGACAAGTTGTCCCGGGACCTCTTGCAACCCTTGATCGAGGAAAACGGGAAAACCCACGGGAAGGCGAAAAACGCTTCCGGTGACGACGGCGGAATGCGTTTCGACCAGGTGCGGGCGAAGGCGGTCGTAGTGGACCATCCCCTCCGAAAACGAACCGTAGACGAAAAGCGTATCGAGCATATCCCCTCTTGACGGATCGGATCCGTTCTTTGCTCGGTTCGACGGTGCCCTTCGGACATCGGGCCGGTCTCGCGACGAGCGAGCGATATAGCAAACTTCAATATCGAGCGCAATGAACGACCCCGGCACCCGGCGGACGAGCGGGAGCGCCGCGCCAGGCACGGGTTCCTGTTTCCGCAAAGACAAACTTTCATCGATTTTCCGCTTGGCGAAAAAAACTTCTTGGTGCGCGTTTCCCCGCCGCCGTTGTAGGACTATTGCAAGCCGTTTCCAGGGAGGGCTCGATGTCGGTGAAAGACGAGTTTCAGACGTTCATGGGTTACCAATGGCTCCAAGTCGAGGACCAAACGCTCACCATCGGCGTCAACGAAGACGGCCTGAGCGAGATCTCCGAGATCACCGCGGTCCATCTGCCGTCGGAAAACGAGGACGTCGCCGCCGACGAGATCTGCGCCGAGATCGAAACCGAGGAAGGCCCGCTCAACATCTACTGCCCGGTCGACGGCAAAGTCGTCGAGATCAACGGGGCGGTCGTCGAGAACCCCAGTCTCATCATGGAGGACCCGTTCGGCGACGGCTGGCTCATCCGCGTGGAGCCGACCGACGCGTCCTCGCTCGAAAACATGGACGAAGATGAGGACGAGGACGACCGCGATGAGGACGAAGACGGGGATGAAGACGAGGATTGACCGGCGCTGAAACGGCCGAACGCCGCGTCGGCCCGCGCCGCGGGCGCGAGCGGCCTCAAGACGCCTGGAGGACGACTTCCTTGAACTCTTTGCCATCGAAGTGGATCAAGCGCGCCTGGTTGTCGACAACGGTCGCGAGGTTCACGGGACGCGACCAGATCGCCTGCAGGTTGCGAAGCGTCTCGCGCATGTAATCAGGCTGCATCTCGATGCCTTCGTAGAGGTGCGTGAGGAGGAGTTCCCCGCGGTTCTCGAAATTCGCGTTCTCCACCTGGATGATCGGCTGCCCGAAGTTCGTCAGCTGGAAGAGAAGCTGCTTTTTGATCATCGGGAAATCCCGCGTGTCGATCTCGTAACGGCCCGCGCGCTTGTTGAATTTGTACACGAAGAATTTGTTACGCACGCAAAAATCCTCGGTGAGGAACTCGTCGATGAACGTGACGTCGTTGTAGTTGCGGCGCACCTCGAAGACCTTCTCACGCCCCTTGCCGAGCTTGAGGTCCCAGTCGCTTTTGACGCGTATGTCGTCGCACTCGTTCCATTCCTTGCCGAAACGGCCCTTGTTCCAGCGCTCCTCGATGTCGCGGAACAGCTCGATGCCGACCTTGTACGGATTGAAACCGTTGGGCGCCATCGCCATCGTGCCCGAGTGCGCGTCGGCGAAGTCGATGATCTCGGAATCCTTCATGACTTTCTCGGTCATGATCTTCGAATGCCAATACGACGCCCAGCCCTCGTTCATGATCTTGGTCATGCCCTGTGGCGCGAAGTAATAGGCTTCGTCGCGGATGATCGAAAGCACGTCCTGCTGCCAGTTCTTGAGCGGGGCGAAGTGCATGAGGAACTCGAGAACGTCCCGTTGAGGCTCGCTCGGCACCTTCTCCCTGCTCTCCATCTCCTCGCGCCGCTTGTCGCGCTGGAACTGCACGAAATCGGGCGGGTTGATGTACTCGTCCATGTACTCGCGGCCGACCTGGAGGAGCCCGACCTGGTCTTTGGACCTCGCCTCCTCCTGGCGCTCTTTTTCCGTGCGTTTCCTGATGTAGGGGCTGTAACGATCGATGAGATTCTCGAGCGACAGGCATTTGTCGACGAAATCCTCGACAACGTCCACCCCGTAACGGTCGATGTAACGGCGGATGCGGGTGGCGTGGTTGGCCATCGCGTCCATCATCTTGCGGTTGGTGGGGGCGAACCATTGATTGTTCTTGAAGAAGTCGCAGTGGCCGTAGACGTGCGCCATGACGAGCTTCTGGTCGACCATCCGATTGCCTTCCATCAGATAGGCGTAGCAAGGGTCGGTATTGATCACCATCTCGTAGATCTTGGAAAGGCCGTACTCGTAGCTTTTGGAAAGCTGTTCGTACTCCATGCCGAAGCGCCAATGAGGGTAACGCACGGGGAACCCGCCGTAGGCGGCGAACTGGTTGATCTGGTCGTAAGTGATGATCTCGAAGATCGTCTCGAAGAAATCGAGCCCGAAGCCGGATGCGTGCTTTTCGATTTTGGCTTTCCAAGCGGCGAGTTCGGGAGTGAGGTTGGCCATCGGCTTACTTCCCTTTCCCCAGGAAATCCTTGATCGAGGAGAGGATCTTCTCCCGGTTCTCGATCTTCGAGAGCACGAGCGATTCCTCGCTCGGGAACTCGCGCTCGAGGTCCTTCAGGAACTGGCCGCTGCCGTATTTCGACTCCACTTGCCCGTAACCGAACATGTTCACGTTGGGCAGGAAGAATTCGCGGAGCAACCGCATGCAGAGCCGCGTGTCCTCGCCGCTCCAGTTGTCGCCGTCGGAGAAGTGGAACGGGTAGACGTTCCATTCGTTCCACGGGTAATCGGCCTCGATGATCTGCTGACAGAGCTTGTACGCCGAGCTGATGAGCGTGCCGCCCGATTCCGACGTCGAGAAGAAGGTCTTCTCGTCGACCTCCTTGGCGGCGGCGTCGTGGATGACGAAGCGGGTCTCGAGGCCCCTGTAGTGGCGTTTGAGCCACGTGTTGATCCAGAAGGACTCGAGCCTCACGATCTCCTTCTGCTCCTCGCCCATGGATCCCGAGACGTCCATCATGTAAATGACGACCGCCTTGGCTTGCGGCTGCACGACCTGCTTGAACGAGCGGTAGCGGAAATCCGCGCGGACGGGGACGATCACCGGCTCCTTGGGATCGTAGATCCCGCTCGAGATGTAACGCTTGAGAGCGCGCTTGTACGAGGACTTGAAGTGCCGGAGGCCTTCCGGACCCACCGGCGCGATGCCTGAATACTTGGTCTTGACCGCATCGGCCTGCGGACGCCCTTTGGGCTGTATGCGCGGCAGCTCCAACTCCTCGCCGAGGATGTCGGCGAGCTCCTCCATGGAGATGTCGACCTCGAGCTGGTGCTGGCCGGGGGAATTCCCGGCCTCGCCGCTGCCGTCCTGCGGGTCGCCGTCGATCGGATCCCCGGGGCTCCCCTGCCCCTGCCCCACGCCGCCCCGCTGCTTCGGCCCGTACTTGAAGCGCGGGATGTCGATGTAGGGAACCGGGATCTTGACGAAGTCGTTCTCCCGCTTCCCGACCATCTCCCCGTGGCTCACGTACTTCTTGAAATTCTCCTTGATGCGGCCGCGGATGATGTCCCTGAACCTGCCGTGATCTTCACGTATCGCCATTATTTGTTCTTCACATCCCCTCGCGCGAAAATGCTCGCCACGTAGTGGAGAACGTCCGTCGCCGAGATCTCATCGTAACCGAAGTCCTTGATGAGGCGGGTTTTGACGATGTCGATCTTCTCTTGCGTGTCCTTGTCCACCACGTTCGTCACGAGGCTCGTGAGCTTGATGCTGTCCTTCTGGTCCTCGAACAGCTTGAGTTCGAGGGCTTTGTGCAGGCGCTCGTTCGTCTTGTAGTCGAATTTGCGCCCCTCGAGAGCCAGGGCCCCGATGTAGTTCATGATCTCGCGCCGGAAGTCGTCCTTGCGCGACTCGGGGATCTCGATCTTCTCCTCGATCGAGCGCATGAGCCGCTCGTCCGGTTCCTCGTCCTGGCCGGTGAAATGGTTGCGGACGCGCTCCTTCTGCGTGTACGCTTTCACGTTGTCGATGTAGTTCCCGCACAGGCGGGCGAGCGCCGAATCGTCGGCCGAGATCGCCCTCTGCACCTCCGCCTTGATGATTTCCTCATACTCCTGCTTCACGACCGCGAGCAGTTCCCGGTAGTCGTTCTTGAGCTCCTCGTTGGCGAGCAAGCTGTGGTGGCGGAGGCCGCTCTCGAGCTCGTTCATCACCATGAAGGGGTTCACCGACCCGCGGTTGCCCTGCTGCGCGTTCACCAATGCGTTGGAGAGCTTGTCCTGGATGTAACGCGGGCTGATGCCGTCGAGGCCCTCCCGCACGGCTTCCTTGCGCAGTTCCTTGACGTTGTCCTCCGTGTAGTTCGGCAGCGTTTTGCCGTCGTAGAGCTTCATCTTCTGGATGCGCGTGAGATTGGCCTTCTTCGGTTTTTCCAGGCGCGTGAGGACGGCCCACATCGCCGCCATCTCGATCGTATGGGGCGCGATCGAGATGCCGCGCAGTTTGCGCGAGTTGAAGTCCTTCTTGTAGATGTTCACCTCGTGCTTCCACTTGGTGATGTACGGGATGTCGATCTTCACCGTGCGGTCGCGGAGGGCCTCCATGAACTCGTTGTCCTGGAGCCTGCGGTACTCCGGCTCGTTCGTGTGGCCGATGATGACCTCGTCGATGTAGGTTTGCGCGAACTTCTTCGGCTTCACGCGGTGCTCCTGCGAGGCGCCGAGAAGGTCGTAAAGGAAAGCGACGTCGAGTTTGAGGACCTCGACGAACTCGATCATGCCGCGGTTGGCGACGTTGAACTCGCCGTCGAAATTGAAGGCGCGCGGGTCGGAGTCCGAGCCGTACTCGGCGATCTTGCGGTAGTTGATGTCGCCCGTGAGCTCGGTTGAGTCCTGGTTCTTCTCGTCCTTCGGCTGGAACGTGCCTATGCCGATGCGGTCGGCTTCGGAGAGCGCCAGGCGCTTCACGCGCACGTGCGAAAGGACTTTGGTGACGTCGCCGTGGTACCGCTCCATCAGCGCGCGGAAGATGAAGCGGCTCGGCGGGCTCAGTTCCCCCTCGATGTTCACGCGGAAGTCCGTCTTGTTGCCGCGATTGAGCTCCTCGGCCACTTTCGGACGGAGCTCCTCGGGGATCAGGAGCAGGGGCTCCTCGTGCATGGGGCTCGTGAAAGCCCTCACGCCCTTGCCCAGAAGGCCGTCGAGCTCGCCGTTCTCATCGACCCACTCGAACGTGTAGAGCGCGCCGGCGTCGGATTTCGAGTACGCCTCGACGCCTTTTTTGAGGATGCGGCAGATCGTGGATTTCGCGGAACCGACGGGGCCGTGGAGCAGGATCACGCGCTTTTCCGTACCGTAACCGAGGGCCGCGGAGCGGAGCACGTTGACCAGCTTCATCAGCGGCACGTCGAGGCCGAAAACCGCGTCCTTGCCGTCGTTGTCGGCGTCGTCGAAGAACTTGTATCTCGTGATCTGTTTTTTGAAATCCGTGTATTCCGATGTCCCCTTTTCGAGGATCATGTCGTACATGCGCTGGAACGCGTTCCTGGTGACCTTTGGGTTCTCCTTCACCAGCGCGAGGTAGTCGTTGAAGGCGCCCGACCACGTCAGGTCCCGGTATTTCTGATTGCCCGACCAGTCTTTGATCAACGCGTTGAAGTCGATCGTGGAGTTCGTCCCCATAAGCGCCCCTTTTCCTTCCTTCAGCCGAAAGCCGCCGCCCGATTTTCGTTAAGGCCGAATCGTCCCTGATCCGCGCGCCGTCGTCCCGAAACGGAGCGATCGCCCTTGATAAAATTATGCCCCACTACCCGCGCGAAAACCAAAGCAATATCCCGCCCGAGAGCGACGCGCCCCGTACTCGGCCCGATATGAGAAAACCCTCGCCGTGCCATTAAGCGGGCTTATGTCCGCCCCGGCCGAACGTCCCGGACAGAAAACTCAACAGGTCGAATCGGGGAAACGCCCCGGGCTCGAACGAAGCCCCGGGAAAAGGCGGGTCACTCGCCCTGAAGCCGCTTGAAACCAGCGGGCTGCTCAAGCGAGAAAAGCCCGTCGGTGATCCGGACTTTCGACCTGGTCTCAACGAGGCTCATGGTCACTTCGGCGTCGGCGGCGCGGATCCGCACCAGTCGCTTGTCGCTCGTGCGCTCCGACCACGCGATCCGAAGCCCGCCCCCGCGGCTCTCGCAGTCCTCGGGCAGGCGGTTCACGTCGGTCCTGCATTCCCACGTCTTGGCGTCGAGAGGCCGATCGAATAACAGATCCATGATCGATTTGGGATCCAAAGAGACGTTGATGAGGTTTTTCATAACCGCCGGCTCGGCGGGTCCGCTGAAATACTTCTTTTCGCGAGTGATCGCGTACGCGACTTCCTCGCCGTCGAGCGCGAGGCTGGCGACGTGAAAACCGAGCGGCGTCGTCACTTCCATGCGCATCTGCCCGGGCCGACGCGCGACGACGTCGATTTCGACCGTGTGGGACTTGCCACGGCGCTTGTCCCGGATCAGCGTCTTCGCGCTCCAGGCTCCCTCGCGGCTCGAGGGCGTGATGTCTTCGCCCGGCCTCATGGTTTGACAGCCCAAGACCGCGAAAGCGACGATCCACGCCAGCGGACGGGAAACGAAGAGTTTACTTCTCGCTCGCGGGCCGGCGCGCGTTCGGCCCCGGCAAACCGACGGTTTGTTGCTGTTGGTCGATGGAAACGATCTTGTTGCGGATCTTGCGCGCGTTGGCGTCATTTGTCTCGGTCTCGGCGGCACGTTGATACATCCGCTTCGCCTTTTCGGGAAGCTGGAGTTTATAGTAGGCGTCGCCGAGGTGCTCGGCAATCACGCTTTCGCCGGGTTGCGCTTTATACGCCGCTTCGAGCGCCTTCACGGCTTCGGCCGTATCGCCTTTTTTGAACAAAACCCAGCCGAGAGTGTCGAGGATGTAGCCGTCGTTCGGCTGAAGCTCGAGCGCGCGCCGCACCATCGCCTCCGCCTCGTCGAGCTCCTTGTTCTGCTCGGCGTAGGTGTAAGCGAGGAAGTTGAGCGCCTGGACGTGGTTGGCGTCGATCTCGAGCACTTTCCTCATCGATCGCACGGTTTTGTCGGCGGCGCCCAAGCGGTCCTGCATCGATCCGAGGAAAAAGTGGAGCTGCGCGTGCTCGGGGAACTTCAGCACCGCGCCCTCGAGCATCCTGACGCCCTTCTCGTACTCCTTGAGGTCGTCGAGGAAGGACGCGTAGAGGGCGTAAAACTGCGGATGCTCGGGCTGGTTGCGGATGCCCGCCTCGATCGCCCTCACCGCGCTCTCGTGGTCGCCGCCGAGCTTGTGCAGGTACGCCGAATGGATGACGCCTTCGGCGTAGTACGACGAGCCAACGGGGATCCTCGCGAACTGCGCGATGGCGCCCTTGTAATCCTTGATCTCCTCGTACACGGCGCCGAGGTAGAAGCGGATCTTGTCGGAATGCGGCGCGCGCGCGAGGATCTCCTCGAGTTTGAGGATCGCTTCGTTGAATTTCTTCTTCTCGATGAGGATGAAGGCCATTTTGACCTTCACGTTGAGGTCTTCGCCGTCGCGGGCCTCGATGACCTCGTACTGCTCGAAGGCCTTGTCGAGCTCTTCGTCCTCGAGGTGCAGGCGGCCGAGGGCGTCGGCGACGCCGGCGTCGGGGCCGCTCTTCTCCTGGTGGTTCCTGTAGAGCTGCTTGGCCCGAGCGCGGTTGTTGCGCGATTCGTAAACCTGGCCGAGCGCGAGAGTCGCGTCGACGAACCCCGGCTTCGCGTCGAGGGCGTTCAAGAAAGCCTTTTCTGCGCGCTCCGAGGCGCCTTCCCTGCCTTCTTCGAGCTGGATGCGGCCGACGTAGTACCATGCGACGTGAGGCGAACGGTTGCCCTTGTTCCTGGCGAGCGCCTCGAATTGCGCGAGCGCGTCAGGATATCGTTTTTGCTCGGCGTAGATCGCGCCGATGAACAAAGGCGCGTCCGGGTGGTCGGGGCTGAGCCCCAGAACCCTGCGGTAAGCCTCCATCGCCTCGCCGTACATCTTGAGAGCCGAGTACAGGCCGCCCAGGAGCATGTGCGCCTCGACGAGTTTCGGGTCATACTCGACGGCGAGCTTGGCTTGCTCCATCGCCTCGCTGATCAAGCCCTGCGTGACGTACTCGCGCGCGAGCCGCTGGCGCACGACCGCCGACCGCGGATCGTACACGAGGGTGAGCTTGTACTCCTCGATGGCGCGGGCGCCGTTGCCTTCGAGGCTGTACGACTCCCCGAGCGCGAAATGGTAATCGGCCTGCACGCGCATCTGCAGCGGGTCGATCCGCTCTCCGGTGGCCGCCTCCTGCGGAACGCTCAAAGCGCCCGGCGCGCGGTTGGCGACATCGGAGGACGATTCCCGGAAAACGTCGCCGCTGATCAACGGGCTCGTCGCGCAGCCGGCGCCGACCATGACCGTAGCCGTCATCAGGACGATCTGCAGAATCGTACGGGGCATAAGCACCTTTCAGGCCGCCTTCATCTTCGAAAGAACCTTGTCGTACGGATCGGCAAAAGAACGGGATCCCTTGACGAGAGAGTCGCAAAACGGGGCGTTCGAGAAACGAACTGGACCTCGGGCGCGAGCGGAGGGAGTCGGAAGGGTCAGTTCTTTCGGAAAACGAAACCGATGTCGTCACCGCCGAACCGGATCGACCCGCGGGGCGCGGACAAAGCGATGTCGAACTCGCTGGACCTGGTGTCGGACCGCTCGTTCGGCCCTTCCGACCAGACGAGAATGCGAACGGGCTGGCCGTCGCTCGAGCGAAGCAGTTTGTAACGGTATGGACGACCCCAGGGATCCCTTCCCATGACGCCTTCAAACGAATTGAATGCCCGAGCACTGTCATTTATCGGAACACCCACGGACGCCGGTCCGCGATCGCCGCTTTTCGGCGCCGCTGCAAACTCTTCATCTGCCCGCTCTGGGATCGCCGGTCCGAAACCCCCGGCGATCATCTGGTGAGCGAGCGCTTCGGCGCCGAGTTGTGCTCGTTTAGGACGATCGTCCTGAAGCGCGGCTCCGACGATTGTCCCACAGATGAGGACCACGGCGCTTCCAAGAGCCATCATGGCCACCAGATCGAAAGTCCCAAACGCTTGTTTTTGCTTAATTTTATGCGACACTCAGAGTCCTCGCCCGCCGCTTTCAATACTTTCGGCAAGGACTGCCTGAAACTTAAGTTACAAATGTTCACAACTAACCGCGGGAGCGTGTCATAGACTCACAAAAACAGCGCCAGAAGAGCGCGAAATCGCCTTTTTCAATTATTTTTGTTCACTTCTCAGGTCGCTTGACAGGCCGTGGCGGACGGTACTAAGTTCCCTCCGACGCAGGACTCTAAGTGGCTGTTGGGGTCTAAAACATCAGAATACCGGCACTTTGACTGGACCCGGGAGTCGATGTCCCCAGCATCCGAATTAAACTTGAGCTCTTTCGAATGGGAGGCAATTTGATCAATCAAGGCATCGGTCAAAACGGTGAAACGACCGTCACCAAAGCAGGCGCAAAAACCAAAATCATCAAGCGCTACCAGAATCGCAAGCTCTACGACACTCAGCAGAGCTGCTACGTGACCCTCGACGATATCGCGAAAATGATTCGCACCAACGAAGACGTCGTGGTCATCGACAACAAAACCAAAAACGACATCACGGCGGCCACGTTGACGCAGATCATCTTCGAAGCCGAGAAAAAAGCTTCGATTTACGCTCCGCTCTTCACGCTCCGCGAAATCATCCAGAACGCGAACGGCTCGATCTCGAGCTATCTCGCCAAATTGGGCGCGTTCCCGAAAGATTACGCCCAGGCTCAAGCCGTTCACGCCGCCCCGGTGGTGGACAGCAACGCCGTCAAGTCGTCTTATGACGATATGAAACAGACTCTGGAAAATCGCGTCGCCAAAGCCGCGGCCGAATCGGCTGAACTCAACAGCGGCGCCAACCAGAAGTTCGACGACGCGACTCCCAGCCTCCCGAACTCCAATAAAAGCCTGAACAACTGACCTCCACCCCGCATGAGTCCGAACCTCCCGCCGGACTCATGGGTGGTTTTTCAGCCGAAGCCACGAGTCGGCTGGGGAAGTCGGAAGAGCGGCGCGCGCAGCAACCCGCGCGTTTAAGTCAAAACCCTGGTCAATCGACCGGGGTTTTTTTATTCTCGTGCCTCGACTCAAGGAGGTTCAATGAACCATTTCGCCGCCCTCCTCATCCCGATCGCCCTCCTCGTCTCGGTTTCCCCGGCATCCGCCAAAGGCAACGGCACGTTCCGCCTGGGCCTTCTCGCCGGCCAAGTCAGCCTGCTCGGCGACGTCGCCGATGCCGACGCCAACAGCGTTGGGATGGGCGTGACTGGAGGCTTGTACACGGCCGAGAACCTCGCGCTCGAAGCGGCCTATCTGGCGAGTTCGCACACCGACGTCAACCACAATGAAGTCAGCGTCGGCGCGAACTATTACCTTGGCGACTACCGGGCCGCCTACCCCAATTTGTCCGCAGGCGTCGCGTTCATCAGCAATAAAATCAAAGCGGCCGGAATCACCGGCGACGGTTTCGGTCTCTACGCGGGCGGCGGTTGGGACTTCGAACTGACCGCCAAACTGACGGTTGGCCTGCAGGCGCGCTACAACCTCGCGTTCGAAGGGAAAACCCGGGTGAACGGCGTCGATGTGACGACGGTCGACGACAGCGTCACGGTGCTGCTGCGGCTCCTCTACGCCTTCGACTCAGCGGAATGAACGCCAGGTCAGGAAGGTTTTCCGGCCGGCCCTGACGTCAACCTCGCGCGACTCCATGTCCTCGCCGCTTTCTGCGCCGCTGGACGACAAGCCTTTGGCTCCAACGGAGTATTTCCCGGCCTTCAAATACGCGCGCGCGATCTGAAACGTCTCGGGCAGGGTCGACCATTGCCGCAAGTCCGCGCGATCGGAAAATTTCATCACCAGCCACGCGACGTCGCCGAGCGCTTGGTTCTTCTGGCGGATCTGGTCGGCGACGACGGCCTTGGCCGCGACGCCGGCGACGCGCTTTGCGATGAGCGCGCCGTATTGGTCGTTGAGCGTTTTGATCGCGACGTCACGCACGCTGAAGATCTCATGGGTGTCCGCGGACCGCGCGGCCTTCGCTCCCTCCGCGACGGGCGCGATCTCGATCCTGGCGCGGGTCGTGAGGGAACTGACCGGGCTCAGCTTCGGAAAGCGCGGGCTTTGGGGGTTGAGGGTTTTGCGCGGGCCCCAGCCCTGCTGATAGATGAAAACGAGCTCGCCGAGCGTCGGGTCCGTCCATTCCGGACGGACCCGCACCTCGGGGAACAGCGCCTTCCATTTCCCGACGTCGTCGGGCCTCTGGGCGCGGATCGCCGCGCGGACCAGGTCTTCGCGCAACGGTGCGTAGTCCGGGATCAGCTCGTACGCTTTTTTGTAGGCTATATAGGCGTCGTCGTACTTGCGGTCGGCCTCCCAGATGACCGCCCCCAGGTAGAAAGCGAACGGGTTCTGTTCGTAGGGGCGTTTGGCTTCAGAGCGGTAGAGATGAAGCTTGTTGTTGAGCCGGCGCACCTCGACGAGCGCGGATTCGAGATCGTTCATCATCAGGAAATTGATCGCGCTGACCGCGTTGATGAGGACCTTTTCATAATCATCTCCCCTGTACTGGGCCATTTCCTCCGACGCCAACAGAGACGCGGCTTGCTTGGAGAGGCTCGTGTAGTCCTGGATGTCGGAAATCCGCTCGGCGGCGGCGAAGGTTTTCGAGCTTTCCTTGAAGCGCCCGGCCTGTTGCAAGGCGACGCCGTAATCGAGCATGTAGACGAGTTGGTCGTCGCCGCCTTTGCTCGCCAGGGGCTCGAGCGCCTCGATCGCTTTTTCGGCCTGACGGCTCCCGATGAGCGCGCGAGCTTCGGAGACCTTGCCTTGGTAAGTCGCGCAGCCGGTCGACGCGAGAGCGAGCGACAAGCAGAAGGCCCACGCCGAGCGCGGGCCTTCCGCCCGTCGCTCGCGCTGTCCAGAAAAGGCGAAAGCCATTCGAGCCTGCCGTTCCGCGGGCGCCAGCGGCAGGCCGATCAGAGACCGATCGACCGTTTGCGGTACTTTTTGCGGAGTTGTTTATAGTCGGACCAGGAGATCACGTTGGTTTGCAAGTTGGTGAGGTTCAACGTGACTTTGTAATACACCGATTTGTCCTTGCCGACCTGTTGGACGATCGAGTCAAGGCGGCCGTTGATGATGTAGTCGGCGCCGACCTGGCCCCCGGGCCCCTTTTTCGTTTCGTCGCTCACCATGCCCGAATTCTGGTACTCGTACTCGCCAGCGACGTCCTCCCTGGCCTCTCTGTCGACGAACGCGACGCGCCCGTCGCGTTGGACCTCGACGCGCACCATGTCCATGATCGACTGCGTGTCGATGTGCTCGTCGGTTTTGTTTTGCAATTTCGTGACCATCACGATCGGCGGCTTCTTGGCGCCCGCGATCGCGCGCGACTTCATCATGCTCGCGACGAGGTCCGAGACGATTTTCTGCATGTCGGTTTCCGACCAGAGATCGTTCAGGTTGTTCTCGGCGGTGACGTCTTCGTCGTATTGGCCTTTCACGAACGCTTTCGGACCGCAACCAGCCGACGCGAACAAAAGGCCGCCGAGCAGAACGGGGAGGAATCGCTTCGTCATATCCATCTCCTGTGCGTAGAACCATCATACGCACAGGAGTTTCCGAGCGGCAAGGGCGGGCGCCCGCATCTCGGCCCGGTCCGAGCGTGAAAAAAAAACCGCGCACTCCCCCGGCGCGCCCGCGCCTTGCTCAGAAAGCCCACCATGGAAATCACCTCGGCCGAACGCGCGTACCGCCTCCTGAAACCGGTTCTGCGACCCGACGCCGAGGAGTTCTGGGCCCTGGCGTTAGGACCAAGGAAGGAGCTGTTGCGCGCGCGGATGCTTTTCCGCGGCACCGTCGACAGCTGCCAGGTCCATCCGCGCGACATCTTCCGCTTCGCCTGCCTCGAGAACGCGAGCACGTTGCTCATCGCCCACAACCACCCGAGCGGGGATCTCATGGCCTCCGACCAGGACCTGCGCCTGACCGAGCGACTGGTGGCGGCGGGACTGTTGATGGAAATCCCGATCCTGGACCACCTGATCCTGGCCAACCACGGGTTTTCGAGCCTCGCGAGGAAGAGATGGTGCCGGTTCCCGGAGAGATGAGCATCCGCTCAACGACCGACTTCGCTTTGCGGCCCACGGCCTTCGATGGGCTGCCATTCGACGTTGTAGTCCTTGTCGATGAACACTTCGTAGCCATGCGCCCTGGCATTGGCCTTGAATTGCCGGATGTATTCCTCGCGGGCGGCGATCTCCCACCGGTCGAGGTCGCGCGCGAGCTGCACGCGCCCGTACACCTCGTCCTCAAGGCGCCGCGCGGGCCGCGAACCTTCCGGAACCAGCGAACCGTACTGGTTTTTCTGCGCGTCCATGGGCAAACCGGGCATCACCGGGTCTTTCAACACCGAGCTTCGCGCGCCATTCGGCACCGGCAGGTTCAGGTTGTCATACTGAACTTTGATGCGATCGCGGTTGAGCTTCGCGCCGACCGTCTCGCGGTGCGCGCGCACGCGTTCCTCATAGGTCCGCGGGCGACTCTTCTTCCCCTTCCCGATGATCTCGCTGACCGTGCGCTCGCGGCCGATCGATGAAAGATCCTCGCTGCGGCTTTCTCGACCGTGCGGGCCACCGAACGAATACGCGACGACGGCCAAAAGGAGGGCGGCGAAGATCAAGAACAAAGCCACGCGACGGCGCTCGTCGCTCCGTTCGCGCTCGGCCGGGAACGGCGACGATGCCTCCTGAGAGCCCGCCGCCGGGGGGACCCGCGGGGCCCGTTCCTCGAGCGCGTCGTCCCCCGTCTGAACAGCGGGCAACCGGCCCTCGGGAGCCGTGTAGGAACGCTGTTTTTTGCGCGTCTTCTCGTTCGGGCCCACACCCCTGCCCTCATGTCTCGATTTGAGACGGCGACCGAACACCCAGCCCGCGCCGTCGTTCCCCGTCCGTTATATTCGGACAACCGAAGGTCGAGCTTTAGGGCGTCCTCCCGCGTCCCGGCGGGCCTTCGCGACGCGGCCCCATCTCGAACAGGGCTCAAGGAGCAGTCAGGCCGAATCGAGGAGACGCCCTAAACCTGGGGCGCGGCCTCTTTGTCCGCCCCAGGAGGGCCGTCGACGGGCAGCGTGATGACGAATTCGGTGCCTTCGCCGGGCGACGACTTCACTTGGATGTCGCCGGCGTGCTTTTTAACAATGCCGTAAGAGATGCTCAATCCCAAACCGGTCCCCTGCCCCACCGTCTTCGTCGTGAAGAATGGATCGAAGATCTTGTCCTGGATGTCGGAAGGCATCCCTTTGCCCGTGTCGCGGATCGACACCCGCACATGCCCCCCGCCCCCATCGGCCGGCAAGTGCTCGGCGACGACGAAGATCTCGCCTTCCCCTTCGATCGCCTGGGCGGCGTTGGAGAGGATGTTCATGAACACTTGGTTGAGTTGGCTCGCGTAACAGAGAACCTGCGGCAGAGGGCCGAATTCCGTGTGCACCTTGACGCGGGTCTTAAGCTCGCCGGCCAGCAGCCGCAGGGTCTGCTGAACGCCTTCGGCGAGGTCCACGCGCTTGATCTTGGCCTCTTCGAGGCGCGAGAAATTACGCAGGCCCACGACGATGTCGCGTACGCGGCGCGCGCCGTCCTCGCAGGACTGGATCAGGCGCGGCAGGTCTTTGACGATGTAATCGAAATCGGCCTCGGCCTTGAGCCGCGACGCCTCGTCGGGCGACTTTTCGCCGGCCTCGATGATCCGCAGGAGACGGTTCGAGTAATCGCGGAGGTGACTCATGTTGCTGTACACGAAACCGATGGGGTTGTTGAGCTCATGCGCGACGCCGGCGACCAGTTGGCCGAGGCTGACCATCTTGGCCGAATGCACGAGCTTGCTCTGCGCGTCCTTGAGGTCGGCGTTGGCCCGTTCGAGCTCCTTGATCTTCTTTTCGAGATCGGCGCGCGCCTGGCGCACGCGATGGGACATGTCGTTGAAGCTCTCGGTGAGCACGCCGAGCTCGTTGTCGCTCGTCACCGGGATCTCAACGACCTCGTCGCGCATTTCCATGGCTTGAATCGCGAACAGCAGATCGTTGAGCGGGCGCAACACCGCCCTCGCGCCGAAAAACGCGAGGATCACCGCGAGCAGCACGATCGCGCCCGCGACCGTGAAAAACGCGGCGCTGACATTGCGGATCGCCTGGCGCGTTTTCTGTTGGCTCGCGCCCAAACCGATGAAGAACGTCCCCTCTCCCCATTTGACCGGACTCACGATGAAAGTGAACGGCTCGTCACGGATGTTGAGCGGAAAAACGACCTCGCGATCGGGCTCGAGCGTCGGCGCGAAAAACGCCTTGTTGTTGGCCTTGTAAACGAGGAAATCCGGATGGCTGCCGGAGACGACGTTGCGCTGCGAATCGAAAAGGACGAGCTCGAGGTTCAAGCGTTTTTTGAACGTCTCCAGGCCCGACGTGCCGATGTTGATGATCTCCTCGAGGTATCCCGCGCGGCGGCCGGTCGATGTATTGAGGCGGGTCATGACGACCAGATCGACGCTGTCGCCCGCGCCCGGATTGACGACGGCCAAACGCCTCTTCTCGTCGAGGGTCTGGCGGAAGTTCTCGGCCAGGAAGAGGTTCTGCTCGCCCAGGGTTTGGCTCTCTTTCGCGTCGGCGTCCTCGTCCTGCGTGAGGGAGACGACCAGGCGGCCCTCCCGGTTGAAAACGGAAAGGCTGGTGATCGAGCTGTTCCGCACCGAAGGGCGCAGGGCGGAACGCACCTGCGCGATGTTGTTCATCGACAGGTGGGTGATCAGCGCGGTGTCGCCCTCATGACGCTGCAAACGCATCTCGAGATACTTCTGATAATCCCCGAGCATCGTGTTCAACTCGCGGGCGTTGGCGCGCAGCCGCTGGATCAGCTCGTTCTCGATGGCGTTCTCGAAGTTGACGAGCGCGATGCCGGTGATGAACGCGACCGGAGCGATCGAAATGATCAGGAACCAGAAGACCAAAAGCCTTCGGAGCGAGCGTCTCGGATTTCGCGCAACGCGCTTGGATGAAAGTGCCATCGACCCGCGGGCTGAATCGCCATCCCCGTAGTTTTTGCCAATCGCCTGCGGGCGGCTTCTCTCGACTGCCCGCCTGCGGCTTCGTCTCGCGGCCCGCCTGCGGCTCTCTATCTCACTGCCCGCCTGCGGCTCCGTCGCTGCCCGCCGGTAGCTCCCCGGCCGCTCCGCTTGCGGCTCCGTCACTATCCACCGGCAACTCTCTGTCCGCTCCGCCGACGGTTCCTTCACTGCCCGCTTGCGGCTCTATCCACAGGATAAATCGAACTTGGCCGGCGGGCATTAGCCTCGGATGCGGGTCTTTGGAAATCCGGACTGGACCATAGGTGCGCAGCATTTCGAGAGTCTTGTTTTCGTTGGATTCAGGCACGGTGAAATGGAAATAGCTGCCGGCGCCCCGGCGCCAGCCGAGCGGCACTTCGCCGGCCTTCTCGCCACCGAAGCTTTCCAACTGCTGGACGACGTCGGAGGTGACCTCACCGACATTGGCGACGTTCATGAACGCCCGGTAGACGAAACCTTTCGGCCTCACTTCTTTCGGTGCGGATCCCGCTCCACCCGCCTCGGTCGCGGCCAACGCCGGAGACGGTTCGACGGCGGGCCCGGCGGTCGGGCGCGACGCGACCGCCGGCGGCGGAAGATCAGCCGCGGGTTCGTCGCCGGTGATGTGCTCGTCGCCGCTCGTTTCCATCTCAGCCGCGGCCTGAGCCTCGTCATCGGCCGCCGCGTCTGCGCCTTTAGCGGTTTCCGAGTCCTGAGTCGCGACCGTGGTGCCCGGGATGTCCACGAGGACGACGGTGTTGGAATCCGCCTTTTTAAAGAACGACGGCAATTTGCCCCATGGCACCACAGCGGCGACGCCGGAAATCAGCAATGACAGCGCAAGCGCGGCGAACGACCAGCGCACCGTCTTCGGCCACTCGTACCAGTCGGCGTAGCGACGCGTTATCGACCCGACGTTCTCGGATCCGGTGAGGCGGGCCATGAGCTCCGGCGAGATTTCGGAAGCCGCCAGGCGTTCCGAATAGTCAAGGCCGCGACGAATCGTTTCGAGCGCGTCCTGGCTCGCCCGATCGCTCGGCAAATACTCGTCGATGTCGGCCGTGCGCTGCGGATCGAGCGCGCCAACCGCGTACTCGTAAAGGAGTTCCTGGCAAAGGAACGGAGTCAACTTGCGCTTGAGACGCAATGGCTTGCTTGTCGATGCCTCGCGATCATCGGGCACGTCCATCTCCCCGCTCATAACGCCAGCTTGTTGGCGGCGCCCATGCGCCGGATCGCGCGACCGACGCGATAACGGGCCGTGCCCTCGCTGATCCCGAGGGCGCGCGCGATTTCGGTTTCGCCGGAGCCAAGCACGCGCGCGAACAGGAGCGCGAGAAGTTCCTCGTCGCTGGCGTCCTTGTGAAAGCGCGCCCAGGGAGCGAGTTCGAAGTGGTCGGGAAGGCTCCACCCGCTTTCGAACGTGAGAGCGAGTTTGCCGCGCGCGATGCGTTTTTTATCGCGATTGAACTGCCCCGCGCATGCCTCGATCACGGCGACGCGCGCCTCGGACGGGTCGTCGATCGCGCGCAAACGGGACTTCAACGCCGCGACCGTCGTGTCCATCGCGCGCAGGGCCGCTTTTTCGTCGAGATAGGCGAAGAAAAAAAACAAGGCTACCGAGCGGATCTGTCGTTCTGTGATCACGGCAATCCCCCAACGGCCGCAAAGTTCGCGGAACGCGCGGACGCTCAATCCGTGCAAAGCTGCTTGAGCAGGTCGAGTTCGTCGAGGACCTTGCCCGAACCCAGAACGACGCAAGTGAGCGGGTCCTCGGCGATCGACACCGGCAGCCCCGTGCGTTCACGCAACAGGATATCGAAGTTCGCGAGCAACGCACCGCCGCCCGTGAGAACGATGCCGTTGTCGACGATGTCGCTGGCGAGCTCCGGAGGCGTCTTCTCAAGCGCCGTACGCACGGCGTCGACGACCTCCGAAAGCGGATCCATCAGAGCGTCGTTCACTTGTGAACTAGTGATCTCGATCGTCTTCGGCGCGCCGGCGACGAGGTCTCGGCCCTTGATTTCCATCACGCGCTCCTCTTCGAAGGGGTACGCGTTGCCGATTTGGATCTTGATCTTCTCGGCCGACTGTTCGCCTATGAGCAGGTTGAACTGGCGACGCACGTAGTTGATGATCGCTTCGTCGAATTTATCGCCGGCGACCTTGATCGATTTGCAGTACACGATGCCACCGAGCGAGATGACCGCGACACCTGTGGTGCCGCCACCCATATCAACGACCATATTGCCCGTCGGCTCAGTGATCGGCAGGCCGGCGCCGATCGCCGCGGCCATCGGCTCCTCGATCAAATACACCTCACGGGCGCCGGCTGAAACGGCCGCTTCTTTGACGGCACGCTTTTCGACCTGCGTGATACCGTACGGCACGCAGATGATGATGCGCGGGCGAATGAAACCCTTCTTCCCGCCCATGGACTTCGAAATGAAGTACTTGAGCATCGAGCCCGTGACTTCGAAATCGGCGATGACGCCATCCTTGATCGGACGGATGGCGACGATCGAGCCGGGTGTGCGGCCGAGCATCTCCTTGGCTTCTTTACCGACCGCGAGCACGCGGTTCTGCATGCCACGATAGTTTTTCTGGACCGCGACGACGGATGGCTCATCGAGGATGATCCCACGACCCTTAGCGTAAACGAGGGTATTGGCCGTGCCCAAATCGATGGCGATATCATTGGTGAAATAATCGGATACCTTCTCAAGAAGACCCATGGGCAAAGACTTTCTCGTTGGCGTAACAGCCGATTTAGAGTCGCAACAATAGCGTAGGCACGCAAAATTTGAGAGTCAATACGGGACGTTATCTGTTAAAAACGCGTTTGCCCAGAAAATTCTAAGCTCCTAGGAGTAAGGGCCGGTCTGAGCGCCGACGACGCTTTCCGCGCGATGAGAACCTATTTCGAAATCGATCTGCGCCGCGCCAAGTTTCACGTCAGCCGCACGCAGGCATCGACAATGCCGGCAGTGCCCGCATATCGGCCTGGCGCATGGCTCAAAGGCTGGCACCCGGCACGATGATCAATTCGGTCCAGTCAGAAGTTCGGGGCACTGATCTGAAAATCCTGTTTCCACGCGAGCTCTTTGCGGATGTACGCGCGCACGGATTCTTCTTGTTCCCGGCGCTGTGAGTCGCTCCAACCCAGCTCCGCTTGCAGAGCGTGCGCGATCGCCGGCAGGAACGATACGCCATGATCGCGACGCGAGAGGAACAATGGAGTGCGGCGCACGTAAAAATCGACCGCGCCCGAGCACATCGTGTGCGCGACGGCGTGCCGGGCTTCGGCGCACCACAAGCGGGCCGCTTCCGAATCGCCGGGACCTTTCTCCGCGGCTAGGATCCCATGCGCTTCTCCGCCATGCCGTTCGACGGCCGTCAAAACGGCCTGTCCGCCCCAGCCGAGCTCGCTCGCCCACTGACCGGCGCGCCGACGGGCATCCGCGAACTTTTCGGGCGACGCGGCCGGATTGAGCGGCGACTTCGTTTCGCTGAGGCGAAAGCGCACTTGATCTTCGACCGGGAAATTCTCAAGGGCCGCCGCCACCGCCTGCTCGGCCATGCGACGATAAGTCGTGTACTTGCCGCCGGCGACGAAAGTGACGTTGCGGGGGTCAGCGTAGATCAAGTGCTCCCGGCTGGTCTTGCTTTCGGATTCAGCGCCGTCATGGACGAGCGGCCGCACGCCCGCGTAAGCGGAAATGACATCCTCGGCCGCGAGCTTCGCCCCGGGAAAGTATTCACCGGCGACGGCGAGCAGGTAACGGACGTCCTCGGGGGTCGCGCCGACCGTCGACGGATCCCCGGGGAAATCCGTGTCGGTGGTGCCGATGATGATCATCTCGTGGCGCGGGATCCCGAATACGATGCGCTTGTCCTTGTCGGCGGCCATGACGACCGCTTGCTTGAGCGGCAGGCGGTCGCGCGCGAACGTGAGGTGCACGCCTTTGGAGGGCCGCAGAACGTTTTTCCATCGGCCGAGGAGTTCACGGCCCACCCTATCGGTCCATGGGCCCACCGTGCTGATGAAATGGCGACCGCGCGCGAGGAACGTTCGACCGGTCGTTTCATCGCGGCATTCGATCGCCCGCACCTCGCCTCGCTCGAACCGCGCGCCGATCGCTTTGACATGATTCACGCAAAGCGCCCCCGAACGGGCGGCGGATCGCAAGGTCTCGAGCGTCAGGCGGTCGTCGTCCATGTAGGCGTCGGAGTAGACATAAGAGCCGAGCAACCCCCGGCCGCGGAGCAGGGGCAACCGCTCGAGCGACTCGCCCGCATCGAGCCTTTCATGCGGCTCGGGCGCCTCGAACATCGAAAGCGCGTCGTAAAGCCACATGCCGAGCCCCATCTTGAGCATGCCGACGCGACCGTCGCGGTACAGCGGCAGGACGAAGCGAAGCGGGTGCACCAGGTGCGGCGCCATATCGAAAAGCAGGCGACGCTCGGAAAGGGCTTCGAAGACGAGATGGAATTCCATGTTCTCGAGGTAGCGGATGCCGCCGTGGATGAGTTTGCTCGAACGCGAGCTCGTGCCCTCGGCGAAATCGCGCGCCTCCACGAGCGCGACTTTCATGCCTCGCGAAGCGGCGTCGCGCGCGACTCCGGCGCCCGTGATGCCGCCGCCGATGACGACGAGGTCGAACTCCGTCCCCGGCATTCCATCGATCCACTTCGCGCGGTCCATGACGGAAAACGTCGCGCCCATCGCTCACCCCTTCGTGGTCCGCACTTCCATGATCGCTTCCTCGATTCGGGACGCCGGCGCGACGGCGAGAACATCGGGGACCGCGGCCGCGGCGCTGAACAACACGCGCTGCAGGTGCTTTTCCCGCGCGAGGCGGACGGCCACGTCCGCGAGCCCTTCGCGCGCCGCTTCGTCGACGGCGTCCAAATGCTCGATCCAAAGGGTCTGGGTCTGGCCGCGCATGAACAAAAACGGCTGACCTATGAAAAAACCCGCGATCTCCCCGCCCGCCCCCCGGCGCGCAGTGAAACTCCATCCCAGCTTGAGGTAGTGCTCGAGGGCCTCGCGGCGCCAGGGAGCGCCCCATTCGGCGAACTGGCGCTCCATCGGGTCGATCCCCGCCCCGTTCAAACGGGAACGGGCGAATTCGAGGATCTCCTCCAATTCCGCGGGCGACGCGACTTGATGCACGAGCTCCATCCGATTCCCTCGATATGCGACCGGGGTTCCGGACGCGGTTGTCAGCGCGCGGCTTTCAAAGGATACTTCCCGCCGATGATTCCAAACAAGGACGCGCCGGTCAATCCGTTCCCTCCCTCGCTCGTACGCGCGCTCACCGACGCGATCGAGGCCGCCGCGCGAACGGCGACGGGCCCGCTCTACGCCGCCTTCGACGCGGACGGCACTCTCTGGGACACCGACGTCGGAGAGGCGTTTTTCGATTACCAGATCCGCTGTTGCGGGCTCGAAGGCCTGCCCTCCGATCCGTGGCGGCGTTACCGCGACCTCAAAAAAACCGATCCGGCCGCCGCGTACGCCTGGCTCGCGCAGATCAACCGCGGGCGAACGCTCGCCGAGGTCCGCGCATGGGCGAAAGACTGCGTCGAGCGACAAGCCCCGTTCCCGGTTTTCGAGTCGCAACGCGAATTGATCGGCCTGCTCCGCCGCCACGGTTTCGAGATCTTCGTCGTCACCGCCAGCGTGAAATGGGCCGTCGAGCCCGCGGCGGCGCTCCTCGGCATCAACCCCGCCCGCGTGCTCGGCGTCACCACCGAGGTCGTGAACGGCGTCGTCACCGATCGCGCGACGCGACCGATCACCTGGAGGCAAGGCAAAGCCGACGCCTTGCTCGCGGCCACGCGCGGGGTCGCGCCCGCCTTGTGCTCGGGCAACACGCTCGGCGACATCGCGCTCCTCAGCGCGGCGGACCGCGTCCGGCTCGCGGTTTCCACGCAAAGCGCTCCCGGTACCGGGTTGTTCGAGGAGGAGGAACGGCTTCGGGAGGAAGCCGAGGCGCACGGCTGGCTCAGGCACGCGTTCCGCGAACCCGAGCGCTGAGCGGAGACATCAAACCTTCGGGCCGTGCCGGGACCCGAGTTTCCCTGCGAGCGCGTTGAGATCTTCCATGATCTCCCGCAGTTCGTCGTTCTCCCGCAACTGACCGCGGGCGGCGTAGTCCCCGGCGAACATCGCTTCGATCTGGCGGCGGATCGGCACCATGGCGCCGAAAATCCTGTGCGAGATCAAGAGGCCCGTCGCGATCGACATCGCCGCGAACGCGATGAACACGATCGCGAAAACGACCCACGCGAACATGATCGATTGCTGGATCGCGACCTGGACATCCTCGCCCATCCCGCAGAGCTGGGTCATCGTGTTCACCAGGTTCGAGAGGGTGAACAGCACGAAGCTGAAGACGATCAGGAGCAAAACCAATCCCGAAGCGAGGAAGTACAGGATGTATTTGATCTGCTGCTTGGGTCTCTGGATCAGGTTGGCGATTCTGCGACGGCCCCTGCCGCCGTCTTGCGACGCTGCGAACTCTTCGTTGTCTGTCATGCGCCCAGCATAACAGAGAGAGCGCCGGGATCAAAACGAGTCCCATCGCGATCGCCGGGACCGGGACACGCAGGGGCCCGACTTTCGTCAGGCCCTCCCCGGGCTCAACGGGCGCCCTTGCCGACGATCTCTTCCAGCTCGGCGATCTCCTTGGGCGCGGCGGCGGTCATGTTCTCGCAGCCATCGGCGGTGACGAGGATGTCGTCCTCGATGCGGATCCCTATGCCGCGGTACTCGGCCGGCGCCGACGCGTCGTTCGCGGGAACGTACAACCCTGGTTCGACCGTGAAAACCATGCCCGGCTCGATCGGGCGCGGTGCGCCGTCGATCACGTACAAGCCCGCGTCGTGCACGTCCATGCCCAACCAATGGCCAACGCCGTGAGGGTAGTATTTGCGGAAATCACCGGCGTCGATGATCTGGCGCTTGTCGCCTTTGAGGAGCTTGAGGTCCAGCATCGCGTCGACCAACCAGCCGATGGTCGCTTCCTGCAGTTTCGTGAACGGCAGGCCCGGCTTGATCATCGCGATGACGTCCTTCTGCACTTTCAGCACGGCCTCGTACACCCGCTTCTGAGCCTCGGTGAACCGGCCGTTCACCGGGTACGTTCGCGTGACGTCGCCGGTGAAGTATTCGCACTCGGCGCCGGCGTCGATCAAAAGCAGGTCGCCGTCCCTCAAAACCTGGTCGTTGAACACGTAATGCAACGTCGTCGCGCCGGCGCCGCCGGCGACGATGGAATTGTAACCTTCGCGGCTCGCGCCCTGGCGGAACGCCGAGCCGACGAACAGGCCGTGGAGCTGGCGCTCGTTCATCCCGGGCTTCACGGCCCGCATGACCTCGACGTGCGCGTTGGCGGTGATCTCGCACGCCTTGCGCAGGACCCCGGCTTCGTACGGCTCCTTCTTGACCCGCATCTCGCCGAGCAGTTCCCAGGAATCGTGGATCGGGAGGCACCCGCGGCCCGTCCGACCGAGACTTACTCGGAATTTCTCCATGAGGCCCAAAAAACGCCTGTCGAAATCGGGGTCGACGTTGAAATGGTAATAAACGCGGGCGACGGGCTTGAGCAGTTCGGGCAGGACGGCGTCAAGCTCGTCGATCAGATACGTCTTGTCCATCCGGAACTCGGTCGCCGCCGCTTCCGGACCGTAACGGAAACCGTCCCACGTCTCGCGGAACACGTCCTTTCTGCGCACGAACAGAACCGACTCCGGCGTCTGCCCGGGACGGAAGACGAAAACCGATTCCGGTTCCTCCCAGCCCGTCAGATAAAACAGGTTGCTGTCAGGCCGGTAATGATGATCGACGTCGTACTGCCGCATCATCTCGGGATGCGAGCGGAGAATGATCGCGGCGCCCGGCGCCATCCCGGACAGTCGCGCGCGACGCTCTTTGAAAACATTCATGTCGAAATGCGGGCGGCGCATGATGGGGCTCCCTTCAGGATCCAGAGTTCAAAATCCGTACTGGACAGCGAGTTTGTTGATGGTTTCTTGCGCCGCGCGGGCGCCGGCTTCCATCATCTGCCGGCGGCCGCCGTAATCCGTCACGCCGTGTGGTCCCGTGTTCACGCGGATGATCACGTTCACGCCGGGCAATTGCCGGCGCGAGGCTTGCCGGCGCGCTTCGGCCCAGAGAACGTAATCGGCGTAGTGCTCGCCGATCAGCGCGCCGCTGAGAAGCTCGCCGCCGGCGAGGGCGTCGACGTAGATGATCAGGTTGGCTCCCTTGGCGCGCAGGTAGCCGGACGCCTCCTCGATCGCCATGGGCGCGGCGAGCCAGCCATCGGTATCGGCGTAATACGGGGGATACGCGACGCACTTGGCGACGCCGTCTTTCATCGGGCCCCGGCTCCACCAACCGAGTTTACCGGTTTTGACGTTGTACGACGGGCAAGCGAAATCGACTTCCGCGCGCTCGATCGACTGGCCGGCGAACGCGGTGGAGAGGAAGCCGCCGAGGCTCGCGATTTTCGCGCGTTGAATCGCCTTGCTCAGGAGCCCGCTGCCAGGGACGTCGTCGTCGCGGAGTTTGAACGCTTTCCATTCGGCTTCATTCGCCTGCCCCTGGATCGCGTAGAGGCCGGCGACGATCGCTCCCCACTCGAGGCCTACGACGTGGCGCACGGGCAGACGCGCGCGCGACATCTCCTTGAGGACGCCGACGTGCGCGTAAGCCTTCATGCCACCCGGGCCGAGTATCACTCCGATGCGCGGAGGATCTTTGCTCAGCGCGACTTCAGGCGCCGACGGGGGCGCCGACGCGGGCGGCAGGGTCGCGGGCGACGGAACCGGAGACGAGGTCACGGGCGCCGACGGGCGCGATGCCCCGTCGACGCGAGATTGCGCCTCCTCTTCGCGGATCTCCTCCCGCGTCCTGAGCGAGCCGCACGCGTTCGACATGAACGCGGCGACGAGGAGGGCGAGAGCCGCGATCCGCGGCCGGGCCGGGACGCGTTCAGCCTTTTTTAGCGAGAATGAAAAATTCTTTGTTCCCATCGGATCCCTCAATCGGGCTGGCGAAATAATCTTCAACGGTCAGTCCAAGCTCGGCGCACAGCCCGAGCGTCGATGCGCGCACGCTCTCGAACAACGACGGGTCCTTGACGATCCCGTTCTTGCCCAAGCCCGCCTGGCCCACCTCGAATTGCGGCTTCACGAGCGCCAGAAGCCGGTGGCGATCCCGCAGGTAATGCAGGATCTCCGGAAGGACGAGCCGAAGCGAAATGAACGAAACGTCCACGAGGATCAGATCAAATTTGCGCCCCTCGGTAAACTTCAAAAGCTCGGCGTTGGAGAGATCCCTGGCGTTGACGCCTTCAAGCAACGTGACGCGAGGGTCTCTGGCGAGCTTGGGCGACAACTGTCCGTGACCGACGTCAAGCCCGATCACGCGCTCCGCCCCCGCTTGCAGGACGCAGTCGGTGAATCCTCCCGTCGAAACGCCGACATCCAGGACGAGGAAACCGCTTGGATCCAAGCCGGTCAGATCGAGCGCCCCTCTCAGCTTGATCCCGCCGCGCGAGACGAACTCGGGGCCCTGCGCGGGCCTCACCTCGAACTCCATGACCTCAGCGTCATCGAAGACGGCGCTGGGCTTGGCCACGGGCAGGGACTTGCCGCCGCGGTTCACGAAAACGCGGCCGGACGCGATCAGTTCCTGGGCCTGGTTCCTGGACTCGGCGAGCCCGAGTTCCACGAGGAGACGGTCGATCCGCTTCATCCGGCGCGCCCCGCGTTTCAACGCATTCTTGAGCGATTGTACCGCGCCAGCTCGCGCAACGGCTCGGCGCGCGACCCCCAGGATTCGATCGCGCTCAAGCAACGCTCCGTCAAGGTCGCGAGATGGGATTTCGCCTGATCCACGCCCAAGAGCGTGGGATAGCTGCCCGGCTCCGGCTTTTCGGGATCGTAATCGAGAAGGTCGTCGGTGACCTGGAACGCCAATCCCAACGACGACGCGTACTCGCGGATTTGCGCGACCTGTCCCGGCGTGGCGAAACACAGGTGCGCCGCGCCGACGGCGGACGCGCGGATGAGGGCGCCGGTCTTCATCCGATGCATGACCTGCAACTCGTCGAACTGGATGTCCTCGGTTTTCGAGCGCAAATCGATCGCCTGGCCGCCGACCATGCCGCAAGGGCCGGCCGCGAGGCTCAGCTCCTCGATCGCCTGCACGCAAGCCACCGGCTCGGCGCGATAATGGCCGGCGATCATCCGAAAAGCTTCGCTCAAAAGGCCGTCGCCACCGAGAATCGCGAACGCCTCGCCGAACACGCGGTGATTGGTGGGCTGGCCGCGGCGGAAATCGTCATCGTCCATGGGCGGCAGGTCGTCATGGACGAGCGAATAGGTGTGCACGCACTCGACGGCGGCGCCGAAGGCGAGCACGCGGTCGCTCGAGAACCCGAGGGCCTCGGCCGTCATCATGGCGAGAGCCGGCCGGAAACGTTTGCCGCCTTCCTGCAGCGTCGAATAACGGATGCATCGCAGGAGCGTCTCCAGCCCCGGCGGCAGCGCCGGCAGGGCCTTCATGTCGGGTTGGATGCCTTTGTTGACGGCCTGGAGCGCGAGCCGATCGGAGAAGTAACGCTCCAGGAATCGCGTGACGACGGCGGCCTTGGCGTCGAGCGTATCTTGCAAAGCGCTCATCTCGCCCTCACTCCTCGCCGACGGCGAAGTCGCGCGCGACGGGTTGACCGTCTTCGCCGACGCCGAGAAGGATCTTCACCTTTTGTTCCGCGTCAGTGAGCTGCGCGTTGCATTCGCGCGAGAGACGGATGCCCTCCTCGAAGAGTTTCAGCGATTCCTCGAGCGCGAGGTCGCCGGATTCCATTTTCCCGACGATTTCCTCGAGGCGATTGAGTTTTTTCTCGAAATCCATCTTCACTCCCTGTCTTTGACGCCTTTTCTGTTCTCGATCTCGCGGATCTCCGCGGAGGCTCGGCCGTGCGCGAACTGGATGCAGACGACCGCGCCCGCGGAAACCTGGTCAACGCTGTTGACCACCTGGTTCTCGAGCGTGACCACGCTGTAGCCGCGCTCGACGACGCGCAACGGGCTCAACGAATCGAGCAATGCCATCTGTTTAGCCACCGCTTGCGCCTTGTTCGCGCGCAGCGTGCGCGCGCCCGTGGCCAAGCGTTGCGCAAAAGCCCCGATCCTCTGCCGCTCGCTTCGGAGGCGCGCGACGGGCGTGCCGAGTTTCTCGCGAGAGAGCGCGACGCCCATACGCCGCTGCGCGAACCCGCGCCGGAGCGCGCCTTCCAGGCGTTGCGCGAGCTCGTCGGAGCGGAGCATGCAGTCCTGAACGCGCCGTTGCGGGTCGACGAGGCGCTTGGCGAGCGCGTCGGCCGCTTGCCTCCGGAACTCGGTCCCGCGCGCGGCCGCCAGGCGGAGCGAGCGGGCGAGCGTCTCGATGCGGTTCCGCAGATCGCCCGCGTTCTTGACGACGAGTTCGGCCGCCGCCGACGGCGTCGGGGCACGCAGGTCGGCGACGAAGTCCGCGATCGTGAAATCGATCTCGTGGCCGACGGCCGAGATCACCGGCGCGCGGGCGGCGGCGATCGCGCGCGCGACGCGCTCGTCGTTGAAGCACCACATGTCCTCGATCGAGCCGCCGCCGCGACCGACGATCATGACGTCGACGTCCCGGATGCGATCGGCGAGTTCGATGGCGGCCACGATCTCGCCCGCCGCCTGTTCGCCCTGCACTTTCGTGGGCACGAGCGTGATGCGCAGGCCTTTGAAACGACGACCCAGCACGTTGAGCATGTCGCGGATCGCCGCGCCCGTGGGCGACGTGACGATGGCGATGTGTTTCGGCAACGACGGCAACGGACGCTTGCGGGCCGGGTCGAAAAGCCCTTCGCCCTGCAGCTTGGCCTTGAGCTGTTCAAACGCCTTCTGCAGGGCGCCCGCGCCCACGGGCTCCATCATCTCGCAGAACATCTGGTAGTTGCCGCGCGGCTCGTACACGGTCACGCGCCCGCGCACGATGACTTCCATCCCGTCTTCGGGGCGGAATTTGAGCTGTTGATTGAAGCCGCGGAACATGACCGCGCTCACCTGCGCTTTGGCGTCCTTGAGGCTGAAGTAGAAATGGCCCGACGTGTGCGCTTTGAAATTGGAGATCTCGCCTTTGACCCAAACGAGCGGGAACTTGCCCTCGAGAATCGAGCGGATCTGCTTATTGAGCTCATGGACCGAGTAAACCTGCGGCTCACGCGCGGGCGCGTCGAGCGCGCCGTCGTCGGCCTCTGCGCCGCCGTCGCCACCGGACGCGAACCGGTCACGGGCGGCGGAAGTCGCCGCGAGCCCCGCCGCCGGCGGGCAAAAGAGCGCCTGGAGAGCGTCGACCGCGGGCGGTTTGTTCTGAGCGGGTTTCGTTCGGGACGGCGCGACCCGAGCCGGTTCGCTTTTGAGCGGCGCGATTTTCCCTTCTGCCGGCGCGGGGACGAGCGCGGCCTTGCCCACCCGTGCGGGCGCGAACGCGGCCGGGGCTCTCGTTTGCCCTTCCCGCGGGTCGGGGGGAGGGGGTTCGCCGAGAGGAGCCCAATCCAATTCCGACAACGGGATCCCGTCCGGAATTTTCGCGGGCGGCGGCGTTTTCGCGCGTGGCTTCGCCGCCGCGGGCTCGGCGGCTTTCGACTTCGCCTTCGCGGTTTCGGCCACGGGTGTTTTCTGCGCTCCGTCGTCGAAAATTTTATCCCAGCTGAGTTGGTCGTCGGCCATCCCCGCGAAGCTATCGGGACGAGGCGCGTCAGTCAACCCGGGAACGCCGCGCCGAATACGGGCCTTCGGTGTTCTCCTCTCTCGCCGAAACGGAGAGCGAACTCGTCGCCGCCGACTTGAATCAAGTCGAATCGAGTCCGGCGGAGCGAGCGAGAAGCGGATTTGATTTGAAACTCAATTGAGAGCGAAAACGAAAGGTTGTGCCTTTTCGCGCGGCTTTCGTTATGGCCAAGAGGATGAGATTTAAATTCATCCGGAGCTCCGCCATGACCCGCCCGTTCGCCGCTCTCATCGCGATTTCGATGACTGCATCGCCGCTTTTCCCGACCCTGCCGGCCGCCGGCTCGGAGAGCGTGCTCGAACCGGTGGTCGTGACGTCCGACCTCGACAAGCAGAACACGCCTATCGTGCAAACGCCGGGCAATCCGCTTCGGCGCGACCGCGAGCAGATCAAGGAAAAGACGGCGACCGATCTGAGCGACGTCTTGAATTTCGAACCCAACATCGACTTCACCGGAGGGCCGCGGGGCGCGACCGAACTCCCGCAAATCCGCGGCCTCGGCGCCGACCGCATCCTGATCTTGGAGGACGGCGTCCGGCAAAACTTCCAAAGCGGGCACACCGGACGGGTCTTCAGCGACTTCTCCCTGATGGAGAACGTCGAAGTCGTGAAAGGCCCCTGGTCCTCGCTCTACGGGAGCGGGGCGATGGGCGGCGTCATCAGTTTCCGCCGGTCGACGGCCGCGGACTACGTTCGCCGAAGCGGGAAACGGCTGGGCGTGGAGATCGGCGCGGAGGCGGCGACCGCGGCCGACGAGTACGGCGGTCGCCTGACGGCGTTCGCGAAGACGGGTCTTTTCGAACCTCTGGTCTCGGTGCGATCCGCGGGCGCTTCCGACATCCGTCTCGGCGGCGGAGACACGCTCGAATATTCCGCGTCGAGGGACAAGGACGTTTACGGGTCGTTCGGCTTTGAGCTCGGCGAGGGTCACCACCTGACCATGAAGGTGAACGATCGCGGCGAAACGGGAGAAACGCCGCTGAACCCCACGACCGAAACCACGGCTCTCAATCAACTCGCGGACATGAGGACGCGCAAACAGGATGCCGTCTTCGACTATCGCCGCCGAACGGAAACGTCGGATCTCCAGGCGAAGCCGTACGCGCGGAAAACCCAGGTGAAGAAAGCTCGCTTGAGCGACGGGCGGACCGACACGCAGACCGTCGAGACCGTGGGGATCGACGCTTGGAACACGACGAATTGGACTCTGACGGAAAACGTCCGGGCGACGACGACCCTCGGGTTCGAGGTCTTCCAAGACACCAACAAAGGCGCGAGGGGCGGCGGTCCCCTCGCCTCGTTCCCGGACGGCAAGAGCAGGCAGTACGGCGCGTACGCCCAACCATCGTTCACGTTCGGCGAGGCCTGGACGGTGACTCCGGGCGTGCGATTCGATTCCTACAGGAACGAGGACGCGACGGGTGCTTCGCCCGTCAATTCGGGCCAGCGGGCTTCGCTGAAACTTCACTCCAGCGTCGAACCCGTTCCGGGCCACCTGCTCTCCGTGGGATGGGGTCAAGCTTACAACGCGCCCCGCTTGCAGGACCTCTACATCACGGAAATGCACTTCCCCGGCAACTTCTTCGTCCCGAACCCGAATCTGCGGCCGGAATCCGCCGAGACGTTCGAACTGGGCGGCCAGAGCCGCATCAATCTGGGCGAGACGTCGCTCCTGCAGGCCAGCGCGACGGGGTTCATCACGGAAGCGAAAGACTTCATCAATCGCCGCGTCGACCCGACGACGACGGTGATGGAAAACCTCGATCGCGTTCGGCTCGCGGGTTTCGAGGCCAAGGCGTTCTACCAATCCGTGAGATGGGGCGCCGGGATTTCGTATGGGCAGGTCCGATCGCGGAACAAGGGCGCGAACGAACCTCTGGCGGACACGCCGGCCGACACGTGGACCGGGAAACTCGAATGGGCCGGCTTCGAGGGCTGGGCCATCGGAACCGACTTGAAGTGGCTGGAGAAGCAGGCGCGCGTGCCGGCCGGGACGAACGGATCGCCGGAAGCCTTCACGCAGGATCTCTACGCGGCGTGGACCCGTCCGACGCACGAGATCCGCTTCCGGGCGAGCAACGTCCACGACCGCTCGTACGTCAAACACGGATCGATGATCAAGGAGGTCGGTCGCGACCTCCGATTGAACGTCAGTTACCTTTTTTGAGATGAAGGAGGATTTATGCGGAAGAATATGATGGTGATCGGCTGGGCGCTGGCTTTGGCGGCGTGCGCTCAGGCGCCGAAAACGGAGAAAACGGAAACGACGGCAACGGCTCCCGAACGGAGCGCGCGAAGCGCCATCCACGCGATGGCGGGTTGCTACCTCGTCGACTACAGCTACACGGAAACCGACGGGCTGAAGAAAGGGTACGCCCTCGATCGCCGCGTGTACGACGTGAACAAGAACAAATCCGTGAAAGAATGGATCTACGCCGACGATATCGGGGACAACCGGATCCGGCTGCAGCACGTGCTCTTCGCGACGGACCCGTCCGGCAAGCTCGTCGAGAAGTCCCAACTGAAGCACCAGGCGGAAGACTGGGAGTTCGGCGCGCCCTTCCGCTACGAATTCACCGGCCCGTCCCGGTGGACGCCGACGGCGCCGGCCGGCTCGGTTTGGACGAGGCGGATCACGAATCTCGACGACGGGCTCCGCTACCAATGCAGCTCGCCTTGGAAAACGGACACGGAATTTCCCGAATGGGCCTGCGAAAACTACGCGCCGATCCCGGGCCGCGAGACGAGGGACATGGGGCGCAAGGACTACAACACGCTTCAGCGCTGGACGCGGATCACCGTCTACCGGGACAACTGGCTGGAAAGGCAGGAGAACACGAAAACGATCGACGAAAACGGCCGGCGAGCGACGCTCGCGAAAGAAGTGGGGAAGAACTGGTACGTGCGCTTGCCCGACTCCGACTGCGACGTTGTGAAGGAATTCGTGGAAAAGCGCCGGCCGTTCTGGGCTCTCCTGCGCGAAACGTGGGACGAGGTCCTGAACGGTCGTGGCGAGTTCGTTGAAAAGAAAAACCAATCCCCTCCCCGTTACGCGAAAATGATGGAGATCGAGGGGCGCTACTTCGAAAAGGATTTGAATAAGGCCGACGTGCGCGCGGAAGCGAAAGCCGAGATCCTCCGCGCGATCGACGACTCGCGTTCCCCGAAGGCGGCGCGATGAGCGGCGGCGCGGCCCTGTCCGGGTTCGTCATGGCGTTCACGATGGCGTTCAGCGCTCCGCTGGCCGCGCGGGCCCACGGCCCGGTGGCCCAGCAAGCCGCGAAAGCCGTCGAACTCTCAACGAAGCTCTTTCTCAGCGGGGAACCTGCGGCGAACCATGATCTATTTGAGTCCCTCGTCGTGACGAAAGTGGGGGACGAGAGGTTCCTCGTGCGGATCGCGCTCAAAGGCCGGAAGGAAACCCCGACCTACGCGTGCGGTCTGGACGAAACGGCCAAACCCGTCAAGTGGGGCTGTACCCCATCGAAGTGACCCCCGCCTCCACGCGACGGCCCGCCAAAAGGTGCGTGTCACCT
>JAJTYM010000017.1 GCA_021463345.1 Pseudobdellovibrionaceae bacterium | reverse complement strand
CGGGCATCGGCTCTGCCGCGCCGAACCAGCCGCCGCGTGCGCCGACGCCGTTCCTACATCGATTTCAACCGACTCGTTTTCAGGGTCGCCCATGACCGCATCGCTCGCCGCGATCCCCGGAGCGGACGAGGCCACGGTCGCCGCTCCCGCGAGCGCCGCGCCGAAGCCGCCCGCGGCGGGCGACCCGAGACCCGCCGAACCGCCGGTCCCCGGCTCAGCGCCCGACCCGTCGAAGAACTCATCCAAAGCGCCGTCATCGGAGGCCGTCCCGCCGAAATCCGCCGCCTCTTCGGCAAACGCCCCTTGCTGGGCGGCGACGCTCGCCGCGGAGCCCATCCCCGAACCAGCCGTCGAAGCGGCGGCCGAGGGCGCGCTCAACGCGCGCGCCGTCGAGCCCGCGGCGGCAAAGCCCGCGCCGACCCATGCGCCGACGTCGGATCCGAACCCATCACCGTCCTTCGACCCTGTTTTCGACTCGCCCGACTCGATCCCGGCGGGCGTCAGGTCGCCGGTTCCGGCCTCCGCGGGCGTCAGAGCGCCCGGCCCAACCACGACCGGTTCGGGGCCCGCGAAACCCATCATCGCCAGAGGATCCTTCGGACCGTCTCCGACGAGTTCGCCGCGGCGGAAGAACTTGTCCGTCATCGCGTCCAGGCGGCCATGGAGCTCCATGGTCCGCCGCTCTTTGGGCGAAAGGATCTGGAGGTTGACGATCTTCGTTCCGGCGCCGAGCTTTTCGTTCAAAGCGCTCTCACCGGTCGAATGCACCATTTCCTGATAAAGCGCCCCCGCATCCTCGAGCTGCGCCGGCGGAATCTGCAGCTGCGCCAGGAATTGGGCCATCGCCTCTTCCGGGCGCCCGTTCAGGGTCCGCTCGTCGAGCTGCGAGAACGCCGTGACGATCCGCTCGGGCTCGATCCCGAACCGCGCTCGCATCTCGCTCATGAATTCAAGGACGGCGCGCTGCTTAAGCGCGGCCTTTTGTTCGCGATCGGCTGCTGCGACCTCGAGATCCGCAAGATCCGGAGCCCGGCGCTCGGAGGGCGCCTCCGATTTCACCGCCGGCCCCGAGGGGACGACCGGTGACATCGGCTCAGACCCGATCGCGCCCTGACGGGCGGCATCGACAGCGCCGGCGGCCGGGCGGCGCGAGGGCGCGCCGTCCTTCGCTTTCCCGCTTTCGACCGGAGCTTTGGCCGGCGAGGCGGGCTCCCGACGCCCGCTCAACGCTTCGGCGAAAGACGGAAGGCCCGCGCCTCCGGCCCGCTTCGCGCTCTGGGCGTTCGCCGTTCCCGGATTTTTCGAGGCCGCGGCCGTGTCCGCCGCTCTCTCGATTTTCGGGAAGAAGTCCAAGCTGTTCACCGCTTCAGTTCCTTTTGTACCCTGCCAACGTCTCCGAAAGCCGTTGAGCCTTGTCCGCGTTCATCACATTGAGGATGGCGGCGGCCGATTTCTTCTTCATCCGGTCGAGAACCTGGACCGCGAGGTCCTCGTTGATCGTCTCCATCACCTTGGCCGCCTGCGCGGGCTTCATGCCCGAGTAGACTTCCACGAGTTTGGTGACTCTCTCCTGGTCGTTCTCGACTCTCCCCTTGAGCACCCGCGCGATCTGATCGCGGGTCGCCTCGAGCTGTTTGATCTTCTCGTCCAGCTCGACTCTCTGCTTTTGCAATTCCTCTTCCAACTTGCCCAACTCCGCCTCGCGCAGGTCGAGCTCGCGCTTGCGTTCCCCCAACTTGTTGAAAAAGCTCATTTCCTCCGGCGTCCAGCCGCGCGTGTCGGGCACGCCACCGGCCTGCGCCGCGGCGGGATCGACGGCAGCTTTTGCCTCCGTGCCCGGTTTCCCATCGGCAGCTTTTGCCTCTTTGGCGTCCTTCCGCCCCGCCTCGTCCGCGGCCCGCGCTTGCCCGTAAACGCCGATCTCGACGTGTTCAAGGACCCAGTCGTAAGCGTCGGGGAAAACGATTCCCGCGCCGCCGATCAGCAGTCCGAGCGCGGACGCGACCAACGGGCCTTTCGGGAACGGGGCGCGTTTGGCGGCTCTGGCTTTTTTTCTTTCCTGGATCTTCGCCGCCAGGAGCTTTTTGACCCGCGCTTCAGGGCTGACGGACGGTTCCGCCGCCGCGAGTTTGAACTTCGGCTCGCCGCCCGCGCGCGCGCGGCCGGTCCGCGCGCCCGCTTCGCGGGCTTGCTTGAAAAACGCGTCGTAGCCCTGCATCAGGCACCTTCCCTCTTGAACCGGGTCGTGACGATCTCGTCGATTTCCTTGAGCTCTTTCTTTTTAACGGCGCGCTTGAATTCCTTCAGTCGGCGCTCCTTGAGCTTTTCGAGCGTCTTGTGCTCTTTGGCGGCCTCGATCAGGGCGCCCTGCTTCTCTTCGGCGTCCATCAGGAGCTCGCGGATCTTCCGCCTCTGCCGCTCGATGCGGATCCTCTGGCCGTCGATGAACTCGCCGATCAGGCTCAACGCCGGGCCCTGCGCGCCCCCTTCTCTTTCCAAGCGGCCGGCGCGCTCGCGGGAGCGCGCGATCCCGTCGTACATCGAGCGCAGCTCCGCTTCCGCCTCGTCCACCCGCGCGCGGGCCGCCGCGTACTCCCTGCGCGCGACCTCCTCGAGCGCTTTGCGATGGTCCAGGAGCTTGTCGTAAGGGAACGTGAACTTCATCCTCCGTCACCCCGCCTCATCGCCCCTGCCCCAGGATCCCGGCCATCATCCGCGTGCAGTCCTCCAACGACGTCCGCTCGTCGACGTCCTGGCGCAGGAAACGCGTGATCGGCTGATGGAGTTGGATCGCCTGATCGATGTCGGGGTTCGCCCCCGACCTGTACGCGCCGATGTTGATGAGGTCCTCGGCTTCTTTGTAGACAGCCAAGTTCTCCCTCACCGCGCGCGCCAGGCGCGCGTGATCGTCGTCGACCACGCCGCGCATGACGCGGCTCGTGCTCTGCAGGACGTCGATCGCCGGGAAATGCCCGCGGCTCGCCAATCCGCGATCGAGCACGATGTGGCCGTCGACGATCGAGCGGACCGAGTCCGCGATCGGATCGTCCATGTCGTCGCCCTCCACGAGGACCGTGTACAGGCCGGTGACGCTGCCTTTCCCGCGGAAAACGCCCACGCGCTCCAGCATCTTCGGCAGGAGCGCGAACACGCTCGGCGTGTAGCCTTTGCTCGCCGGCGGCTCCCCGGCGCTCAGGCCGATTTCCCTTTGGGCCATCGCGAAGCGCGTGACCGAGTCCATCATCAACAGGACGTGAGCGCCCGAGCCGCAGAAATACTCGGAAATCGTCGTGGCGGTGAACGCCCCGCGCATGCGCATGAGCGGGCTCTGGTCGCTGGTGGCGACCACCACCACGGATCGCTTCATGCCTTCGGCGCCGAGGATCTCCTCGATGAACTCCTTGACCTCGCGGCCCCGCTCGCCGATGAGCGCGATGACGTTGACGTCCGAGTTCGATCCCTTGGCGAGCATGCCCATCAGGACCGACTTGCCCACGCCCGAACCGGCCATGATGCCCACTCGCTGCCCACGGCCGATAGTGATCAACCCGTTGATGGCGCGCACGCCGAGGTCCATGGGATCGCGTATCGGGTCGCGATCGAGGGGATTGGCGACCGGGCTGTAGACCAGCGCCTCGTCGAGGGATTCGATCGGCCCTTTGCCGTCGATCGGCTCGCCGAAAGCGTTGACCACGCGGCCCAGGAGCTGCGGCCCCACCTTGACCGTCGCCGTCCGCCGGCGCAGCACGATGCGCGACCCAAGGCCCACCCCGCGCATCTCGCCCAAGGGCATCAACAGGACGTGGCGATCCCGAAAACCGATCACTTCGGCCGAGAAGGCCGCGAAGCCCGGGGCCGGATGGACCTCGCAAACGCTGCCGACGGTCGCGCCCGGCAGGTAGCCGAGCATCATCTGGCCGACGACCTGGGTGATCTTGCCGCTGTCCTCGGCCAGATGGGCCCCCTCGAGCGCGACCCAGTACTTCTGCAGGCTCAGCTCAAGGTTCATTTCCGGTCCTCACCCGTCGCCGAACGTATCGCCCGCTTTGGGCAGTTTCTCGGAGATCGTTTCCCAGAGCCTCTCCACCCGCCGCTCGATGCTGGCGTCGACCGAACCGTAGTTGGTTTCCACGACGCAGCCCCCGGGCCGGATCGCGTCGCTCTCCTCGAGCTCGACGCGCGCGACGAACTCGAGTCCCTTGCCGAGCTTCCCCGCGGCGGCCTGGATGAATTCGAAATCCGATCTCGAGACCTTGGCCACGATCTTCTCCTCCGACTGCGCGCTCTCGACCGCCTGCCGGAGGACGGGGAGGATCACCTCGGGGCGCGCGCGGACCTCGTCCATGGCGACCCGTCTGGCCATGAAGAACAGGAGTTTCATCAGGTGCGCCTCGTTGGCCGTGACCAGATCGGCTTTGAGCGCGGCGATCCCGGCCAGCAACTCGCCGAGGTGCGCGAGCTTCCCATCAAGGACTTCCCGGCTTTCGCTGAACGCGCGTTCCCGGCCCTCGTCGAGCCCCGACTGGAAGGCCTCCTGGTAGGCCTCGTCCCGGATCCGCTGCACCTTTTCCATGGCGAGCCGCTCGACCCGCTGCTCGACGGAGATCCGATCGAGCTCGGCGACGCCGGCCTGGAGCGCGTTGAGCGGGTCGATCCGGAAGCTCGCTTCCGCCTGGGGCGTCCGCCGGGAGACGAACTCCTTGGCCGCCGGCGAGACAGCCTGCGGGAACTTCCGGGGCGTATAGGGGACCGCCAACTTCTCGGCTTCGTCCTTTTCCAAAACAGAGCTCATGCCGCTCCCTTACACCAACGCGTCCTCGGAACCGCCGCGAGCGATGAGGATCTTGCCCTCCGACTCGAGACGGCGCGCGATGTTGACGATCTCGACCTGCGCCGATTCGACGTCCGAAAGGCGCGAAGGCCCCATGTTCGAGAGGTCCTCCTTGAGGAGGTTCGCCGCGCGCTGCGAGATGTTCTTGAAAATCTTGTTCTTGATCTCTTCGTTGGCCGTCTTGAGGGCCAGAAGGAGCTTCTCGTTCGGAACTTCCTTGAGGAGGGTCTGGATGCCCTTGTCGTCGATCTTGACGATGTCCTCGAACACGAACATGAGCTTGCGGATCTCCTCGGCGAGGATCGGGTCTTTCTCCTCGATCCGCGACATGATCGCCTTTTCCGTGTTCTTGTCCATGACGTTGAGCATCTCGGCGACCGGCTGCACCCCGCCGAGCGCGGCCTGCTCGACGGTCCCCAGGGTGGCGAGCTCTTCCTTGAGCACGCGGTCGACCTCGGCGATCAGCTCGGGGGCAACGTGGTCGAGGTTCGCCATGCGCAACACCACCTCGGCCTGCAGCGCTTCGGGCAGGCGCTTGAGGACCTCGCCCTTCTTCTCGGGTTCGAGATGCGCGAGGATCACCGAGACCGTCTGCGGATGCTCGTTGATCAGGAAGTTGGCGAGCGATTTGGCGTCGACGACCTCCAACGACTCCAGGGACCTCTGCGCGGTGTTCGTCGCGTTCAAATGGCCGAGGATGCCGCGGGCGCGCTCCTCGCCGACGGCGTCCACGACCGTGTCCTTGGACGAGGTCCTGTCCGAGAATATGTACTCGCCCGACTCGCTGATCAGCTCGTAGTACTCCTCGAGCACTCTCTTGGTCACCTCGATCGGCACGATGCGGAACTTGCTCATGACGGTCAGGAGCTTGCGGATGTCGCCGTCGTCCATGTGCCGGAGAAGCTTCTTGGCCGCGTCCGGCCCCAGGTAATTAACGAGGATCGCCGCCCGCTCGAACCCCTTGAGGTTGTCGTAGTCGATGCTTTCTGGCTTCTGCAGCCGGATCGGCGCGTTCATCGGTCATCCCTTCTCACGAGCCACAGGCTGAACGCTCCGGCCGCTTTCTCCTCGTCTTTTTCCATCAGGCTCATGATGCGCTCGCGGAGGAGCTCGGACTCGGCCTTGTCGGGATCAAGCGACTCCTCCAAGACGGGCAACGCGCTGGACATGCCGGGCAAGGTGTTGTCGACGGCCTGGAGCTCCTCGAGCTCCTCGATCGTGCGCGGGAGCATGTCCTCGACGGAATCCTGGAAACTGTCCGTGATCCACCGCATGAACGGCCGGATCACGAGGAAGAAGAACATCGCCAGGGCGAACGCGATGATCGCCCATTTAAGCAGCGCGTGCAGGAGCTTGCGGCGCTCGAGCGTCGTCAGGAGCTTGTTCGACTCGGCGAAATCCTCTTTCTGGAAGCGGATGTTCTCGATTTTGACGGAATCGCCGCGGGCTTCGCTGAAACCGATGGCGTTGCGGACGATGCTCTCGAATTTCTGCAGTTCCTCCGGCGTGCGCGCCTGGTAGGTTTCCTTGGCGTCGCCGCCGTCGCCTTGCTCGATCCCGGTGGTCCCGTCGACGAGGACCGCGACGCTGACCCTCTCGAGGCCGCCGGCGCCTTCCCTGATGTTGCGCACGGTCTTGGGAACCGAGTAGTTGGTGGTTTTGAGCTCTTTGTCGACGTTCTGGTTGAAGCCGACGACTCCGGCGTCGCCCGCGCCCGGCAGGTTGGCGCGCGCGCCAGGGACGCCGGCGGGGTTCGTGCGGTTCCCGTCGAGAGACTCGGTCTCGCTGGTTTCGGAAACGACCGCGGCGGCATCCGGATCGACCTTCTCCTCGACCGTATGGATCTGCCGCGGGCTCAACGCGACGTTGACGCGCGCGATGACCTTTCCGTTGCCGACGACGCGCGAGAGGATGCTTTCGACCCTCTCCTCGAGATCGCGCTCCATCTTGGCTTTCATGTCGAGCATCTCGCCCGAGCCGCCCATGCCGGGGTCGTGCGCTTTGGACAGCATTTTGCCGCGGGAATCGACGACCGTGACTTTCTCCGGCTCGAGGCCCTCGACCGAGCTCGACACGAGGTACGTGATGCCGCGCACCTGGTCGTCGGTCAGCGATTTGCCCGGGTGCAGCTCCAGCACGACGCTCGCCGTCGGCTTCCCGGCCTCCTCCATGAAATTCTTCTTCGGCGGCAACGCGAGGATGACCTTGCTCTGCTTGACCGCGTCGAGCGTGTTGATCGCGCGGGTGAGCTCTCCCTGGAGGGCCCGCTGGAAATTGATCCTCTGCGCGTAGGAGGTCGCGCCGAAATCCTGCTTGTCGAAGATCTCGAGGCCGCCGACCGTGCCCATCTTGGCCGACCCCATCTCGGACATGATCGCCATCTGGGTCGTGTGCAACAGCTCCTTCGGCACGGTGATCGTGCGCCCGCCGTCGACGACCTTGAACGGGATGTTCTTCGACTGGAGTTTCCCCATGATGAGCGCCGTCTGGTCGCCCGGGATGTTGGTGAACAGCGGGACGTAGTCGGCGCCCGAGACCATCATGAGCGTGAAGGCGGCCGACGCCAGCAAGATGACCGATGCGATCAGCATCGAAACCCGTTTGGTCGGCGTCAAGTTCCTGTAGAACTCGCGGAACTGCGCCACCAGGCTCTTAAAAACGCTGTTCAACGGTTCCCCCTCAGAAACCTACGGTGATCCGGAGACCGGCGAAAGCCGGAGCGAGAGAATCAGACCTGCATCTTCATGACTTCTTGGTACGCTTCGATGATCTTGTTGCGCACGTTGACCATCAGGCGGAGCCCGATGTCCGCCTTCTCCGAGGCCATCATCACGTCCTGGATGTTGTCCGTCTTGCCCGTGGCGAGCTCCTGCGCCTTCGTGTCGGCTTGCTTCTGGAGCGCGTTGACGGAGCCGATCGCTTCCTTGAGCGTGTCGGCGAACGTGGCTTGCCCGGCGGAGGGCTGGGACGGTTTGTCGGCGAACGGCTGGCTCCTCAACTCGCTCGCCGTTTTGCCGGTCTCGAGAAGGCCTTGCGATTGTCGGATCGTCAAACCATCCATGGTTCAGAGCCCTTCCTGGACATCCTTGTCCGCGCGCTTTCATTTTAGCCCGAAACCCCCCGGTTCCGCTAGGGTTCCGCGCTTCCCAAGAGGTCCTGTTTATCGGCCGATCTCCAGCGCCGTCAGCGCCATGTCCTTGGTCGCGTTCATCGCCGAGGCGTTCGCCTCGTACGCACGCGTGGCCTGGATCATGTTGGCCATCTCTTCCATCAGATTGATGTTGGGGTAGGCGACGTACCCCTCCTCGTTCGCGTCGGGATGGTTCGGCTCGTACTTCAAAAGCGGCGCCTTGCGGTCGACGACGATGTCGGTGACCTGGACCCTCTGCACGTCCCGCTGCGGCTGGCTCAACAGGACCTCGCCGAACGTCCGCGCCTCCGGCACCGACTCGAACACGATGTCTTTGCGCCGGTAGGGGCCGCCCTCCGGCGTCTGGGTCGTGTTGATGTTGGCGATGTTCGAGGAAATGGTATTCATCCTCTGGCGTTGCGCGGTCATGCCGCTGCCGCTGACCCGCAGGCCGGTCATGAAATCCATTACCTACCCCCCTCGCTCGCCGCGTACTTCAGGGCCGCCAGCTTCTTGTTGATCAGCTGGACCGCCGCCTTGTACATGATGCTGTTCTCGGCCAAGGTCGACATCTCGCGCTCGAGGTCGACGGTGTTCCCGTCGACGTTCTTGTTCACGTCGGGGTTGTCGTAGACGTCGGCGCGAACGCGCGAAAGAGACCCGCGGCCGGTGGCGTAATGCTCGGGGTTCGGCGCCTGCAGCGAGCCCGTGCCCTCGAGATCGACCGCCCTGGCGAGCGCGTCCTCGAAGTCGACTTTTTTCGCCACGTAGCCGGGCGTTTCCGCGTTGGCGATATTCGCCGACGTGACGTTCTGGCGCAGTTGGCGGAAATTCGCCGACGCGGCCAGGGCGTTGGTGGTCTTGTCGAACAAACCGCTCATTCGGCCTCCGCGGACGCGAGGTTTCCCGTCCCGTTGTACTCATGGAGCTTGTTGCGCAGCGTGCGGATCGAGATGCCCAGGAGCTTCGCCGCGCGGGTCCGGTTCTGCCGCGTGTATTCGAGCGTCTCCAGGATCAAGCGGCGCTCGGCCTCGCCCAACGTCATGCCGGGGGCGATCGAAAGCCGCGGGAACCCGTCCTCCTCGCCCGCCTCGGGCCGGCCCCAGGCGCTCCCCGGGAAACCCGAGATCAGGACCTCGTCGTCCCGAATCGTCTCGCCCTCGGCGAGCAGGACCGAGCGCTCGATCACGTTCTCGAGCTCGCGCACGTTGCCCGGCCAGCTCCAGGCGAGCAGCTTGCTCATCGCCTCGCCGGAAAGCCCGTTGACGCGGCGGCCGTTGGCGCCGCTCGAGACTTCCAGGAAAAAACGCGCCAGGAGCTCGATGTCCCGCGGGCGGCGCGCGAGCGGCGGCACGCGGAGCGGGAGGACGTTGAGGCGGTAGTAGAGATCCTCGCGAAACTGGCCCGCCCGCACCATCTGCGCGAGATCGCGGTTCGTCGTCGCCACCAGGCGCACGTTCACTTTCACCGGTTGGCGGGCGCCCAGGCGCTCGACCTCTCCCTCTTGGATCACGCGCAGGAGCTTGGCCTGGAGCAGCAGGGGCATCTCGGAGATCTCGTCGAGCAGGAACGTGCTTTCGCTGGCCATCTCGAACTTCCCGGGCTTCGAGCTCGCCGCGCCCGTGAAGGCCCCTTTCTCGAAGCCGAACAACTCGCTTTCGAGAAGCCCGTCGGGCACGGCCGCGCAGTTGACGGCCACGAGCCGACGGCCCGCGCGCTGGCTCTTGGCGTGGATGAACCGAGCCAGGAGCTCTTTGCCGGTGCCGCTTTCGCCGTGAATGAGAACCGTCGCCCGGCTCGCCGCCACGTTCTCGGCGAGCTTCAGGACCCGCTTCATCTCCGGGTCCGCGGTTTGGATCGCGCCGAATTCCTTTTCAGCCATCCTGCCATCCTCTGTCGTTTCACTCCCGCTTCATGCCCTGCATGGCGGGGATGCGGTCGATGTATTTCTTGTAGTCGCCCTTGAACTTCGCGCTCTCCAGCTGCTCCCGGGCGAGCTTGCGCCAGAGGTCGTTCTTGTCGCTCTTGAGCTCCGCCCACATGTCCTCGGCGGCCTTGATGTCGCCGTCTTCGAACAGGATCTTTCCCGCTTTGTAACGGACCGCGCCCAAGGGGCGCTTGCCTTCGTAAGTTTCCAGGAGCTCCCTGAACGCCGCGACCGATTCGCCCTTCCGCCCGCGCGAGAGGAGCATCTCGCCCTTGAGTTCCAGGGCCTTGGCGTGCGTGTCCTCCGAGACGAGTCCCGTGTCCTTCTGCAGGTTGAGGATTTTGGTGACGGCGGCCTCGGCCTCCTTGCCGTTCCCGGTCCCGGCTTCCAGCCGCGCGAGCCTCAGGTAGAGGTCCGATACCGACGCCGGCTGCCCGCGCCATGTGGCCACGAGTTCCGCGATACGGGCCTTGGCCGCCGCGACGTCGCCGCGCGCCTCCGCGACGTCGGCGCTGATCCCGGCGCGCTCGATGAGCTCGGCTTCGGTCAGGCGGGGGCTCGCAGCGATGTCCTTGAGATGGCCGGCGGCGCGCGCGTAATCACGCTCCTTGCCGGCGACGATCGCCAGGCGCAGGTTGAGCGCGTCGGCCTCGGGCAGGACCTCGAAAACGCTGCGCTCCTTTTCCCGGTTGGTGCCGCGGATCGCGTAGAGCTTGTTCAGGGTCTCGCGGTAAACGCTCTCCGACTCCTTGTAGACGCCCGCCTGCTCGTAAGCGCGGCCCACGTAGTAACGCGTGTCGACCCGATCGGAGTTCTTCAGCCAACTCCGCGCGTACTGGGAGTTGATGCGCAGGGCCTCGATGAAATCGCCCTTGTCGACGTTGTCGCGGATCGCCTCGGTGATGTTGCGCACGATGCGGCTCTGGAACTTCTCGCGGTTCGACGCGTTCGGGTTCCTCTGGTAGAACGCGACCAGTTCGGCCGTCGACGCCTTGAAATCCTTGCGGCGGTAATGCCCGTCGGCCACGAGCACGGAGACGAACTCCTTGATGTCCGGCAACGGCGTGGACTCGGTCAACCCCTTGATCTCTTCGAGCGAGTTCCTGAGCTCCTTCTCCTTCATCTCCGGGAAGCGGCCGACGAGCGTGCGCACGCGGGCCACGTTGGCGCCGGGAGTCCCGCGGTATCGGAAAAAGCTCTCGAGGTACGCTCCGAGCGCGCGCGTGTCCTCGGCCCCGAGGATCTCGAGCAGCTCCCCCACCCGCGTCATCGCGTAACCGCCGTGCGCGTTCTGCGGGAAGAGCTCGAGGTACCGACGGTACGAATCGAGGCTTTCGCGGTATTCGCCGCGCCAGAAACGCGCTTCGGCGAGATTGTACCAGGCGCTGGGGAAATGCAGCGCGTGATCCGGGTACTTCTTGATCGACTCCAGGTACGCGGCGACCGCCGACGCGAAATCCTTGCGCCGGAAATGGACATCGCCCGCCCGGTAGGACGCTTCGACGGAATCCTTCTTGTTCTTCGCGGTCGCTTCGATCTCGCCCAGCAGGCTGAGCGCGTCGTCGAAGCGGTTCAGGTTCAGGTAGGCCTCGGCGATCGAGATCTTCACTTGATCCGTGAATTTCGTCCCGATGCGGGCCCGCAGGAACTTCTGCAGAGCCTTGAGGGCGCCGAAGCTGTCGCCCCGATCGAGGTACGAATACCCGATCAGGAGCAACGTGCGCGTGGCCAATGGCGAGTCGGGGTACTTTTCGGACAGGTGCCGGTACATCCCGACCGCCTGCTCGAAATCGACCGGCGTGCGATCGGCCCGCCACAGCTCGTAATGGGTGTCGGCCATCATGTAACGGACGATCTCGTCGTACCGCGTGTCGGGATGCCGCGCGAGGAACTCCTTGGCGGTCTTGAGGAAAACGGCCCGGCGTTTGTTGTTGAACAGCGTCAGCAGGAGCTGCGCCTCTTTGGTCTCCCGCGACGACGCCGGGACGATCTCGTAGACCGGCGGGTTCCCGAGGAGCGTCGCCAGGTGCGACGACTCGAGCTTGAGCGGCGGGAAGCGGAGGTAGATGTTCCTCCGGCTGGCGATGAGGGCGCTCTCCCTGATCTCGTGATCGGGCATCGCGAACCGCTTGAACGTCGGGTCGCCGCCGTCGAAAACGCCGTGCTTGAAGTCGCTCGCCGAACCGACGCCATCGCCGCCGAAGTCGGTCTGCTCGCCGCCCCCTTCGACCGCCGGCGCCTGTATGAACTCGGTCGCGGCCGGTTGGCGCCGCGGTCCGGCGGGCAAGCCCGGTCCCGCCGCGGCGTTCTTGGCCGACGGCGCGCGCTCCGGGCGGCCCTTCGAGGACCCCTTCGGCTGGGGCGGCGGCGCGGCCTCGGCGACGGGTTTCGCCGGCGCCACGTCTTTCGGGAAAAAATCGACGATCAGTTTCGATGGCTCGTCGGTGAGGTAGTCGAAGAAATCCGTGTCCCCGGCCTTCAAGTGGAACGTGAGTTCATGGGCGCCGTCGACGCCCTTCTCATCGACGTCGACCTTCCGGATCAGGGCGTCGGAATGCGTGCGCAGCTTGACGAGCGATTCCGCGGAGAGCGGAGGCACCCGAAGGACCACCTTGTCCCCGTCGCGGCGCAGGTCGTATTTCCAGCTCGTCATCCCCTCGAACTCGAGATGGCTCGCGTCCCCGACTCGACTCAAGCCTGCCGAAACCCGGGCTTGCGCCGACGCCGCGACAGGCGCGACCATCGCCGCGAGGACGACGGCGAAAACGCGGGCGGCCGCGCTTCCTCTTTCACGCAACTGGACGCTCAACTGGACGCGCAACTAGCCCCCTCGGCTCGGAACACGGACGCCCGTGGAAGAGATCAAAAGCACATACAGCCGCATACAGCACATACGGTGCCAAGTCCCGCGGCGGCGGCTGCCCGTTAAATTCCAGCGCGCGCGCCGCCGCTTCCCCGCGCCGCTGCCAAGGAACTGACATGGAGTGGGATTTTGACGGCGATGGCGCCTCGACCGGAGGAGGGTCGGGGACGAAAAAATGTTTGCTTTCTTTAGGGAATCCTCCGATACGCATTTGAGGGTCGAACCAGAAAAATGGATGGCATCAACGTGTACCGCACCTCATCGTTCATTCTCGCGGCGAGCCTGTTTTTCGGCTGCGTTTCCGTGAAGCTCGGGCCGCACAAGACCGAGCGCTCCGAAGGCGTGAGGTTTTCCGCGCCCGACAAACCGTTCGCGCAACTCGAGCCGCGCGGCGCTGACCAGGCCTGGAAGAACCCCGCCAACGGAAACCTGATCTCCTACCTCTCGGTCTGCAACGACCCGGCCGACCCGGACCTCGAAACGGTCCGTTCCGAGATGCTCGCGGCGCTCGAGAACGCGCGGATCCTGAGCACGGTCGATCGCGATTTCAACGGCCGCAGAGCGCTCAGCTCCGAGGCCGAAGGCGCCGTCGACGGCGTCAAGACCAGGCTCGAACTGCTCGTGTTCAAGAAAAACAACTGCACCTACTCGCTGACCTACCTCGGGCTCGTCAACCGGTTCGCCGAGGACCGCGGCCGGTTCCAGGCGTTCATCGATTCCTTCGAGGCTCCCTGATGCAGCAGTTCGCCGCGCACCTCGGAGGCAAAGCCCTCGATTTGCTCCGCCAGCTCGGCGGCGAGTGGCTGCTTTTGCGGCAGATCTTCAAGGAGATCCGCCGCCGCCCCCTCTACGCCCGCTTGATCGTCGAACAGGTCTATCAGATAGGCATCCGTTCCTCGGTCCTGGTGCTGATCACCGCCGCCAGCACCGGCATGGTCATGGCCCTGCAGTTCGGCATGGGGCTCGAGAAATTCGGCGGCAAGCTCTACGTGCCGAAAATCGTCTCGCTCTCGATCGTGCGCGAGATCGGGCCCGTGTTCTGCTCGCTGATGCTCGCCGCGCGCGTCGGAGCGGGGATCGCCTCCGAAATCGGCTCGATGGTCGTCACCCAGCAGATCGACGCGATCCGCGCCCTCGGCACCTCGCCGGTCAAGAAAATCGTCATCCCGCGCGTGCTCGGATGCATCATCGCCCTCCCCCTGCTCACGGCGCTCGGCGATCTCGTCGGCGTCGCCGGCGGCTTGCTCGTGGGTCTGCACGAGCTCAACCTCGACCCGGGCTTCTACCTCGAGAAGATCCTCTCGACCGTGACCATCACCGATTACATGACGGGCATCGGGAAGACGTTTTTCTTCGCCGCGTTCATCGGCCTCACCTCGTGCTATTTCGGCTTGGGCGTGAGCAGCGGCACCAAAGGCGTCGGGCAAGCGACGACGAAAGCCGTCGTCGCGAGCTCGATCATGATCCTGATCAGCGATTTCTTCCTCACCAAACTCTTCTTCATCTTTTTCGAAGCATGAGCGACATCATCGAGGTCAAGCACTTCAAGAAGCGTTTCGGGAGCAAGCAGGTCCACAAGGACGTGTCGTTCTCCGTGCGCAGGGGCGAGTGCCTGGCCCTGATCGGCGGGTCCGGGGCCGGCAAGAGCGTGATCCTGCGCAGCCTCATCGGCCTGGAGCGCCCCGACGAGGGCGAAATCCGGATCGACGGCGTCGAGATCACGAAGCTGCGCGAACGCGACTTGCTGCCGGTGCGCAGGAAAGTCGCGTACGTCTTCCAGAACGGCGCGCTCTTCGACTCGATGTCGGTTTACGAGAACCTCGCCTACCCGCTCCGCGAGCACACGAAGCTGACCGAAGCCGAGATCCGCGGACGCATCCTCGGCCAACTCGAGGAGTTCGGCCTGAGCGGCAACGAATCGGTTTTCCCGGCGAACTTGTCCGGCGGCATGCAGAAGCGCGTCGGCCTCGCCCGCGCGATCATCCAGCAACCGGACATCGTGCTCTACGACGAGCCGACGGCGGGCCTCGACCCTTACAACACGAAGCGCATCCAGGAAATGATCCTCGCGCTCAAAGCCAAGGGCAAGACCGCGATCTTCGTCACACACGACATGCCGAGCGCGTTCGCGGTCTGCGACCGCGTCGCCATGCTCCTCGATGGACGCATCCACGCGATCGGCACCCGCGAGGAGCTCGAGGCCGCGCCCGGCAACCGCGTTTCGCGCTTCATCAACGGAGAGGAGCTCTGACATGGAAAACGCCTCGACCCGCCTGCAGTACAAGGTCGGCCTCTTCGTCGCGATCGGACTTGCGGCGCTGGCGGGCTCGATCCTCGCCCTCGGCGGCGGCCGCGTGATGTTCACCCGCTACCTGCACGTGCGCGCGCAGTTCAGCCAGGTGCAGGGCCTGTTCCCGGGCTCGGTCGTCTCGCTGGCCGGTTTGCCGGTGGGCAACGTGAAGCGGATCGAGTTCGTCCCGAGCGACAACAAGCTCGAGATCGAGATGCGGATCGACCGCTCCTTCTCCGACCGCCTGCGCGAAGGCACTTCGGCCGAGATCCGCACGCAGGGCGCGCTCGGCGACAAGTACGTCTACCTGACGCCGGGGCCGGCGGACGCCCCCAAGATCGGCGAAAACGCGATGCTCGCGGCGATCGACGAAGGGGACTTCCTGAAGATGATCACCAGCAGGGAGGACGGCGTCGGCCGCGTCCTCGACCTCGTCAAGGAGATGCACCAGCTCGCCGCGAGCCTCAACGCCGACAGCAAGATCCCGCGGGCGGTCGAACAGGTGAAAACGACGATGTCGTCCCTCGACAGGCTGGTCCGCGACCTGCGCGAACAGCTTCCCGAGAACAAAAAGCTCCGCGCCGCCGTCAACTCCATGGCGAGCATCATGGAGAAGGTCGACAGCGGCAAAGGCACCTTGGGCGCCCTCGTCAACGACCCGACCCTGCACCAGAACCTGAAATCGGCGCTCGGCGGTTCCAAACGCGGTCAGTACATCAAAGAAATGGCCCGCGAATCGATGCAATCCAGCGAAAAAAAATGACCCGCAAAAAGGTGACACGCACCTTTTTGCGTATGCCCCTTCCGCGCGTAAAAAACGACCCGTGAAGAAAAGACGCGAAAACAAGAACTCTCCTGTTTTTCACTTATTATTCAATCTCCGCTCTGGCATCCAACGGTCTTGCAAGCCGTTCGTTCTTCCCAACGATTACGCCGAATCTGTTTGATCCCACGTTTTTTCCGAACCTTTGGATGGCGACGTTGACGTAGTTCGAGTTGAAACCGAGGCCGTTCTGCGCGGCCCGAACCGCGAGACGCTGCGAAACCGCTTAAACCTGCCTCAACAGCTTATCGAGTACAATCGCCTGCCGGCCAATCCCACAGCCCCCTCTTCCGCTCAATGCAAAATATCAGCGAGGAAGGCGACGAGAAACGATCAGCGTCGCGTTGAAGGGGAAGGACAAGGCATCCTCAAAAGACTTGGTGAACTCGCCGCCGGCAGAAACCTCTCGGAGGCGGAAAGAGAAGCCATCGGCGCCTTTCGGAGCAACATCAAAGATTCTACGTTTGTTTTGGAAAATTGGGAAAATAAGGTTTCTGGTACTCCGCCCGCCACGGGCTCGTCCGTCAATCAGTTGAATTCGCCCGCTTGCGTGGCGATTTCGCTTCTTAGGCCCCCTCGTCAACGACCCGACCCCGTATCAGAACTCTCGGCGGCTCCAAACGCGGCCCGCTCCGCCAATGGGCAACACCGCATCTAGGAACGAATCTTGCGAGCCAAATCGTCTGAACCGGCCTCCGCCACAGACGGTGATCAGGCCGCCTGTTTTCAGGCGCCCGGAACGAGAGTTGTATGAACATTCGACACCTGTTTGCTCAAATTGGGCTCCTGGTTCTGACCCTCCTCGCGGCCACCGCATTCGCGGCGACGGATCAGCTGGTGGCTCCTCTGCGGGTCCGTGAAGTCCCGGCGGCGTTCAGTGACTGGACCGCGCTCCGAAATCTCGTTCTCAAAGACCTCGCTCCGGAGAACTACGTTATCGAGGAGCGGGAGAACTCGCTGGCGATTCGGACTGAGCGGGACTTTTATCAGGTCATGCTCCATCAGGGCGACGTCATTCAGTATTCCACGGTAACAGCGCGTGAAGGCGGACTGGAGGACGGCACGCAGTTCGGCCGATCCGCCTCACGGTCATTCAAGGGATACCTGGATTCCGCGCCGGTTCTGAAGGAAATGTACGATTTCGTCCGGTTCATGGGGGTCATGGTCCACGAAAACGAGCTCGTATCCGGAGTGCGCTCGGCTCTGTATTTCCCCGCCGATGGCTCGCCGCCCTCCATTCACCTTTCGGATCGGTACGCGAAGCATCCGGTGTTCGGTCTCGCCCATGAGGCGCAGCACTTTCTAAACCGTCCGCTGCTGCCGATGCTCATCGACCGCATTCTACAGCGAAAAGACGCGCCCTTGGGGATCCAACAGGCGTTTTCGTCCTTCCTGGACGAGTACCTGGCGGTCGCCAGGGAGGTCGCGGTCTTCCGCGAGCTCTCAGGGCGCCATCCGCACCTCGCGAACAAAGAGCTTCTCGAAGTGAGCCGCCTGACCGAGGCCGACGTCAAAGAATACGTGTTCGCGAAGTGGCGATCCTATTACAAATGGCCTGACGAATTGCTGAGGTTCACGCGCCCCGCCAGGCTCAACGCCAACGAGTTACTGGCTGAAATCCACGACTTCCAGATGAAGTTTGGCCGTCTCACCGACGTCTCACCGCGACACCGAAGGCTGCTTTTTTTCGAGCAGAAGGAAAACCCGAAATCGGTCGACCCCGCAGTGATCGCGAGCCCCAAAAACAATCATCTCCCATGGGTCTATCGGCCCGAGGCCGGCCTCAGTTTCCCGATCCGAACGGTCTGGATCCCGGAGGAGGATCTTTCTCTCGCGCTGGACCTCGAGAGCCTCCCATCCGCCGTGCGCTCCGAACTCGCGAGAGAGCGCGACGGCAGGAAGTTCCACGCGTTCTTCGTCCATCCCCTCAGCGAAACCGAATACCGGCATTTGATCTCGCGTTATGAGAGCACGTTCGAATTCGTCGCCACCCCGGGAAGCTCAAACCGCACGCTGACGGTGCGCTCGATGTCGTCTGGCCGCCAATTCTACGTCAAAACGTCTTTAGCTCTCGAGATCGCCGGTACGAAACGGACGGTTCCCTCTGGAGAGGTGAGTCGAAGCGTCGGCCACTCGATGTTCTTGAGGTCCTTGGCGGGGCGGGATCCGCGGGTCCTCTTCCTCCCGGAACCTTTCGGCCTCATCCCAAAGGGTTTCGAGAGAGGGGGTCAGATCGTCCGTCTTCTGGAACCGAACCGGCCTGTCCAGGGGCTCATCCCCCTCTTTTCCTTTTACTCTCTTGAGAGAGGCCGGGATTTCAGCGGTGGGATCGCGGCGAGCCTAGGGGTATCGCGATCGGAATTCCTCAAGGATCGCTTGGCGGCGCCGCTCCATGATCTGCTGCTGGAACTGCGCGAACGCCATGGTGTTTCGCACGAGGCACATGCGCAAAACGTCCTTGTCGAAGTCGGATCGAACGGCGTTCCGACGGGCCGATTCGTCCTGAAGGACCTGAGCGGCCTGAACGTGGACTTCGCGCGGCACCGGGAGATTTTCGCGAGAGTGCCGGTTTTCAAGGACCGGGACCTGGAGTACTTCCAAAACGAAAAGGAGTTCGCGGCCCGCCAGTCCATCGACTCTTACTTCAGATCGGGATTCCTCTATGGCGTCGACCAGTACCTGCGAAAGACCGACCCGGCATACGCCGAAGGTTCCATCTACCGTGTTTTAGATCGGCGGAACTCGACCCGACCGATGCCCGCCGGGCCGGCGGCGGGCACGCCCGGCTCTTGTGAGGGTCTGTTCTTCTGAATGAGAGGTTCAAGTGATGTCACCGAAAATCGACGGGCTGATGATTCAATTTTCATCCCTCATAGCCGTTCTACAAATAGCCGTTTCAGCCTCGGCTCTTCCCGGATTCTTTCGAACAGACGATCCATCTATCCCGCCATCAGTTCGAGCAGCCTCCAAATCCGTGTATAAAATCATCAGCCAGGGGGGACAAGTCGACGTCATTCTTGATATGTCCGACACCAATTCAGTAGCCGGGAAGAAAAGTCGGCTGAATGCCGACGGCGATTGGTGGCGGGCGCTCCAAATCGCGGAGTGCGAACGAGACGCGGTTAAATCCTGTCCTTTGTTCGCGCAAATGGGCGGAGGGTCGGCATTTTTGCTCAATGAGCAAACGACCCTATACACGAACTTGCACAACTTCTATGAAGTCCTTTCCGAACACGTGATCTCCGCGAAAGCTCGAGATAGCTCCAGTATCCGGCGACGCCTCATTGGCCACTCCGTTTTCTTTGGCGCTACAAACGCCGATCAAGAGCCGATCTTCGATCCGACAACAGATCGGGCTTGGCTGACTCTCTTTAATCCAGATCCAAGGCTCTATAACGGGACGAAAAACTCAATGACGAACGGTCTTGGCCGCCTGAGCGATATCATCGAACTGAGCCTCGGATCTAAAATCGCCCAAGCTCCGCTCAGAACGGCGAGGGCGAAACCCAAAGCTGGAGACACGCTTTACCTGATCGGGTTTCCAGATCGAACGAACGACCGCAACCGAGTTGGGGCTCCCGATTCAGACGGCAAGGCAATGTTCGTGAGCGTTGGGAAGGCGATGAATACGAGGACTTGGATAGAGAAAAGCCAAAACCATATAAGCCCCTTTTGGGAAATGCTTTTTGAAAGACACATGATCTTTGCCGATTTCGATTGTGGGCATGGCAACAGCGGCGGCCCCATAGTGAACTCCAGGGGAGAAGTCGTTGGTATCATGATGGGAATGTGGGAGGATCGAAATCAGGCCCCAAGCGCCAGGATTTGCGGAGGCCTCGGTCCATTGGATAAAGAAAAGCTTCATGAGCTTTGGAACGCGCTTTCGGTCATTCCAGGCCAATAGCTTGCTCGCGACGCTCATTCTGTACATTGACGGCTAAGATCTGAGAGACTTCCATTCCTCGACCGAGCTCAAGGCGCTGGCGCTCAAGATGGACGTCCCCTACCAAACGTTGATGCGCCGATCGACCTGCACGGACGCAGGTCGGTCACTCTCAATCACCCTCGGACCGCGCCCCTGTCCCGTCGCGAAGAACCGAGCTCAGCCCAGCTCCGCGAGAAGACCCGAAAGCGTGTCGGCGAACTCTTGGATGCTCATCTTGGTGAGAACTTCCTGATCCGAAACGATCGCGCGGCGAACGGTCTGGCCCTTTCTGTAACGGGTCATGGGATTCAACCATGCCGTGCTCGCCTTGGCGGTCGCCCAAACCCCGGCGCCGGCGGAGCCCGTCGCGCTGATGATTCCGACTCTCAGTTGAACGAGGAGAGAGAGGTTGGTATACGAGTCGATATACGAGATGATGAGACTGGCGATGTTGCCGCCGATATAGTAGGCGCTGGCATAAGCCACGACCGTTCCCACCACGACTTCGGACGTCAGGATTCCAGCCGCTTTCGCATAGTACTTTTTGCGGATCCGATCGAGCTCGGCTTCCGTGTAAGACCGATCCCCGATTTGGTCGCAGACCTCATCGAAGCCCGAAGTGTCGCATAAATCGAATCGCACGCTATCGGCTTCGTCGCGACTGACTTTGATGTACTGATCGCCGGCTTGCTTCGAGCGCACGTCGGCCTCGGAAACACTCGTGAAACCGATACACGAAATCATCAGGGACAGGAAAATTTTTTTCACTCTTCATCTCCTCACTGTTCATAGACGTGATCCGACAATGTCGGCCACATGAAGCAATCAGTGAGCCGAGCCGGGAATCGATGGGGCCGGGCCGCGCGACGGGTGAGGAGGCAATCCCCTCCCACCACGGCCGAACGCGCGGCGAATAGGGAACACGCGCCGCGCTCCCGTGCTCGAAGCGGACTGGCGCCGTTTCGACACCGGAGCGGCGGCACATCCATTGCAAAAGCCACATTCGACCCGAGGCGAGAGTGTCGTTCCGCGGTCAGAACGGCTCGAAGCTTTTCGTCTCGACGCTTCTCGGTCCAATGCCTCTCGGTTCATGCCTCATGGAAGGGGTCAATGCTGCGATCGGCCGCTCACGCCTTCAAATCCTCTTTTCCCTTTCCATTCACAGCGAGCGACAGCGCGGGCTTGCGGCCGCTCGACCCTTCCCATGAACGAAGAACCGGCGAGCGCGGCGCCGCCACGAGAACGATTCATGCGCGCGATCGAGCGCGACGAGGTCGTACGCGAGTGGTGCGTTTCGCGCGGCATGGTTGGTGCAACTTCAGGCAATAGCGATGACGGTCGCGAGCGCGGGTGGGCTCAGCGGCTGACTGCGGTGAACGAGCGGGAACGGTGCATAAGAACAGAGGGGGCTCTCAATGAAGCTGCGATCAGAAACTCAAAACGACAAACGTAGGCCGCCGGGATCGACGGAAATCCCGTTCCCGTATCGCCTGCTCTCCGTCCTTATATTCGGCTCGCTCGCGGCGGCGGCGGCGGCGAATGCACAGGAGCCAGAGGCCGCGAACGCCGAACCGACAGCCACAGCAGTCGCGCCCGAAACCGCGCCAACTTCGGCGCCCGAAACCACGGTGGACGTGCCCGAAACCACGACGACTCCGGCAGCCGCGCCCGCCACCGTGAATACGCCGATCGAACGCGTGGAAGTGACGGGTTCGCGGATCAAGCGCATCTCCGTCGAAGGCCCCTCGCCGGTCACGGTCGTCGACAAGGAAGCGATCCAGAAATCGGGGCGCGGCTCGGTCTCGGACCTCTTGCGCGAGACGACCGCCGCGGCCTTCGGCGCCTCGCGCGAGACCAGCGGCAGCACGGCCGCCGGCGTCTCCACGATCGGCCTGCGCGGTTTGGGCGGAGAACGCACGCTTGTGCTGCTCAACGGCCGGCGCCTGCCGAAAGATCCGGCCGCCGAGGCGGTCGATCTCAACATGATCCCGATCGCGGCCGTCGAGCGCGTCGAGATCCTCAAAGACGGCGCGTCGGCCCTCTACGGCTCGGACGCCCTGGGCGGCGTGGTCAATATCATCACCAAAAAGAACTACACCGGCAGCGAGATCAGCCTGAAACACGTGCGCCCCGAGGAAACGCGCGGCGAGCAGTACGAAATCTCGCTCACCACCGGATCCGCGGGCGAGCGCACGAGCCTGATGACGGTGCTGAACTACCGCAACAACGCCATCCTCTACGGCCGCGACCGCGACTGGAGCCGACAGGGGGTCAGCCTCATCGGCAGCCCGGGCTCTTTCCGAGACCCGGGCGGCGGCGGCGATTGGATCGCCGACCCGACCTGCCCGGCCGACCGTCGACGCGCGATCAACGGCGGCGAAGCCTGCGCGTACAACTACCAGGAGCAAGCGTCGACCCTGCCGGGCCTCGAGCAGCTGACGTTGCTCACCGACTTCCGACACAAGATCAGCGATAGGGTTTCCCTCTACAACGTCAACACGGCGAGCCGGCGACAAGTGCGTTGGACGTTCGCTCCGACGCCGGGCTCTTTCCGCGTTCCAGGTGGCACGGCCTCGCGGCCGGCGGCGGACCTCGACATCCGCTACCGCTTCGCCGAGGCCGGCAACCGCGAAACCCAGGTCGAGGAGAACGGCTTCGCCAACACCCTGGGCGCGAAGGGTTTCCTCACGGACACCTGGGAGTGGGACCTCTCCCTCGGCTACAGCCGTTTCAGTCGCATCGATCGCGGCGTGAGCGGTTATCTCGAAACAAACCGTGTCATCGACCTGATCGACGGCAACGCCTTCGATCCGTTCGCGCCGGCCGGTTCGCGCGGCAGCATCGACGACGCCAAGGTCCAGACCGTGCAAACCGGCCTTTCAAAACTGATGACGATCGACCTGCTTCTCACGGGCGACGTCATGGAACTCGAGTCCGGGCCCGTGCGCAGCGCCATCGGCCATACGACGTTCCACGAAAGCCTCGAGGAACAAGCCGATCCGAAAACCGCCGGCGGCCAAGTGCTCGGCAACGCCGGCAGCTCCAACAAGGGCGATCGCCAGGTCCACTCGGTCTTCAGCGAGTTTTCGATCCCACTCTCGCGAACGGTCGAGATGCAGGTCGCCGGCCGCTACGACCACTACTCGGATTTCGGCGACGCCCTGAACCCGAAGGTGGCGCTCCGCTGGCAACCCGACGCGAAATGGCTGGCGCGGACGTCGGTGGGCACGGGCTTCCTCGCGCCGAGCCTCAAATCGCTCTACGGCGCGCGCTCCGAAGGTTACCTCACTTTCATCGACAAAAAGGGCTGCGCGCAGAACGGCGGCAGCTTCTGCGTGCCGCAGCAGTACCTGACCCTGAGCGGCGGCAATCCCGACCTGAAGGAAGAGAAGGCGCTCACCGCCAACGCGGGCGTGGTCTTCCAGCCGAGCGGCGACTTCAACGCCTCACTCGACGGCTGGGTCACCAAGATCGACAACGTCGTCGGTTTCGATCCCGAGAAAATGACCGAGGCCGAGCTCGCGGGCCGCGACCTTTCGCGGGACGGCGTCGCGGTCACGCGCGATCCATCGACCAACGAGATCCTCGAGATCCACGCGCCGAACCTGAACCTCTCGAAGCTCGACATCGCGGGTTTGGATTTCAACACCGAATGGATGACGGGCGTGCGCGCCAAAGGCTTTCGCCTGGGCGTGCGCGACGAGTTCACCTACCTCCTGTACTACAAAAACGAAGGGTTCCCGGGCGCGGGCTTCGAGGACATCGTCGGCCAGTGGGGCCGCCCACGCTGGCGCAACAACGCCACCCTCTTCGCCAAAGGGCGGAAAAGCGAGCTCTTCCTCACCGCGAAAACGATCCCGGGCCAGAAGGCGGTCGACGAGGACTCCGGCAAGAAGATCAGGGACTACACCGAATTCGACGTCGGCGTGAGTTACGCGCTCACCGACAAAAGCAGCCTGACCGGCGGCGTGCGCAACGTGCTTGGCACCGAGAGGCCCTCGGACCCCGAAGGCGGCTCCGGGGGAGCGAGCGAATTCAACAGTTCGCTCTACGATCCGATCGGCCGAAGCGCGTTCCTCGCGTACCGGCAGGGCTTTTAACCGCTGTCAAGAGACGAGGAGCGGCCATGGAAAGAACATTATCGAGCTCGGGCCTGGTGAGGGGATCCTCGTTCTTCTCCCTCTCGCTCCTGCTCCACGTCACGATCGGCGCGAGCGTCGCGTTCTACCTGGCGCGCCAGCCCGAAGCCGTTTTCGACGACGCGCAAGAATACGTCGACCTCGGCTACGAGCAGTTCGACGAAGCGCCGCCGGAAACGCCCGCGCAGCCGCGCCCGGTCGCTCGACAAGAGGTCGACGACGTTCCGCCCGAACCTTCAACCGCGAGGACCGACGACGCGCCTCGCGAGCTGCAGGACGAGTCGTCGACGATCGCCGGCACTCAAGAAGCCAAGCCCGCGGCGACGGCGGGCGCGGCGGGGCCGTCCGGCGCATCGGCGGCCGACGCGCCCTATTACAAGATCAAGCCGAAGTACCCCAGGGAAGCCCTGTTGGCCGGGACGGAGGGCCATGTCGATCTGAAGATCGACGTCACCGAGGACGGCTCGGTCGACAACATCCGAACGGTCGGAGGCTCCCAAGCCGAGGTGTTCGAGAGCGAGGCGCGCCGGGCGGTTTCGAAATGGAAGTACAAACCGTTCATCGACGGCTCTGGCCATCCGGTTCGCAAGGCGAACCACCAGGTGCGCGTCGAGTTCAAGCTGCAAGACACGGAAACGATGTGAAGCGGGATTCCCGGATTTCTTCAAACTTTTCATGGAGGGCTCAATGGACGTTCTTTTCAAAATCGCGGAAGCATCCGCTCACTTCATCCTCTACTTCATGGGTTTCCTGAGCGTCGTCAGCGGCGCCATCATGATGGAGAGGTATTTCGTTCTTCGCAAGATGAGTCGCGACAGTCGCGGGATGTCGGAGCGGTTCCGCGCGGCGGTCGAGACCCAGAGTCCCGAGATCCTCGAGACGGTGCCGGAGAAGACCTCGTCGCTCGAAGGGCGGGCCGTCGGATACGGGCTCAGTCACGTGCGCAAGTTCGGCATGGACGGCCTGCACGAGCTTTTCCAGTCGTTCAAAGCGATCGAAAAACCGCGCCTCGAGAGGAACCTCAACCTGCTCGGCACGATCGCTTCCAACGCGCCCTACATCGGCCTGCTCGGAACGGTCATGGGCATCATGAAGGCGTTCGACGACATGGCGAAATCCGCGGGCGGCGGCAACGAGGTCGTCATGGCCGGCATCGCGCACGCGCTGGTATCGACCGCCGTCGGACTCGCGCTCGCGATCCCCGCGGTCATCGGCTTCAACTTTTTCCAGAAAAAAGTGTCGCTGATCCTCGGCAACGTCGACGCCGCCAAGGATCTCTGCCTGATGTACTCGAAACTCTCGACCGGCGCCGCGCGCAAGGGGTGAAACCATGGAAGTTCAATCGTCGTCCGGAGAAGGACAGGCCATCGTCGGCATCAACATCGTCCCGCTCGTCGACATCATCCTGGTCGTGCTGATCATTTTCATGGTGGCCGCGCCCTTGGTGATGAACCCGAAGATCGACATCACCTTGCCGTCGTCCTCGGCCAAGGACATCCCGAAAGACGCCAAACCCATGAAAGTGGTCTTGGGCAAGGGAGGCGAGCTCTTCGTGAACAACAAAACGGCGAGCCTCGGCGATCTCGTGGAGGAAACCAAAAGGCGCTCCGCCGCGAACCCCGATACGGGCGTGATCCTGGTCGCGGACAAGAACGCGACCCTCGAGATGATCACCGAGCTCGTCGACTCGATCAAATCCGGCGGTTTGAAAAAAATCGCCTTCAGCATCCAGAAGAAGTGACACGGTTGCTTTCGGCGGGCGAGGGCAAGGGCGGAGGCGAGGGGCCGGCGGAGGCCGACTCCGCTCTTCACCCCCTCGAGGCGAGGGTCACGTGGATGCCCCTCCCGACCCCAGGGCGTTCACCGCCGCGCGGCGGTTCAGCGTGAACTTCACGTCCCTGACGTGCTCGGCGTGGAGGTAATCGTTCACCTTGCCACGGATCATATCCTTGAAAAACCAGAGCTGCTGCATCCATACCGAGTGACGGACCCAAATATGGAGAACCCCGCGCTCCAGAGCGCATGGCAGCGTCTGCGCCGCGATCGTTTCACCGACCACCTCGGGCCACGCCTGCTCCAGCCTCCAGCGCAAAAAGCCGTCTCCTAACTGGGACTTGCCATTCATGAGCAGCGCCTGTAGGACATCGGCACCCGATGTCAGATGGCCGCGAGTGAGGCGTTTTTTCTTCGGCTTATCGCCCTTGTCCGAACTGAATGCCATAACGATTCAAGGACCCTATCATGACGATGACAGACCCGTCACCGACGAATGAACCGACGAATGCACTGACGGACGCCCCAGTGGAGACATCAGGCCGATCGACCGTGCACGTCGTCGGGGCCGGGCTCGCCGGCAGCGAATGCGCTTGGCAATTGGCGCAAATGGGCTATTCCGTGGTTTTGATCGAGATGCGCGACGCGACCTTGACGCCCGCGCACAAGAGCCGGAATTTCGCGGAACTGGTCTGCAGCAATTCCTTCGGCAGCCTCAACGAATCGGCCGCGCCGGGCCAGCTCAAATGGGAGGCCGAACAGCTCGGTTCGAAAATCCTCGAAGTCGCTCTGGGCGCCCGCGTCCCGGCGGGACAGTCGCTGAGCATGGACCGCGACCTCTTCAGCCGCCTCGTCACCGAAGCGCTCCGCTCGCACCCGAGCATCCGGATCGAAAACCGGGCCGTGCGCGGCCTCGCCGAGATCCCGCGTCCCTGCGTGGTCGCGACGGGACCGCTGACTCACGAACCTCTCGCCCACGACATGCGCGCGCATTTCGGCGACGAGTTCCTTTATTTTTTCGACGCCATCGCGCCGATCGTCGCCACCGAGTCCATCAACATGGATGTCGCCTGGAAGGCCGACCGATGGGACAAAGGCACCAAGGACTACATCAACTGCCCGATGAGCAAGCGGGAGTATTTCTTTTTCATCGAGGCGATCAAAGCCGCGCGCAAGATCGAGCCGAAAGAGTTCGAAAAGAACACGCCCTACTTCGAAAGCTGCATGCCCATCGAGGCGATGCTCGAACGAGGCGATCAGACGCCGCGCTTCGGCCCGATGAGCGGCAAGGGCCTGCGCGATCCCCGCACCGGCAACTTCCCTTACGCGGTCGTGCAGCTCCGCCAGGACAACAGGGAGGGAACGGCCTACAACATGGTCGGCTTCCAGACGAAGATGTCTTACGGCGACCAAAAGGACGTCTTCCGCTTGATCCCGGGCCTCGAAAGCGCCGAGTTCCTCAAGCTCGGAAGCATCCACCGCAACCTCTACATCAACACGCCTCAACGGCTGAACCGGGACCTCTCGAGCCGGAAAGACCCGCTGCTGTTCTTCGCCGGACAGATCACGGGCGTCGAGGGCTATTTCGAGTCGGCTTGCATCGGCCTGCTCGTCGCGCGTTTCCTCGACCGGAAAGTCCGCGGCGCGAACGGGACCGCGGCGCCTCCACGCGAAACCGCGATCGGCTCGCTGTGGAACGCGATCACCGACGAAACCAAAGACCGCTTCCAGCCGACCAACATCAATTTCGGCCTGCTGCCGCCCATCGAGGGCCGCATCGACAAACAAGTCAAACGCGGAATGCAGATCGCCAACGCCCGCTCCGCCCTCCGGGAGTGGATGGAACGCGAGGGGCTGGCTTTCAAACCCGAAACGAAGATCGAGCGCGCCAGCCGGGAGCTCAAGGAAGCGACCGAAGCGGCGCTCTCGTCGGCGAAAAAAAGCGCGGACACCGACCTCGACGCCCCGGCGTGAGAAACGCCTCCCGGTCTCTCTCCGAATTTAGGGTAGGTTGAAGTTGATCGAAGCGATGGCCAAAGGGGTTCTTTTCGGCCTCCTCCCAATTGGCGGTGGAAATCCTTGTCGTCAAGATGGAGGAGTTTTCGCGAAACTGTCGGCTATAGCGGCGACGGAATTGCCGCTGTCAGGCCAAAGATGGGAATAGCTACACCGCTTTTCTAAGCTTTATTGGATATTGAATCGATTCCCAAAACTCCGTGGCATATCGATCTGTCATCCCTGCCATCAAATCAATTCGAGCTACATCGAGCTGATGTTGCTTCATCATTGCGCGAACGCATCCCCGGGCTCTTTCCCTCAATGATGTCTTTTCCTTTATATGGATCCGGGCTCTAATTCTTTGACCTATGGCGCGCTCGCGGCGCCGCCGAACCACGACCGAACACGGCCGTCCCAAGTAGACGGAGCGGTTTCGAGGCTCCTCCGGTACGCGTTCAACCGCGCGATCGCGGCGGCGTCCCCGAAGTTCCTCAGGTAAAGATCGACTTCGGATCCGGTCGGCGACAGCTTCAGGAAACGCGGGAACTCCCTCTCGAGAAGCGCCGCCCAAGCCCTGTCGGCTTCGGCCGTGCGCGCCCGCATGCGCCGCGCGACGTGGCGCAAGACATCTTCCTTGCTCGTCGCGAGCCTGATGCCGGCGTCGACCAACTTGAGCTCCGCCCCCGGATCGCCCGTCCATTTGCGATACGCCGCGACTTGCTCGGCGTTCGGCGCGCGCCCCAGAAACCGGTCGACGTTCGCTTCGGCCAGCTCCCGCATCCGCGCGACGAACCCGGCTCCCATCCCAGGAGGGTTCTCGCCGTGGAGATCGAGAAGCTCGACCATCTCCCCGGCCGAAGCCGGGGCCTGCAGGGCCGCGCTCAGGAGCGCCAGATCCGTGGCGGGCGACATCGTTCTCCGCCTGTAGGCGTTCACCTCGGACGGCGTGGGCCGAAGGTTCAGGAACATATCGACGTGCGCATCCACGAACTCGCGCGTGCGCTTGGAGTACGCGTCCGGAAGCGCGGCGCGAACGTCATCGTACATCCGCACGATCTCCAGGAAATCGCCGGCCTTCGTGATCTTCGGGGCGACGAGCTCCATCAATCTGAAGTCGCCGTCGCGATGGAACAGCTGGCGACGGAACTCATTGACCTCCCCGCTCGTCGGCTCCAACCGCGCGAAGGCCTCGATGCTCCCCTCGAGGTGCCGGCGAAGGGCCCTGGAGTGGGGATCATCGGCCCCGGCGCGATCGATTTTCCGGAATCCCGTGAGTTTGAGGAAATCTCCCGCCGAATCCAGGCGCGCCGAAGCCCTGCGGACCGCCTCCAGGTCGTCCTCGATCGTCCTCGCGCGACGGCGGAACGCGTTCACCTGTTCGACCGTCGGGTTCAAGTTCATGAATCGCGTCAAGCGCGCCGTCCAGGTTTTCCGCGGGCTCACCCGGGAGAACGCGGGCGCCTCGCCGTCATCGTCGTCGCTGACGCGCAGGAATTCCCCGGCTCCCCTGGAGCGCGCGAGCGCTCTTTCCTTGATGAGGGCGATCTCGTCGTAATCGTGCATCCATTGCGCGAGCCTGCGGACCTCCTCCGCGTTCGGGCCCATCGACAGGAAGTGATCGAGCGCCGAACGGACGCCCAAGCGCACCCAGGCCGCCTTGTCGGTCCGTCCGGGCGGAACCCGGGCCAGGAATTCCGCGCTCGTTCCGGCAGCGGCGAGGGTTCGGTGGAATTCGAGCAACCTCGGTTCCCGCTCACGGATCTTGCCCGCGATTTCAGCCTTCAGCTCCGCCGGCCAGCGATCGAGCAGCCCGAGCCGCGGCATGATCTCCGTGATCAATCCATCGGACCGCGCGATCCGCTCGCGCCATCCCGGCTCGGAGAGAACGTACGGGCCATGAAGGTCCAAGAGGCGCCCGACGACGTCGCCGGCTTCGCGGGCGATCGCCGCAGAAACGAAGCTCTTGGTGAGCGCGGCGTTGCGCGGTTCCAGAGCGTCGACCGCGTTCATCTGGCCCATGATGAACAACGGCCAATCGCGCGCCATCGACGCATCGTCGAGGCGGACGCCGAGGCGCCCCAACAACGTCCCGCCGAGGGCCCGCCTGAACTCCTCGATCGGAAGCTGGTGCTCGTTCCTCATCGCCGCGGACGCTTCTCTCACGTCCCGCTCGGTGAACCCTCCCGCGCGGAGAACCTCGCTCCAAGCGGGACCGGAGCCACGACCCGACAACTCGAGGCTTACCGCGAGGATCGCCAGATCGCCGCCGCTCACGGCGCCCGCGACGGGCGCCGTGAGCGACCCGGGACCGACGCGAACGACCGTGTCCCCCGCCGCGGGCCCGTCAGCCCAGACGAGACGCGCCTGCGAATTCGCCTCCGGGCCGTCATGTCCCGAAGGGCTCCCGAGCAAGCGCGCGAACTTCGCCCGCAAAGGGGCGTCCGGATGCTGGATCGCGACGGACCGGCCTGTCGACGCTTTCTCGTAAGCCGCCCGCAAAGAGGCGTAGTTCATTTTGGCGAAGACCGCGTGGGCCGACGGGATCACGACGTCGGCGACGTTCAGTTCGCGCGACGAGCGCTTGAACGCGAGGAGAATCGCTTCGGCGGCGGCCGCGCTCAGATTGGGGCCGTTGATGGTGTGGGCGTAGAACAACCGGCGCGCGCCGGAAACGACGACCGTGCCAGCCGCGTAGCCCTTGACGTTTCCGAGCCGATCGAAAATCAGGAAGACGCGCTCGTTCGGCGAGTTGGCGTAAATCGACGAGCGTTCAGTCGCCCCATCGTTCCCGACGAAGCCTCGGAAAGCCGCCAGGAGCGGCGGCGCTTCTTTGAGGACCAGTCGCTCATCGAAAACCTCGTTCGTCGCCACCGCATCGGCCGACAAGCGGCGGACACGCTCCTTGAGCAGGCGTACGGCGGCCCTGAACGGCTCATCGACCGTTTTGTCCCGGGCGAGCAGGGTCTTGCGAAGCGCCGCGAGTTCGCGAGCGAGATCGTCGGATCGGATCAGCGAGGAGAACGAGCCCTCGTCAAGGCTCGCCAAGCGTTTGCCGACGTCCCCGGCCCGGCCCGCGAGCCGACCGGCCCCTCCTTGACCGCCGCCCTGCAAGAGGAGATGGATCTGCAACAAATGGAGAACGTGCCCCTCGGCGTCGCGAGCCGCGGCGAGCCGGCTCAAAACCGTCGACGCGTCCAAAGAGGGGTCCGTCCATCCGAAATTCCCAGCGGGAAACCCAGCCGAGATCAGCTCCTTCGGCAGGAGGTGCGCGAACGCGGCCGGCTGGGAGGCGGCGGCCCGCGCGAGGGCGTCTTTTCTCCGCTCAGGCGGAAGCGTGGTGACCAAGGCTTCGACGATGCTTCCCGGGCGACCGACGGCTCCGGACTTGAGCGCTCTGAGCAGCGCGTTCACGAAAAGCCCGTCCGCGGCGGCCCGATCGTCGTCGACCACGCTCTCGAACGAACCGAGCAAGCCGGCCTTCCAACTTTCGATCGCGGACCGATCGATCGTGGGCACCGCGTTCCGGGCCGCCGGCCTCGAACCGATCTTGACGCCGACCTCGATGTCGATCAGGCCGTGCGAGCGTTGCGCGCTCAGGGCGCGATAGACCGGATCGTCGATCAGATCGCGAACGACCGCGTGCTGCAGGCCGAGCAGGCCCAGGAGGTCACGATCGTAAGTCGCCGCGCCGGAGAGGACGGCCGGCAGTTGGTTGCGGATCCGCGCCAAAGCCTCGGCCTGTTCCGAAGGAGTCCCGAGGCCGAGCGGCTGCTCCCAGCGCGCCGGCGCGGCGCTGGACAACTCCACCGACAGGGGAGGGTCGATCGATGAACCGGTGAACGCGGCGAAACCGATCAGAGCCGCCCAAACGACCGCCAAGCCCGCGAGAACGCTCGCGGGCGGCCTGAGGCGCGTGTTCCATCCGTGCCGAAGTGTCGTCATCGCACGACGAAGTTGCAACCGGAGGTCCACCGCCCGATCCCGGCTCCGAACAGGCAAAGTCTCGAAAAGACTCGGTGAATCCCGGCCTCCGAACGGGCCGCCTGTCGACTCCGTCGACAGGCGCGGCGCCAAAATCGGCCTGAGCCCATCCGCGGCGGCGCGAACCCTTCATACCGGGCCCTCATATCTGGGCTTTTCGTTCCAGCGACCGGTTGCTACGCTGGACTCATGAAACACAAACGATTCGCCGCCGCCTTCGTCTCGATCGCGCTCCTCGCCCTTCTTCCCGCTCCCGACGCCGGAGCGAAGGGGGCGAAGACGGCGCCGAAAACCCTCAGCAAGGCGCAAACCGAGTCCTTGAAGGACGCCAAGGGCAAGGCCGGCCTGCTCTGCCTGCTCCAACCCAAAACCGCGCAACCGAAGTTCTGCGATCAAAAGGACAAAAACATCGCCGCGCTCGAAACCGCGATCAAGGCGGACGAGAACGCAGGCCTGCGGATCGTCATCATGCTCGGCGACGCGGTCACCCTCATCGAGTGCTACTCCAAAGCCCCGGGAGCCAGGGACGCCTGCAACCGCTTGATGAACGACGGTGCCCCGCAACAGCTCAGCGAGAGCTCGCAGTCCGTCGTGGTGGGACATCTCGGCAAGGACAAACCCACGGACAACGACAAAGCCGTGGGCGCGATCGCCCACTCGATCCTGGACTGGGTCCGCCCGTTCATTTCCGACGACGGCGACAACGGGGCCGGCGGCGGTTCGAAAGTCGACTGATCAGGCCGAGGCCCCAGGCCCGGGGCTCAAATCAAGGATCGGCGCGTTCACTCGACGGTGACGGATTTGGCGAGATTGCGCGGCTGATCCACGTCATGGCCGAGATTGTCGGCCACGTGGTACGCGAGGAGCTGCAGCGGGATCACCGCGAGGATCGGGTTCACCGTCCACTCCGCTTTCGGCAACGACAGGTAGTACCGGCTCAGCCGCTTGAGCTCCTGGTTGTCGCCGGTCCCCAGCGAGATGATGTGCCCGCCCCTCGCCCGGGCCTCTTCGAGGTTGCTCAGCGTTTTTTCGTAATGCTGATCGGTCGGCGCGACCATCACGATGAGCATGCGCTCGTCGATGAGCGCGAGCGGGCCGTGCTTCATCTCGCCCGCCGCGTACCCTTCGGCGTGCATGTAGGCGAGCTCCTTGAGTTTGAGCGCGCCTTCCATCGCGATCGGGAAATTCACCCCGCGCGCCATGTAGAGGACGCCGCGGTAGCCTTTGAGGCGCTCCGCCGCCTCCGCGAACCATTTGTCGTACGACAGGACGGCTTCCATCTGCGCCGGCGTCGCGAGAAGCGCCTCGAGGTGGCGCCTCTCCTGATCGGCCGTGATCCCCCCGCGGGCGCGGGCGAGGAAGAGCGAGAACAAATTGACGAGCGCGAGCGTGCTCACGAACGCCTTGGTGCTGGCGACGCCGATCTCGGCGCCCGAGTTCATGTACAGATGCCCTTGGGCCTCGCGGTCGATCGACGAGCGCCTGACGTTGCAGATGCTCAACGTCATCGCCCCCGCCCGCTTGGCGAGCCGGAGCGCCGCGAGCGTGTCGGCCGTCTCCCCGCTCTGCGAGATCACGACGACCAGCGAGCGCGGCGGGATGACCGGCTCGCGGTACCGGAACTCGCTCGCGATGTCGGTCTCCACGGGGACCTTGGCGAGGCTCTCGATCAAGTACTTGGCGACCTGCCCGGCATAGAAACTCGTGCCGCACGCGATCACGAAGACCCGCTCGACGAGCGAAAGCCGCTCCGCCGTGTTCTCGGAGTCCTTCAACGCGTCGACGGCCTCGAGTCGGTCGTAGGGCACGTCCATGCCGACGCCCGCCAGGCGCACGGTCATGCGGTCGAGATCGACGTGGGGCGCGATCGCCTGCGCCACCGCGCGCGGCTGCTCGTAGATCTCCTTGAGCATGAAATGGCGGAACCCGGCCTTCTCGACCGCGTCGGCGTTCCAATTGAGCGTATGCACCGGCTTGCGGAGCGGCTCGCCCTTGTCCGAGTAGACGCCGTAGCTCGCCCCCTGGACGAGCGCGATCTCGAAATCCTCAAGGTAAACGATTTTGTTCGTGTACGAGACGATCGCCTGCACGTCGCTCGCGACGACGATCTCGCCGTCGCCGACGCCGAGGACGAGCGGCGGGCCGTTCTTGAACGCCACCAGAACCTCGGGCTGTTTTTCCCAGACCGCGAGGATCGAATAGGCGCCTTTGAGTTTCGGAATGACGCCCTGGACGGCGGCGAAAAGGTCGTTCGTCCCGCGGACTTCGCGCGCGAGCAGGTGGGCGACGAGCTCGGAATCGGTGTCCGACGTGAACTCGGCGCCCGAAGAGCGCAGCTCTTCTCTGATCTCCTGGTAGTTTTCGATGATGCCGTTGTGGACGAGGCTGACGCCTTCCACCTTGTGCGGATGGGCATTGCGCTCCGAAGGCACGCCGTGGGTCGCCCAACGCGTGTGCCCGATGCCGAGCCGGCCGCCGAAGGGCTCGCCCTCGAGTTTCTTCGCGAGCTCGCTGAGCTTGCCCGAGGCCCGCACGCGTTTGAACTCGCCGTCATGCAGGATCGCGACGCCCGCGCTGTCGTAGCCCCGGTACTCGAGGCGCTTCAGGCCGTCGAGGATGACGTCTTTCGGCGCGCGAGGCCCGTAGTAGCCGACGATTCCGCACATGGCTCACTTTCCTCTCGGCGCATCTTCCGACGCGTCTTCCGATCCGTCTTCGGAGACGGGCGCCGGCGTTTTGGAAACCCAGTTCTCCTTGACGACCTGTTTGCCTCGCGCGACGGCCAACGCCTTGGGCGGCACGTCCTTGGTGATCGTCGACCCCGACCCGATCACGGCGTCGGCGCCGATCTCGACCGGCGCCACGAACTGCGTGTCGCTGCCGACGAAGGCGCGGTCGCCGATGACCGTCCGGTACTTTTGGCGGTCAGGGGCGTAATTGCAGGTGATCGTGCCGCAACCGATGTTCACGTCTTCGCCGACGGTCGCGTCGCCGAGATAGGTCAGGTGCCCGGCCTTCGAGCGCGCGCCGAACTTCACTTTCTTCATTTCCACGAAGTTGCCCACATGGGCTTCGGTCCCGATCTCGGTCCCGGGACGGAGGCGCGCGAACGGGCCGACCGACGCTTTGGCCCGCACGACGGCGCTCTCGAGATGGCTGTTCGCCTTGATCTGCGCGCCGTCCTCGACCCGCGTGTGCGCGAGGTAGCAATTCGGCTCGATCACGCAGTACGCGCCGACCGAGGTTTTCCCCCGCAGGTAGGCGCCCGGGTAGATCACGGTCGCGGGGCCGACTTCGCAGTCGTCCTCGACGTAAATCGACCTCGGGTCGATCATCAGGACGCCCGCGTCCATGAGCGCGCGGTTCTTGCGCGCGAAAAGCGCGCGAGTCGCGCGCGCGAGCTCGCCTTGCGTGTTCACCCCGGCGGCGACCTGTTTGCGCGCTTTGATCGCGACGACTTTCTCGCCGGCTTCGATCGCGAGGCTCACGATATCGGTGAGGTAGAACTCGTTTTTCGCGTTATGGTCCTGGATCTCGGGGAGGTACCTGTTGAGCGCGTCCGCATTGACGACGTAAATGCCGGCGTTGACTTCGCGGATCTTGAGCGTCTCGCTCGACGCGTCCGGGGCTTCGACGATGGCGCGCAGATCGCCTTTGTGGCGGACGATGCGCCCCATGGAACCGGGCGCTTTCAGTTCGGCCGAAACGACCGCGAGCGACGCCTGGGTTTCCGCGAACTCGCGCAGGATCCCGGCGAAATCCGCCGCTTCGATCAACGGATGGTCGCCGTTGCAGATCATCACGGTCCCTTGCAACGACGTCGGGTCGGCCGAACGCACGGCGTCCGCGGTGCCGCGCTGGCTCTGTTGCGGGAAACACGTCACCCGCAGCGGTTCGACGACCTTGCGGACCAACGCCTCGCCGTAACCAACGACGACCCGGACCTCCCCGGCGCCCGCGCCGCGCGCGGCATCGATCACTTTTTTGATGATGGGGACTCCCGCCACCGGATGCAGGACTTTCGGCAGGGGCGACTTCATTCGCGTGCCTTTGCCCGCGGCCAGGACGACGACGGAAAACTCCTTGGGATTCATCGCCTGAAGCTATCCCTCCCTCGACAGGGGGTCAAGGTTCCCGTAAATTCAAGAAGGGCGGTACACACTTGAATTCCCGTTACTTTTTCACCACAGAGAGTTGGAAAAAAACCGCGACGGGAACGCCGATCGCTCTCTGTTCGAGCCGCCCGCTCGCGGAACTCAGGGACGAGCGCCCGATCCTGCTGATGGGCGGGATCCACGGCGACGAACCCGAAGGCGTCGCCCTCGCCGAAGGCGCGCTCTCCTGGCTCAGGAGCGAATGCGACGCCGGGCGCGGCGCGCGCCTGGCTCCGTGGGTCCTGATCCCCTGCCTGAACGTCGATGGATACGAAAAGCGCCGCCGCGTGAACGCGCGCGGCGTGGACCTCAACCGCAACTACCCATCGAGCGATTGGTCGCCGGCCGCCGACAAGGAACGCTACTTCCCCGGCCCCAGCCCGGCGAGCGAACTCGAGATCCAGGGCGTGGTGGGGCTCCTTCTCGGCCTGCGCCCGCGGCTCGTGATCCACTGCCACTCCTGGAACCCCATGGTGATCTGCACGGGCGCCGCCGGCCTCGCCGACGCCGAGCGACTCGGCCGCGCGAGCGGCTACCGTGTCGTCGACACCGTCGGCTACCCGACGCCCGGGAGCCTGAGCCGGTACGGTTGGGGCGACCTGGGGATCCCGGTCATCTGCATCGAGGAGCAGGAGGGGCTCGCGGACCTCGCGCCCGTCTGGCCGCGCTTCGCCTCCGGCATGAAAGAGATTTTCCTCGACGGGAGCGCGCGATGAGCGGAACGCCCGGCGCCCGATACCGCTGCATCGCCTTCGATCTCGACGACACCCTCCTTGACACCAACGGCCGACTCGTCCCCGCCGCCGCCCGCGAGGCGTGCCAGGCGATGATCGAAGCGGGCCTCCACGCGGGCCCCGCCGAATGTTTCGTCGAACGCGCGCGCTACATCTCAAGGGAACCGCGCGGCGACGTCTACCGCCACCTAATCGACGTGTTCGGCGTGCACCCGGGCTCTTCTCCGGGCCGGGTGGCCGACGCGGGTTTTCGGGCGTTCCATCAACGCGACGTCGGCCCCGACCTGGCGCTGTTCGAAGGGGCTCGAGCGACCCTCGAACGGCTGGCGCCCCGTTACTCGATTTACCTCGTGACCGCCGGCGACGAGGGCACGCAAAGGCAGAAGGTCTCCCGCCTCGGGATCGAACGCCTCTTCAAACGCGCGCTCTTCGTCGACCCGAGCCGCGGCCAGGGCAAGACCGACGCGTTCCGCGAGATCCTGCGGATCGAAGGGGGCGACCCGCGCGAGTTCCTCTCGGTCGGCAACCGCGTCGACACCGACATCGCGATGGCCAAGAAAATCGGCTGGGACACCTGCTGGGTCCGCACGGGCGAATACGCGCACATGCTCCCGAGCAACCCTCTCGAGACGCCGGATTACGAGATCCGGAGGATCGGGGATCTGGACACGGCATGCCGACTTTAAGGTCTTCCGTCCTGGTCGTCCGTCACCCGAATCCGGCGGCCGTCGGCTTCGGCGCCGACTTCGCTCCCGACTTCAGGACCGCCGCCGCCATGGCGGCCGAATTCCCGTACCAGGTCGTGGCCCTGCCGAGCGACGCGGACGGAGACGGGGAGGGTTTGCGTTTCCTCGACGGGCTCAACGCGGCGGCCCCCTTGAGCCAGCGCGTGATCATCCAGAACGAGGCCCCGCCCGAGCGACTGCGCCGGATGATCAACAAGGGCAACGTCTTCAAGATCCTCGCGGGCTACGAGGACGCACAGTTCGAGCGCACGGTGCGCGAGGCTCTCGAGGAGTACAACCTCATCCGCCAGAACGCGAAACTCCTGAGCCTCGTCAACGAGCAGAACGAAAGCCTGCACAAACTCACGGCCGAGCTCGAAGGCCGCGTCGACAGGCGCCAGCGGTTCCTCGAAGACGCGCGCCGCAAACTGCTCGGCACCAACCACCGCGTGGAGGCCCTGCACCGCGCGCTCGTCGCCGTCCACCGCGCGACCTCGGTCGCCGGCATGGAGCGGCTCACGATCGACGCGCTCTCGGGCGCGCTGGGGCTTTCCTGGATCCGCATCCTCTTCCGCGCGCAGACGCTGCTCGAACCGGGCAAGCTCGACAAGAGCCTCGCGACCCTGTACAGCGCTCCCCTGATGCGCGGCAAAGACGAACTCGGACGCATCTATTTCGCCCGCGAAACCGGCGCCGCTTTCACCCGGGACGAGACCGGGTTCCTCTCGCAGATCGCCGACGCCGTCTCGCTGGCCATCGGCCGCCTCGCCAAACTCAAGCAGAGCGAGACGCTCAAGCACCAGTGGGAAGCGACCTTCGACGCGATCCTCGACCCGGTTTGCCTGATCGACGGGACCTACGCCGTGCAGCGGATCAACCGCGCCTTCGCCGAGCGCTCCGGCCTCGGCCCCGAACGCCTGATCGGCCGCAAATGCCACGAGGCGCTCTTCGGCCGCAAGTCGCCGTGCGAGAACTGCGCCGTCGGCTCGAACTTCCGGCTGAAGCCCGCGCGGACCACCGGCGGCGACAACGTCATCTACGACGTGTTCAGCCAGGAGATCCGCTTCAAACCGTCCGATTCGCTCCTTTACGTGAACATGTACCGCGACGTCTCGGCCCAGCTCCGGCTCGAGCGCCAGATCCTGGAAAGCGCCAAGATGGCCGAGCTCGGCGTGATCGGCTCGAGCATCGCTCACGAGCTCAACAACCCGCTCGGCGGCATGCTCTCGTTCCTGCAGCTCATCCGCATGGATTTGAAAGGCGACGAGCCTTGCTACGAGGATGTCCTGGAGATGGAGCGCGGCGCGCTCCGCTGCCGCGAGATCGTCAAAAGCCTGCTCGGCTTCACGCGCAAATCCTCGGGCGACGGGCCTCGCGCCGTCGACCTGCGCGAAGCCGTCGAGCAAGCCCTCAAGATCACCGAGCTGCAGACGCGGGCGATGGGCATCCGCGTGGCGCTCGACTTCCCTCCGGAGGCCGCGTTCGTCGACGGCCAGTTCAATTTCCTCGCGCAGGCGGTCCGCAACTTCCTTCAGAACGCGCAGGAGGCGATCGCCGAGAGACTGAAGGCGAGCGCGCCCGGGAGCCGCGGCGAGATCGGTGTCCGCATCGAGCGAACGCGGGCGGGCCATGTCGTCGAGATCCGCGACAACGGCGTCGGTTTCGAGCCGCGGCTGAAGGACCGGGTGCTCGATCCTCTGTACACGACCAAGGATCCGTCCCGGAACCCGGGGCTGGGCTTGACGGTCGCGTCGCAGATCATCCGCGATCACGGCGGCGACCTGGAAATTTCTTCCCGTCCGGAGGTCGGCACGACGGTGCGATTCACGATCCCCGGATCGGAGTCCAGCCGGACGAAGAGCGGCGGCGGCGACGGGGCCGCCGAAGAAAAAAACGGATAAGTGCGCGACGGCCCGTGCGCGCTTCACGGGATTTTCACCCAACGGGTCCGGTTCCGCCTTCCAGCAGCGGATTCCAGGACCAATTTTTTGACGCGCAAATTTGACACCGCCAAAGCGAAGCCCGTACCATTGAATCAAGCCGACAATTTCCGCCACCGCGCCAGGCGCCATCGACGACGGGCGCCGACAAAGAAAGTCGACTGGAGTCGGCGGCGGTGGTCAACGACGGGAACCGAGGTCGGGTGGCCGAATCCCGAAAGCATCTCCACGACGGGGATGAGGGCGAACCAAGGAAGGAACGTGCCGATGCGGGCTCAACGAATTCTGATCGTCGACGACGAATCCAGTTTGCGAACGGCGCTCTTCCGGGTGCTGGACCGCCAGGGGTTCCAAGTCATCACGGCGAGCACTCTCCGCGAAGCGGAGATCCTCGCCGGGAGCGATCAGTCCTTGGACCTGGCGATCGTGGACCTGCGCCTGCCCGACGGCGACGGCATCGACCTGATGACGCGCCTGAAGACGCTGCATCCCGCGATCCAAGTGATGATCCTCACCGGGCACGCGACGATCGAGACGGCCGTGCGCGCCACCCAAAGCGGCGCTTTCCACTTCGTCACCAAGCCGTTCAACATGGAAGAGCTGCTCAACATCGCCGCGCGCGCCCTCTCGCATAAATTGCTGGCTCAAGAGAACCAGCAGCTCCGCTCCGAGCTCCACCGCAAGTACCGCTTCGACAACATCATCGGCCAGAGCGGGGAGATCCGCCACGTGCTCGAGATGGTCGAACGCGTGGCCGACTCCGATTCGACCGTGCTCGTCACCGGCGAAAGCGGCACCGGCAAAGAACTGGTCGCCAAGGCGATCCACTACAACTCGCCCCGGGCCAACAAGCCGTTCATCCCGGTCAACTGCGGCGCGATCCCGGCCGAATTGCTGGAAAGCGAGCTCTTCGGCCACGTCAAGGGCGCCTTCACCGGGGCGATCGCCAACCGCGCCGGCCGCTTCGAACTGGCCAGCGGCGGCACGATCTTCCTCGACGAAATCGGCGAGCTCCCGCTCAACCTCCAAGTGAAGCTCCTGCGCGTCCTGCAGGAGCGCCGCTTCGACCCGGTCGGTTCCGCCAAAACCCAGATCGCCAACGCGCGCGTGATCGCGGCGACCAACGTCGACCTCGAGCGCGCCGTGGCCAAGGGCCAGTTCCGCGAGGACCTGTTCTACCGCCTGAACGTGATCCCGATCCGCATCCCCTCGCTCAAGCAACGGCGCTCGGACATACCCTTCCTCCTCCACCATTTCATCCACCACTTCAATTCCGGCAAAGGCCGCAACCTCCAAGGCGTCGCGCCAGACGCGATGGAGCTGCTCATGGACTACCCGTGGCCGGGGAACATCCGCGAGCTCGAAAACCTGGTCGAGCGCCTCGCGATCCTCAAGGGCAACGGAACGATCGAGACCTCCGACCTGCCGGAGCACTATCGCGCCAGAGCGGCGCTCCCGGCGCTCGCTCCGGTCGATCAGATCGAGATCCCCGAAAACGGCATGGATTTCAATTCCGCGGTCGACGCGTACGAGAACGCCCTGATCCTGCAAGCGCTCGAAAAAACCGGCTGGAACCGAAATCAAGCGGCCGTGCTCTTGAAACTCAACCGCACGACGCTCGTCGAGAAGATCAAGAAAAAAGGCCTGCGCCCGCCCGATGCCTCGGTTTGAGCCGGCGCCCGGAAAAGAGGCCTGGGCCCAAGCCCCTGGAAATCGTCTACCGCGGCGACAGTTGTCGACGCCCCGGCCGCGGGCGGCGGGTTTCCTCCCCTATAACGAGCCGGAGAGGCCGGGTCCCTGGCCCTGCCTTTGCTCCTCTCTTCGTCCAAGAAGGCTTGCATCGGTTTCACGACAAGGCCCCGCACGGATGCGGGGGCCCTGTCTCTAGATGGATCGCTTGGCGCGCGCCCTCCCGGGAAGCGCCCGAGAACAGGCCCGAACGAGGATGGGAACGATGAAGACGAAAGCCGCCAGGAACAAACTCGCCGTCGCCGTCGCGCTGATCTCCCAGTTCATGGCCGCGCCGTGTTTCGGCGCCATCCCACGCAACGGCGGGAACTACGTCGACGCCACCCGCGTGATCCAACCGATCGAATCCGTGCACGCGATCAAATCGGAAGACGTGGCGATGTGGATCCCCACGAACATGCAGCCGACCGACGACGGCGGCGCCATCGCCTCGCAGATCTTCGACTTCGGCATGCAGAACCTGATGAGGAGCCCCGAGTTCAAGAACAACTCGATCGTCCGCTCCGCTCAGAAGATGGAGTCGGTGATGTCTTCCGACATGAGCTTCGGCGGCGAGGACGGCGAGACCAAACACGTGATCAAGTTCCGCATGAAGCCCGCGCAGACCTTGGCGCAGCTCAATTACGAAGGGTTCGTCAAAGCGCGCGTGGATTACCGGATCGCCCACGAATCCCTCAACGTCGAGATCTCCGAGAAGATCATCGGCGACACGGACCTCGTCCTCTCCCACGCGGACTCCCGCGACGATCGGCGCGAAATGCTCAGCATGCGCTGGAATTTCTGACGCCGGGACCGCCTTCTCCGGTTACGGCGGCGCCTCGGCCGACGAAGCGACGACCCGCGCGCCGATGTCGGTGCGCATCTGACGGCCGGTCCAGTTCGCGAGCGCGGCCTGCTCATACGCCCTGGCGACCGCCTCGCGCGCGTCGCGCCCGAGGCCGATCGCGTTCAGCACGCGGCCGCCGTTGACCGCCCAGGAATCGCCATCGAGGGCGGTCCCCGCGTGGAGGAAATACGAGTCGCCCGAATCGCGCGCGAGATCGCCTTCGATGCGCGCGCCCTTTTTGGGGGCCTCCGGGTACCCTTCCGCGGCGAGAATCACGCAAGCGGCGGCGGACGAAGGCTTCCACGCGAGGCGGGGCACGCGCCCCGCCGCGACGTCTCGGAACGCGAGTCCCCAGTCCCCATCGAGCAAAGGGAGCACGACTTGCGCCTCGGGGTCCCCGAATCGCGCGTTGAACTCGAGCACGCTCGGGCCCTGTTCGGTGATCATGAGGCCAACGTACAAAACGCCCCGGTACAGCAGGTTCATTTCCTTCATGCGCCGGAAGGTGGGCAAAAGCACTTCGGCGTCGATGCGTTTTTGCAGGGCGAGATCGATCCAATACGGCGCGACCGTCCCCATCCCGCCCGTATTGGGCCCGTCGTCCCCGTCCCGCAAGCGCTTATGATCGGCCGCCAGGACGAGCGGCTCCCAGCTCTCGCCGTTGGTGAGAACGAGGCAGCTGATCTCGTAGCCGGGCGAGAACTCCTCGAGGAGCGCGATGTCGCCCGCTTCCCCGAAGATCCTCTCTTCGAAAACCGCGCGCGCCGCGCCCTCGAGCTCCTTCAAGTCCTTGCAGATGAAAACGCCCTTGCCGGCGGCGAGCCCATCGGCCTTGAGAACGTACGGGGCGCGATAGGAGCCGGCGGCGGCCAACGTCGCGTCGACGGAATCGACCTCGTGAAAACGCGCGGTGGGCACCCCAGCCGAAGTCATGAAGCGCTTGGCGAACACCTTGCTGGCCTCGAGTTGCGCGGCGGCGCGGCTGGGCCCGAACACGAGCAACCCGGCTTCCCGAAGGGCGTCCGCGAGCCCTTCGGCCACGGGATCATCCGGCCCGATGACGACCAGTTCGACGCCGTTGTCTTCGGCGATCTTCGCGACGTTTTTGAAATCCCGCCAATCGGCAACGTGCCGGACGGCCTCTCTCGCCATCGCGTCGCTACCAGGCAGGACATGAACTTGCGAAACGGACGCGGAGAGCCGGAGAGCGCGCACGAGCGCATGTTCCCTCCCTCCTTGACCAATGACGAGGACTTTCATGAAAACGAGGTACCCGCCCCTCCACAAGGGGTCAACGAGCGATTCACAGGAACGGGTCGAGCCGCGTCACGCGTATCAGGGGGCAGGGGGGGGGCTTATCCCCAAGAGCGGGGGCTTCCGCCGCGCATGGATGCGCGCGCCCCACGGATGGGGCAAGAGGGCGGTCAAGCCTGGAGGGCGCGCCTTCGCTCTTGGGGATAAGCCCCCCCCCTGCCCCCTGATACGCGTGACGCGGCCGGACCAGCTTATGCCGCCGAGTCGCTCGTTGACCCTCAAAAGCCCCGCCGATACGCTGGTTCACTATGGAAAAAATCGTAATCGTTGCGGCGAAACGCACTCCCTTTGGATCCTTCGGCGGCGGCCTCAAAGATGTCGGCGCGACACAACTCGCTGTCACGGCCGGACGCGCGGCCCTCGAGCACGGCGGTGTTCAGCCCGCCGATATCGATCACGTCGTGGTCGGTAACGTCGTGCAGAGCGGATCCGATGCCGCCTACGTGCCTCGGCACATCGGATTGCATCTGGGAATCCCCGAAAACGTCCCGGCCCTCGGCGTGAACCGCCTCTGCGGCAGCGGCTTCCAGGCATGGGTGAACGCCGCGCAGATGATCCTGACGGGCGAGGCGACGACCGTGCTCGCGGGCGGGGTCGAGCAGATGTCCCAGATCCCGTACGTGCTTCGCGGCGCGCGCTTCGAGGGCTTCCGCATGGGCCCGGCGCAAGTCGAGGATTACATGACCTCGGCGCTGACCGACCAGTTCGCGGGCATGCCCATGGCAATCACCGCCGAAACGCTCGGCGAAAAGTACGGCGTCACGCGCGCCCAGTGCGACGAATACTCGATCCTCACGCAGCGGCGCTACAAAACCGCGCTCGACAAGGGCTTCTTCGAAACCGAGATCGCGAAAGTCGTCGCGCAAGGGAAAAAGGGCGCGACCGAGGTCTCCCGGGACGAGCATCCCAAACCGGACGCGACGCTCGAGAAAATATCGCAGATGAAATCGCTCTTCAAAAAAGACGGCCTGGTCACCGCCGCCACCGCGTCCGGCATCGTCGACGGCGCCGCGATGTCCGTGCTCACCACCGAGACTGAAGCGAAAAAACGCGGCTGGCGGCCGCTCGCGCGCCTCGTTTCGTGGGCTTCGGTCGGCTGCGATCCCAGGATCATGGGCATCGGGCCCGCCGGCGCCATCCGCAAAGCCCTCGACAAGGGGGGGCTCCGGCTTTCGCAAATGGATCTCATCGAGGTGAACGAGGCTTTCGCGGCGCAGTTCCTGGCCGTTGAAAAAGAGCTCGGCCTCGATCGCGAGCGCACCAACGTCAACGGCGGGGCGATCGCGATCGGACACCCGCTCGGCGCCAGCGGGGCGCGGATCATGAACCATCTCTGCCATGAGATGGGTCGCCGTGGGGCGGGCTTCGCCGTCGGGAGCGCTTGCATCGGAGGCGGCCAGGGCATCGCCATCGTCATCGAGAGGGCGTGACCATGGCTGAATTCCCGGAAAGCTCCTTCAAACTGCAAGACCGCACGGCGATCCTCACGGGCCCATGCTCCACCTACAACCAAGCGATCGCGCAGAAACTCACGCAGCTGGGCGCCAACGTGGCGCTGGTCGACCGCAACATCGAGAAGACCCAGCGCTTCGCGGCGCAACTCATGGACCAGCGCGAAGTGAACGAGCGCTACGGGCGGGCGCACGCCATCCAAGCCGACCTTTCCAAGCCGCATCACGTGCAGGACGCGATCACCAAGGCGGCGGAAACTTTCGGCGGCATCGACGTTTTCATCGACGGGCTGATGACGACCATCGTTTCGCCGTTCAAGGCGCCGAGCGCCCTCGACGAGCTCGATCGCCTCATCGACGTCAATCTGCGCAGCCCGATCCTGTTCACGCACGGAGTGATGCGGTTCCTCGAAAGCCGCAAGCGCGGACGGGTCATTTACCTCCTGCACGACCTGGCGCGGACGGGTTTCGGGAACAACTCGCTCCTCGCCGCGACCCGCACGGGCCTCACGCAGTTCGCGAAGACGCTCGCCCGCGAGGCCGCGGCCGCCAACGTCACGGTCAACTGCGTGGCCCTGGGACTCACCGAGGAATTCATCCTCGCTCAGCACGAGGAAACGATCAGCGTCCAGGCCGCGCAGGACAAGCTCGCCGCGGAGATCCCCCACGCGACGCTGACCGAGCCCGAACGCATGGCCAACCTGGTCGCCTTCCTCGCCAGCCCGTTGGGCGCCGGCATCACGGGCCAGACCATCGCCGTTTCCCAAGGCCTGAGCCTCCTGGGTTGAGGCCGGCGCAGTTTTCTTTTGCCCAAACCCCGTGCATTTGCGATAGTTCTTCCCGCTCCAAATCCAGTTTGAAGGAGTTCCTGATGAAGCCGTTCGTGTCGCCGGATTTCATGTGCATCGACGATCACCTCACCGACGATGAGAAAATGATCCGTGAGTCGGTCCGCCAGTTCGTATCCAAGGAAGTCATCCCGCACATCGACGGCTGGTTCATGAAGCACGAGTTCCCGAAACACCTCATACCGATGTTCGGGGAGCTCGGCATGTTCGGCGCGACCATCCAAGGGTACGGTTGCGCCGGCCTCAACTACACCAGCTACGGCCTCATCATGCAGGAACTCGAGCGTGGCGACTCGGGCCTGCGCAGCTTCGTCAGCGTGCAGGGCGCGCTCTGCATGTATCCGATCTCGGCGTTCGGCAGCGAAGAGCATAAAAAGAAATACCTGCCCAAGATGGCCAAAGGCGAGCTGCTCGGTTGCTTCGGTCTCACCGAACCGGACTACGGCTCCAATCCGGGCGGCATGGTCACGACGGCTCGCAAAGACGGCAATGAATACGTGCTCAACGGCGCCAAGATGTGGATCACATCCGGCGGCATCGCCGATCTCGCCATCGTTTGGGCGAAAGTCCCGGGTGACGGCGACAAAATCCACGGATTCATCGTCGACCGCGACCGCAAAGGCTTTTCAACGCGCGACATTGGCAAGAAGTTCAGCCTGAACGCCTCGATCACTTCGGAGTTGATCTTCGAGGACTGCCGCGTGCCGGCCTCGCAAAAGCTCGACGTCATCGGCCTCAAAGGCCCGTTCTCATGCCTGAACAACGCGCGCTACGGCATCTCCTGGGGCGCCCTGGGGGCGGCGATGGCCTGCTACGACACGGCTCTCGCCTACGCCAAGACGCGCGTCCAGTTCGACAAGCCGATCGCGGGCTTCCAGCTCGTTCAAGCGAAACTCGCCGAGATGTTCACCGAAATCACCAAAGGGCAGTTGCTCGCGCTTCACCTCGGGCGACTGAAGGACCAAGGCAAAGCGACGCCCCAACAGATCTCGATGGCGAAAATGAACAACGTCAGTTGGGCGTTGAAAATCTCGCGCACGGCGCGCGACATCCTGGGCGCCTCCGGCATCACGCACGAATACCCGATCGGCCGCCACATGATGAATCTCGAATCCGTCAACACGTACGAAGGCACGGAGGACATCCACCGCCTCGTGATCGGCGAACACATCACGGGCATCCCCGCGTACCGTTGAGTTCCCGTCAGTCATCATCCTGGATCGTGCCCCAGGCGGGCGGGCCGACAGGGCTCGCCTCGTCGGCCGAGTGGATTATCAGGCGGAAGTTCTCGTCGCCCTCGCTGAGCCCGTCGTTCACCGTCGAGACATCGATATCGACGCCGGTCTGACCAGCCGGGATCGTGTACGTCGCGTTCGTCAGAGCGGTGTAATCCGCCCCAGAAGTCGCGCTCCCGCCGAATGTGCTGGCCTTGAACGTGACGTCGCGAGGCCAGGTTTTGCTCATCGTCACGCGGAACGTGAGCAAGCTACCCTCGACACCTGACGCCGGCGCGAGCGAAAGCTGCGGCGGCTCCGGCGCGGAACCGGCGTAGAATATGTGAGCCGCGCCCACGTTGCCCGACGGGTTCGCGCCGCTCACATCGTAATCTTGATAAGAGGCCCCTACGCCGATCGCCTCGCCGGAGATCGCGACAGCGCTGCCGAACAGATCGCCCACCATGCGCGCATTCGTGCCTGTCCCCAAGAGCTTTTGCTGCTGGCTCCAAACCCCTCCGCTGCGCGTGAACACGTACGCCGCGCCCGCATTGTTCACCAAATTCGCGCCGGCCGCGTCATAATCCTGCTGATGAGCCCCTACGACGATCGTCTCGCCGGAGATTGCGACCGAAAAGCCAAAAAGATCGCTTGCCGTGCGCGCATTGGTGCCGGTCGCCACCAGCTTCTGTTGCTGGCTCCAAACCCCTCCGCTGCGCGTGAACACGTACGCCGCACCCGCCTGAAGAGCTGAATCCGCTCCATCCGCATCGAAGTCTTGGCCAGTGGCCCCCACCACGAGAGTCTCGCCCGAAATCGCCATGGACCGGCCAAAGCCGTCGTCCGCCACTCGCGCGTTGGCGCCGGTCGTCACGATTTTCTGCTGCTGGCTCCAAACCCCTCCGCTGCGCGTGAACACGTACGCCGCGCCCGCATTGCTCACCAGGTCCGCTCCGTCCGCGTCGTAATCTTGGCCAAGAGCCCCCACCACGAGAGTCTCGCCGGAAATCGCGACAACGCCAAACTGGTCGCTTGCCGCGCGCGCGTTGGCGCCCGTCGCCACCAGCTTCTGCTGCTGGCTCCAAACCCCACCGCCGCGCGTGAACACGTACACGGCACCTGCCTGGGACAATGAATTCGCGCCGGACGCATCGAAGTCTTGGCCATAGGCCCCCACGGCGATCGTCTCACCGGAGATCGCGACCGAATAACCGAAGCAATCACCCGCCACGCGCGCGTTGGTACCCGTCGCCACCAGTTTCTGCTGCTGGCTCCAAACCCCACCGCTGCGCGTGAACACGTACGCCGCGCCCGCCTGAGACAATGAATTCGCGCCGGACGCGTCGTAGCCTTGATAACTGGCCCCCACCACGATCGTATCGCCGGAAATCGCGACGGAAATGCCGAACTGGTCGCTCTCCATGCGCGCATTGGTGCCGCTCGCCACGAGTTTTTGCTGCAGCACCCAACGCCCGCCTTGCTTGACATAGACGTAAGCGGCGCCCGTATTTCTCACATAGTTCCCAACCCCATCGAGGCCATCATTGAGAGCGCCGATCACGAGCGTCGAACCGTCCTCCGAGAGGTGCAGTGAGTGACCGAATCTGCTCGAGCGATCGTGAACCAAACCGGAGCCGGTCAGTTTCTGCTCTTGAGTCCAAACCCCACCGCTGTACCTGAAGCTGTACGCGGCGCCAGCGAGCTCCCTCGGATCCGCGCCGGCCGCATCGTAATCCTGTCCATAGGCCCCCGCCACGAGAGTCTCGCCGGAGATCACAACGGAAGTGCCAAAAAGATCGGTGCCCATGCGTGCATTGGTGCCGCTCGCGACGAGTTTCTGCTGCTGGCTCCAAACCCCTCCGCTGCGCGTGAACACGTACGCCGCACCCGCCACACTCACCGGATTCGCGCCGGCCGCGTCGTAGCCTTCCCGATGAGAACCGATCACGATCGTCTCACCGGAGATCGCCACGGAATTGCCGAATTCGGCATCCATCCCGCGCGCGTTGGTACCCGACGCCACGAGTTTTTGCTGCTGAGTCCACGCTCCTCCGCTGCGCGTGAAGACGTACGCCGCGCCCGTATCACGCACCGAATTCGCGCCGGCCACGTCGTAATCATGCCAATGAGACCCGACCACAACCGTCTCGCCGGAGATCGCGACGGATTTGCCGAAGTTGTCACTGGCCGAGCGCGCGTTGGCTCCAGTCGCCACGAGTTTCTGCTGCTGGCTCCAAACCCCTCCGCCGCGCGTGAACACGTACACGGCACCGGCGCTCACGGGATTTGCCCCGTCCGCATCGTAATCGTGGCCGTTGGCCCCGATCACGATCGTCTCGCCCGAAATCGCGACGGACGCGCCAAAGCCGTCGTCCGCCATCCGCGCATTGACGCCCACCCCCACCAATTTCTGCTGCTGACTCCAAACCCCACCGTTGCGTGTGAACACGTACGCCGCGCCCGCACCGCTCGCTGAATCCGCCCCATCCGCGTCGAAATCTTGGCCAGAAGCCCCCACCACGAGAGTCTCGCCGGAGATCGCGACAGAAGTACCGAAGCGGTCAGCCGCCACTCTCGCGTTCGTGCCGACCGCGACGATTTTTTGCTGCTGGCTCCAAACCCCACTGCTGCGCGTGAAGACGTACGCCGCGCCCGCATTGTTCACCAAATTCGCGCCGGCCGTGTCGAAGTCTTGGCCAGCTGCCCCCACCACGATCGTCTCACCCGAGATCGCCACGGATATACCAAAATTATCGTTCTCCACTCGTCCGTTGGTCCCCGTCGCCGCCAGCTTCTGTCGCAACTTCCACGACGAACCTTCACGGACGAACACGTACGCGACGCCCGCCGACGAGACGCTGTTGGATTCCTCATCGAGAGACGCGTAAGGCGCGCCCACCACCAGGATTTGCCCGTCCTCGGAGAGCGCCTGGCTGCTGCCGAACCTCGCCTGGCCCTCGCGACCGTCCCAGGCCGGCCCCATCCACGCCAGCTTCTGCTGGCCGAGCGCAAGCCAACCATCCCCGTTCACCAACGTCGTACCGCCGCCACCGACCGCGCGCACGCTCGCGTAGTGCATCGTCCCCGGCGCGAGCGTCAGGCCCGTGGCCTGGTAGTTCGTCACATCGCCGATGTTCGTCCAGCTCAAGACGTTCGTGCCGCCACTCGACGTGCCGATCGCGACCTCGTAGTGCGTGTGCCCCGTCGAGGCGGCCCAACGCAGAACCGGCGTCTCGCTCGAAGAGTAATAAAACGCGCCGTCGTCGAACTGACCTGGAGCCGTGGGAACGCCTGGCGCCACGCCATCCTGGATCGTGCCGATACCGGTGTCGTCCGAAAGCGTCGCGTTCACCGGATCCGTCAAAACGACGCTGAACGTCTCGTCCCCTTCCGTCAGCGCGTCGTTGAGGCTGGAGACCGTCAACGTCGTCGATGTCCCGCCGGACGCGATCGTCGCGCTCGCGCCGGACACCGCCGTGAAATCCAACCCACCCGACGCCGTCCCGTCCACGGTCCCCCACTCGAACGTCGTCTCGCGGCCGCTCGCCGCCGAGAGCGAAACCGTGAACACCAGGCCCGCGCCTTCAAGGCCTGACGCGTCCGACACGCTCAGCGTCGGAGACGCGTCGTTGTCGTTGATCGTGCCGACGCCGGTGTCGTCCGAGATCGTCACGTTCACAGGGGACGACAGGCGCACGTGAACCGTTTCGCTCGACTCGTGGAGCGAGTCATCCAGGGTCGCGACGCTGAACGTGAACGACGTGTCGCCGGCGGGGATGGCGACCGTCGTCGGCGCGAGCGCCGTGAAGTCCGCGCCGCTCGTCGCCGTGCCGCCGTTCACCGTCCCGTACGTGAGCGAGATCTCCCTGCCCGAAGGACCCGAGAGCGAAACGGTGAACGAGAGGGACCCGCCCTCGGTTACCGTGTCGTCGTTGATCGAAACCGTCGGGGGGTCGTCGTCGTCGAGCACGGTCAGGCGGATCCGGCTCGTTTTGCCGAGGCTGTCGACGATCACGATCCGATAGACCCGGTCGGCCTCGTCGAGCGCGTTGTCGGGGGGCAAGGGCAGACCGCTCAGGGTCACCGACGCCGCTCCGGCATCGAGCTCCAGCTCGCCCTCATGGATCTGCGCGTCGGCCGGATCGTAGAGCCGGTACGTGAGCGTGAGCGGTTCGGCGAGTTTCTTTTTGAGACTCAGGGCGACGGATGTCGAGCCTTCGGGAACGTCCGGTTCGAGATCCTCGAACGCGAGCGCGCCGATCTCGTCGGGTCGGAGGCTCTTGATCATGCCCTCCAGCGAACAAGACGCCAGGGCCAGAACGAGTGGCACCGATGCAAAAATCGGTGATGCAAAAATCGGCGCAAAAACGAATCGCATATGGGTCAGCCAACTTACTACAACCATACTGAACGCTTCGGCAGCCGAACCGCTTTGGATGAGTGTCCCGCTTTCAGCCGCCGCTTCGGGACCGGCGCTCAAACGGGCGGAAAGCGAGGCTTTCCCGCGTCAGCGAAACACAGCTGTCTCAAATGGAGAAAATAAATTTTCAGATTCCGTTAACCGAGACGGGTCACCAGCATCGCATGTCTCCGCGGAACCGAAGATTATGTTACGGGTTCGTAGTAAACGAGCGCTTCGCCGTCCATCAAGATCTCACCGTTCTGATTCCGCACGATCGTCGAGAGCGAAATGATCGGCGTGTCGGCGCGCCTACCGATGATTTTGATCTCGGCCGTGACCGTATCGCCGATGTACGCCGGCGCTTTGAACTTCATATGCTGGTTGAGGTAGATCGATCCAGGTCCGGGGAGTTGGGTCCCGGCGACTCGAGAGAGGAGCGAAGCGGTCAGCGTGCCGTGCGCGATCCGCCGCTTGAAACGGGTTTTCGCGGCGTATGCGTCGTCGAGGTGGATAGGGTTGACGTCTCCCGAAAGACGCGCGAACTCACGCACCATTTCATCGGTGATCGTCACCGTTTCCGAGGCGGATTGACCTACTTCCGGGGGCTTCATCCCATCGTCCTTTCAAGGGCGGCCTCGCCCGACGGGCGAAGCGCTCAGAAGAAACGCGTCAGCAATTCCGGGCGCTCGTAAAACTTCGGGTTGAACCAGCAGGCCGGGCGGATGCCGGAGGAATTGGTGGCGCGCTCGGGCACGCAGGCGCCTTTCAAAGGCGACTCGAACGAAAGATCGCTCTCGTGCGAAACGCGGCACAACGCCCCGGCAAGGTACGTGTCGAGGCGGCATTGCGCCGCCGGGTGCGCGTTGTCGGTTTGTGCGGCGACGGAGCGGTCGGGCGTGCGGAAGCCGACGCGCCCGTCGCCGCCGAGATCCGACAGAACCTTGGCCAACGCGAGTCCCGCCATCGACGTGCGCACGCAAAGCGCGGCCTCTTTGGCGTCCCTCTGGTGCGCGGCCATGCATTTGTTGCGGACCGAGGCGTCGACCGGCATGCGGCTGGCGGCGGCGACGTTATCGACCTTCTCCAGGACCTTGCGCATGCATTTCGCGGCGGCGAAATAATCGGACTGGCCCTCATTGGACGCGCTCCACGAACCACCAGCCACGGGCAGCCCACCGATATGGTGGCCGATTTCGTGGCAGAGGACCATGAGAAGGCCGTCGGCCGTCATCTCCGGATGGCGGGCGAGGCCCCCGTAGATATCGACGCGGCGGAAGCGCATGTCCACCTCGCCGGAACCGCCGCCCCTCTCGAGGACCTCGATCGGATCGCGGCCCGGGTAGGCGCTGGCGTTGAGATCAGGATTCCCCCATAGGCCGCGGACGATCAGCTTCTCGCCCCTGGAGCGGAAAACCGGCTCGTAGACGGCGATCGCCGCGCTGAGGACCTGAGCGAAGCGCGCGCGGCTCACGCCGGAACGCGTGGAGCGGCCGTCATCGGGAATGCGCAGGTTGTTCCTCGGGACGAGGTCGCAAGCGTCCAGCGCCTTGTGGCCGATCGCGCGGCTGGGCGCCGCGACCGCTTGCGCGCCCGCGGCCAACGCGACCAGCGCGACCACGAGCGTTTTTCCGGTCATCAAGGCCCGCGGCCGACTCTGTGGCTGGTCCGGATCGGTCACTCTCCACCCCTTCCTTCCCTCGATGGAACCAGGATTTGGTTCCAATATGGCGCTAGGGAGTAAGTCCATGAACGGCAAATGTCACTTCAATCTTTTTCATCATCGGCCATAACGGGGAATTATGAGGCGCGGGGCCTTATGACGAAACAAGCGCCCGGGAAACCGCGCAACCAGGCAAAAAAACGTCGTTTGCCCAGGCTCGCGCCCACGGGATCTCGCGAGGGCGGCGGAGCCGGACGAGTCCCTCGGTCCCTATGGATAGCGGCTGTCCCGCCATGCGGTTTGAAAGATTTTCCGCCGCGGCTCACAGCCGGCGTTCGGTGATGAGCTTGCGCGCGTCTTCGTACCGATCGGGAGCGACGTAGAGACGATCGATGTGACGGGTCTCCTCGTATTTCTGGAAGATCCCCGTGACCTGCTCGATCGCCATCGGCTTCAGCATGGGGTCCGATCGGTCGACGACGAAAATCGCGCGCGCGTATTCGTCGGGGCCCGCCGTATGATACTTCGACAAGCGCGTCTGCGAACTCGCCCAGATCACGTCGATGCCCTCGGCCTCGAGGCTCCTCGCCATGTCTTTCGGCCTCTCGCTGGCGCTCACGGCGTGGATCTCGAAGAGCATGCGGTAAGGCCTGCGCTCGGCGATGCGTTTGGCCCACTTGTTCTCGACCGACGCGAGATGCTCGTAGAGCGAGTAGTCCGTGCACCGCGTGTACTCCTCGATCCGCGACGGCAAACGGTACGTGCAGTCCTTCGAGGACAGGTAACGCATCAGCATCTCTTCGTACACGATCGATTTGTGGTGGAAGTAAACCATCAGGTACATGTGATGGCGCGAGATCAGGAAGTCGTCGAACGTGTAGATCGCGCGGCGATCGAGGGCGAGGTGCACGTCGCCGCCGAGGTCGTGCCACGTGAGGTTGCCCAACAGCCAATTGAGCTCGACCTTGCCGTAATTCGTGCCGCAGAAATACGCGTCGCGCTCGAGATAATCCATGCGATCGCAATCGAGCTCGGAGCTGACGATCTGGCTCAAGATCGGGCGGAAATTCAACCCCCGATCGGAGAAAAAATCGTCGGTGCTCCTCAGCGTGCTGTCGACCAAACAGGCGATGTGCATCGGTTCGAAATCGGGGAAGTTGAGGCGCAGGACTTTAGTGAGCGCCGAATCCGTCAGGAACTTGATCGTGTAGTCCTCGTGATCGGCGCGGCGGCCCGGGTCCTCCGGCGTTTTCTTGTGCGCGTAGGCTTTGACATCGAGCTCTTTGAGCGGCGGCATGACCTCTTCGGTCGTATGGCTGAGCGGGCCGTGGCCGATGTCGTGCAGGAGAGCCCCGAGCCTCGTCACCTGCTTGAGCCGCGCGCGCGCGGCGGGCGAGCTGAACCGGAAATTCCGGAAGATGTTGTCGAAGGCCTGCCCCGCCAAATGCATCACGCCGAGCGAATGGATGTAGCGGTTGTGGACAGCGCCGGGAAAACTGTATTCGGCGAAACCGAGTTGCTTGATCTGCCGCAAACGCTGGCAGACGGCGCTGTCCAAGATATTCGTCTCGCTGGAATTGACTTCCATCGGCCCGTGAATCGGATCTTTGATTTCCATAAGCGCCCGGCTTTTTGACAACGATTGCGAGGGTCGAAACGACCTTATCGAGTCATGCCGCACCTGGCAAGAATCCCCATCTCAATCATGAAATGACGCAATTCGACAACATGGGTATAGCATCACTTTTTGATAGCGGCGCGCCTTTCGATGGACCGAGCTTGCAGAGGGAGAGCGGGTTCGATTTATTGAGGTGGATCCCACGTCTTTCGCGACAGGAGCCACCGTGAAACCGCTCATGCAGCCCTACCATGATCTCATGCAGATGATCCTCGACCACGGGACTTCGAAGGGGGACCGCACGGGGACCGGCACGCTCAGCGTGTTCGGCCACCAAATGCGCTTCGATCTCTCGCGCGGCTTTCCGATCGTGACGACCAAGAAACTCCACCTGCGCTCGATCATCCACGAGCTTCTTTGGTTCCTCAAAGGCGACACCAACGTCAAATACCTGCGCGACAACGGCGTCACCATCTGGGACGAGTGGGCCGACGAGGACGGCGAACTCGGTCCCGTCTACGGCAAGCAGTGGCGCTCGTGGGCGGCGCCCGACGGCCGCGCGATCGACCAGATCGCCGGCGTCGTCGAGCGGATCGGATCCGATCCCGACTCCCGCCGCCTGCTCGTCGTCGCGTTCAACCCCGGCGAAATCGACAGCATGGCGCTGCCCCCGTGCCACGCGTTCTTCCAATTTTACGTGGCCGACGGCCGGCTCTCCTGCCAACTCTACCAACGCTCGGCCGACGTTTTCCTCGGCGTGCCGTTCAACATCGCGAGCTACGCGCTGCTCACCATGATGATGGCGCAGGTGACGGGCCTCGCCCCGGGCGAATTCGTGCACACTTTCGGCGACGCGCATCTGTACAGCAATCACCTGGAACAGGCGCGCCTGCAGCTCTCGCGCGACCACAGGCCGCCGCCGCGCATGGTCCTCAACCCGGGCGTGAAATCGATCTTCGATTTCAAATACGAGGACTTCCGGCTCGAGGGTTACGACGCGCATCCGTCGATCAAGGCCGAAGTGGCCGTCTGAGCGACGGCGAAGGAGGACCTCATGGGCATGAAACTGAGCGCGATCGTCGCTATGGCATCCAACCGCGTGATCGGCAGGGACGGGGACCTGCCATGGAGGATCCCCGAGGACTTCAAGTTCTTCAAAGACAAAACGACCGGGCACATCATGGTGATGGGCCGCAAGACGTTCGATTCACTCCCAGGCCTTCTGCCGGACCGGTTGCACGTCGTGATCACGCGGCAAAAGGATTTCCGGCCGGTCGGGGCGCACGTCTTCCCCGACGTGAAATCGGCTCTCGCCTTCTGCGAAACGCAGTCCGCGAAATGGAGCGATGAGGTTTTCATCATCGGTGGCGGCGAAATCTTTCGGCAGACGCTCGACGTCACCGATCGCATCTATCTCACCGAGATCCACAAGGCGTATGACGGGGACGCGACGTTCCCCGAATTCGACAAATCGGCCTTCAAGGAAACGCAACGGATCCGGAGGACCGAGCCCGAGCCGTTCGACTTCGTCACCTACGATCGGGTGAAGTGAGGGATCGCAAAAGCTATGGCCCCGCGACGGGTGGCGGCTTCTGAGCCGGTCTTGCGAGCGGCGACCGTTGCGGGCCATACGGCAGGCCGTACACGTTCGGATGCAAGCAGTGAAAAGCGTTCGCGACGCCGCGCAAGGCTGCGGCGTCTTCCCACTTCGGGGAACCCGGTGCGAGGGTCGCGACGATTTCACGCACCGACGCGATCTCCGCCTCGACCATCTCGTTGCGCTCCGAAAGCGCGTCGATCCGACTTATCAGGATGCGCAGCTGCGTACGGAAATTTTCGACGTACGGGCTCCCCAGAGCCCCCAGTTCGTAATGGCCGATGACGATCGCCGAACGGATCGTCCGCAGGCGATCCGCCCGTTCCCTCACGATCTCAACGGCCTTCTGGCGCAAGGACCTCTCCCCGCTTTCGGCGATCCGCTCCATCTTGTCCGGCGACAAACCGAAACGCTCCCAATGCGGCAGGGACGGCTCGTCAAGGGTCCTGAAAAGCAGCCGCGAGCAAACCTGATGGCGCCGGAAGCCAACCACCGCCTCGAACGTCTCGCTCGTGATCGGCGCCTCCTGAGTCGACAACCATTGGATCAAAGCCGACGTGAGGTCGCTCGCCGCGACGAACGTTTGCCAATCATCCAGGTCCCTGGCGGCCAATCGCGCGCGCATGTCGGCGACCCGCTGGCGGTGCCACGCGTGGTACCCGCGGACCAACGCCGCCTCGGCGCTTTTTTCGATCGCGACGCCGACGGCAAAACTGGCGGCGGCGGCGGCGAGATGGGCTTTGCCGGTGTGCCGGGCCGCGCGGCCCGCCCCGGCGACCAGCTTCATCGCCTTGAGGAAATAAAATTCGGCCGTGGCCGCGGCGGCGTAACCAGCCGCGCCCGACGCCACGAGGACAGCCAGATCCTTGTAAAACTGCAAATCGGTGTGATTGGCATAGGCGCGGCTCCCGCCGTCGAGGTAATCGAGCGGCGCTGGCGGCGGCGCCTTGATGCTGGGATCATACCCAGGGCCAGTGACGAAAGCGCCGACCGCGCCCATCGCGGCGCCCGCCGACCGAGCCGAGAGGAGGCTGCGCGCGACACGGCGGCCGACATGCCGCAGGACTTTGATGGCCATGCCGCGCGAGGCCCGGCGCAGGTCCTTCAGCGGTCGGGAGCGCGCCAGCAGCGTGGCGCCGACCAGGCCCGCCGTGACGCCGACGGCGCTGGCGGCCACGACATGGGAACGCGTGGAATTGTACGCCGCCAAGCGTTCGTACATCACCGTCAGCCACTGGTATTGCATGACGTAGACGAGTTCCTCGACGGCTTCGACGGTTCTCGCGTCATCGGATGCCTGGGCGCGCGCGAAGATCTCGGCGATTCCCGCCATCCGGGCATCGTAGTCGCCTTCTTGCCGCGGGTCGAAAAGCTGATCGAGCAAGTGCCAGGTCGAACGGCTGAGGCAGCTCCAATCCCTCGGTCCGGAGGCGCGCGCGAAACGCAGATACTCCTCGAGACCGGCGGAGAAAGACGACCGGGCCCCGACCTTCCAATCGCGGCAAGACGCCGACCCTTCGACCGCGGGGCCGGCAGGTCGATCGGCGAACGCTCCGGTCGGCGCATTTTCGACCGCGGAAGCGGGGCGAGCGAGAGACGGTATCGCGACGATGGCGATCAAAAACGAAGAAAAAAAACGGCGAACGGCGTTCCTCATCGAGGCCCCTGAAGGCAAAATGGATGCCTCCGAGAAGCCCATTCGGGATCGAATCAATCGGTTCTGGGCGGCGAACGCCTGTTCAACATCCCCTGGCCACGGCCGAAAAACGGCAGTCCCACCCCCTCTGTTCCCCCTCGCCCGAAGGGGGATCCCGAAATGGGCTCGGCGGAACCTTCGACGGGGGCGCCGATCGGACTTTGGCCCAGTTCTGATCATTTTGGGATTTCCCGCTTCAGTACCTTTATGAGACGCCGATCAGTGCTGTGAGGAATTGGAAAACCCATGGAGGCATGACGCCTCCCCGAGTTCCAGGGAACGGGACTCGCGATCTTCAAGGAGGAGGAAAAAATGGGTTTGCGTATCAACACCAACACGGCTTCGCTGAACGCCCAGCGCAATTTGATGGGCACGAAGCTGGGCCTGGACAAGAGCCTGGAGCGCTTGTCTTCGGGTTACCGGATCAACCGCGCCGGCGACGACGCCGCTGGCCTGGCGATCTCGGAGAACCTGCGGGCCCAAATCCGGGGCCTTAAGCAAGCCTCCCGCAACGCGCAGGACGGCGTATCGCTGGTCCAAGTGGCGGAGGGCGGTCTCAACGAGATCAGCTCGATCATGATCCGCTTGCGCGAGCTCGCGGTGCAGGCCGCCTCCGACACGATCGGACCGGTCGAACGCCAGTTCCTGAACGTCGAGTACGACCAGTTGATCTCGGAGATCGACAGGATCGCCGACGGCACGGAGTTCAACGGGACCCAGTTGCTGGCCGGCACGGGAAGCGTCCTCGACTTCCAAGTCGGCACGCGGAACGACCCGAACATCGACCGCCTGTCCTTCGACGCGTCGAAAGCCGACGCGAACAGCGCCGCCCTCGGGGTCAACCTGACGAGCGTCGCCGACAAAGCGTCCGCGCAGAATTCGCTCTCGGCCATCGACACGGCCATCGTCAGCGTCTCGGCCATGAGGGCGGATTTCGGCGCTATCCAAAACCGTTTGCAGAGCACGATCGGCAATTTGGCCGTGAGCGTGGAGAACCTGTCGGCCGCCAACAGTCGCATCCGCGACGTCGACGTCGCCGAGGAAACCGCGGAACTGACGAGGAACAACATCCTCCTCAACGCGGGAACGAGCGTCCTCGCTCAGGCGAACCAAACGGCGAACACGGCACTCTCGCTCTTGAACAAGTCCATGTCGTAAGACTGGCGATCGATCTTTGACTCGTTTCGATGGACGGGCTCGATGAGGGCGCCGTTCACACCGGGATCAGGCTGAAAGCGCCTGCTCGTTGGTGGTGCATTTGTTGTACCCGGTTTCCTGCTCATCGGGGAGGCGATCCCTCCCCGATCTTAAAAACGGCGGAACAGGGTGCGCGAGCAGCGACGTGAAGGACGCGCCCCGCGAACGCCGGCGGCGGCCCCGAGCGCCGCGATTGGTTGGTGGGTGCGGAATGGAAGACGCGAAAAAAACCAGAATCCGGTACGGGGTCACGGGGCGTGGCTTGCGGGTTTGGTACGTCTCCCGCCTGGCGGAGTCCTCGCCGTCCGCGAACTCGAGAACCGCCGCGCGCGGCAAGCCCAAGAAGGCCGACGGCCGCGGGAAACCGAACGCCTCGAAAGCCTCCAACGACGATTGAACGCGACCCCTCTCCCCTTCCATCCCAGCGAACATCACGGCGCGCGGCTCGAATCTGGACTCAAAAACAATCCCTATTTATCCGATCAGTTCACGGGTACCCGTGAGAAACGACAACCGCGGAGCATGACGCTCCCGTAGCCAATGGAAGGCAAGCATCAAGGAGGATCGAACCATGCAGGGAGGATAGAATGGCTTTACGCATAGCCACGAACGTGGCGTCCTTGAACGCTCAGAAGAGCCTGACGTTCACCAACCGCGCGATGGACCAGTCGCTCGCAAGATTGAGCTCGGGCTTCCGGATCAATCAAGCGGCCGACGACGCCGCGGGCCTCGCGATCAGCGAGAACCTGAAAGCGCAGATCCGGGGTTTGAGGCAGGCCGGACGGAACGCCAATGACGGCATTTCGCTCGTGCAGGTCGCGGAGGGCGGTCTCAACGAGATCAGCTCGATGCTGATCCGACTGCGGGAGCTCGCGGTACAGGCGTCGTCCGACACCGTCGGCGACACTGAACGCAAGTTCATCGACGTCGAGTACCAGCAGCTGAAGTCGGAGATCCAGCGCATCGCGGAGGTGACCGAGTTCAACGGCCGCGACCTGCTCAACGGCACCGGCGGGATCATCGACGTCCAAGTGGGCACGCACAATGATCCGTTCAAAGACCGGATCTCGTTCAACGCCTCGGCGGCGAACTCCTCGCTCGAAGCCTTGGGCTTGACGGCCGAGACCGTCGCGCTCAAGGAGGGCGCGCAAACGAGCCTCGAGGCGGTCGACCAGGCCCTGATCTCGGTGAACGCGATGCGCGCGAACTTCGGCGCCATGCAGAACCGCCTGCAGAGCACGTCCGCCAACATCGCGATCGCGGATGAGAACCTGTCGGCCGCCAACAGCCGCGTGCGCGACGCCGACATCGCCAGCGAGACGGCCGAGCTCACCCGCAACAGCATCCTGATGCAAGCGGGCATCTCGGTCCTCGGGCAGGCGAACCAGGTCAACAGCATGGCGCTCAAGCTCCTGGGTTGACGCGGGACGGGCGGAAGATAAGCCAGGAGCGCGCGCCTCACGGATCGGGGCGCGCGCATCGAAAACACCAACACGGAGGTTGAACATGTCGGTTCTGATCGTGGAATGGATGGGCTCTATCGTGACCGCCGCGCTCCTGGCGTCGGCTCTCGCCATCGGCATCGCTTAGGGGCGCGCGCGCGAGCGCGGGGCTCCTGGGCCGACCTTCCTTATTTCCGGATGTAATTGCGGAAGGCGACCAGGCCGAGGACCGTCGCGAGCGCGTAGCTGAGGGTCGAGATCGCGGGTTGACCGAAAAGGCGGGGGCCTCGCTCCAGGAAAAGCGCGAGCGACCCGCTCAGGATCAGCGCGCCGATCACGAAACCGAGGAAGATGATGTTCGAAGAGGTCTCGATCGAACGCTTCAGATCGTCCATCTCATTGACGCTGAAGCGCACAGCGAATTCCGGGTGGTTGACCTTGCGCACAAGATGCTTGAGCTGCCGAGGCAGTTCGTAAAGCAAGTCCGCCGAGTCCCGCGCGACGTTGAGGACGTCGTCACGGATCCTCCCGGGTTCGTATTTGACGCGCACGAGTTCAGAGGCGAACTCGAGCGCGTGCGACAGCAGATCGAAATCCTTGGCGAGGATCCGCCCCACGCCCTCGATCGTCACGATCGATTTGAAGAAGAGCATGAGCTCCGCGGGCAGCATGAGGCGATGCTTGGCCGCGAGCGACGTCGACCGCATCAGGAGCAAGCCGACGTTCATGTTTTTCATCGACAGGCCGAAATACGGCGCCAGCAGCGCCTGCAAATCGCGGGCGAACCCGGCCACGTCGACCTGGTCGTTGTAAGGCGCCAGGTCCACGTACTCGTAAGCGAGCCGTTCGTAATTCTCGGAGTAAAGGGCGACGAACATATTGGCGATCGAGTCCTGGGTGCGCCGATTGAGGCGCCCCACGATCCCGAAATCGATCAGTCCAAGCCGGTTGTCCGGCAGGATGAACAGGTTCCCGGCATGCAAGTCGCCGTGGAAAAACCCGTCTTTGAACACCATCTTGAAGTACGCGCGGACGCCCGCTCGCATCACCGAATCGGCGTCAACGCCCTCCTGGGCGAGAGCGCGCCTGTTGGACAACGGCACGCCGCTCAAGGCCTCCAGCACGAGGACTTCCCGCCCCGAGTAATCGAGGTAAACATGCGGGATCTTGATCGACGGGTCATCTTTGAAATTCTCCGCGAACCGGCGGATGTTGTTCGCCTCGACGACGAAATCCGTCTCGAGCTCGAGCGTGCGGAAGAATTCATCGACCATCGCCATCGGGTTGTAAACCCGCGACTCGGGCACGTAACGGTTGAGGAGCTCGGCGAGGAAATAAAGGATGTCTATGTCGTCCCGGATGATCGCCGCGATGCCGGGCCGCTGCACCTTCACGACGACCGGGGTCCCGTCGTTGAGAACCGCCCGGTGAACCTGCGCGATGCTCGCCGCGGCGAGCGGACTCGGGTCGATCTCCCTGAAAACGGTCGCGACGCCGGCTCCGAACTGGCGCTCCAGCACGCGTTGAACGGCCTCGAACGGCACGCCTTGCACCTGGTCATGAAGCTTCTTGAACTCCTCGACGACGTCCTCGGGCACGAGATCGGGGCGGGTGGCGAGCAGCTGCCCGAATTTGACGAACGTGGGGCCGAGCTGCTCGAACGCCATCCGCAACCGTTCCGGGGGCGTGAACCTCTCGACGTCCGCCGCCGCGAACCTTTCCAAAACGAAGCGCCCGAGGTTAAGCCTTTCGGCGACGTTTTGAAACCCGTTCCTCGCGAACACGCCGACGATCGTTCTCAGTCTTGCCGCGTTTTTGAACGTTTTTCCGATCTTTCTTGGAGCCCGTAGTAGGCGCACCTTTGACCCCCGCCAGCCGGAATTCTACTTTGCCCGTCTCGGAATCGGCCCGCACGACCTCGACGCGGACCTGATCGCCGATCGCGTACGTCGTCCCCGTGCGTTTGCCGACCAACCTCAGGTTCTCCTCGTCGAAGACGAAGCGGTCATTCCCGAGCTCCTCGACCTTCACGAGGCCGTCGACGTCGTACGCCCTCAGGAGCACGAACACGCCGAACTTCGCCACGCTGCTGATCATGCCCTCGAACTCATCGCCCGTGAAGCGGGATATGAAACGCGCCTTCTTGATGCTGATCAACTGCCGCTCGGCCTTCACCGACCTCTGTTCGCAGGCCGACAGCATCGTGGCCGCCGTCGCCAGGTCTTCCTGGGTCATGCGCAGGCCCCTGTAGCCCGGGTACAGGACGCTCTTGATCAACCGGTGCGCGATCAAGTCGGGATACCGGCGGATCGGCGAGGTGAAATGCGAATAATGCGAAAACCCGAGCCCGAAGTGCCCGACGTTGACGGGGCTGTACTTCGCTTGCTGCATCGAGCGCAAGGTCAGGATGTTGAGGATCTGCGCTTCGGGTTTGTTTTCGAACGCCTGGAGCGCGCGCGTGATCTTCTTCTGCAGTTTGCCGCCGCTCATCGAGCGGTTCCCCCCGAAGTTGAACAGGAACCTCTGCAGCGCCTTGATGCTCTCCTCGAAAGGCTCCTCATGCACGCGGTAGATGCCTGGAACGTCGGCCTCGGCGAAGAACCGGGCCGTCGAGACGTTGGCGACGAGCATCAGCTCCTCGATCAACCGGTGCGCGAACAGGCGCTCGGACTTGATGATGTCCGAAGTCTCGCCGGATGGATCGACGACGACCTGGGTCTCGGGGATCTCGAGGTCGAGGGACCCTTCGCGGAACCGCGTCGCCATGAGGACCTTGGCGAGGTCGGCGGCCACCCGGATGTTCTCGGCGACGTGCACGATCTTCGGGGGAACGCGGCCGTCGATCGCCTCCTGCGCCTCCCCGTACGTGACGCGCGCGCGCGACCTCATCACCGCCTCGTAAAACTTGTGCGATGAAACGTGGCCCTGGAAATCGATGTCCATCTCGCAGACGAAGCAGAGGCGGTCGACGCCCGGATTGAGCGAACAGAGCTCGTTGGAGAGCTCCTCGGGCAGCATCGGCACCACGTAGTTGGGGAAATAAGTCGATGTGCCGCGCTCAAACGCCTCGTCATCGAGCGCGGTTCCGGGCTTCACGTAGTGGCTCACGTCGGCGATGGCGACCCAGAGCTTGAACCCGTCATCGCCCCGCTCGACGCAGATCGCATCGTCGAAATCGCGGGCCGTCGCGCCGTCTATGGTGATCAACGGCTTCGCGCGCAGGTCGACACGGCCCTTGGCATCCCTTTCCGCGACGTGTTTGCCGTACTTGCGCGCCTCTCCCAGCGCTTCTTGCGAAAACTCATGAGGAATGTGGTGCGCGAAGACGATCCGCTTGACGTCGTTCAGCGGCTCCCCGATGTCGCCGATGATCTCGACGACGCGGCCGGTGAATTCCGACTGCGGGCCGGGATAGCTGACGATCTCGACCGCGACCAGGTCCCCCTCGCCCGCCCCTTGGCTGAACTCGACCGGGATCTTGAGGTCGGTTCCCCAGCCTTTGCCTTCCCCGAGGATCAATCCGTACGACCGGTCGACGGGCAGGTACGCTCCCACGACTCTCGTGTACGCGCGGGTGAGGACCTCCTTGATTTCGCCGAAAACCCGATCGGCGTGGCGGGAGGAATAGACTTCGACCTTCACCCGGTCGTTGGTCATCACGCCGGTCATGTAATTGCGCGGCACGTAGACGTCGGGCAATTCGTGGTCGTCGGGGATCACGAAGCCGAAACCGTCGGGATGGCGTTTGACCACGCCTTCGACGAAGCGGCGATCGGCTGCCTTCGCCGGGCCACGGCCCTTCGCCTGGCGCGATTCGCGGTCATCGAAGTAAACCGGGGGATTCGGGCGGCCGGGGGGATGCGCCGTTTTTTTGCTTTTTGCCGACTTCCCCCGCCCTCCCGCCCGATCCTCGCGCTCATCGTTGCGAAGTTTCTCCGCGAGTTCGTCGCGGTCGGCTTCCCGGCGCGTGGACCTGCGCCGTTCATCACCGGCCTTCCCAGGCGCGCGGAACCTCTCATTGGCGCGGAATAGATTCTGCACTTCCGGTTTTCTGGCGTGCACGGCCGGCGGCCGCCCGTCCTCAACCTCTCCGGGGTCGTCGGCCCCAGCCTCGACCCGATCCGATTCGGACGCTCGCTCACCGGGACCCGCCCGCTGAGGCCCATCGGCGGTCCAAAGATAACCGCCGCCTTTTTTCGCCTCGCCTTTTTTGGCGTCTTTCTCGAGCGTCTTCGGGGCCGCCGCCGACTTCCGGCGCCGCTCCTGCAAGAAATCCTCGAGATCGCTGGCGGATCGCGTCCCGGAGTGCGATGAGTCGCCCAGGACATCTCCCAGGCCTCGAGCGTTGCGGATCTCTTTTTTCTTCGATTTGGTGCTGCCCGAATTACGGCCGCGGAACGATCTTTTCATTCGTTTCGACGCTATCACAGAAACATTGAAAAATACTTGGGTTTTTAAAAATGACTGGAGCTCCCTGACTGTTGCAATTCAGTTCCAGCTTCAGTATATTCGCAACTTCTCATGGCTAATCCTGCCCGGATGGCGGAACTGGTAGACGCGCTAGATTCAGGTGTATGTGTAGGCCCCACTCTGAATTTGCGCCCGCAGGAAGATGCGGAATGAATAAAGGGGCTTAGCCGATTGCCCAAGTGGGGTTGGTAGACGAGTTTCAACGGCCCTGGTAGACGTATCTACCGCGAAAGTTGAAACCTAGATTTGAAAATTGAAAATGCCCGGATGGCGGAACTGGTAGACGCGCTAGTTTCAGGTACTAGTGACCGCAAGGTCGTGGAGGTTCAAGTCCTCTTTCGGGCACCATCTTAAAGGCCGACCTTGTGTCGGCCTTTTTTTTGAGAGTTGCCTACGAGGAGTGGATGTGAACGGCGCGGATAAAAATAAAAAATCCCAGAACCGGAAGGCCGATACAACCTACCAATCCTGGGATGCGCTCACGCAATCAAAATTTCTCTTCGACTTACACAAACAGCTCCGAAAACCGATCTCACGTTCTGAAGCCTACAACATCGCGCTTGATGCAGTGTCATTGAGAGAACCCTTAGTTCAATCGACTTCACCTCTGACTTCGCCCAACGATGGATTTGATAGCTTGCACTGAATCTGTCGTAAGTTCGAATCCGACGTAGTGTTGTTCGCAGACGGAAAGCGTATTTCCTAAAGACTGAGCAACCAAGCTCATCGAAACTCCCTTTGATAACAAGTTGATTGCATAGCAGTGCCTGAGCGCATGGAAAGTTAAGTGCTTGGTCGAATCATCTGGAAAGGCCAATCTACAGTACTTCTTCATGTGATCTCTGGAGGCATCATTTCGATCAAACAAAGCTCTTTCCTCTTTCGAAGCCGTTACCCACTTTTCGAATGCAGGAAGGCCTTGAGGGAACAGGTAAGCGATTCTCGGCTTCTTTGTCTTAGTCGCACGAAAAACGCCGTCGCGATCAAGCTGACCAGAAACCCGCAAAGTTCCATTCGGTAGCAAACTCGCGGGCGTTAATCCGTATGCCTCGCCAATCCTTAAACCGGAATAAAAGCAGAGTTCGAAAAGCGCTCGCTCAATCTCCGTCGGAACAATCAATAGTACTTTTCGGAATTCTTCTTCAGTCAGGTATGAGACTTTAGAATAGTCTTTTGAGTCCATGCGGATACGAATTTTCTCACGTCCGATGTACTTCAAAAGCTGTCGCACTCTGGATACGACTCTTCTTTGGGGCTTGTCCGTCGTTTAGTTGAAACTCGTCGATCGAGTGGCGGGTTGAACATCGTTTAGGCGACCTCGGTCTCGAGGTCAATCTCTCCATTCTG
>JAJTYM010000016.1 GCA_021463345.1 Pseudobdellovibrionaceae bacterium | reverse complement strand
GACCCGCCCTCGGTCACCGCGTCGTCGCTGATCGAGGCCGTCGGAGGGTCGTCGTCGTCCAGGACCGTCAAGCGGACGCGGCTCGTTTTGCCAAGGCTGTCGGCGATCACGATCCGGTAGACCCGGTCGGGCTCGTCCAGAGCGTTGTCCGCGGGAAGAGGCAGGCCGCTCAGGGTCACCGACGTCGCTCCGGCTTCGAGTGCCAACTCGCCCGAGAGGACTTCCGCGTCGGATGGATCGTAAAGCCGGTACGTGAGCGCGAGCGGATCGGCGAGTCTCTTTTTGAGATTCAAGGCGACGGACGTCATGCCTTCCGGGACGCTCGGATTGAGGTCCTCGAGCGCGAGCGCGCCGATCTCGTCGGGCCGGAGGCTCTTGATCATGCCCTCCAGCGAGCAGGACGCCAGGGCCAGGACAAGCGGCGCCGATAAAAAAATCGGCGTAACAACGGATCGCGTATGGGTCAGCCAACGTACGACAACCATAACGGACGCTTCGGTAGCCAGGCCGCTTTGGATAAGCGTCCCGCTTTCAGCCGCCGCCTCGTGACCGGAACTCAAGCGGGCGGAACATGACGGCTTTTCCGCGTCAGTGAAAACGGCCGTCTCAGACGGAGAAAGTAAATTTTCAGATTCCGTCAACCAGGCCTGACACGCCCCCCAGGTTCAAGAGCTTTCGCTTGCGATCGAGGCGGAGGGGAGGGATGCTGAATCGAATCGAGTCGCATCGAGCAGCGGTGCGCAAAAACAAATTCCGTTTTCTCAAACGCCGCGAACCCGGTCCAGGCTCTTCCGCCGTGCCGGCCGGCATCGGAGCCAGGGATGGATCAGGCGATTCCAGTTTCAAGCGAATGGGCGGCACGCGCCTACGTCGACGCCGCCAAATACAAAGAGCTCTACGAGCGCAGCGTGCGCGACGCGGAAGGCTTCTGGGCCGACCAAGCCGGGGGCATCGATTGGATCCGGCCATGGACGCGCGTGAAGGACTGCCGTTTCACGAGCCCCGTGCGCATCGAGTGGTTCACCGGCGGCAAGCTCAACATCGCTTACAACTGCACCGAGCGGCATCTCGACGAACGCGGGGAACGGACGGCCATCGTCTGGGAAGCCGACGACCCGCGGACGCCGAGCCGAAGGCTCACGTACCGCCAGCTCCACGAGGAGGTCGGGCGACTCGGCAACGCGCTCCGCGCCGCGGGCGTCCGCAAGGGCGACCGGGTCACGATCTACATGCCCATGATCCCCGAAGCCGCTTGCGCCATGCTCGCGTGCGCCCGCATCGGGGCCGTGCACTCGGTGATCTTCGGCGGATTCTCGCCGGACTCGATCGCCGACCGCGTCCAGGATTGCGAAAGCGAGTTCGTGATCACGGCCGACGAGGGCCGGCGCGCCGGCAAAACCATCCCGCTCAAACGCAACGTCGACGCGGCTCTCGAAAAATGCGGGAAGATCCGCAAAGTCCTCGTCGTGCGCCACACCGGCGGAGCCGTGCCCATGCAGGCCGGACGCGACCTCTGGTACCACGACGCCGTGGCCGGGCAGCCGACCGAATGCCCGATGGAGGAAATGGACGCCGAAGACCCGCTCTTCATCCTCTACACCTCGGGCTCGACCAGCAAGCCGAAAGGCGTCCTGCACACCACCGGCGGTTACATCGTCTACGCGGCATTCACGCACCGGATGGTGTTCGATTACCGCGACGGCGACGTTTATTGGTGCACGGCCGACGTCGGCTGGGTCACCGGCCACAGTTACATCGTTTACGGCCCGCTCGCCAACGGGGCGACGACGCTGATGTTCGAAGGCGTGCCCAACCACCCCAACGTCTCGCGCTTCTGGGAGATCGTCGACAAGCATCAGGTGAACACTTTCTACACGGCGCCCACGGCGATCCGCGCGCTCATGCGCGAAGGCGACGCGCCGGTGGGGAGGACGTCCCGCGCCTCGCTGCGCCTGCTCGGCACGGTCGGGGAACCGATCAATCCCGAGGCGTGGCTTTGGTATCACCGCGTGGTGGGCGACGGCCGGTGCCCGATCGTCGACACCTGGTGGCAGACGGAAACGGGCGGAATCCTGATCTCAGCTTTGCCGGGCGCGACCCCGCTCAAACCCGGCTCGGCGACGCTGCCATTTTTCGGCGTCAAGCCCGAACTCGTCGACGATCAAGGGCGCGTCCTCGAAGGCCCCACCACGGGCAATCTCTGCCTGGCGGACTCATGGCCGGGACAGATGAGGACCCTTTACCGGGACCACGCGCGTTTCGAGCAGACCTATTTCTCCACGTTCCCGGGCAAGTACTTCACCGGCGACGGCGGGCGGCGCGACGAGGACGGCTATTACTGGATCACGGGACGCGTGGACGACGTGCTCAACGTGAGCGGCCACCGCCTGGGCACGGCCGAGATCGAGAGCGCGCTCGTCGGCCACGCGGCGGTCGCGGAGGCGGCGGTCGTCGGATACCCGCATGACATCAAAGGCCAAGGCGTCTACGCGTTCGTCACTCTCAAACAGGGCGTCGTCGGGAGCGACGATTTGCGCGCCGAGCTCGTCAAATGGGTGAGGACCGCGATCAGCCCAATCGCGGCGCCCGATAAAATCCAGTGGGCGCCGGCCCTGCCGAAAACGCGCTCGGGCAAAATCATGCGGAGGATCCTGCGCAAGATCGCCGAAAACCTGCCCGATCAGCTGGGGGACACCAGCACGCTCGCCGACCCCGCCGTGGTGATGGATTTGGTCAAGAACCGGGCCTGAAGCCGCGCCCCGAACCCGCGCCCGGGGCGATCAGCCGCCGGAACGGAGGCGTTCGAATTCCTCCAGGGCCGACTCGAGATCCCGCCGCGCGCGGCTGCCCCCCGGCAGGGACGCCGCGGTTTCGGCGAACAAGGCCTCGTTCCCCTCGGTGAGGAGCGGCAGAATCCCGGCGGCGATCGCCTCTCCCGCCTTCAACGGGCCGGAACGCAAGGTCTCGACCAGGAACGCGGCGATCTCGCGGTCGTACCCCATGCGTTGGTAAGCGCCGAGGTCCGCGAGAGCGGCCGCGAACAGCGGCGCGCTCAGGCTTTCGCGCAGCCCCGCGAGCAAGGCGCGCAGGATTTCCTCCGACCGTTTGTGCTCGCGGGCCAGCCCGAGCGCCGCCTCGCGAACGTGGTCGTCGGGGAACGCCAGCCATTTCCCCGCCACTCCGCTGAAGTCGGAATCCACGCCGGAGCGCTTGAGGGAACGCAAACGGTTCAAGGAATCCTTGATGACCGCGACGGCCTCGAAATGGTTCGCCCTGGGATCCGCATCGGAAGCCCCGCAAGAATCCGTCCGCCAGCACTCGCCCATCCGCTCCAGGGTCCGCAAGGGATCGGATCCGCGATCCGCCGCCGGGCTCCGATCCACCCTCCTCGGGCGAGCCGCCGCCGCTTTCGCGGGGCGCCCCGCGCCCCCCCCGCCACGGAACGCGGGGCCCGTCGCGCGCGGGGCCGAAGGGGGCATCGCCCCCCGGCCGGCGAAGATCCCCACGACCATCCCCGAGATGACGATCAACGCCGCGCCGAAGATGACCCGCCCTCGGCGCATCACGGCCCATCCTCCGACTTCACCCAAAGAGGCATCGTCAGCTCGGGCGACGCGCGGCCGGAGTAGATGAATCCCTCAACCCCGTCGCGCGCCGCGATCCGCAGATAAATCTCGTTGTTCGCCCCGCGCGCGACGACGCCGACGACCTCCGCCACGGCGTCGTTCGGCACCCAGCCGATCTCCTCGCCCGCCGGGGTCCGGCGCACGTTGATGCCGTTGGGCGCGACGATGCGGGCGCGGGAAAGCGGAATGAGGCCGGCCGGCCGCGGCGGCGCCTCTTCCACGTATCTCGCCTGGGTCTCGACGCCTCCGGCGAAGACCCAACCGATTCTCCCGGCTTCGGTGCGCACACGGTAATGGCGGGTCAGCGACTCGTCGGCTCGCGCCTCGAAGTCGAGGACCTGGGCGGCTTCGCCCGTTTGCACGACGCCAAGCCGTCCCCCGCCCGCCGTGGCTCGCAGATTGATGTCGGTGCGCGCGCGAACCCAGGCCCCGACCGGGAGGATCCCGAGGGCCGGACGGGCGCACATCTCGTGGCGATCGATCCGGCGGAAGGACGCGCCGTCGAGCGCGCGATCGGCGCCGAGGTCGAAGCGGAGAGCCTTGACCGCCGCGATCGGCAGACAAGCGAGATCGCGCGCCTCGCCCACGCATTCGGCTCCCGACGCGGTATCGACGCAAACGCCGACTTCGCGCTCGTCGAGGAAGGCGCGGTAAGGCGCGGCCGCGACGGCTCCGCCGCCCGGCGAGAGGCAATTGGAACCGCCGTCGAGCTCGCAAGCGACGTCGAACGCCGCCGGCTTTTTCAGGTCGGCGATCCGGGCGCCCCACGTCTGGCCGCGGAATTTCTGCAGGAACCCCTCGTCGTTGCGGGCCCACTTGTGGTTCGGATCGGTCCAACGGCAAAGTTGCGCCGGACCGCCGTTGTAAGCCGAGTACGCCGCGCGCGCGCGCGTCTCGTAGTCGTCGACGCGCGCGACGCAGGAGGCGCGGCCGGCGCGCTCCCATTCCGCGTAGTAGATATCGAGCGCGTAGGCGAGGTTGCCGGTCAAGTCCCAAGCCTCGCCCGCCAAGATCCTGGCGAAATGGAACCGGTCATCGATCTGCATCAGCCCGTGCCCATGCCCGGAATCGCCGCGCATCATCTTCAAACGCTGGTCCGACGCCAACCGGTAATGGGTCCAGTAACTCTCCTGATGGGCGAGCGCGAGGATCGCGCGGCGGAAGACGACGACTTCGATGGGTGACGCGCGCGGCTTGCGGCGACGGAGGTAGTGGGCCGACGCATCGCGGATCACGGCGTGCATCTCCTCGAGGTAACGTGGCGTCTCCGTGGCGGAAGCGCGCGCGTCGCCGAAAACCAACGGCCCGTACTTGGACCAGACGACCTTGTCATCACCGAAGCCGGACGCGTCGCAAGCGCTCGGCGCCCGGCCGAACACCCAACTCCCCCCCACCCGATTCACGCATTTCCAGTAATCGGGCGGCGGCGACCGCACCTGCGCCGATGAGTCGGCTGAAAATGAGGCCAGGCAAGCGGCCACGACGCCGAGGGTCCATCCGATCCGCACAGCTCCTCCTTGAGCCGACCCGTTCGAAGATGCGCTTTCAGGGTGTTTGGGGCGATCAGAGTACAGTCTCTCACAGGGCGCTCGACGCGCGCCTGGAGCCTGGACTTCTTTTGGACAAAGGGCGACGGCACGCGCTACGATGGTCGGGCCATGTTTTCACGAAGCTCGCATTTGAGCGCGGCCCTCACGATCATCTCGGCCGCTTCACTCACCGCCACGGGCGCGGAACCCGCGCCCGAACCGACCGGGGGCTGATCTCTTGGCGCAGTCCGGTTTCAAATACCGCTTCCATGTCCTGAAAACCCTCCTGTCGCGACCGCCGCGGCCGCAGGCGGGTTTTTGGACCGTGGCCACGACGCTGGCCCTCTTCGCCGGGAGCGGTCTCTACTGGAGCCAATGGCGCGGATCCGGGAGTTGGATGCCCGCCAGCCGGCGCGCTGTTTTCGAGAACGGCGAAGCCTGGCGCCTGTTCACCACTCTCTTCGCGCACGCCGATCTCGGTCACCTCCTCGCGAACAGCCTGATGTACGTGATCCTCGGCTACCTCCTCAACGGCTACTTCGGCAACGCCGTCTATCCTTGGCTCGCCTGGAGCCTGGCGATCCCCATGACCGCGCTCGCGTTGCTCACCTACCCTCCGGGCACGGAGCTGATCGGCGCGTCGGGCCTCGTGCACCTGATGGGCGGCCTGTGGCTGATCCTTTATTTCCAGCTGTCTCGCGATCTACGCCTCACCCAGAGGATCCTGCGCGCGATGGGCGTGATGCTGGCGCTCTTTTTCCCGACCAGTTTCGAGCCCAACGTCAGTTACCGGGTGCATTTCATCGGGCTCGGAGTCGGCCTGCTCTCGGGCGCGCTGTATTTCGCCCTCAACCAGCGCCGGCTCCGGGCGTTCGAGGAGACCGAACTCGAGTACGAGCCCGATCCCGCGGGCGTCGCGGAAATGGAGCGGCGACGCGAAGGCGAAGCGCCCGACGCCTCGGGGTGGCGCGGTTTCGAGGACTGGGACGACGTGCACGAACTCGACGGCGTCGAGGGCCTCACGGAAATCAGCGACGACTGGGACGAGGACGATCGAGACGACGGCGATGAGGACGATGACGATCCGCCCGGGCACAAGAAACCACGCCGCCTGGGACCGGGACGCGGCCACGCCTAAAGGTGACACGCACCTTTTTGTTCAGTTTCGCGTCAATCTTGGGGAGAGCGGGAGCTACAGTTCGACCTGCATCCCGACCTCGATCACCTGGTCGGCCGGTATGTTGAAGAAGGTCGTCGCCCGCTGCGCGTTCCGCGACATGAACGCGAACACGTTCTCCCTCCACGTGGCCATGCCGGGCCTGGCGCTCGCGATGAGCGTTTCCCGTCCGAGGAAGAACGTGACGTCCTCGATGCGCAGGTCGAGACCCGCCAATCGGCAACGCTCCAACACGTCGCGCACGTTGGGGGAATCCATGAAACCGTAATGCGCGATCACGCGATAAAAGCCGTCGGCCACCTTTTCCACGAAAACGCGATCCTGACCGCGCACATGCGGGATCTCCTCGGTGAGGACCGTGAGCACCACCATCGTCTCGTGCAAAACCTTGTTGTGTTTGACGTTGTGAACGAGAGCGGGGGGAGTCGTCTCCGGATCGCCCACCATGAAAATAGCGGTGCCCGGCACGCGCACGAGTTTTTTTGGGCCGATCTCGAGCAGGAAGTCCTGGATCGAACGGCTCGCGCTGCGCAGCCGATCGGCGAGGATCCGCCGCCCCTGCCGCCACGTCGCCATCAGGGTGTACACCGAAATCCCGGCGAAGAGGGGGAACCACCCGCCCCAACCGAGCTTGAGGATGTTCGCGGTGAAAAACGCCAGATCGACGGCCAGGAAAAACGCGATCACCGGCACGGCCAGCCAATTGCTCCAACCCCAGACCCGGCGCGAGACGATGAACAGGAGGACCGTCGTGATCACCATCGTGGTCGAAACCGAGATTCCGTAAGCCGACGCCAGCGCCGAGCTCGACTGGAACGTCAGGACCAACCAGATCGTGACCACGAGCAGGGCCCAGTTCACGTGCGGCAGGTAGATCTGCCCGATCTCCCGGCTCGATGTGTGCACGATCTGCAAGCGCGGCGAGTAGCCGAGCTGGATCGCTTGGCGGGTCATCGAAAAAACGCCGGAAATCACCGCTTGGCTGGCGATCACGGTCGCGGCGATCGCCAGCGCGATGAGCGGATAGAGGCCCCACGCCGGCGCGAGGAGGTAGAACGGGTTTTCCGCAGCCGACGGGTTCCGCAAAAGCAGAGCGCCCTGCCCGAAATAATTCAAGACGAGGCCGGGCAACACGACCGAGTACCAAGCGAGGCGGATCGGCTTTTTGCCGAAATGCCCCATGTCCGCGTACAGCGCCTCACCGCCCGTCATGACGAGGAAGACGGCGCCCATGACGAAAAACCCCTCCCGTTGATGAGTGCGCAGGAACTCGAACGCGTAATACGGGTGGACGGACTTGAAGACCGATGGGTTATCGATGATCCCGCGGACGCCGAGCGCGGCCAAAACGATGAAATACAAGAGGATGACCGGGCCGAAAACCGCGCCGATCCTGGCTGTGCCGAACTTCTGCGCCGAGAATAGGCCGAAAAGGATCGCGCAAGTAACCGGGATCACGTAAGGCTCGAACAGAGGCGTGGTGAGCGTCAAACCCTCGACGGCCGACAAAACCGAGATCGCGGGCGTGATCACGCCGTCACCGTACAGGAGCGCGGCGCCGAAGAGGCCGATGCCGAGAAGGACCGGGCGGTTGTCGCGAAGCTTGCCCGGAATCGCCAGCGCGGTGAGCGCGAGGATGCCGCCCTCGCCGCGGTTATCGGCTCGCAGGACGAGGACCATGTATTTGACCGAGATCGTGAGAGCCAAAGCCCAGACGATGAGCGAAAGTACGCCGAACACCGTGGACTCGGTGAGCTCGATCGCGTGCGGTCCGTGAAAACATTCTCGAAGCGCGTAAAGCGGGCTGGTCCCGATGTCGCCGTAAACAACCCCGAGGGCCGTCAACAACGTCGCCCAAAGAGGCCCCCGCCCGCTTTGAGGAGGGCTCGAGCCGCCCGCCCCCGAACTGCCTGCCATTGATGCAAAACTCCGCGACCTGGATGGACGATGCCAGGCTAACAGCTTTCGCCCCCGCTGTCACGATGACGGCTCGAGGGCCCATAGAGACGGCAACGCGCCGCATTCTCCACCCTCCCGCCAAAACATCGCCGCCCTTCAGCGCGGGAACTCGCGTCGCCCCATGGCCAGGCGATAAATGAACAGCAGGATCATCGCGCCGACGATCGAAGCGAGGAACCCAGCCGGTTCGCCGGCGGCGTAGAGCCCGAAGGCTTGACCGAGGTAACCGGCGACGAACGCGCCCGCGATACCGAGGAGGATGGTGATGATGAAGCCGCCCGGATCGCGCCCCGGCATGAGGAATTTGGCGATCACGCCGACAATGAAACCGACCAGAATCGTCATGAGAAGACCCATGGGTTAGACCTCCTGTGCGGCTCGAGGATGACCCTCCGAGCGCGTTTTGAGCCACCATTGAGCCGGCCGCCGGCGACCTTCGTCAAAGCGCGCGGGCTCCTGTCGTCACAACTGCAAAAAAACGGCGCCATTCGCCGAGAAAGCGTAGCAATGGGGCCGAATGGCACGCTGGAATCAGGCGCCTCGAGCGCCAGCCTGTCGCATCATCCCCCCGAAAACGGCGACTCGCCATCGGGCGGCGGCGCGGTCGAACGCGCGACGCCCTGACCGCGGCCCCGCTCCCCGTCGTCGGCAAGCGGGATCCGGTCGTCGTAACCCTCGTCGGGCGTGTTCAGGCTCGCGGCGAAGCGCTCCAGCCCGGTGTGCCGCTCGCGCCGATCCGGGTTTCGCAGCCAAAAGAGGAGCGGCAAGAACGCGACGACGAAAACAAGCGCCAAGATCGCGAAGCCGATGAGTATGCCGCCGACGCCCCCGAGCACCGTCGCGAAATTGCCGAGAATATCGCCCATGCGGAAACCTCCTCTGTCCATCCACGCCCCTTTATCCCCGGCCCCGGGCCCCGCCGCATGCCCCGGAAGTGAAGTCTTGGCGGCGATTCCGCAAAGTCTCGGGAACCCCGTCTCGGGCGCCTCAATCCGGGACGAAAGCCGCGAGCGGCGCGCCCCCCGCGCGATTTGGGGAAACTAGACCTTGAAAAACCACGCCCCTCGAAGACAAGATGAAGGAAGTGGTTCAGATGATCCGTATGTGACGATCAAACCGATCGCTCGCAGGCGGACATGGTGGCGCGTGTCCGGATCATGCGAGGGAAAGCGATCGGAAGGAGGGTGTCTTCTTCACCGAATCGTGCCGGCGCGCCCTGGTCCTCAACTCGAGCTATCAACCGGTCAAACTCGTCAGTTGGCAAAAGGCGTTCATTCTCTGGTTCCAAGGCAAAGTCGACGTCCTCGAGTATCACGGCGAGAGCGTCCGCAGCCAACGGCAAAGCCACCGCTTGCCGAGCGTGATCCGGCTCAAAACGTACGTGGCCCCGCGCCGCGCGGCCCGGCTCAGGTTCTCCCGCGAAAACGTCTACCTCCGCGACGACTACACCTGCCAGTACTGCGCTCGGCGGTTCGCGCCGAAAGACCTGACGCTCGATCACGTCGTCCCGGCCAGCAAAAGCGGCCGCAAAGACTGGACGAACGTCGTCGCCGCTTGCCGCGACTGCAACCACCGCAAAGGCGACCGCACCCCGCTCGGCGCGAACATGCCGCTTCTCAACGAACCGCGGGTGCCGGCCTGGCTGCCGAGCCTGAGGCCGACGTTCCGCATGGAGAACGTCCCCGAGACCTGGGAGCCTTACTTGAGCACGGGAACGGGCTGAGCCCTCCCTTCCACCGGGCCCGCGCCGCGGGCGAGGCGCGACGCCCCCCCGGTGTCAGCGAAACGTTTCGATCGCAAAACGTATCTTCCCATCTCCGAAGGCGGGGCCCGCGCCTTTGCGGCTCGAGGGCGGCGAGCGTATCACTTGAGGCTGATCCACGGGCTCGGGTCCGCGACGACGGCCGAGCGCCGCTTGAAGGAGGTGGACGATGATCAGCTTGAAAACCCATAACGTGGCCGATTACGTGATAGGCGTGGTCCTGGTCGTGTGTCCGTTCTTGTTCAATTTCGCCCACGTCTCCGCCGCGGCGAACCTGTTCATGATCGGCGGCACCGCGCTGATCGTCTACAGCCTGGTCACCAACTACCACTACTCGATCGCCAAGGTCGTTCCTCTCGGCGCGCACATGGCGCTGGACGCTCTCTTGGGCGTCCTGTTCATCCTCGCTCCCGCCCTGTTCGGGTACCGGGACCTGCTCACCGGCGGCCAGTACGCGCTGCACGTCGTGATGGGGCTGGGCGCCGTGGGTCTCGTGGCCCTCACCCGCACGCGCACGGAAGCGGCCAAAACGCCGAGCGAGAGGGCCGCGATCGCCCACGAAACGCCCCTGGCCCGCTGAGGCTCCCGACCCGCCGGGGGCGGCTCAACCGAGGATCGGGTCGAGCAGGAAGTAAAAGCCGCCGCAAAGAGCGAAGACCGCGAACAGCCACGCGCCTCCGGCGACGTTGTACATGAGGAAATTCGCGCGATCCTCGCCCTTCAAGCCCCTGAGCCTGTCGCACCAGATGGAAAAGGCGAGCCACGCGATCCCCAACAGGCAAACGCCCATGGCGAGTTTGAGAAGATTGAGATCGTTCATCCGCGCTCCGCGAGGCCGTGAAAAGGCGATTATGAAGATTTAAGCGATTTTCTCGTGAAATCGCGACCAGGGGCAAGAAGAGCCGCGGTGGTAAGGCCCTTCCTCACCCGATCGAGCGCCGCTGCGGCGAGGCCGCGCGAGAACCGCCGTTTTGCGGCACCCTTCTTGAAAAACCTACCCCGCTCCCGCGCCTCGGGGGCGCCTGCGCCCGATCCGGCGATGGCGCCGCGATTGCTCAAGGGCTCCATGCTTGCTCTCCCGATGTCGATTCGACATCGCTCTGATGCCGCCGCGACGGCGGACCAGGAACACGCTTGAAGGAGCTTGACCATGATGTTCGGCAATCTTTGTCCCGTCTGCGGCCAGGAAATCGGTTCGGACCGGCGCTTGGGCGAGACAGTCGTCTGCTCCTGCGGCTACACGGATGAGCGCGCCCGCGCGCGCGCGGAGCGGGCCTGCGAAAACCGCTCGATCATCGGATTCATGGTCGTCTGCGCCTCCCTCGTCGTGCTGTTCGCGCACGCCGTGAACTGGGGCGGCCACATGTGGAGCATCCCCGTCCTCAAAGTCCAGCAGATGACCGGCACGATTTCCGCGCAAGGCCTCGAGCGCGTCATCCAAGCGTGCTTCGACCAGGGCAAGTGGGACTGCGTCCAGGAGACGCACGCCGCGCTCTACAAAAAAACGAGCAATCCGGCCGTGCTCTCGCGCCTGGCGGATTTCCGGTTGCGCCTGAACCGCGCCGACGACGCCCTGCTGACGTACGACTGGTACGTGCGGGCCGGCGGCCGGGATTCCGAGGCCCTTTACCGTTACGCCGACCTCCTGGAGAAATCGGGCGAAAAGGCGCAAGCGCTCGAGTTCTACGCCAAATCCGTGGCGGGCTCGGGCGAACGGCTGCCGGTCCGCGCGATGAGCGGTTTGCTCCGCTTGTTCATGCAGGAAGGCCGCTACCAGGAAGCCGCCGATCACCTGAAGGCGTTCCACGAGAGCGCCGGCAACGCGAAGGACTACTTCGCCTCGGAAGCCGAGGCCATCCAGGAGAACCTCAAGAGGGGCAAACGCGTCGCCAATCGATGAACGAGCCCTCCCCCCTTGGGAGCCGAGAAATCACGGCCCCCTCGAGGGCGGCGTGGACAGACCACCGCAAGCCCGCTAGCATGATCTTCGACCATGTCGGAAACCCGGCCCCGCATCAACCTGCAGCTCCTGCCCCCGAGCGCGCGCGAGAAAGCGCGCGCGTTCCTGGAGACGGCGCGGGAATTCCGGCTCGGCGATTTGCCGACCGAGAAGCCCCACCCGAAAACGACGCGCCTTTCTGAACTCGCCGAGACGGATCTCTCGCGCGCGCTCGACCTTTTCCGCGAAATCGAGCTCGACGCCTACGGGGCGATCCACGCCCGGGGAACGGGGATCGACCGGCTGACCGCCGCGATCCGCGAGACGCTGGCCGCGGGCGGGAACGTCTTTTTGAGCGGCTGCGGGGCGACCGGCCGGCTCGCCCTCTCCATCGAAGCGCTCTGGCGCGCGCACGGGTCTCCCGGCCTCCGCGAGCGCGTGACCGGCTTCATGGCCGGAGGCGATTACGCGCTCGTGCGTTCGATCGAGAACTTCGAAGACCATCCCGAGTACGGCGAACGGCAGCTCACGGAACTCGGGTTCCGCGCCGGCGACCTGCTCCTCGCCGTCACGGAAGGGGGCGAAACGCCCTTCGTGATCGGCACCGCGGAAGCCGCCGCGCGCGTCGGCGGGCGCGAGCCCTGGTTCCTGTACTGCAACCCCGACGAGATCCTCGAGCGGTGCGCCGAGCGCTCGCGCCTGGTTCTCCGCCACCCGGCGATCGAAAAACTCAACCTCACCGTCGGGCCCATGGCGCTCGCCGGATCGACGCGCCTGCAGGCGGCGAGCGTTCTGATGTTCGTCGCCGGCAGTTGCCTGTTCCACGCCGCCGGCTTCGCCCCCGATCCGCGCGAGGAACTCGATCGGCTCACGGACCTTCTCCGCTCGGCCGACATCGGCGCGCTGATCCCGCTCATCGAAGCCGAGGCCGACGTCTACCGGCGCGGCGGCCGCTGCCTGCACGTGAGCCGCGAGCACGCGATCACGGTCTTCACCGACGTCACCGAGCGGTCACCGACGTTCTCCCTCCCCGCCTTTGAGAACGCGAAAACGGAAACGGCGCGGGCCCCGGCCTGGACCTATATGGAGATACCGGGAACGCGCACGCCCGAGGAGGCCTGGCGCGCGATCCTCGGACGCGCGCCCCGGGCGCTCGATTGGGACGGCTTCGCCGCCCGCTACGGCTCGGCCGCCCTGCGCGGCTTCGATTTCTCGGAAGGCGTCGAAGCCCGCAGGGCGGCCGCGTCCGGCGCGGCCGCCGCCCCGATGGCGCGCTACGAGATCCGCGGCGACGATCAGGCGATCGAATTCCGCTTCGACGGCGCCACGGCGCGCTTCGAGCGCGGCCCATCACCGCTCGGCGAGCACTTGCTCCTGAAACTGCTGTTGAACGCCGCCTCCACCCTCGTCATGGGCCGGCTCGGCCGTTTCGACGGCAACCTGATGCTCTGGGTGAAGTCGAGCAACAACAAGCTCGTCGACCGCAGCGTGCGCTACGTCCAAAGCCTGTTGGCCAAGATGGGCGCGCGCGTCCCCTCCTACGATGAAATCGTCCTTGAACTGTTTTTCGTGCTCGAAACCCTGGAACCAGGGGAACCCGCCGTCCTGAAGACGAGGGATCGGATCCTCGGGCGCGATAGGAAAGGAAACCGGTGATGACCCGAGAAACCGCCCGCTTCGACCCGCGCGCCTCGCTCCGAACCCTCGCCCCGGCCTTCGCGCTGGCCCTCGCCCTGATCGCGTCGGGACCCGACGCCTTCGCCTGGGGCCGGCGCGGGCACGCCGCGATCGCTGAAACGGCCGCGATGATCGCCGCGGACCGCAAGCCCGGGGCGGCGGTCCTGCGCGATCGAGCCTTCGACCTCGGGTACTACGCCAATGTCCCGGACCTGGTCTGGAAAGGACCGGAAACGTATGAAACCGAGCGGACGAACCACTTCATGGACCTGGAGATTTTCGCGCGGGCGTTCAAGGCGCGGCCCGATGAACGCAAACCCTACGAGCTCGACCGCGCCGCCTTCGAGGCGAGGTTCCCGGAGATCGAACGCAAAGCGGGGCGCGCCTACTGGCGCGTCCGCGAACTCACGGACCGCTTGGGCGCGATCTCGACCGAACTGAGGGATCCGGCGCTGAGCAGGGAAAAACGGCACCAGCGCCAGGCCGAGTGGCTCGTGGTCGCCGGAGCGATCGGGCATTACGTCGGCGACCTCTGCCAACCTTTGCACGTGACGGAGAACCACGACGGCCAGCTCACCGGTCAGAAGGGCATCCATGTTTTTTTCGAGAACGCCGTCGTCAACGATTATCCACCGGGCGAGCTCGAGCACTCCATCGGCCGCGAGGCGAAGCTCCGGGCGCCCGCCTTCTTCAAACGTTCGGCCGGGAAACCTTTGCAGACCCTGCTGGAAGAACTGACCGAGTCCTCCAACCGGAACCTCGGCGAGCTCCTGCGCATAGACAAGCGCCTGGGCCGGAAAAACGTCTCCAAGGCGCGCGCCGCCTACGCGCGCATGCAAATCGAGCGGATGGCCCTGGGCAGCCTCTACCTGGCTGAGATCTGGACGCGCGCGACGGGCTGGCCGTACGATGGGGAGAAGTTCTTCACGTTCATCCCGGCGCCGGCGTTCCTCCCGCCAGGCCCGCCCTCCGCCGACCCGCCGGCCATGGACCCGGCGCCCGCCGCCTCGACGCCGGCCCCGAGCGCCCCGAGCAAGTGAGCGGTCAACCCGGGCCGCCGGACGCGCTCAGCGCGAACGGCCGCTCGCGCAGCCGCTTGAGCCGGCCGTCGATCTGCCCGATTTTCTCGACGTACGAAGCGTGGACGGCTTCGGGCAGGACGGACCGCGCCTGCTCGAAACGCTCGCGCAGCCGCTCGATGCGAAGCTCGACGGACCTCACGATCATCTTTGCAACGCTCAGTTGTTGGATGTCGCGCGCGAGTTCCAAGAGCGGGATCTCCACGTTTCCAAAAAAAAGCAGGAGCGCCGTCGGCTCGGCCGCCTCGCGCACCGTCAGCCGGTGATGGTTCGGCTCGAGGAGGAGGACCATGTTCTCAAGGGCGGCGATGCCGGCCGCCATCGCCGTTCCCATCCTCCGCACCTGGCCCTCGAGATCGGAGCCTGGTTGAGCCGCGCCGGCCGGGCCGACAAGAAGACCCGGCTGAGCCGCCGGGCCCTCCGGCGGCTCAGCTCCCCGCCGCCGGCTTTCGAAGAACAAAGCCGGCGCGGGCGAGAGGAACGGCTCATAAGCGCCGATCCGTTCGTACGCCGCGAAGAAGCAGTTGTCGATCTTCGAACCGAGGTACTCGGTCCACCGCGGGCAGACAAGCCCGGCGTCCGGCCCGGAAAGGAGATCGTCGAGCGCGGCGACGCGCAGGAAGTCCCGACCCGCGGCGACTCCCACCCGCAGCGACGGATTCAGGTACGGAAGCAAGTGGACTTCGAGCGCGTCGGCGATTTTCAGGTGCGGCCCGAGCGCGCCCTTTTCGCGGATCAAGCCTCTCAACCGCTCATCGTCCGGGGAAACCCCCTTGAGCTTCGCTTGGAAACGCGCGTCCTGCTCGAGGTAGACGGCGCGCCCCGAATGCACCCGCCACGCGAGGTAACCCGCATGAACGAGCACGAACGAGATCAGGAAAGCGACGAAGACGGGGCCGAGGCCCCTCTCCCCGCCTTTGGGCGCCTTCGGCATGAACAACGCGAGCCCCAGGACCTGCACGCCGAGCAACGGGCTCAAAAGCGAGAAACGGAACAACCCGCGGGCGAAGAGCGGCATGAAACGGTCGCCGATCACATCCTGGAACCGGCGCAAGAAGACACGGCACGCGAACCAGAACCCGACGGCGTTGGCCACGACGGCGAACGCGTGCAAGCCCCACAGCCTGCCGAACCCGCCCGCGGCTTTCGCGGCGCCGATCTGGCTGGAAACGACGAAATTGACCGTCCCCATGACCAGCATCAGGACGCCGACCATGAGAAAGAAATCCCTCTGCCCGAGCGGTTCGTATTCGCCGGGCGCTTTTTCGCGCGGCGGCTGCGGAATGCCGGGCGTCGATCGCCCGGCCTTTTTCGCCGCGCCGGCGAAGATCGGTTTCGGAGGTTTGAGGGAAGGATTCGGCGCCATGCGGTACTCCCATTTCACTCGAGAGGGCGCGAATTCTCAAGGACTCTCGCCCGCGAAGCCGGACTGGACTGGACTTCGCGCGCGCTTGGCGGACCGACCCGCGTATGAGTTACTTCTGGGGTAGGGCCGGCCCGATTCGCGAGGCGGCCCTTCCCAAGGAGGATGGCGTGACGGTCTTCAAGATCGCGGGGGTGATCGCGGGGTGGGCGGCGGCGGCGGCCCTCTCGCTTTCGATCCTCGCCGCCTGCATCGGAGGGATGCCGGGACCCAAGGCACACCCCTCTCGCCACGAGGACGAGGGGGCCCGCAAGACGGTCTCCGGCACGTGGGTGAGCTCGTGCGCGACCTTCACGGAAGGCGATGCCACCCTTTCGGAGCTCAAGACGCTCGTGTTCAAACCGCGTTCGACCACGAGCCGGACGGAGGTTTTCCACGGAGCCGGCTGCGCGGGGAAGATCGCGCGCGCCGAGAGTTTCGCGAACGCGATCGACCCGCAAAACGCGCTGGCCCTCGATGACGAGGCCGCCGTTGTCGAGCTCACGGCGACGGAAGCCGCCGATTACGCGGCCTACCGGCTCATCCTGCGCGTCATGATCGCGCACGAAACGCTCACGGCGCGGACGATGCGCATGAGCTATTGGGAACGCGGCCAAGAGTTCTGGGTGCCGGAAGAGGATCTCGAACTCCTGCCGCCCACCGAGTACCACCGCCTCTTGTAGCCGCCGGCCGGGCCGAGGAGACGGCCCCCCGGCCTCCCCGAAGGCGCGCGCTCCAAGCTTCCCGGAAGCGGCCCTCAATGACGGTTCTGCCCTTCCGCCAGATAGCGATGGACCGCCATCTTCAGGAAACGCGCTTCGTCGGACAGGGGAACGCCCTTCCTGTCGGCGCTCGCTTCGAGCCAATCGACGTAGCTCTCGATCTCGCGCCGCGGGATCTCCCGCAGGCGCTTGCCCTTGTACTTCTTGCCGAAGCTCACGCGGTAATCGCCGGGCTCAAGCTGCCCCGACCGCAGCGTCTGCTCCTGGCTCGCGTCGGCGACGGGGCTCGCGCCGGAGCCGATGTCGGTGCCGGCGACGGACTCGTCCGGGCCCGCGAGCCCCGATCCCGCCGGGATGGGCGCGGCCGCCGCCTGGCTTTCGTCGCCGTCCTCGAGGGAGGGCGGGGAGTCGGCATCGAACGCCTCTCCCTGACCCTCGCTTTCGGCGGCCCGTGGCGGCGGCGCTTGGCGTTCGTCGCGCGCAGGGGGCGCGGGACGGCCCGGCGAACGCGCGTGGTCCACCGGAGAGTCGACGATGCGATCGCCTTCGTCGAGCTCGTCGGCGCAGAACTGCGTGCCGTAACCGATCAGGGCGAGAGCGCGCCCGATGGCGCCGGTCTCCGCTTTCTCTATGAAATCAGGGAACCCTTGCTTCGTTTCGAACTTGTGCGAAGTCGCTATGACGCGTCCCTGATCGTCCTTGACCGTCGCGCGCGCGTAGGCGTTGGCTTCGGTGGCCGACAGGATCTCGGTCTCGATCGACCAGTCCGGGTGTTCCTCGCGGAACCAGACCAGGCGGTATTTCACTTCGAGATAGTCGCGGCCGCGCAAGTTCAGAATCGGCAACTCCGTCCCTTTAGGGGTCCGGTACATGCGATTCATCTTCACGTTCCTTGTGAATCCGTTGTTCATTTTCCCCTCCGACTCGAACCTCGTACGCCCGCCCCCGTACGCCCGATCCGTGGGCAAACAGGCTATCTGAAAGCACGCCGTGAATCACAAACAGGACCGCCCATTCGATCGCGCCTAAGCGGAAGGGGCGGTCCCGCGACGCCTCCCGCCCCGCCTCGACCCGAAATGGATTAGAGGTATGTCAAAATGAAAACATGCCCTAGAATTCAAAGATGACCTGGGCCCGAGCCGACGAAACCGCCGTGCACATGGAAACCTTCGAAGGGCGAGTCCCGTCGTCCGTCCTCGGGCGCACGGGGCTCACCGTCTCAAACGTCGGCTTCGGTTCCTACAGGGCGTCCGAGCACGACCCCGATCACCGGGACGCGCTCCGCTTGGCCCTGCGCTCAGGCGTGAATCTCATCGACACGAGCTCAAACTACGGCGATGGCGGCTCCGAACGCCTCATCGGCGAGGTCCTGGCCGAGGAATTCGCCTCCGGCCATCTGCACCGCGAACGGGTCGTCGTCGTAACCAAGGCCGGCTACGTCCAGGGCTCTCATCTGCGCGAAGCCAAAAGACGCATCGAAGAGCGCCGGCCGTTCCCGGAAACGGTCGAGTTTTCGCCGGATTGCTGGCACAACATCAGCCCCGAGTTCCTCGATGAGCAGATCTCGCGCAGCCTGGCGCGCCTGAAACTCGAGTCCCTCGACGTCCTGCTGCTCCACAACCCCGAATATTTCCTGAAAACGTCCCAGGATCTGGGGACTTATTACGCGCGGATCAAGAAGGCCTTCGAGTTCCTCGAAGGCGAGGTCGAACGTAAACGGATTCGCTTCTATGGAGTCTCCTCGAACGCGTTCCCCGAGGCGCGTTCGAAGCCCGAATTCACCTCGCTCGAGAAAGTCTGGGACTGCGCCGCCGGGATCAAGAAGAACCACCACTTCGCCGTCATCCAGTTTCCCATGAATATCTTCGAACCCGGCGCGACGACTCACAAAAACAACGGCCACTCGACCCTGATCGAAAAAGCGCGCGAGCTCAAACTCGGCGTTTTGACCAATCGGCCCTTCAACGCGTTCCACCGCGGACGCCTCGTCCGCCTCACCTCGTTCCCCATCCACGACGACGTCGACGTCAAAGGGCGCTTGCACATCGCCCTGGGAAGGGTCGTCGAGATGGAAAACCGCTTCCACGGCGGGAGCGGAAGCGACCGGCACGGGCTCGGCTGGGGCCATGTCCTGCGCGACCGCATGAACGACCTCACCGACGTCCTGCAATGGAAAGACGCCCTCGCGCAGCAGATCATCCCCCAACTCCGACTGAGCCTGGACCGCCTCGGGCCCGCGGACGCCGCCTGGACCCAGGAATACCGCGTTCAAGTCGCCGAACTGCTGGATCTCGTCACGAAAGCGCTCGAGAACCTCGCCGCGCAAAAATCCGCTCTCCTCGCCGCGCGGCTGGAATCGTTCGCGCCAGCGCTCGCGGAACCGCCGATGACCCTCTCGCAGAAATCCCTGCGCGTGTACCATGCCCTCAAGAGCGTCAACTCCGTGCTCGTGGGCATGCGCAAAACCGCCTACGTCAACGACGCGCTCGCGCCCCGCCCCCCTCTCCCCGAAGAACAAGCCCTGAACGTGCTGGCGCAGTTGCAACGCGACCCATGAGGCGTTGAGTGGAGCCGGCAGCCCCCGAACCCCGACAACTCTCCAGCATGGAAAACGCCTACCGCCGCGCGCTCGAGGCGCATGAATTCTCTGGCGAGGCGCTGCCGCCCCTCCGCGACGATCCGACCGCGCTCGACGCCTATCGCGACGCGATCCGAAGGTGGCTGCTGGACTTCATCGAGAACCTGCTGCCGCCAGGCGAAGCCCCGCGGCTCGGAAGGGGCTTCTGGGAAACGTTTCTCAACGCGCTCCCGTACGCCGGCGCCGCGCTCGTGTTCGCCCTGGCCGCCTGGATCGTCTGGAAATGGTTGCGCCGTCCGGCGCCCGCCCGCTCCGCTCCCGACGAACGGGCCGAGACGGCGTTCCAACCGCCAGAAGCGAAACTCACAAAAGGGATCGAGCGGGCCTTGGGCGACGGCCGCTTCGCCGAAGCGGCGCGCTTGCGCTGGAAGCTCTTCCTTCTCCGCCTCGCGGCGCAGCCGACTCTGACCCTGTCCGAGTACTACGATCGGCTGGGGCACGCCGGGGCGGAACCGGACGGCGGCTGGCCCCGCTTCATGAAACACGGCGACGAGCTCATGTTCCGCGACGACCGCGCTTCGCTCGAATCGTTCCAATGGACCGACGAACGCCTCCGGGCGCTCGAAACCCCGGCTCGCGAGCGCGGCGCGGGGGCTTCGTCATGAGCCGCGCCAAACGAGCCGCTCTTCTGACGGCCCTCGCCCTCGCTTCGCTCCTCCTCTACGCGTTCGCGGCCGATCAGGCCTCCCGGAGGGAGGTCTTCGCCACGCCGACGTCGCTCTCCCGCCGGATCGCGGGCCTGAGCGTTTTCACCGAAATCAAAAACGCGACCGCGCCGGGATCGGTGAGAATCCAAAAAAAGCCGTTCCTCTTCGAGCGCGACTTCCACGGGATCGACACGGTCTTCATCCTCTCCCCGCTGTCCCCGGTGAGCGCGCGCGAGGCCGAACTGGTCGCCGGCCGCGTGCGCGCGGGAAAAAAGCTCGTCGTGAGTTTCCACGATGACCGTGCCCGGCGGAACCTGTCCCCGCTCCTCGAGCGCCTGGGGATCCACCTGCCCTGGAGCGAGGACGCGGCGTTCAGGAACGGCGGGACGGCTTCGGTGGAGAACGACCACAACAGCTCCCTTTTCCGCGAAGGCGAGCGCTACGAGTTCTACGGGGCCGGGCGTTTCGAGGGGGAAGGGGTCGGCGCGGACGCCATGGACTGCCGACTCTCGGCCGCGCTCTGCTACGCGCGCGAGACGAGGGTGGGAGAGGGGACCGTGCTCGTGATCTCCGGCCTCCCTCCGTTCAGCAACGGGCTCATCTCGCGCGCCGAGAACAGAGCGGTCGCTTTCCGGCTCGCCGAGTGGAGCGGCCGGGCGCTGTTCGACGAATACCATCATTTCTTCTCCGAGAAGACCGCGAAGGACCTCTGGCTGGAGCCGCGCTTCGTTTTGCCCATCGCCGGTTTCGCGGTCGGCGCGATTTTGTTTTTCCTGTTCGCCCACACTCCGGCGCGACCGCGCCGCGCGGGCGCCCCCCGGCCCCATCGGTCGTACCACGACCTGAACCGCGAGATCCTCGCGACGCTCCTTGGGACCGACGACGCCCTCTCCGGAGCGATCCGCAAGCACGCGTCCTTTCTCAAGCGCCGGTTCCCGGACCAGTCGGGGGCCATCGACGCAGAGATCGGCGCCGGGGGCGTTGCGGCCCTCGCCCGGCTGCTCCTGCTCCACCAGAGAATCTTGACCCGCAGAGGGAGGAACGCCCCGTGAGCGAATCGTACGTCAAAAACCTGCGCGCCGAAATCCACCGCCTGTCCGCCGAGCGCTACGTCCTGGGCGGGACGGAATTGGTCGATCTGCTGTTCATCGCGTTCCTCGTCCGCGGGCACGCGCTGCTCGAGGGCCCGCCGGGGACGGGCAAAACAATGACGGCGAAAATCCTCGCGCGGCTGCTCACCCGCGGGTTCAAGCGCATCCAGTTCACGAGCGACATGTTGCCCAGCGACGTCATCGGTTCGCACATCTACAACCAGGCGACGCAGGAATTCCAATTCGTCCCGGGCCCCTTGTTCACGGACTTCGTCCTCGCCGACGAGATCAACCGCACGCCGCCGCGCACGCAGTCGGCCTTGCTCGAGGCCATGGAAGAGCGGCAAGTGACCACCGAAGGCCAGTGGTTCGCCCTCAGTCCCGATTTTTTCGTCGTGGCGACGCAGAACCCTCAGGACTACGAAGGCACGTTTCCCCTCCCCGAGGCGCAGACCGATCGTTTCCTTTTCAAGCTGCGGCTGAAGCATTCCGATCTCGAGACCGACATGAGCATCATCCGCAACACGCTCGACGGCGCCCTCCCCCCGCCGTTCGAGAGCATCGCGCCCGTCGACTTCGACCGGGCGCGCGCGGACGCCGAAATCGCCGCCGTGCGATTCGACGACAGCCTCGTGCGCTTCACTTCGTCGATCCTGCAGGAGACGCGCCGGCACCCGCTCCTCGCGGACGGCGCCTCCGTTCGCGGCGGCCTGGCCCTGGCACGCTGCTCGCGGGCGCTGGCCCTCATCCGTGGCCGCGATTTCGTGGTCCCCGACGACATCAAACACCTCTCGGTCCCCGTCCTGCGCCACCGCATCAAGCTCACACCTGAAGCGCAGATCGACAACGAGACGGACGAATCGATCCTCCGGGACATCCTCGAGCGCGTGGAGTTCCCGGCCTGATGGGAGACCGAACGCCGCCGCGGAGCTACCTCACCGACAGGTTTTTCGCGCTCTTCGGCGCGGCGGCCCTCTTCGGCACGATGGCCATGGCCCTGCCGCTGGCCCTCCCCCTGTACGCCGCCGCCCTCGCCGGCGCGCTCGCGCTCGCCGCCTTCGACCGCCTCTCGCTCACGACGTCGGCGAGCTTCGAGGCCAAACTCTCGTTCCCGCGCGACCCCTCCCTCGGGCGGCCGACCCGGATGGGCATCGAAATCCGCCCGCGGGACCGGGGCGCTTCGGCCCTTTCCCGCCTGGACGTTTTCGCGCCGGAAACCCCGCTGCTCGCGTTCGCCGCGCCGAGGACGCGCGTGGGCGCCGCACGGCTGAGCGAGGAAAGGATCGTCCTCGAGCTCACCTGCGAAGTCGAACGCCTCGGCTACCATGTGGTCGATCGCCTCGAAGTCGGGACCTATTCCAAACTCGGGCTCTGGTTCCGCCCGTTGACGCTCAAAACCGAGCCGATCGGCTTCCGCGTGGCGCCCGAGTCGCGGAAAATGCCGGAACGGGCGTTTTCGGAAATGATCGCGACCCAACGCCTTCTCTTCGAAGGCGCGCGCATCCGGGCCCGCGCGCGCGCGGCCGACCAATACCTCACGACCCGCGCGTACCAGTACCCGGACCCGGTCCGGCACTTGGATCACAAAAAAAGCGCCCGCACGGGGCGGTTGATGACCCGTGTTTTCGAGTCCAGCTTCCAACACCATCTGGTCATCGCGCTCGACCTCGGGCGCTCGATGATGGGCCGGGTGGGCGGCAGCTCGAAACACGATTATTACCTGAGCGCCGGCCTGCTCCTGGCCCGCAACGCCGTCCACAGCCGCGACCGCGTGAGCTTCTTCGCTTTCTCGGACGAGCTCCACGCGCTCGTCCCCAGGAGCCGGACCCTCGCCCCGTTCGAAGCGATGCTCAAGGGTTCGGCGACGTTCGCGCCGCGCGAGGCGGAAAGCGACTTCCACCTGATCAACGAAACGGTCCCCCGCGTCTCGGGACAGCGGGCGATCGTCCTCGTGCTGGCCGACCTCTCCCGCCCGTCCGTGCAGGACTCCCTGCTCGAGTCCCTGGGCCCGCTCTGCCGCGAGCACGTCGTCGTGGCGCTCTCGCTCGCCGAGAAGGGCATGAGGCTCGACGACAAAATCCTCGCCTTCCGGCCTTCGCAGCTCGGCGCGACGTTCGACTCGTTCCGCGACGCGTACGCCGACTTCTTGTACGATTACTGGGCGGACGAGCGGTTCCGCCTCTTCCGCGCCCGCCTGACCGGGCTCGGCGGCGCGGCTCTCCAGATCCCGCACGAGAACTGGATGAGCGCGGTCGACGGGCTTTATCGCCTGCTTCGGCGCTCGACTCGGGCTTGACCGGACTCGCCGTCCCGCGTCCCCGCGAAGGGATTCAGCGTCCAGAGCCAAAACAAGGCGGCGACGGCGAGGCCCGCGGCGAGTTTGGCCTCGATCGGGAAAAGCGGCGTCGGGCTGACGAACCCCTCGAACAGGGCCGCCAACGCGAGCCACGGCGCGACTCCGACGGCGACCGTGAAACCGTCCTTGGCCCCGAGCGAAACGTGCTCGAGGAAATCGCCGAACGGGCGCATGTAGAACGCGCGCCCGATCAGGAAACTCGCGAACGCGCTGGCGGCGATCAGGGTGAGTTCGAGGAATCCGTGACTCAACACGAACTCGCCCAGTCTGCCGTCGAAGCCGTGCGCGGCGCAATACCCCATCAGAGCGCCGATCACGACCCCGTTGTAGAGCAGCAGCGCCAGGCCGCCGAGGCCGCCGATCGAACCGAGGGCGAACATGCTCAGGCAAATCTCGATGTTGTTCTTGGCGATCCCGAAGGCGCCGCCCAACGGGTCCGCTGCGAGGCGCTCGAACCACGGGCGGTTGTCGATGATCTGCTCCATCATCCGCTGCCCGACGATCAGGGGCGCGTAGTTTTCCTGGAAGCGGCCGATGTTCCAGCCGACGAAGAGCGCTCCGGCGAACGTCGAAGCGGTGAAGATGAACAGCGGGAAGTTCTCGCGCCAGATCCGCCTGTATCTCTCGATGAAAATCGCGTACGCCGAGCGCGCGTCCCCGGGGCGGGCGAGATGCACGAGGTCGGTCGAGAGCGAGGCCATGAATTCCTCGGTCCTGGCGATCAGCGGGTCCGCGGGCCCGAACGACGTCCCCCGAGCCGCGCGCAGCCGGTACAGGTCCCGGGAGAGCAGTTCGTAATCCTGAATGACCTCGAAAGCCGCGTCGATCCGGTCGCCCGACGGCCCGGGCGCCGGGCGACGCGGCTCCCTCAGAACTCTCAAGCACTGCGCCAGGCGGGTCGCGAGGGCTTGGATGCGTTGGCGATCCCGGGGCGTCATTTCGTTTTGATGACCTGCGAGCGCGCGATCAGGTCGTGCAACGCGCGTTTGTCCGAACGCAAGCCCGCCATGATGAACCCGCCGAGCAGGGGGACGCTCGAGACGAACTTGCCCACCGTCTCCCGCACGAAAGACTTGCCGTACGCGAGGTGGCCGCCGGTGTCCGCATCGAGCACCTTGAGGCCGAAGAAAAGCTTTCCGGGGGTCGCGCCTTTGTTCGAGTAAAACCAGCCGTAGTAATAGAAAATGACCGCCATGTTGACGGCGATGTTGAGAACCTGGCCGACGGCTTTGGCGGCGGCGGCGGGCATGACCATCGACAGGGCGACGCCGATCAGGAGGCCGAACGGCAGCGTCGCGACCTGCACGATGACGCCATCGACGATCGCGGCGACGAGCCGGACCCAAAAGCCGGCGGGTTCGACCGCGGCCTGAGCCGAAGCGTCGATGTTCAGATCCATGGCGCCCGGGCGAGCCGGACCGGGAACCGCGCCCGTGACGGGACGCGAGGGATTGGAACGCGGGTCATCGGACATGGTCTCAAGCCCCCTGTTTGGATCGACCGCTACCTTTTGTGCGCCGCCGTCTCTTCGTTGGCCGCTTGGAAGCAATACTCGGCGAAAAAGCGGAGCACGGTCTGCTGATTCAAGCCCAGGCCGCCGGCTTCGGGCAAAAGTTTTTTCACGCGCGCCTCCCAGTCCTCGAGGTCCCGGATCGGCGCCGCCTCCCGCCGCACGATGAATTCGCCGTAAGCGAATCTCATATAGGCCTCGCGCAGGTCCCGCGGGACCGGACCCGGCTTCAGGTGCTCCATGAGCAGGTGGTACTCCTCCTGCTTCACGTACATGAATTTCTGCGCGTCCTCGCGATCGCGCGAATGAACCACCATCGTGTTGGCGGCGAGATCCCCGACCCGCTGCTTCTTGGCTGTCGAGAACACCGAGATGAGGGCCGGGAAGACCAAGGGGACGTCGACGTAGGAACGCAGGAGTTCGCGGATCACGACCTGGCCCATCGTCAACCGGGCCCCGTCGACCGAGACGACCTTCAAGCCGAAGAGTTTTTTGCCGGGCGTGGTCGCGGTCCTGAACTCATTATAAATGAAATAAATATGATAAATCACGGCCGACGCCAGGACGAACAGGATGACGAGGACGAGCATCCCGGCCCCGGCGACGGCTCCCCCCTTGCCCCAACCGGCGAAGCCCATGCCCAAGGCGCCGAAGAGGATCAGCATCGCGACGACCAGGCCGTAAACGGCGACCGTGACCAACCCGATGTCCGCGCAAAGCGCGAGCAGGCGCCGCATGGGCGGCGCCGGCGCGAGCCGCACGCGCAACCCTTCCACTACTTGGTGGCTCTGGGGATCGACGGATCCCGCGCTCGGAGAAAAAGGGGGTTCCCGCATGGCCCTCACCGACTGATCGCAAGGCATACGCTCTCATCGGCCTTGCGTCGCTGGATATGAACAACGCCCCGTGCCCTTGCTTCACCGCGACGAACGAGGCACCGGGGAAACGATTATGTTACGAGAACGCTCGCATCCGGGGCGGACCGCCGCTCCGTTCACGCGGCTTGCTTGAAGACCGTCGTCCGCATTTCTTCGGCGACGTCCCGCTCGCGATCGCTCCAAAGGGGTTTCGCCCGCAGGAAAATCCTCACCAGGTGCGGGTCGAATTGCCGGCCGGCGAAGTCCTGGAGCTCTTTGAAAGCGATCTCCGGAGCGAGGCCTTTGCGGTAAGCGCGCGTGGCCGTCATGGCGTCGAACGTGTCGACGATGAGGATGATGCGGGCGGCGAGCGGGATCCCGTCGCCTTCGAGGCCGTACGGATACCCTTTGCCGTCCACCCGCTCGTGGTGGTGGAGCACGCCTGGCAGAAGCGCGCCGAAGAACCCGATCTGCTTGAGCGGTTCGAGCAGTTGGGCGCTCTTCACGGGGTGCGATTGCATGACCTTGAATTCGGCGTCGGTGAGTTTGGCGGGTTTGAACAGGATCTCGTCAGGCACCGCGATTTTGCCGGCGTCATGGAACAAGCCCGCGAACTCGACCACTCTGGACTCGTATTCGTTCAGCCCCGCCGCCTCGGAAAGGAGGCGGGCGTCGCGGCTGACGCGAATGCAATGGAAGAAGGTTTCCGGGTCTTTCACGTTGACCGCTTGCATGATCTCTTTTGAGACGTCAAACGCCCAATCCGGAATATCGTCCCAGGCCATCCGTTCCTCCGCCCGCCAAGAGCCGCCCCATCGTCGATTCGGCGTCGACCCCGCCCCAATCGTATCGGGGTCGGAAAGGGCGATCTGAAGCCGCCCGTGGAACTAAACATGATTTTGAGGTCCGCGCCCCACAACGGGACGGCCGCCGCGCTCGCGGCCGCTGCTGAATTCAGCGGCACTGTGACTCTCTCTAAACAAATTCTTCGCCGGGATGAAACCATTCCGCTGGATCCCGGGCCTAATCTGAGCGCTCTTCTCCGGCGTTCTGTCGGAGAAAAATCTCCGCCCTAGATTTTCCCAGCTGGCCGGTGCGCGAAACGCACCGGCTCCCGCCTTTCGCCCGGGAACCCGCGGCCACGCCCCGCGCGATCAACCGCCTGTCCCCGTTTTCTTGAGCGCCGAGATCCAGAAGGCGCGGTCGTACATGCGCAGCGCCTCATCCCATTCGCGATCCGTGATCACTTGGCTCAAACGCTTCATCTTGGCCTCGGGCGGCAGCACGGGATCGCTGAGCACGCGGCGGAAGCTCGGGTGTTCGTCGAAATTCGGGGCGAGCTCGAACATCAGCGCCGTGAAGCCGGCCAGATCGGAAACCGACGTCAGTTGGTACCGGCGGGCGCGCATGATCGCGAAGAAGATGCGCTTCTCGAGCACCTGTTTCTGCAGGTGCTGCACCGAGCGCGCGTGGTAATTGCGCAGATGCCAGTAGATGATCTTCACGAGGTCCCGGTCGATGGCGTCGGCGCACGACGCGAGCTGCGCCTCGCGCAGCGTGAGCAGGCAATCCTCCGGACGCGGCAGTTCGCGCGCCGCCCGCCCGCCCTGGGGATTCATCCAGATATGGCAATCCATCGTGTCCAGGTTCGGCAGGCAGAAGCCGTCGGCCGGGCCGAAAAAGGTCCGCCGCTCCTGATGGGTCCATGTGTGCAGCAGGACCTCGAGCACGCTCGCGTCATGGAAGCGGAGAAAATAAGGGTTCCCGTCGGGCCCCTTGGCGATCACGAACTTCTGGAAATGCGCCGCCAGCTCGGGCAACCGGACCGAGCTCACGACGAACACGCCCCAACGCTCGGTCGAAAGAGTGTGCAGGAGCCAGTCGAGGGTCTCGAGGCTCACCGGGGTCAGGTACGGCGGTTCATAAGTGACTTTGTCCCAAGCGATGACCTCGTAAAGGAGCGGATCGGTGTCCTTGGTCTCCAACCGGCGCATCTCGGACGGCTGCGGCAACTCGAAAAACGGATCGACCAAGGCGAAGAGGCGGCGCTCACGGACCCATTTCTGCAGCTGCTCTTTGGCCGTCACCGGCTGGTCTCTCAACAATAATTCGCTCATCCTCCCCCTCATCGGTTCGCTTCTGATCGGGCTCAATACGGGCGCGCCACGGCATCGTTATTTTTATCTCTCTGCGCGTCCCAGCGATCATGCGCGCTCGCGAAGGAGCTCTCGGACCGCTTTGAAACGCCAGGATTGCCGCGTCAAGACTCACCGGCCCGCGAATCTCGACGGCAACGAACGCGCCAAATCGCGCTTGTCATCTCCCTTTGAATCGCGTTCTACTCTAATGGATGCCTTTATAGGGACCGGCCAAATGCGACGTAGTTTCCGAACAGAGATCATTTTCCTCGCCGCGTTCGCGGTCGCCGCGACGGCGCACGCCCATTTCGCCGTCCCCAAGCAGGCCCCGGAAACGCATGAGGCTCCCGAGGGCGGGGCGGACGGCCCCGCTCGCCGCTCGCCGCTCCAGGGCGAAGTCGCCGCCTCCCAAACGAACTCCGAAACGAACTCAGCGCCGCCCACACAGGCGTCGCCTTCGAATGCCGGGGAGACGGCCGGAGAGATCGCCGCGAAATGCGAAAAAGACCTCAAAGCCATGCCGTTCTCCGAGCGCACCAAAGGCATCCCTGAGATCTGCGCCAAAGCCGCCCGACTCGACGGATGCCGGAGCGTCAACGGGGAGCCGATCTATCACTTCGACCGCGCGGGCGATCCGGCGGCGAAGCGATCGCAGAAAATCCTCGTTCTCTCCCTGATCCACGGAGACGAGCTCCATTCGGGGTCGGTCGCGCTTTCATGGCTGCAGCGCCTGCAGGAGATCCAGCCGCGCAACGCCTGGCGGGTGATCCCGGTCGTCAACCCCGATGGCTGGAGGGCGCGAACGCGCACCAACGCCAACGGCGTCGACGTGAACCGCAACTTCCCGAGCCAGGACTGGGACGATCTCGCGCTGAAGTATTGGAAGTCGAAAGCGGGTTCGGCCGAGCGCCGCTTCCCCGGCAAGTCCGCCGGCAGCGAGCCGGAAACCCAGTGCGCGATCGCCCACATCGAGGGGTTCAAGCCCGACTTCGTCATCTCGATCCATACGCCCCTCGGCGTGCTCGATTTCGACGGGCCGAAAGTGGCGATGCCGAAATTCAACCCGCTGCCGTGGGTCTCTCTCGGCAATTTCCCGGGCAGCCTGGGTCGCTACATGTGGGTCGATCGCAAGGTGCCCGTGCTCACGGTCGAGCTCAAGAACCAGAAGCTCTACGCCAAGCAGTTCGAAGAGTTCGACAAACTCCAGGACATCTCCGGCACCGTCGCGCTCCAGTCGGAGAAGGCCCTCAAAAAAGACGCTCCGCCGCCCCCCGCCGGCCAAAGCCAGCCGACGAGCGCCGGCAGCGCCTCCGTCTCCGATGACATGATGAATTGATTCGCCGGGGCAGCCGCCTCAAAGAACGGGTCGAAAGAGAGCGGTTCGAAGGAGCCGTCTCCCAAGGCCCTCTCGAGCCGTGGCGACCGACCCGTTCAGGAGCGGCGACCGGGCTTTTTGAAGATCTTCGCTTCGAGCTCGATCTGGTACATCTCCACCATGATGTCGTAGAGCTGGCGACGGGGGATGCCGTAAAGTTCGCAGAGCTTCATCGCTGTTTCGAGCGAAGGCTCGCAGAGGCCTCGCTCGAAATTGGAGATGTATTGAGGGCTCGAGTGACCGAGCGCGCGCGAGGCCTGCAGCTGCGTAATGCTCTTTTCGATCCGTGTTTCGCGCAGGAACGCGCTCAACCCTTTGATCTTCGTTCTCGACGCCACCGACTGCCTCCTCTTCGCAAGACCACTAACAAATGTTTACCTACTACTCTTGGGCTTCTTCTGGGCGTAAGTCAACCCAACCATGGTCGCGGCTAAGCTGATCGCCGAGAAAGACCTCCGAACCGGGCGCCTTCGCCCGACGAACGAATTCAAACCCTGGGCGGGCCCTCTCTCCTCCTCCTCGGACCGGGGCTCCGATGCACAAGGCATAAGCACTCCTTAATCATGCCGAAACACATATCTATCGCACCGAATGAAACCAGCACGGCGCGCTGCGCGCCTGGCAAATAGGCACGATTGCAAAAAAAATGAGGAGAAACGGCGCTCTCATGCAGCGCACTCCGAGCGCGCGCGGAACGTGAAAAAACTTTCCTCTCACGCATCTGAAATCTTCTTTGACAGAATTTTCAGGGCCATCCTAGAGTCGAGTCAGTGACGGGTTCGGCTCGAGGAGAATCGCGCGGAGAACCGGGCGAAAAACCAGCCGACGGGCATCCGCGAAGGAAGGCCCGCGGCCGGGTCGAATGATTCACGAACCCTTCGCCATCGAACAATGTCCATGGTGTGCGTTTTCGCGCGGGAATCCCGGGCCGTCGGCCGCGGGCGACGCCGCGCGAGTGGGTCGATTTGCGTCCGGAGCCCCCTGAGAACGGGCGCTCCCATCACAAATCGATTTTGTTTATCGCCGCCCGCGGAGCATCCGCGGGAGCGACGGCTGTTCAATGTTTCAGCTGCTGAATGAAGTGGCGCGAAACAGCGGCTGGTTTTTGGGGTTTTCCCTTGCGCGCGAAGGGACGGCGGCGCTAGCGTCTCCCTCCCTTCACGCGACGGGACCGATCATGACAAGGGAATGAACGCGCGCGGCTCGGCGGAGAAACCCCGGCGGCGCGGAACCCGCGGCCCGCAGCGCGGAGACAGACTTGGCGGAGGCCATATGGAAATGACCCAGACGAACATCAGCCCAAGCAACGACCCAAGCAGCGATCCAGACCTCGCCCCGGAGGCGACCGCAGGCGCGGCGGCGGCGGCCGTCGCGGCGGCGGTGGCGCAAGCGGCCGGCGTCGCGGCCGAAGAGGCGGCGGCGGAAGCGCATCAGATGCGCGTGCGCAAGCGCGACGGCTCGCTCGTTCCCGTGAACGTGCAGAAGATCGTCGACCGCGTCACCCGCTGCTGCGCGGGCCTGAGCGAAGTCGACCCGTACCGCGTCGCCATCAAAGCGATCAGCGGCCTGTACGACGGCGCCACCACCAAGGAACTCGACGACCTCTGCATCGCCACCGCCTCTCTGCTCATCGGCGAGGAGCCGCAGTATTCCGCCCTCGCGGCGCGGCTCCTGAGCCTGACGATCGAGGAGGAGGTGCGCACGCTCGGCGCGCGCAACTTCATGGAGTCGATCGAGTACGGCAACCGCCAAGGCATCATCGCCGACCACGTCGTCGCCTTCGTCCGCCAGTACCAAGCGAAGATCGAGGACGCGATCAACGCCAACCGCACCAACCTTTTCGAGTACTTCGGCCTGCGCACGGTCTACGACCGGTACCTCCTCAAGGATCCGAAAAGCCGCCTGGTGCTCGAGACGCCCCAGTATTTCTTCATGCGCGTCGCCTGCGGCCTGGCGCAGACGCCCCAAGAGGCGATCGACCTCTACAACCTGGTCTCGCGGCTCGACTACATGCCGTCGACGCCGACGCTCTTCAACTCGGCCACGCAACGCCCGCAGATGAGCTCGTGCTACCTGCTCGACAGCCCCGAGGACGACCTCGCCGGCATCTACAAGAAATACACCGACATCGCCCTTCTCTCGAAATTCGCCGGCGGCATCGGCGTGGCCTACCACCGCGTGCGCGCGCGCGGCTCGCACATCAAGGGCACCAACGGCCACTCCAACGGCATCGTGCCGTGGCTGAAGACGCTCGACTCGTCGGTCGCAGCCGTCAACCAGGGCGGCAAACGCAAAGGCGCGTGCTGCGTGTACCTCGAAACCTGGCACGCGGACATCGAAGAATTCCTCGACCTGCGCGAGAACACCGGCGACGAGGCCAAGCGCACCCACAACCTCAACCTCGCCAATTGGGTCCCGGACTTGTTCATGAAACGCGTGGAAGAGGACGGCACCTGGTCGCTCTTCGACCCGAAGACCGTGCCCCATTTCACGGACCTCTACGGCCCGGCGTTCGAAACGGCTTACCTGCAGGCCGAGAAAGACGGCCTCTTCATCCGCCAGGTGAAGGCGCGCGACCTTTACGGCCGCATGATGAAGACCCTCGCCCAGACCGGCAACGGCTGGATGACGTTCAAGGACGCGTCGAACCTGAAGAGCAACCAGACGCTCCGGCCCGAGAACGTGATCCATCTCTCCAACCTTTGCACGGAGATCCTCGAGATCACCAGCGGCGGGGAGACCGCGGTGTGCAACCTGGGTTCCGTGAACCTCGGCCGCCACATCGAGAACGGCGAGTTCGATTTCGAAAAGCTCGCGCGGACCGTGCGCACGGCGATGGTTTTCCTCGACCGCGTGATCGACATCAATTTCTACCCGATCCCGGAAGCCGCGGATTCCAACGGCAAATGGCGGCCGGTGGGCCTGGGCGTGATGGGCTTGCAGGACGCGCTGTTCAAACTGCGCCTGCCGTTCGACTCGGCCGAAGCGCAGGAACTCTCGCGCCGGATCCAAGAGGAGATCTATTACAACGCGCTCCTCACTTCCTGCGAACTCGCCGAGAAATTCGGCCCCCACCCGGCCTTCCATGAGACGCGGGCGTCGCTCGGCCAGCTGCAGTTCGACCTATGGGGCGTCAAACCCCCCAACGAAGGCCGCTGGGCGCTGCTGCGCGAACGCGTCAAGAAGTCGGGACTGCGCAACTCCCTGTGCATCGCGATCGCGCCGACGGCGACCATCGCCTCGATCGTGGGCTCTTACGAGTCCATCGAACCGATGGTCTCGAACCTTTTCAAGCGCGAAACCCTCTCGGGCGAATTCCTGCAGGTGAACAAGTACCTGGTCGCGGAGCTCAAGGCCCGCGGCCTGTGGAACGAGCGCGTGCGCAACGAAATCAAGCTTTCGGAGGGTTCGGTCCAAGACATCGCGGCCATCCCGGAAGACATCCGCCGGATCTACCGCACGGCCTGGGAGCTGCCGATGAAAGCGTTGATCGACATGGCGGCCGGGCGCGGCGCCTACATCGACCAAAGCGCGTCCCTGAACCTGTTCATGGAAAGCCCGACGATCGGCAAGCTTTCATCGATGTACATGTACGCCTGGAAGCGCGGGATCAAAACGACGTATTACCTGCGCTCGCGCCCGGCCACGAGCATCGCCAAAGTCACGATCACCTCGCCGGCGGCGGGCGGCGCGCCGAGCGCCGGAACGGGAACGGATCCCGCGACCTCGACCGAAAGCGCGCCGAAAAAGACGTACTCCGACATGGAAGCCGTCGCATGCTCGCTGGAAAACCCGGAGGCCTGCGAAGCTTGCCAGTGATCGACCCGCGACGGGGCCGGGCTTCCGCCCGGGCCCGTCGCCGGACCGCATCGCTTTTGTTCCGCCCGCTCTTTCCCATTCTCGCCCACCCACTCACACCCCGCCCACCCACGGAGGACAGCGCCCCATGATTCTCAACCCCGGCTTCAACCTGACCTTGCGACCGATGAAGTACCCCGTGTTCTACGAAATGTACAAAAACGGCATCAAGAACACCTGGACGGTGGATGAAGTCGACTTCTCCAAGGACACGACGGATCTGCAGACTCGGCTCACGCCGGCCGAACGCCACCTGATCTCGCGCCTGGTCGCGTTTTTCGCGACGGGCGACTCGATCGTCGGCAACAACCTCGTGCTCAACCTCTACAAGCACATCAATTCTCCCGAGGCGCGCCTGTACCTCTCCCGCCAGCTGTACGAAGAAGCTCTGCACGTGCAGTTCTACCTCACGCTTCTCGACACCTACATCCCCGACCACGACGAGCGCGCCAAGGCGTTCGCGGCGGTCGAGAACATCCCGTCGATCAAGAAAAAGGCCGAGTTCTGCTTCAAGTGGATGGACTCGATCAACCAGCTCGACAAACTCGCGACGATCCAGGATCGCCGCAGGTTCCTCATGAACCTGATCTGCTTCGCCACCTGCGTGGAGGGGCTGTTCTTCTTCGGCGCGTTCGCGTACGTCTACTTCCTGCGCTCCAAGGGCCTGCTCGACGGCCTCGCGGCCGGCACGAACTGGGTGTTCCGCGACGAGAGCGCGCACATCCATTTCGCCATGAAAGTCATCGAGACCGCGCGCGCGGAGGAACCCGACCTCTTCAACGAACCGATGCAGCAGATGATCGTTCAGATGATCGAGGAAGCCGTCGAATGCGAGATGGCGTTCGCCAAGGACATCCTCGACCACGGCGTCGCCGGCCTGTCCCTGAACGACATGCGCCAGTACCTCGAGTTCATCGCCGACCAGCGCCTGCAAGCGCTCAGCATCCCGCCGCGCTTCAACGCGAAGAACCCGTTCACGTTCATGGAACTGCAGGACGTGCAGGAACTGACGAATTTCTTCGAGCGCCGCGTGTCCGCCTACCAAGTGGGCGTCACGGGCGCGGTGACCTTCGACGAGACGTTCTGAGCGCTTCCGGAAAAGGACCCACTCTTGAGCCGCGACAAGATCCACGCTCCGCCCCCAGGGGAATTCGAGGCTGAGCGGCACGACTGGGGGAAGGCGCCCGGGGATTTCGAGGAACGCGCCTTCCTCCAAGGCCCGCAAAGGCGGACGAGCGAGATCGCCAGGATCCTCCGCATCTGCCTGGAATTCGTCAAAGGCTTCCGCAATCTGCACTTCATCGGTCCGGCGGTGACGGTGTTCGGTTCGGCACGGTTCCCGGAAGGGCATCCCCATTACGAGCAATCCCGAGCGCTCGGGCGCGAACTCGCCGAGGCCGGCTTCGTCGTCGTCACCGGCGGCGGCCCGGGCATCATGGAAGCCGCCAACCGCGGCGCGCGCGACGCCGGCGGGCGCTCGATCGGCTGCAACATCATCCTCCCCCGCGAGCAGAAGCCGAACCCGTACGTCGATCGCTTCCTCGAATTCCGTTACTTCTTCGTCCGCAAGGTGATGCTCGCGAAATATTCGTACGCGTTCGTGGCGGCGCCGGGCGGCTACGGCACCCTCGACGAGCTGTTCGAGATCGCCACCCTCATCCAGACCGGCAAGCTCAAGAATTTCCCGTTGGTGCTCATGGGCGAAGCCTACTGGGCGCCGCTCATCGCGTTTCTGCGCGAAACGATGGTCCGCGAGAAAACGATCGACGCCGTCGACATCGACCGCTGGATCGTCAGCGATTCGCCCCGGGAGATCGCCGCTCTCATCCGCGAGCGCGCGCTCAAGGAATTCGGCGTCACCGCGGGCCCGCGCCTCAAACGCCGCTGGTGGCTCTTCGAACCCGACGCGCCCGGACGCGGAAAAACCTGAGGCGAGCCTCCGTCCCGACTTGAAACGCCGGCGCGCGATCCCCTCGTATTCCCACCGCATTCCGCGAGGGCCCGGCCCGTCGTCGAACTCATGAGCAAGTTTGTTAGCTTCGACGCCTCATGAAGACACGCAAGTATTCCGATCCGCGAATCATTGGGCGGCCACTCCAGGAAATCCCGTACCGATACAGGCAAAGGGATTGCTCAGGAGAGAGGTCGATTCCCCGTTCCCGGAGGCACGTTTATGCGGCGACTGAACACGATGCGCGGCACCCTGATCTTCGCCGGCCTGGCGATCATGGTCGGCTACAACAACTGCGGCCAAGTCCGATTCGGCATGGATGTCGAGGGGTTGAAGTCAAAACTCAATGCCGACGGCGGCCTCCTGATCAACGAAGGCGCCGAGTTCACCAACTCTCAAGACGTGCAACTCTCCCTGATCCACAACGGCGCCGATGAAATGTACATCACGAACGTCCCGGGATGCGACGGCGGCGGGGACTGGGCGCCGTACAGCGTGAACCGCGCATGGAAACTCCCGGCCGCCAACAGCGAAGGCAAAGTCTACGTCAAATACCGTGAAAAGGCGGTTCCCTCCGCCGAAAGCGACTGTTTCAGCGACTCGATCGTGCACGACGACATCGCTCCCGTGATCCGCGTCACGCGCGACGTGGCGTCTTACGTCAACACGCCTTCCGCGCGCGTCGAATTCATCGTGGATGATGCCGGCTCCGGCCTCGGTGACGCGCAGTGCGCGGTCGGTTCAGGCGCCGCCGCGGCCTGCCGGGACGTCGCGGTCGCCGACAACCTCTCTGAAGGCGCCGCCACCATCCGCATCACCGCCAAGGACCGCGCCGGGAACGAAGCCGCCCCCGTGCAGAGCCACTTCATCGTCGACCGCACCGCTCCCGTCGTCACGCTCAACCAAACGCCCGCCAAAGTCACCTCGAGCCTGACGGCCGCTTTCCAGTTCTCGGCCACCGACGCGCTCGCCGGCATCGACCGCTTCGAGTGCCGGCTGGACGGGCAAGCCGGCTTCACCGCCTGCTTGAGCCCCCACTCCGCGGTCGTGGCCGAAGGCGCGCGGCGGTTCCAAGTGCGCGCCTACGATCGCGCCGGGAACGTCAGCGACATCGCTTCGCACGATTGGACGATCGATCTGACGGCGCCGAGCGTGCGCATCGTCAAAGCGCCCGCGCCGCACTCGAATTCAGGCTCGGCCGCCTTCGAATTCGAGGGAACCGACGGCCTGAGCGCCATCAGCCGGCTCGAGTGCTCGGTCGACGGCGGCCCCTACGCGGCGTGCGCGTCGCCGCAGAGCTACCAAGGCCTCGCCGCCGGCGACCATCGCTTCTCCGTGATCGGGATCGATTCGGCCGGCAACCGCTCGGCGCCCGCCTCGCACGCCTGGTCGATCGACCTGACGCCGCCGACCGTGCAGATCGTCGCGCGCCCCGAACCGATCAACAACAGGGCATCGGCCACGATCGCCTTCTCCGCCCAGGACGCCGGCAGCGGCGTCGATCGCGCCGAGTGCCAAATCGACGGAACCGGCTATCAACCCTGCTCATCTCCCAAAACTTACGGCGCGCTCGCCGAAGGCCCGCACAGCGTCCAGGTGCGCGCCTACGACCGCGCCGGGAACGTCTCCTCCCCGGCCGTCGCTTCGTGGACGATCGACCTGACCAAACCGCAGGTCGAGATCCTCTCCGGCCCCTTGGCCATGACGAACGCCAAAGAAGCGAGTTTCGAGTTCCGAGCCGCGGACCCCAACGGCACGGGCCCGCTCCGGGTGGAATGCCGCATCGACAACAGCGCCTACGCGCCGTGCTCATCGCCCGCTCTTTTTCCCGTGTCCGACGAAGGCCACCACGCCTTCTACCTGCGCGCCACCGACGCCGCCGGCAACGTCTCCGACGTGAAGACGCACCTCTGGACGCTCGACTCGGTCGCCCCGGCGATCAATTTCGCCAAACGCCCCTTGTCCGTCATCCAAAACACGGCCGCCGCCGAAATCCTCTTCAACGTCACCGACGCCGGCTCCGGCGTCGACGCGGTCCTGTGCGGGTTCAAGGGCCAACTCGTCCCTTGCAACGCGACCGAGGAACGCAGGATCACAGGCCTCGCGCCCGGCGACTACGTCTTCGAAATCGAGGCCAAGGACCGCGCCGGGAACACCGGCAGGAACGAAGTCTCCTGGCGCGTGGAGCTCGGCACGCAAAACCACGTTCAGGACGTCAAGGTCACGGCCAACGCCAAAGCCGACATCCTCGTCGTCATCGACAACTCGGGCTCGATGAACACCGAGCAAAAGAACATGGCCGCCCGCTTCGGCACATTCCTCGATCAGCTCAAGAACCTCGACTGGCAAGTCGCGATCATCACGACCGACGTGGACTCCGATTCCGACAAGCGTGACGGCCGCCTCCTGAAGTTCAACGGCACCAGCCTCCATATCCTCGATTCCAAAATGGATCCGGCCGCGGCCCGGCAGGCGTTCGGCGCGACGGTCCAACGCTCGCAGAACGAAGGCAGCGGCAACGAGCAGGGGATCCGCGCGACGTACCGAGCGGTCGAACGTTCGCAGAACAACACGCTGGCCGTGAACGCCCCGAATCGCGCGTTTTTCCGGCCGGGCGCGGCGCTCGCCGTCATCGTCGTGACCGACGCGGACGAGACCAACCCGAAAGGCACGTTCCCGAGCAACAACGGCGAGAACCTCAACAAGCTGATCGCCGAGACGTGGCTGAACCAGAAACCGTTTTCCTTCCACTCGATCATCGTGAAACCCGGCGACAAGGCGTGTAAAGCCCAGGCGGAAAACGAGGACTACGGCCACGCGTACGAGGCGCTGTCCAAACTCACCGGCGGCGTCGTCGGCACGGTCTGCGCGCCCGACTACGGCTCGCAGCTGACCACCATCGGCAACGGCGTCGTCGAACTCGTCCGCTCGGCGACGCTCAAATGCCCGCCGATCGACACGAACGGCGACGGCAAGGCCGATGTGGAGGTCACGACCGCCGACATGTCGGCGGTCCCCGCGTACGTGATCGAAGGCAACAAGATCACCTTCGCGACGCCCCTGCCCCTGGGCGACAACCGGCTCGAATACGCCTGCCTCGCCGCCCCTCAGTGAAGGGGGCCGGCGCGCGCCGATCCTCCGGCCGGCCTTCGTCAGGCCGGCCCTCTCGCGAACCGGCCTAGCGAAGGCCGGCCTCCCCTCCGGACCGGCCCGAGGTCCGGGTCGATCGGCTTTGTTTGGAAGCCGAATCCCACGATGCTACCGTTAAGTCGTTAGGCACCAGAGGATGGCAGCACCGGACGGCCGCCGCGCGCGGTGGCAAGGGCCCAGGGCGCGCCGAGACTCCCGAAACGAACCCGAGGGAGCGGAGGCGCGAAGTCCGCGCGGGCATGCCTCTTACTCCCTCGCGCACGGATTCGCAATGAGATGAAGGATCGATAAAAACGGAATTTTCGTTCCCCGTCCACCAACACCCATCGACCATTAAGGAGTCGTAAATGAAGAAGATTTTGTTCGCCACCGCCCTCACCCTCGCGTTCACATCGCTGATGACCGAGGCCAAAGCCGCCACCCTGCTCCTGCGCGGCCAAATCGCCTCCAACTGCGTCCTGGATTCCGTGGACACGGCCCCGTTCGCCGGCGCGAACCTGAACCTGCCGATCATCGCCGGCACGCCCTCGATGGGCATCGCCAACGCGAACGTGAGCTGCAACAGCAACGACGGCTACCGCATCGACGCGACTTCCGCCAACGGTCAATCCCGCTTGGCGAACACGACCACGCCCACGAGCTACGCCGAATACGAACTCGAGGTCGCCGGCGCCGGTTCCATGGGTTTCCAAGCGCTCGGCGGCACGCCCACGACCCTGAAGCAAACGACGCTCTCGGCCCCGGTCGTCGGCCAGGCCTCGGCGATCAACGTGCGCGTTTACCCGATCGCGACGCCCGCGGTTTCGGGCACGTACGAAGACACGGTCACGCTCACCCTGACCGCGCTCTGAGCCTCGCGCCGAAGGTCCCTCCCCACTCGGAGCGACCCGATCTGAAACGGAACGCGCGGCGCGAACACGCCGCGCGTTCCGTTTCGGAACCCGTTCGGCGACGCATCCGGGACTTCACCCGGGAAACCCGTAAGGCTCAAGACTGGACCTTCCGACAGGTTCAGTATGACCAACCCCCTGCCTCGCGTTTTCGCGTTCGCTCTCGCTCTTTCACCAACGACACCCCAAGCCACGGCCGCCGAGCTCGCTCTCAGGGGCCATGTCCCGGCTCAGACAGCGCCGCGAATCTCGCCCGGGGAAGACGGGCCGACGAATTTCGACCTGGGCGGCCGCGACGAAACGTACCTGATGACGCTCGAATCGGGTTCGTCGACGGCGGGGCGGAGGCCGGCCTCGATCACCGCGTCCCCTCGGACGGCGATCGTCGCCCGCTCCGGCGAGAAAATCGCGCTCTCCCTCGAATCGTTCGCATCCGGTTCGACGGTGCGGATCGTCTTGACCGCTCCCTAGGCGTGTTCTCGCTTTGACAAGCCGTCTCCGCGCTCCATACGATGGATGGCGCCGCGCGCGGACGCGACGCGACTGAGCGGCGCACGGCCGAGCGCCGCGCGGCTGAACTATCGAGGGCGAAGGTGGGAATGGAAAAACGGATTTTCAGGTCGCTTTCGGCGGCCGGCGCGTGCGCCCTCCTGTTGGCCGCGCCCCGGCCCGCTCGGGCGTTCGCTTTTCAGCCGAGCGTCGTCGAATTCACCCTCGCCGACGGCCAGCTTTCGAAAACGTTCACGGCCGAAAACACCGGCGACGCGAAGGTCGCCGTGCAGATTTCCGCGCGCGCGAGAGAGACCGACCTCGACGGCAAAGAGACGCTTCCCCCCACGGATCATTTCAGCGTTTTCCCGAAGCAGCTCATTCTGGGCCCCAACGAATCCAAGACGATCCGGGTCACCTACACGGGCCCGAAAACGATCGCCAAGGAAGCCCCCTACCGCATCGTCGCCGAACAACTGCCCGTCGACCTCAAGTCCGTGCAGGCCGGAGCGGGAACCAACCTCAAGTTCCTCATCAAATACCAGACGTCCGCCTACGTCGTGCCGGCGCGGGCCAGGGCGAAGATCGTCGTCGAATCGGTGAGAGCCGTCGGAGAAAAAACGAACGATCGGCGCCTCGAGCTGGTCTTCCGCAACGACGGCGGCGCGCACCGGATCCTGAACCGCGCCAAGATCGTCTTGCGCGATTCGAAGAACCCCCGGAACCAACTGCCGCTTCCGGCCGACGGCCTCAAGGAGCTTGAAACGGTGAACGTGCTCGCCGGAGAAAAACGGCGGGTTCTCTTGCCGTGGCCGGCCGGCGCGTCGAAGACGCCGGGAACAACGCCTGGTACGGCGTCAGGAACGGCGTTCGACGCGGCGTCGATCGATTTGGACTGAAAGCGGAATTGAAAGCGACGTCGTTTCTCGCCACGTTCGCCATCGCCTTCGCGCTCATCGCCCCGGGCGGCGCGCGCGCCGAGGAGCGCGTGGAGATCCCCCTGATCCTCGACCTCGAGGACGCGGGCCTGGTGACCGTGGCTCCCCAAGACCCGCCGGAGGAGACCCGTGTCGAGGGCGCGGATCTCTTCCAAGCGCTCCTGCCGGTGGCGACCCCGCAAACGCAGACACGCCTCTGGAACGCCATCCGCGACGGGTTCGTCTCGCTCAAGGAGCTCAACGCGCTCGGCATCGAAGCGCGGCTCGACATGGAAACGCTGACGTTACGGATCAGCCTCGGGCCCGAAAGCCGCAAGCCGAAGGACATTTCCCTGCGCGAAGGCGCGACCGCGAGATCCAGCGCCGTCCCGCCGGCCAGGGCGTCCGCCGCGTTGAACGTCTACGGCAGCCGCTCCCTCTGGCATGACGATCCCGACGCGGACGCCTCGGCCAACGGCGCGCGCGCCGACCTCAGCGGCTTTTTCACGACGCCGCTCGGGGCCGTTCTCGAAGCCGAAGGCGGCTACAACGAATTCGAACCGGACGCCTGGCGGCGCGGGGACCTGCGCGTCGTCTACGACGACTCGCCCGGTCTCCTGCGTTTCACGGCGGGCGACCTCCGTTTCAGCGCGGCCGGGTTCCGCAGCTACGTCCCGCTCGGCGGGATCGGCGTCACCCGCGAACTCGCCATCGATCCGGACCTGGTGAACTACCCCACCTCGAACAGGCGGATCCAGCTCCGCAACCCATCGCGCGTCGACGTGGTGGTCAACGGCGCGATCGTGCGCACTTTGCGCCTGCCGGCCGGTCAATTCGACATCCGCGAGATCCCGCTCCTGGGGCGCCTCAACGAAATCGAACTCCTGATCACCGACATCTACGGCCGCACCGAGAGCGTGCGCTTCCCGTTCATCGCCGCGAGCGAACTGCTTCGCCCCGGTTTCCACCAGTTCTCCTACAATCTCGGCCTGCCGTCGGCGCCGCGGGGCGGGCGCTACGATTACGACGAGGACCGCGTCACGTTCTCCGGCTGGCATCGCGTGGGGTGGACCGACCGGTTCACCTTCGGCGGGTTCGCCCAGGGGCATCGTCGGCAGGCGATCCTCGGCGTCGAAGCGCTCGCCGTCAACGCCTGGGGGCTGTTCCGGCTCGAGGTCGCAGCGAGCCGCGTCGCCATGAGTGATTCGACCGACGGCGCCGGGCGCTTCGCGTACAGGTCGTTCCAGGAAGAGCGCGGCAAGGGGCCGTTCGGCTGGGGCATGCAACTGGAAACGCGCGGACGGAGATTCGCTCAGCTCGGGGAACTCGCCCCTTTCAACGCGTTCAGCCACCGCGCCGATTTTTTCGTCGACACGCGCGTCAGCGACCGCGTCACCGTCACTCTCGGAGCGTTCAAAGACTGGCCGCATCCCGGCCTTCCCCTCGGCTTCGGAAGCGCGCTCGGCGCGTACCTCAACACCTCGGCCTCGCTCAACGACCGCTGGCAACTCGGCGCGGACGTGAGCGCGACCGATGATTCAGCCGTGCGCCGCGAGCGACGCGCGTTCGTGACGCTCCGGTGGCGCGATCCCTCGCGACCCCTGATCGCGGCGGTTTCGGCCGACACGCGGGACGCGACCCGGCGCGCGGAACTCGCGTTCAGCGGCGCGCGCGCCCGCGCCGACGCCAATGTCGCGACCGCGCGGAACGCCGACGCCGCCAACGCGAACGTATCCGCGTTTTTCCAGCGCGCGCAGCTCGGCTACGGCCTGGCCGCCTCGGAAACACGGGCCGGAGCGGGCGGAACGAGGTCGGCGGTGAGCGTCTTCCAGGTCGGCGGCGCGCTGACATACGCCGACGGCCGCTTCGCCCTGAGCCGGCCCGTGGCCGAAAGTTTCGCCTTGGTCGGCGACGGCTCCGAGGCCTGGCAAAGGGGAATCCTCGTCAACCCGAGCGAGACCGTGTACGCCGGCCGCATCGACGGCTGGGGGCCCGCGGCGGTCGCAGACCTCCAGTCTTATCGCGCCCGCGAAATCTTCGTCGACACCACGCCGTTGCAGACGGGCTTGACGCTCGAGCGCGAACGTTTTCTCGTGATCCCAGGCTATCGCTCGGGCTATCATCTCCCACTGAAGCTGCACTCGGTCGTCATCCTCGCAGGGCGCGTGGTCGACCCCGACGGATCACCCTTGCTCCTGCTGGCCGGCGAGATCCTCGCCGCGGACGCGGCTGAAAACGCGACGAAAAACGGGCCGCCTTCGGAACCCATCGAGTTTTTCACCGACCGCGAAGGCCGGTTCGAGATCGAAGGGCTGAACCCGGGAGAGTACATGCTGAGAACGTATTCGGACAAATGGGCGCCGGCGCGATTCACGTTGGACGCGAACGCCCGCGGCGTGATTTCGATCGGCGATCTGCGTTTGAGGAAAGCGAATGAATAGATTCACTTCGGCTCTGATCTCGATCTCGATCTCGATCTCGATGATGTTCGCGCCCTCGGCAGCGTTCGCCAAACCCGGCTGCGAAGCCGGGGACCTGGTCCTCCATCTGCCGTTCCCGCTGCGGCAACTGAATTTGCCCACCGATCCGACGGTGGGTTTTTCGGTCGAGCGCCGACGCCCCTCCGCGCGATGCGACTACTGGATCGGGTTCGGCAAGGGCCAGGCCGCGACCTACGATCGGAAGCTCTTCAGCGGTTCTCAACAAATCGACTACGACGTCTTCAAGGCCCCTTCCTCGCCGCCGCTGAGCCTGAAATCCTACCCCGAGGCCGCGTCCACCGGCGAAGTTTACACGGGACGGTTCGATAAAGAGGGCGCCAGGCGGCAGGCGTTCAGCGCGCAACCGATGATCGTGGGGCCGAAACCCGGCCCGTTCAACGTCAAACGACCGGGCCTGTACACGGACACCGTCACGATCCGGGTTTTCGAGGGGACGTTCCCGCCGGACCGAGCGCCGCTCGAGATCGCGCGCTCGGTCCAGACGTATCTCTACGCCGTGCTGCCGTTCTCGATCGTGAGCCTCGTCGACTCGGGCGCGCCCTACACGGATCCGCCGATCACGCTGAAGACCCTGAACTTCGGGACCTTGACCGAGAACAAGGCCATGCGGTTCGACATGGTCCTGCTCTACAACTTCGGTTACCGCGTCCGCCTCCTCTCGCAACACGGCTCGCGCATGAAGCACGAGACGGCGAAGTCGTACGTGCCTTACACGCTGTCGATCAACGGGACACCCATCGAACTCCAGCCGGGAAAACCCGCGAAAGTCCTTTCGGGCTTCGGCACCAGCGCCCCGGCCCCCATCGGCCTGCGCGTGCCGGTCACGGTGAAAGTCGGGGCCGTCGCCTCCAGCTGGGCCGGACCTTACGCCGATAACATCACGATCGAGATGACCTCGCTTTGACCGCGCGGATCGGCGATGCTGTAATGGGACGTCATGATCGCACGCGCGTTCCGCACAGCTTCCCTCTCGGTCGCGGCCTTGGCGCTCGCCTCGTGCGCGCACGCGCCGGAGGAACCCTCGCGCGGCTCCATGCGGAGCGCGGCGCCCGTTCTGACCCTGCGCCTCGACCGCGTGCCCCTCGCGGTCAGGGATTTCGAGAAAACGACCCGCCATTACCAGCGCAACCTCGGCTTCCATCTGGAGAAGATCCCCGACCGCGCCAAAGGGTTCGACGCGCATTTCAAGGATGGCAGCAGCCTGCGGCTCGTACCGGACGGCGACCCGGGCGACGAGCACTCCCGCCAGATCCGCATCCGCGTCTCCGATTGGGATCTCCTGATGGCGAAGATCAAAGGATCCTCCCTCCGCTACGGGGAGTCGGGTCGCGAAAACGACAAGCGGCTCGAGATCCTGGCGCCGGCGGCGCTGGAGAGGATCGCTTTCGTCCCCGAACCGGTGGCGGCGGCGGCGACGGCGACCGACCCGCACGCCAACACGGCCGGCGGATTGACCGAGGCGTGGCTCGCGGTGGACGACCTGGACGAAGCCGAGCGCGAGCTTCGCGACCTCGACCTCGGGCCGGTCGAAGACGCCGTCCTGCAGCCACTGCGCGCGCGGGCCGTTCACCTCGTTCTCGACGGCGGACGCCTCGTTTTCGTGCAACGCGGCCATCTCGAGCCGCGGGCGCTCGAGCACCTGGGGCTCGACGGTTCGCGGCTCGCCGGAGTGAGCATCGGCATCCGTGATCTCGAAGGCGCAAACCGCTTCCTGAAACGCACCGGCAAAGTCCGGCACGCCATCGCCCGCTACAACGGGAAGTCCTGCCTGATCCTGGCGCCGAAGAGCGCCGGCGGGGTCTTCCTCGAGCTCGTGAAAACGCCTTATCGCGTGTTTTGAGCCGACCGCCGAGCCCTTGGTCCTGGCGAATTCGCCGCCGGACCGGCGGGATCGACCTTGGGTTTTCCATCACGACTCCGATAAGAACCGCATGCAGACTCGCTTCAAGGTTTCCAGACAAGGACAGGATCTCGGCTCGTTCTCGAGGGAGGAAATCGCGCAGCGCCTGAAGTCGGAGGATTTCGCGCCGTCGGACCGCGCGTTCCTGCCGGAAAAGGAAGAGTGGGTGCCCGTGCCTGAGTTCGTCCGCTCTCACCCGCCGGCGCTGGAGGCGCCACCGCTGCCCGCGCAGGCGCCAGCGGCTCCGGAGCTCCCGCCCGCGCCCTCCTCCGCCGTCTCTTCCATGGCCCCCTCCGCGGACGAAGGCACGGCGGTGACTTCGCTGACCGGCGTGACCGTGATCGCCCACCCGGCGAAACCGCCGCCGCAGGCACCTCTTAAAACACCGCCGCGGCCGCCTCCGCAGGCATCGCCCGAAACGACGCCGGAAAAAGATCCGGCCCGACAGAAGGCGGACGTCGAAGGCAAACTCGGCAAAGTCAGCCTCAAAGGCGGCGTCGGAACGATCGAGTTCCGGCATTTCACCGCCGGCAAATTGAAACTCTCGGTCGCCGGCCACGACAAGACGGGGCTCGCCGCCGAAGCGCCGCACGAGATCGTGATCAAAGGCGCGCAAGCCGTCAAACTGGTCGCGCTGCTGCCCACCGAGATCACCGCCGGGGAGAAAACGAACGTCGCCGTCGAAGCCCAAGACAAATGGGGGAACCGCGACCCATCGTACACGGGCTCGGCCAAGCTCCGGCTCGCCGCCGGCGCCGAGCTTGGGACCGTCAAGGTCCACGAAGGGCGCGGCACGGCGGTCTTCTCGATCAAAAGGGCGGGTGCCTACGCCATCCAACTCCTCGATTCAGCCGACAGCGGCCTCGACGTTTCCGCCGTTTGCGAGTTCAAATGCGTCGCGGGGCCGGCCGTCAAGCTGATCCTCTCGTCGCCCGAGGAAACGGTCGCCGGCCAACCCGTGCACGTGCAGGTCAAAGCGGTCGACCGGTACGGCAATCTCGCGACGACCTGCAATGACGACATCGAGCTCGAAGTGGCCTCGCCCCAGGATGGGATGGCCCCGCAACACAGTCCCCGCAAGGCCGGCTGATCCCGAGAGCCCGGCTCCGCCGGCCGTCGCTTCGGCGGCGGCCCGCCAGGTGACGAAATCGACACGGACTCCTCACGAGCCGACGGGAGCGGAAAACGCGATAATGGTCCCGTTTTCTCCCTCGCGCGCGACCCTCTGGAGGAACCTATGACACGCGACACGATGGATCCGAAGGCGAACGGCGGCCAATCCTCGCAACGCCCTTCCGAACGGGAAACGCCCATCGCACCCGGCGGCGGTGACGCCACGAAAAAGATCAAAGAGTCCAAAATCGCGCAGTTCGAGTACGGGCGGAGGTCGCAACGCGCGACCGAGCGCTTCGATCGGACATCGCGGCGCCTGGAGCGCGGCAATCCCGATGTCGGCGAGGTCGACCTGGGCAATATCGAAGCCGATAAGCCCGCGCAACCCGACGACAGCGACCACTACGACTGAAGGGCGCGCTTCAAGCGTTGAGGCGCGGCCCCCCCTCCCCTTGCAGGCCGGGAACGACGGCTCCGCGCGAGTGCGTGCGCATGTTGTTGACCACGCGGCGCACGCCGGGGACGGAGCGCACGCACTTCACGAGACGCTCCACCTCATCCCCGAGCACCGGGCCGCTCAAGCTCACCCGCCCGCGCGCCGCCGCGACTTGGATCGCCCCCGGATAGCGTGTCACGCGTCCCATCCGCGCCCGGATCCGCTGGATCAAACGGCCGTCATCGACCTCCTCGACGCCGGAAGCCAGGCGAATCGTCAGACGATGCGGCAAACTCTCGAGCACGTGGCTGAAATGCCGTTGTTTCCTCGAGGCCCAGTGGCCCGCCACTCGCAGGCGCCGATGGAACTGGTCGGCGAACATCACGCGGCGGCGGCGGCCGCGGTCGGGATCCAGGAAATAAGCCAGAGCCGCGCCCGTCAGGCAACCGAGGAGGCCGCCGAGGAGCCAACCCCGCCACGAAACGTCCCGCCTCGGCCCGATGGCGGGCGGCCAATCGCTTTCATCGAAAAAGTCGTCGTCGATTTCGAAATTCATGGTCGTCCTCCGCGAAAGAAAAGAACGGGCGCCCGGCCGCCACGCCCCGGATCATCGCGCCGCGGACGCGCCTTTGTCTTACCGCAGGCTCACAGAATTCTTGAAATTCCCGTCACCGCTGGCGGCGCGGCGCCCGTCGCGGCTATTTCGCCACGATCGCGGACTTCGTCGACACGACGATGCGGAGCAATTCGCTTTTCTCCTTGGCCGGGACCTTCAATCCATCGAGGCTCGCGGCCAGGTCCGCCATGAGGGCCTCGAACTCGTCATCGTTGATGCGCATTCCGGAATGCGCGCGGGCCATGTCGCGTCCCGTGTATTTACGCCCGCCGCCCGCGGCCGAGGCGATGAAATCCGCCAGATGGCGCTTGAGCCGGCTCACATCGGTCTTCGCGAACTTGCCATCGCGGAAAAAGTTGACGCGCGGGTTGGCTCCGACGCGCGCGACGAGGTCGTCGACGAGGTCGCGGACGGCCCGCTCCCCGCCCAATCTCTCATACAGGGACTCGGAACCGGCGACGGTCCGAGAGGCGGTTTGGGCGGACGCGGACCGCTTTTTGGCGAACGCGGGCTCCGCGAACGGAAACGTCGCCATCAACAGACACAAAGCGCAGCACGAAACACGGCACAAGGCGCGAAGAGATTTCATGGGTGGTCCTTTCCCGCTCGCTCTTTGATTTTAACAACGCCCCGGCAACCCGCCAACTGGGCCACAGGGTCAAGGTCCGATCGCCGAACCCGATCCGGCCCTTGATCGAGACCCCGGCCGAACTCCCGATCGGGCTTTTGATCGAGTCCTTGATCGAGACCGGGCGCGCGGGGAAACTGGTGCCGTGAACTCACCCTCGAATCCGCCGCCAAACGCGCCGTCCAACGCCTCGCCCCCAAGCGCCCCACCGAGGGCCGGAGTCCGCTTCGCCCCGTCCCCGACCGGGCGCTTGCACATCGGCAATCTCCGCACCGCTTGGATCTCACGCGAATGGGCGCGCGCGCTCGGGACGCCTTGGGTCGTCCGCGTCGAGGACATCGACCTCCCTCGCGTCCTCCCCGGCGCGCAAGGCGGCCAGTTGGCCGACATGGCGTCCCTGGGGCTCCTGCCCGATCGCGTCCTCATCCAGAGCGAATCCCACGGCGAGCATCACCGACTGTTCGCGCGCGCCGTGCGCGACGGTCGCGTCTACGCCTGCGACTGCTCGCGCAAGGACGTGCGCGGCGCGCTCGCGGGTTTCGCGAGCGCGCCGCACGGGGAGAGCCCCGTGTACTCCGGGCGCTGCCGGCGGCGCGGGCGCGGGGCCGAACCGCTTTCCGTGGACGCCGAGAGCTGGGCCTGGCGCTTCCGCATGCCCGATGCGAGCGGCCGTCAGGACTTCATCGTCGCCCGCTCCCGGCCCTGCCCGGCCGAAGCGTGTCCGCCGCCGGACGCCTTCTCTCCCAGCTATCACTGGGCGTGCGCCGTCGACGACCACCTCGGACGCTACCGCCTCCTTGTGAGAGCCTGGGACCTCGAATCATCGGCCGCCCCGCAGCGGGCGATCCAAGCATGGCTCTGCGGGTTGGAAGGGCGGAGCGCGGAGTTCCCCGCGCTCTTCCACACGTCTCTCGTGACCGGCGCCGACGGCGGGCGCCTCGAAAAACGCGCGCGTGGCGTGACGTTGCCGGAGCTCAACCGCGCGGGGGTGACGAACGAGCGTATCCTCGCGGCGTTCCGGCGCGGCTTCGATCCCGCTCGCTTCACCGCCGCTCTCTTTCTCGACTCCGACCGGAGCGGGCCGATCGGGGAACCGGCCCGTTCCCTGCGCGTTTCGGATTTGCGTTTGGAACCTTGATGGGTTCGGCCATCGATCGACGAGCGGGCCCAAGGCGTTGACAAGATCCGGCGCGCGACGCACCATGCGACGGAATGGCTCACGATCACGGCACCGGCTCTCATTCGTGCGAGCGCGACCACTCGCACGACCACCATCATCATCACGGGCACTCTCACGCGCCCAAGGATTTCAACCGCGCCTTCGCCATCGGCGTCGGCCTCAACGTCACGTTCGTCGTCGTCGAAACCGTTTTCGGTCTGCTGTCGAACTCGCTCGCCCTGCTCGCCGACGCGGGCCACAACCTCAGCGACGTGCTCGGCCTGCTGCTCGCATGGGCCGCCAGCCGCCTGGCCCGGCAAAAACCCACGTCGCGTTTCACGTACGGCCTCCGGTCGACGTCCATCCTCGCGGCGCTTTTCAACGCCGTCATCCTGCTGATCGCCGTCGGCGGGATCCTGTGGGAATCCGTCGAGCGGCTGCGCGAACCGGGCGCGATCGACGGGCGCACGGTGATGTGGGTCGCCGGCGTCGGGATCGCGATCAACGGTTTCACAGCGTGGATGTTCGCCTCCGGCCGTGAAGGGGACCTCAACATCCGCGGCGCCTTCCTCCACATGGCCGCCGACGCGCTCGTGTCCTTGGGCGTGGTGGTGAGCGCGGCGGTCTGGATGGCGACCGGCTGGGCGTGGATCGACCCCTTGGTCAGCATCGCCGTCAGCGTCGTCATCGTGCTGGGCACATGGGGCCTGCTGCGGGACTCACTCAACCTCGCCCTGGACGCGGTCCCGACCGGCATCGAGGCCGAACGCGTCGCGGACTATCTTCGCGGCCTGGCGGGCGTCCGCGAGATCCACGACCTCCACATCTGGGGCATGAGCACGACCGAAAACGCCATGACCGCCCATCTCGTCATGCCCGGCGGGCATCCGGGCGACGCGTTCCTGGCCGAGGCCGCGCGCGAACTCGATCGCAAGTTCCGCATCCACCACAGCACCCTGCAGATCGAAGTGGGCGACGGGAATGAACGCTGCGCCCTCGAGCCCGGCGAAGTCGTTTAAGGCGCCCGCCGCTCACCAAATCCCTGAAACGCGCTTTCGCGGTGTCACGGCCAGCCGACCGCCTCAAAAACGCAGCAGGATGGCGACGCCGAAAGCCGCGAACAACAGGCTCGCGCAAACGCGAACCCACTTCATCGGGACTTTGGCGAGAAACCGTTCTCCGAAAAAAACCGCCAAAGCGTTCGAAGCGATCATGCCCGCCGTCGTCCCGACGGTGACGATGACGGCGTCCGCGTAGCGCGCGCCGAGAGCGACGGTGGCCAGCTGGGTCTTGTCCCCCATTTCCGCCAGGAAGAAGGCGATGACCGTCGTCAGGAAAACCCCGTACCGACCCCCGGCCGTCAACTCCCCCTCCTTGTCGGGAATCAGGATCCAACCGGCGAACGCGAAGAAGATGACGGCGAGCGACCACCTGAGCGCATCCGGGCCGACTTGAGCCGCGACAAAACCGCCGACCCCGGACGCCAAGGCGTGATTGAGCAACGTCGCGACCGTCACGCCCGCCAGGATGACCCATGGTTTCTTGTAACGGGCGATGAGGAGCAGCGAGAGGAGCTGGGTTTTGTCGCCCATTTCTCCCGCGAACACGAGAAGGAACGAATGAGTCAAGATTTCCACAAAACCAAGATACGGCGAAAAACCCGGTTTTCAACACATTCCTCGCGAACGAGCGGGATGGATCACGCGCGCGACCGCCGGCCCGCCGCGGCCCCGGCTTGCCAGGCCCATGGATTGCTTGTCAGTCCCGCAGATCGTTGATTCAAATCCTGAATCGAGGCGCGAAGACGCCCGATGAACGGGCGAGGGAACGTTTTTCAACCCCGTCAAACCTTTGATCAGCGGCCGGGGACACAGGAGACGAAAATGAGAATTCATTCCCATCTTCTTTCAGCGGCCCTATCGCTCGGCCTCGCCGCCCAAGCCGCCGTCGCCCGAGCGGAAAAACCGAGGATCTGTCCCACCCCCTGGAAGAGCCACTCGCAACGCCCTGGTGACTGCAGCCTGCGGAAATTCACTTTAACGACTTGGGACGCGTGGACAGGGGCCCGGCGAGAAGTGAACGTCGATATTCGCAGCGGCTATCTCGCTGAGAACCCGGACGTGCCTTTTCGTGGAAACGTCATTTATTACCAAGGCCTTGGGGACTCCATGCTGAACCACGAGCCTCTGTTCAGCAAACTGACCCAGGCGGGATTCCGCGTGATCGCATTCGACTACATGGGCCAAGGCGGTTCGTCAGGCTCCATGAACGACACCCGCATCCCGCAAATCGGCTCGCTCGGCGACCAAATTTGGGCGTTTCATGCCCGCGATCTCGCCCGCCGTCCCAAAAAGAACATCGTAGGATGGTCGACGGGCGGACTGGCCGCATACGTCCAAGCCGCGGAGAAAAGCGATGTGGACAATATCGTTTTGATCGCTCCCGGCATCGCACCCAACATCAACGTGGGCGAACACGACGTCCTAAGGTTCAAGTTCAACCAGATTACGCTGCGCTCGCTCACGACGCAGACTTACGGCTCCGGGGAGGAAAACCCCCACGTGGATCCGATCAAGCCCACTTCTCCCCTTCAAGTCATGGATTTCTCTTGGAACCTGCTGACGACGGCGAAGGCGAGCCGCAGGTCCCCCATGAGGCGCGAGGTCAACGGGTTTGTTCTGTTGTCCGGGGACGACGACACCTATGTGAACGCCGGGAAGACGGGGGCGGCGCTTGCAAAATCAGCCCCTCACTTCATCGTCCGACAATACCCGAACACGCTGCATGAAATCGACAATGAGGCCGAACCGAGCCGTTCGAACGCGCACCGGGACATCCTGGATTTCCTGAATATGACGAACTGACCAGGCTGTTTTCGAAGACCCGCCTGGGAACGCTCTGAAATCGATGGTTCCCACTCCACGTCCGAGATATTGGGTGCCTGCCGACCCTGAAACCATGCCATTCCAGCAAAAATGTTTGCCGCTCCTTGTCCGCTTTGTTAAGTCCTCCCGTACTTGTTCCATGGCGCCCGACTCAAAATGGGGCTCATCCCGAAGGAGACTGACATGCTTCGTCGCACGACACTGACCGCGTTCGTTTCCCTGGTCTTCGTTTCCTTGGCTTTCATGACGGCGGCCCACGCGGCCGGCGAGCTCGACAACGAAGCCACGATCACCAACGAGCAGCTCCGCGCCGGCAAGGAGCTCCCCGCCACCGTCGTGGTCCGCACGCACTTGTCCACGGGCAAAGTGGACGTCCTGCACCTGAACGACCAACTCCCCGACGGCATCGGCTCGCAAAAACGCGTCGTCGGCCGCGACGCCGACTTCCGGTCGATCGCCGCCAATGACCGCGTCCTCGGCGAGCTCGACGCCGATTCGAGCAGCAGCAGCTGGTATTTTTACTTCTACAACAACAGCTACATGTACCCGACCTACTATTACTCGGGTTACACTTACCGTTACTACCCCTATTACAACTTCAACTGGAGCGGGTACGCGTACGCCTACTACCGCTGGTACTGGTAAGCGGACGCGCGGGTGGTGGGCATGACGACCCTGGTACGCGGCCTGGCGATCGCGGCTCTCCTCGCCGCTGTGAATCCCGAGCGCGCCCATGGCGCGAGCGAAACGAACATCCGCAACTTCCCGACGATCTCGCGGGAGTTGGGGCTCTCCGGTTTCCTCGATGCAACCGCCGGCGCCGCCCGCAAGACCGTCAAGATCGCCATCCTCGACAACGGTTTTCAAGGATGGAAAGGCGAGCTGGGCCGCACCCTCCCCAGCGGGACGATCCACCACCCAGGCCCGGTCGCGACTCCGCAACCCGAAGAAACCCACGGCACGGCGATGGCGCAGATCGTGACCGCCGTGATGACCGACGGCGGGGCCAAACCTCGCGTGCCTTTCGAGTTGCATCTTTTCTCGGCCTTCGGCCACTCGAACTTCGAAGCGGCGGTCGACGAGGTGATCAAAGGAAAATTCGACGTCGTCCTCTACGCCCAGGTCTGGGAATACGGAGGCAACGGCGACGGGCGCGGTTTCATCAACGCGCTCGCCACGCGCGCGGCGCGCTCCGGCATCCTGTGGGTCAACGCCGCCGGCAACTTCGGCCGCTCGCTGCACCGCTCACCGGTCCTGCGCACGGCCGACGATTGGGCTGCGCTGCCAGGCCCCAACAACAGCGTGCAGATCCGCTGCCATAAGAATCCGGCCGGCAAATGCCCCCTGCGCCTCGTCCTCAGCTGGAACGACTTCAAGGACGACGTCGCGGCGGGTTCCGACAAGGATCTCGATCTCATCCTCACCGACGACACGCTCCGGATCGTGCAGACATCGGGTCTGACGCAAAAGGCGGCGTTTCCGGAAGGCCAGCCGGGCTTTTCCAAGTACCCTCGCGAAATCCTGCAAGCCGAACTTTCCCCCGGTTTGTATTACGCGCGCGTGAAAGTCCGCACGAAGGACCTCTTCTCGAGCCGCGACGTTCTCACCTTGACCGCGAGCGGCGAGTTCACCGAGATGCTCGATCGTTCGGAAGGGGAAACACTCCTCAATCCGGCCGACAACCCGCTGGCGATCACGGTCGGCGCGAGCGATTCCGAAACGAGCTCCTCTGGCTTGGCGGGCGCCAAGCCAGAGCTCCTGTTCCCGTCCCTCATCGAGATCGGAGAACGAGAGCAGGCCGGCCAGGCGTTCAAAGGATCGAGCAACGCCGCCGCGGTCGTCGCCGCGGCCGCGGCGCTTTTACGCGCGATCCACCCGGACATGGATCGCGAGCGTGTGCTGGACGCCCTCCTGGAGCGGCGAATGGCGAATGGCGGCCAGAAAACGACGCCCGCGGCGACCGGCGGATCGGCGGAGGCCTCGGGGCGCGGCCTTCCACTGCACGTCCTCGCCTTCGGGCCGACGGCGCCGGGCTGCTTCGAACCGGCGGTCGACTTCCAAAGCCCGTGGCCGCACCTGGCTGCGGTCCTGCGCGACGGAGGAAGGGCCGTGCGCACGTCAGCGGGAATCAAGATTTTCGTGCCGGGCGACCCACTGACCGGCATCCGCGGCCTGCGCCGCATGCAGCCGCATGACATGATCGTCGCCAATCCCTCGGGCTTCAGCCTGCATCCCCGCGTCCTCCAGGGCCGGCTGCCCCATGCCTATGAAATCGTCGAAACGCCCCTCGGCGCGCGCGTTTGCGGCGAAAAGCCGAAAGCCGCGGCGAGCGCGGCTCCTCGTGCGCCGCATGAAGCGGCGACGCGGTCGCCATCACGCAGGGCGAAACTCCCTTCGCTCAGTCAGCGCGAGTGACCTCGCGTCGGCCAAAGTCGCCCGCGCGCCAACCGCGAGCACGACGCCTCAGAACGCGTAACGCACTCCTCCGGATACGCGGTCGTTGCCGCGGAAGCGGTTGATCAAACCCTGCTGATCATCGACCGGCGCCGCTGACCCGAGGATGTCGGCGCTCAACGAAACAGTCCAACCAAGCGCCGGAGCGTACAGCACTTCGGTCATCAACCAAGTGCCGCGTTGACGGAAATCCTCGATCCACCGCACGCTCACGTCGAGAGAGCTCTCCGCCGTGCTCAGGAAATTGCTTTTGAGGACGAGCGAAGCGGCCCGTGTCCAGCTCAGGCGAGGGCCGAAGATCGTGCCGCGGCCCGTGGCGAACGGGCCTTCCTCAGGCGTCTCGCCGCCGTCCTGATGCAGGTAAGCGATCCGCGCCGACGGCCCCCATGACCGGCGGCGGAACAGCCGCGTTTCAAATCCCGGCGAAACGAGCACCTGAGGCTCCAGGCGCTGGCGAGTGACGCCGGCCTGCACCGGGGGGTTCTGCGGGAACTCGGCGAGCGCTGAAATAAACGCCGCCTGGAGCCCGGACCGGTAGCCGATGTCGAACATCGCGATGTGATGGCGCTCGACCCGCGGATCGATCGTGACTTCGGCGAACTGCGTGGACGGCCCCAGGACGAGCGGCGCGGTGAACGGCAGCATGAGGCTGTTGCGCGGCTTGAAGAGGTAGCCGCCCGAGCTCCAGGGCCCTGAGTTCCAGGGCGCCGAACCCGGATCCGCGGAGTTCGCGTCCGTGGGTCCCCCGCCGAGCACGAAGAGCCCTCCCACCGTCCCACGGGACACGATGTCGGCGACCTCGGGAATGGCGACCCGGTAGCGGATGTCGGTCGGCTGTTGAAAGAGGATCAACTCGTTGGTCGGCTCCGTGAACCAGGGGCTCGCCGACGAAATCTCTCCGTCGGAGATGTGAAACGGCGGCCCCTGTTCGGGGATGTAGACACCGCTCGCGAAAAGCACGAAACGAGCGCGATCGCTTTTCCATGTCAGGAAAGCGCCCGTCAACCCTTGCTGCTCCGGACGCAGGTAATCGAAGCGGAACAGCGGCTGGACGAGGCCGAGCTGCCAATCCTCGTCGAGTCTGCTCCACGCCTCCTTCATGCGGCCGAGGGTGATCTCCCGCGGAAGCCAGGGGATCGCGTCCTGGCGGAAGCGCAAATACGCCTCGGGGGCGAACACGCTCGAGTACCGCGCCACGCTCGTCCCATGGATTCCGCCCACGTCCAAGCGCGCGGCGATCCACGATCCGCTCGCTTCCCCGGAATAACGACCGGAAACAAGCTGGTGGCTTCGCGGCCCGTACAAACTCTCCTGGCCGGCGAAGTACGCTTCGTGAGACGCGCCGAGCGAAAGCGACTGATCCCCGCCGGCCCGGCTGGAGAAACCGGGGATCGAAAGCGCGAAAAAAGCGGCGACGGCGAGCGCGCGGGACGACGCGGGCGGGAAGGCCATCGACGACGCTCCCGACCGGGACGCGAAAATCCAGTTCATCATCGTGACTTCGACTCTCGCGTCGCGCGCGGCGCGGGTCAAGCCGGTTCGCGCTCTTCCAGCCACGCCTGGAGCGCGGCGAGCACCCATGGGGCCGCGTCGAGCATGAGATCGTGCCCAGCCGTGGGGTGGCGACGCAACTCGCATCGCCACAGCTCGGCGATCGCTTTCGAGCAACTCGGGTGCACCATGCGATCGGACAAACTGTTGAGCAAGAGCACCGGCACCCGTGGCGGCTCGAGAGGCGGGCTGTAACGCGCGGCCGCGAGCAGCTGGCGAGCGAACGTGTCCCGTCCGATCGGCCTCCGATGATGGACCTCGGCCCATTGGCGGGCGACCTCATCGTACAGTTCGGGTCGGTTCGACACCATGGCGATGACATGACGCTCGCGCCGGAACGGGTCCGGCTCCTTGAACGCGCGCGCCAAATGCGGGTACGCCTCGAACCACAGTCGGCGATAAAACGGGGAGCAGCCGCGGAAACTCGTGTTGACCAGAACGACGCCGTCGATGTCGGAAGGGTCTTGGCGCAGCCAATCGACGACGACCATCGCGCCCAGCGAGACGGCGAAGACGTACCCGGGTACCGAACGATCGCGGCGCTGGTGGAAAACCTCGCGCACGAACGCGGCGTTGTCAGGGATCGACAACGGCGCCCGCGCGGCCGCGAACTCGCCGGTGCCGGGCAAATCCAGGGCCTGGATGTCGTGCCCGGGCAGCGCGGCCCGCATCTCATCGAGGAATCCGCCCCAGTGCCCCGCCTCGCGCGCAAGCCCTCGCAGGAGGAACCATTGTGCTTTGCGACCTCGACCGGAAGCCCGGCGCTTCGCTTTCTCAGCGGCCATACCAAACCTCCGTCGCTTTGGCGATCAGCTGGCGTTTGGCGTCATCGCCTAGGTTCGTCCATCCTTCGGGGCTCAGGAGCGCGCGCTGAAGGAAATCAAAGAGCGTCAAGTGCCGGCGCAAGATGCGCTGCAGGCGATGCGGCTGCAGCGGGTTGAAAGCCCCGAGGGCGGAGAACATGTTGCGCGGGTTCTTCTTGAGCCATAGCCACGAGCCGAGCTCGAGCGTCCACGGGAGGAAAAGCCGCCCCGACCGCTCCTTCATCTGCTGATCGTAGAGATAATCCCAGAGATCGCCGTGCGTGGTGTACTGCTTCGCCTGCGGCTCGATCCTGTAGAAATGGTTCGGGTAGCTGCGGTCGAAAAGGCGCCTCAGGGCCGCGATTTCCGCCAGGTGCGGCGGGGGCTTTCGGCTTTTGGCGTACGGGAACCACAGCCGGTCCACGGCGCCGAACCCCGAATGCACGTCGACGGCGAGACTCAGCCGCGAGGGGAACATCTCTTCGCGCACGAAGGCGGCCACCGCGCGCGACTCGGCCTCCATGTCGGCCTCGACGCCGACCCGCCCCCGGAACCAGGGCAACCGGCTCGAGATCGTGTGCCCGCCGAGCAGGATCCAGGGCGGTTCATCGGCCTCGACGGGCGCGTTGCGCATCAGGTCCACGCCGTTGCCGTTCGAACGGCGGCGCAGGAACATGCCGACCGGGTTGACGATCGGCACGAAAATCAGGCGGGATTTCCTGAGTCGCTCTTTCCAGGTCTCGTCCCAGCGGAGGATCTCCGAAATTGTCTGCAGGAACGCGATCACCACCTCGCTGCCGATGCGCTCGAGCCCGTGGACGCCGCCGAAAATGCCGAGGCAGGGAAGCGTGCGGTCCTCGGCTCCGAGCACGACTCCATGGATCGGGAAATCCATGTTCGCGTGGGTGACGGTGGTCAGCGTCTCCACCCGCGCCTGCCCGTCGAGTTGCTTCAACACCCGTTCGAGCGTGGTCAATTCCGGAAGTTTGCGCTGCTGGATCGCCGTCGTCATAACACGTCCCCAAGCCTAGAGATCTCAAGCTTAGAGATTTTTCTCAAACGCCGCAACCCGCTCGGAGTCCGTGACAGAGAGCCGGAACCGGAGTTCCATCCGTGACGATGCCAAGGGACCCGAAGCCGACACCCATCGAATCTCTCGCGTCCGCCGTCGACGCCGCGGGCGACGGCCTGAGGCTGGACGCCTATCTCGCCCGTCGGTTCGGCCAGGAACTGGACCTGTCCCGGCGCCAAGCGAAGACCCGCATCGAGGAAGGCTCGGTCTTCGTCGAAGGCCGATGCGTCACGCGCGTGGAGCACACGCTTCGCGAGGGCGAAAGAATCGAGCTGCGTCTCCCCGCTTCGCGGCGCGTGGACGGCTGGACCATTACGCCTGAAGCCGTTGTTTTCGAGGACGACGACCTCATCGCGATCGACAAGCCGGCGGGGCTGCCGACGCAGCCGACGGTGGACGCCCGGCGCCACAACCTGCTCCGCGCGGTCGAGGACCACTTGCGCGCGCGCGGGGGCGAACCTTACGCGGGCCTGCACCACAGATTGGACCGCGAAACGAGCGGCGTGATCGTGTTCGCGAAAAGCCGGCGCGCCAACAAAGGCCTCGCCGAACAGATCGCCGGCCACAGGATCATGAAAACATACGTCGCGATCACGGCGCCGCCGCGCGAACCTCTCGCCGACGCCTCCTGGCGAGTGCGCAACTTCCTGCGCAAGAGCGACGACGGGCGCAGGGCGAAAATGACGGCGACGCGATCCGGCGGCGCTCTGGCCGAAACGGGGTTCACCGTCCTGACGAGGCGGGCGAGGGGATGGCTCATCGAAGCCCGGCCGCTCACGGGGCGCATGCACCAGATCCGCGTGCACCTGGCCGACTCCGGCCTGCCGATCCTCGGCGACGCGCTCTACGCGGCTCCCGCGCTCGCGCGACGGGCGCCCCGCTGCATGCTGCACGCGAAAACGCTCGCACTGCGCCACCCCGTCACCGGCGCCGAACTCCGCTTGGAAGCGCGGCTGCCCGATGATTTCACGGGATCCCTGAGGGCGCTTGACGAAAACCCCTGAGCCGGCCGCGGAGCCCCGCTTCAGAAGTCATAACAAAGCCGCAACTCGATGTTGGAGAAGAAAAACCGGCTCGCGCCGACGTCGACCAATCCTATGGCCGCGTTTTCACCCGAGTAGTCGAACTCCAGCCATTGGCCGTACCAGTAGGCTCCTATGGCGAGTCGGTTCGCGAAACGTCTTTTCAGACCTATCGACCCGTCGAACGCGAAGCGGTCTTCAAGCTTGAACTGACCGCCCGGGGCGCTTTGCTGAAGGAGCGCCTGATAGCGGATCAGCCCTTCCGCAAGCCAGTCCTCGCTCAGCTTTCTCTGGTAGTCCAGTCCGATCGTCGCGTTGTAGACGCCGCTGCTCCGGATCACCGCCGTCGCCAGGAGCGGGAATTGAAGATAAGGCAAACGATGGTGCTGAATCCCGAGGCGAGCTCTCAAGCGGCCGGGATCCGCGTAACGTCGACCCAGCCTCGCGGTCAACTCGAAGCTTTTCGTCTCCCAAAGGAACTCTTTGTTCAACAAGGTCGAGTTCCGCGACCTCAATTCCCCGGGATAAAATCCAGCGGCCCCAACGATCCCGTATCCACCCGCCCACTCGATCTCCCCTTGCAGGGAAAAACTGGGAGAGCCGACGCTGGCGTACTCCAAATTCCGTATCCCGGACCCATTCTGGGCGAATGCCAGATAAGTCGCTCCCACTCCCAAGCTCAGCGTCTTTCTCGACTTCGACCCCGCCGAATCCGCCGGCGGTGGGACAGGCGCTGGCGCCTCCGCCCTCTCTGCGGCCTCCTCCTGCGCATCTTCCCCTTCTAACAGGTGCTCAGATGGCGCGCCCTCCGACTCTTCCGAGCTCAAAAAGCGAATTTCATTCTCGGGCGTGACAGCGATGACGCCCCCACCTAGGGCCGGGCCGACGAACTCATCGCTGAAGTAAATTCTCTGGCCCGGGTAAATTAAATCCATGTCATGAATCGAAGGGTTCAGCTTTTTCAGCTTACGGAGGTACCCGCCTTTGCGATAGATCGGGACCAGGCCGCTCCTGTGCAGGAGGAACGACGCCGTGTCGCCCGGCCTCACAATGTAGACGTACATCCGCTCGGCGGCGGCCGCTGCGAAAGACGTTCCGAACAGCGCCAGGGCGGCGGTCGCTAAACTCAATTTGAAACGGCGAACGAGCGACGATGCCATGCTCCCGCCATCATCGACCTGATGCCGTCTCAGGTTGAGTCTAGGAGCGAAATTGCGCTCGGGTAAGGTCAAGAGGATTCGAGAAATACCGATGAGTTCATCATGTCTGAACGTCAACTGGCCACCCCTGAGTCCGATCCGATACGGCCCCGAGCCGGGCGGCGACGCGCCGGCGCTTTGGTGATCTTCGCCGTCTTCTCGTCCGGATGCCAACCCAAAGACCTATCGTTCGAATTCTTGGGCGCGGCGAGCGACAGCATCACGGGAACGATCGCGAGCGCGCCAAGCGCCAGCTCGACTCCCGCGACTCCTCCCTGCGCGGGCGCGAAGGTCTCGCTCCACGGGCTCGACGCTCAAGGCAAAAAATCGGAAAAGATCACCGAAGCCGTCGTCGACGGGGCCGGGAACTTCGCGCTTGGCGGGCTCAGAAAGCTCGGCGTCGAACTCCCGACCGCCCCGGCCGAAACGAGATACCTCATCGAAGTGACCTGCGGCCCTTCGCTTCTGCGGAGATACGTCACCGGCAACACGGATCAGGTGCTGGACAACGGCACGACCATCATGACGTGGCTCTCCCAATCCCCCGCCTCGCAGCAAGCGCGATCGATGACGGCGAGCGGCTGGACGGGGTTTCACCGGGCCCTCGAATCGGCGCCGTCGATAACAGCCGCATTCTCAGCTCTCAACGCGGACCCCGCCTTGAAGGAGAGATTCCAGTCGACGTTCGGCGTCGCCCCCCATGTCTTGAACGACGCCGTGCCGGAGATCCGCTCGACGAGCGTCCCGGCGAGTTTTGACGAGGAGGCATCACGCCCCGTCTCGGTTCAGGCCGTTCACTGGTCGGCGACGTACGAGATCGCGTATGCGTGGAAAATCGGATCGGCGACGCTCGCCAGCTCGGCCAATTGGTCCTACGCGCCGAGCGCGAATTCACAGGGCGACAAAACGCTCCAGCTCTTCGTCGGCCGGAACGACGGGACCGGGGGCGTCGACACGACGAAGCCTTACACCCAGCAAGCCTTTTCAATTTCAATCGCGGACACCGTCCCCGCCGCCGCCCCGAACGTTTCCCTCGTTTCCCCGCCCGTTTCGCCCAGCCTGAGCGCGTTGGTCCGAATGACGACCGGCCCCATCGTCGACGGGGTTCCTCATGGTTGCAAGAGCTTCTCCCGTTTGGCCCTTGTGGAAGACGATTTCCCGTCTTTTTCGATCCCGCCGCTCCTCCCCTCTTCATACGGCATCGATTGCGCGCAAGCGGCGCACCAGGACATCCCCATCACCCTGTCCGGCGTGGAAGGGAAGAGGACCCTGAGGCTTTGGGCCATGGACAGCTCGGGGCGCATCTCGCTGACGTCCAAGGACGCGATTGTCACGCTCGACCGGACGAATCCCGTCGTGTCGCTGACGAGCCTGAACGGAGGCGGCGTGATCAAAGGCGGTTCCGACGCCGTGATCTCCTGGGCGGCGACGGAACTGAACCCCGCGGCGAACCCGATCGCCCTCGCGTACTCACTCGACGATGGGGACTCATGGGCGGTGATCGCTCCAGCCGTCGCGAACACGGGCTCCTATGTTTGGCCGGCTCCGGCCGCGAACACGCCGTCAGCCAGGATCCGGGTCACGATGACGGACCGGGCGGGTCTCTCGGGATCGACGATCTCGACCGACGCCTTCGAAATCGACTCGACGCCCCCGGATCCACCGGCGATCGCCAGGACGTCGGCACAGCACTCGAAATCCACCGCCATCGCGCTTTCCGTCTCGTGCGATCCCGATCACGCCGGGATTTTCCTGTCGAGTTCCGCGTCCCCGCCGCTTCCGGACGACGAGGGTTGGCGGGCCTGCGCGGCATCGATGACCGGATCGGTTCAACCCGGGGATGGAACTAAAATCATTTATGCCTACGCGAAAGACGCCGTCGGCAACGTGTCTCTCCCCGGCAGCGCGGGCATGGTCCTTGACCAGACGGGCCCCTCCGTCTCGCTGGGAGGATTCGCCGCTGGGCCGCACAAAGGCGGAAGCCAGCGGACCATCACGTGGACGGCGGCGGACGACGGCTCCGGTCTGGGTCCCGATCCGATCGCGCTCTCCTACTCCGTCGACGGCGGAGGCACGTGGACCACGATCACCGCTTCGACCGCCAACGACGGCGCGGAGGCATGGACCATCCCCGCGATCGACAGTGACGCGATGAAAATCCGGGTGACGGCCAAGGATCAAGCGGGCAACGTCTCGGCCGCCGCCACCGACACGGCCTTTTCAGTGGACAGCACCCCGCCGGTCGTCGCGTCCACCGACATCAACGACGGCGCCGCCTACGCCGGCACGGCCCTGCTGAGCATCAAAGCGGATATCACGGATAACGCCTCCCCCGCGGCGCAAATATCGATCCGCCTCAGCAACGCGAACATCGGGACTGGGAGCTGCCAATCGGAATTCGCGGATGACAAGTGGCTTCCCTACCCCGGCTCCGCGCAGGGCGCGGGCTTCTCGGCCTCCCCCGTCGACGGGACGAAGAAAGTTTGCGTCTGGGCCAAGGACCAAGCCGGCAACGTGAGCGTCATAAACCCCGCTCAGGGGACCGATGGCGTGGATACGGATTCGATCAACTTTCAGCTCGGCAACCCCCCCGAGTTCGCCAGCCTATCGGCTTCACGGACCAGCGACGGCGCGACGATCGGCATCGGTTCGGGGCAGGAGATGACGATCCTTTACTCCGTTTCCGACACCGAGGGGCTCAGCGACAATCCGATCAGCGTCGCGTACACGACGGACAACTCGACCTGGAAAGACATCGTGACGGGTCGGGACATCTCGAAGCAATCCGATATGACTTGGCTCGGCGGCGCTTCGGGGAACCCGAAAAGCGCCGCGGGCGGCATCACCTTTTGGTCCGCTCCGACCTCCGGTTATTTCAGGATAAGAGCGGTCGCGAAAGACATGTCGGGCGGGATCAGCATGCCCGCCATGTCTGAAGTGCTGAACTTGCCGAACTGGTCGGTCTACGCTGGCTCCACGGATAGAGGCGACGGGAGCACCGGCAAAGCGGCCGCCCTCTTCTGCGATCCCTACGGGGCCATGTTCGCCGTCAATCCGAAGAGCGGCGACGTCTACGCCGCGGATTGCGCCTACGGGCTCAGGAAGCTGGATTCGAAGACCGGCATCGTGTCGACCGTGATGAAACACGGAACCAACAACCTCCCGGATCAAGGCCCTCTGCCCGCGGCGCCCCTGTTTGAGATACAAACCGGGGCGAACCTGCATTTCGACAGCCACGGGCGCCTTTATATCGCGAGGCATATCACGGATGACAGAAGGGAAATCTACCAGATCGACTTCGATGGAGGTCAGGTTCGGAAATATCTCGGCGGCGGTTACGCGACGTCCGGCGGCTCCCCTCCCCTGACGATGGGAACGGCGGAAGGCGGCTTCTCGTTCGACGAAGAGGATTCCCTTTATTTCTTCACTTGGTGCGGAGGCTCCCCCGTCAATCGGAACACGTCAGGGAAGAAGATCCACAAGCTGACCCAGAACGCCGACGGAAGCCCGGGGACGGTCATCGACGTGGCCGGGAATTGCACGAGGAGCGCCCTGTCCGTTTACGGGGTCCCCGCGACCGGCTCCACCATCGGCGGCTTCACTTACCCGAGCCTGTCCAGCATAGCGGCATGGAATCGCGGGCAGACGATCTACGTCGCGACCAACAACGAAAAATTCAAAATCCTCAACGGCATCATCCATTCGGCGAACATGCCGGCGCCCCGAAGGACGGCCTGGCTCTACTACAACGCATCCAACGGGAAACTCTATTCTTCGAATTCGACGGGCGGGATTTCGATCACCACGCCCTCCCTGGCGGGCAACGGCGGGGAAGTCACGACTCCCTGGTTCAACGGCGACTCAACGGCCGTCGGCTGCAACTCCGATGGCGCCTCCATCTCAAACTACTGCGGGGCCGCCGACATCAAGGCGGCCGCCGGCAACGGGCAGATCTTCTTCTCCGACGGGGCCGTCTCGAACAGCGCAAGCAACTATTCCATTCGCTTTTTCGATTCGCAAAACAAGGCTCAAACCCTGATGGGCAGCCTCCCCCTCTACGGCGATGAGAAGCACAAGGGGCTGCTCAGAGGGAACATCACCGGGATCTACTACAAAAACGCCGCCGCCCCGAACAAAACGGCGTTTCCCGAAGGCCTTTACTTCATGGAGAGATCGGGAGTCTCGTTCAACTACATCCATCCGGTGAGCGGCCTGACCCAGACTCTCTGGGGCAGCCAGAATCGGCTGGCCGCGACCTTCTCCGACGGTGACGTGATCGGCAAAAGCGGGTCGATGGGCCCCGCCTACGCCGGAGGGGATGGCCACTCGCTCATGTTCGACGATACGGGCCTGCCATGGATGCGGGCGAACTATCAACTCATCAAGATCAACGCGAGCAGGCAGATCGAGCACAAAACGACCGGCTCGGCGTATTGGCACACGCTGGCCGAGGGCGCGGACCCGACGACCGCCAGGATGTACGCCTACGGGACGATCACGAACATAGCCCTCAAAGGCCAGACTTTTTTCGCCATCGGCGGGGCGCACGCGGACGTCGGTTCGGGCACGGATCCGAACGTGACCATAAAGGCGTTGGACTTCGCTTCCTTGGCCACGACGAAAATTTTCGGAGGAACGGCGAAATTCTCCCAGTCTCTCGAAGCCGTCGATGACGCGCCCCACGCCCCGACCGCGACGATGTGGTACAAATGCGGGAGCGGAAGAGATTGCTACAGCGCTTACGACGCGAACACGGACCGCCTTTACTTCTCCGAAGGGACCCGGGTCCGCTACATCACGACCCCGACCAACGCCGCCACGGCGGCGTTGGTGACGCTTCACGCGGCAACCGGTTCTTCTCAGATCTCCAACTTGACCGTCACGCCGAACGGCCGCCAGGTCTGGTTCCATCGGGGAGCCGGAGGCCTTTATTGCAAGGATGTCTCTTCCGGCAAATCCTGGTGCGACGGCGCGACCAACCATTTCTTGCCGATGTACAACATAGGCTTCAGGGCCACGGCCGGCGCGAACCAATTCACCTGGAAAGACGACTCGACGCTGTTTATTTCAGGCAACAACGGGATCATTTACCGGTTCAACTTGCCGAACACCCCCTGACGGCCCGCCCGCGCGCTCCGGCCGTCAAGCTTGGCACCGGGGGCACCAGAACGTGCTTCGACCGCCGAGCGCGCCCGCCCGCAACTGCGCGCCGCACGCCGTGCACGGCTCGCCCCCGCGATCGTAGACGCGAAAGCTGTTCTGGAAATAACCCGAGGAGCCGCCGGCGTGCCTGAAGTCCGAGATCGTCGAGCCCCCGGCCGCGATCGCTTCGCTCAAAACCTCGCGCACAGCCAGGACGAGGCGACCGCATTCGGCACGCGTGAGCCGACCGGAAGGTCTCCCCGGCCGGATCCGCGCTCGGAACAAGGCTTCGGAAGCGTAGATGTTCCCGACGCCGACGATGATTTTTTGGTTCATCACGAAAACCTTGACGGCGACCTTGCGCCCGCGCGACGCGCGCCAGAGATAGTCCTCGGTCCACGCCTCGCCGAGCGGTTCGGGCCCGAGGTCCTTGAGCCTCCTGTGCGCGGCCTCCCCGCCCGCTTCGATCCAATCGATGATACCGAAACGCCTGGGGTCCCGGAACGCGAACCGACGGCCGTCTTCCAGGTCGAGGTAGCAATGATCGTGCTTGTCCTCGGCGCCGCGTTCGACCAGGCGCCACGTGCCGGTCATCCCGAGATGGCTCAACAGGATCCCGGCGGGCGTCTCGATCAAAAGGTACTTGGCTCGGCGGCGAACCCCGGTGACGGGCTGCCGGGCGAGTTTCCTCGGCAGTTCTTTCGGGATCGGGAAACGGATATCGGGCCTCTGCAACCTGATCGCTCGAATCACGGCCGTCGAGCCCAGCAGGCGCTCCAATCCACGACGCACGGTTTCGACTTCTGGTAGTTCAGGCACCTCACCCATCCTCTTGCATTTGGTCATCGTTTTGACTCGCTCGATCGCATGCCTGTCGAAGTCAACCGCGACTTTATTGAGGTTTTCACACCCCAAGGCCTGTTTTTTTCAGTCCGGGCATGCAACTGCCCTTCGGTATAACCCACGGCGCGCAACGATGTCTCTCGTTGAATTGCCGCCGGGCATTGCTCGCATTCACTCACGCAAGTCTCGTTTGCCGCTGAAGCATGCAAAAATCAAAGACGTTCGAGCCGGCAAGTTCGAGGGCCTTCAGATGCAACGGATCGACTCGCAGCACTTGCTGATCTCGTTGCTGTTGCCGTCGTCGACCAAGGATTTCATGCGCCAGGATGAAAACGGCTGGCATGCCTATTGAACATCGGATGGGCGAAGGATGGGCAAGTCGGCTGGATGACTTATTGATACCTGCTTAAATAAGGCTACCAATTCGAGGCTGATGATTTACGCTATTCTTGCTCAAGGAGGGCAAGGATGCGGGGTCGACCACTTGGATC
>JAJTYM010000015.1 GCA_021463345.1 Pseudobdellovibrionaceae bacterium | reverse complement strand
ACCCATCATGAACGAACCGGGTTCGATCCGCACGAAACCGACGATGGGCGTCCCTTGCGGGTACTCGTCCGTTCTCTCGTGAATGTTCCTTTCCTTCACGTGGAACTTGCGCTCTGCTATCCGTTTCAACTTCGGTCCGAATCGCGACAACGATGTGGGCATCCGCCTTGTGAGGACAGCCGAGTAACTCTTAGCTCTTTTACCCTTGTTCCCTTGAAGGCTTTTAAAGCGTAGCCAGAATGTAAGGGGAGGAGAAGCGACGGCCCGCGAAGCGCGGCCAAAGCCCTCCCCTTACATTCTGGCGAAGCCAAAATCGGCGCGAAATTTTGACCTATTGCGCATCGAATGTAAGATGCCAAAAGTCTCAGGTGATCCATCTCATTCATGGCATGAATGGCTTTTGGGAAACCGGCCTCGATTCAGCTCGCCACGGCGGAATCCGACCCGGTCCTCAGCAGACCGGTGGCGAGCATCCATCGGTGGCAGTCCTCGAGCATCTCGCGGAGCGAAGACGGTTTGTAACCGAGCTCACGAACGGCGAGCCCTGAGTCGGAATACACTTCCTCGCTCAGCACGGCGATCGTGTGCGGGGTCAGCATAGGTTCCCGCCCCAAGAGCGAGGACGCCGAGAACTCGGCCCAGCCGTAAGTTTTGAACAGGGCGGTCGGCAGCTTCATCTTGGCCCCGCGGCGGCCGAGGAGGCTTGCGACCTCGTTGATCACCTCGAGCCACGTCACGTCCGGACCCCCGAGAATGTAGTGGCCGCCCCGCGCGCCTTTATGGAAAGCGTCGACATGGGCGCGAGCCACGGGACGCGCGTGGCAAACGCTGCCCCCTCCCGGAGGAGCCACCGGCAGGGGCAGGCCTCTTTCGATCTCCAGGAACATTTTGGACCAAGTGGCCTTGTCGTAGGCGCCGAACATGGCGGACGGGTGCAGGTACACGGTGTCCAGGCCGGCTTTGACGCCGACGTCGATCTCCTCGTCGGCCAAACGCTTGGATCGGATGTACGCGTCCTTGCTCCAAAGGTTGCGAGGCGCTTTCTCGGTCAAAGGCCGGCTCGCGTGGAAATCGTAGGTCAGGACCGTCGTGGTGTAAATGAGCCTCCCCGGCGTTTTCTCGAGGCAGGCGTTGACCACGTAGCGGGTGCCGAGCTGATTGACGTCGTAGCGCGTGCTCTCCGCGCTATGGGGAAGATGCGCGACCGAGCCGGCGACGTGGAAAACGGCGTCCACGTTCTTCGGCATCGCCGCCAGAACGGAACTCTGGTCGGTCACGTCGCCGACGGCCAGTTGGATCTTCCGGCACTTCCTCAATTCCGTCAGATCCGAATTGGGACGATGGAGCGCGACGATCTCCCAACCCGCCCTGTCGAGCTCTTGGACCAAGTTGGTACCCAGAAAACCCGTCGCGCCAGTGACAAACGCCTTCATGCAAAGCCCTTTCTTCGATTATTCGTTGAATCTGATCCCGACATCTTCCGTTCGCAGTCCGAGTTGCGCGAGCAGGTCGATCACCACGGATTTGACGAACAAACCCGTTCGGGCCGTGTATTCGAGGAACTCGAACGTGAACAGCCACTGCCGGTAATCGGCTTTCCCCTCGCGAATCATGCGGCAGAACTCGATTTCAAAACCGCTGTAGCCCCGCTGGTGCACGTCCGTGACGCCCAAAAGCGGGATCAACTTGTGGTTGGTCGCGATCGGGCTGTGGGCTTTTTTTGGCAAGAGCCCCCACTCCGCGACCTTCTTTTTGACTTCCTCTTCCTCGAGATCCCAAGCGAACAGCGGAAAAAACAGCCGAGCGACCCTGCCCCGCGGCCACCTGGCCCCATGCCACCAAAGCTCGACCTCGTCGGGCGCGAAGATATCCTTGAGCGGCAGCCCGGCGGTCTCCACCCGGTCGGAGCACTCCCTCTCCCGCGGCGACTCGAAATCGTCCAGTCGCAAACCGTTCTGCACCTGATAGCGGGAGTAACCGCAAAGTATCAGCGGTATGTCTTTCTCCGCGGCCAGGCGCCGGGCGGTGTCCAACATGAACTCGCCGTCGCTGAAATCGACGGTCCCGTAACCGCCGTCGGCATTGAGATGGGTGATGCAGTAACGGAACAATTTAACGTGGAACGCTTTGCGGGGGCGGACGAACACATGATCGATGTCGAGGCGTTCGATGAGCTCTTGCACGTTCCTTTCGGCGACCGGACTCATGAACCCGTTGTGGATGGTGAAGGCGAGCATCCGAAGGCGCGGGAACTCGGTGCGCAGGCGGTGAATCATGTAGGTGCTGTCTTTGCCTCCGCTGAACAAGACGAGCGCGTCGTAGAGTCCCGTCCCCGCCCCTTGGTATCGGCCCAAGGATTGACTCAGCGCCTCTGCGTCCCTTTCGGACCGACGCTGAGCGGGTGCCGCTTCAACGAAGCTCCGGCACGACACGCAAACCCCCGCGGAATCCAACGCCAGCATCTTCTCCGAAGCGGCGCACGAGCGGCATCGTCGGCTCAATCGGCGTTTCACGAGCTTTCTATGCACGGGCCACACGTTTTGGACGTAGAACTCGAAGAGTCGCGCGACGCGCTCGGATGGATCGCTCATAAAGGCGATTCTATGGACAAAACGCGGGCGGCAGGAGTCCAGATGGCCGCAGCCGGCGCTTATTCCTCCTCTCAACCGCGAATCAAGACCGATGACGGGGTGATTCGCCCCGCCCGGAGCCGGCGGACCGCTTAGGCAAAGGCGAGGTGCGCCGGCGCCGGGCTCGCTCCAAACTCGCCCAACCCCGCGTTGAAACCCTACACTGGGCCGAACGAAGGAGGCCGCCGGGATGGCCGCTCTGTCTCTCAGGTCACGCATCGTATTCGGCTTTCTAACGGCGCTCTCGCTCCTTTTCGCCGTCTCATCCGTCACCTTGTGGGCGGTGAGCAACGCCCGCACGGAGAGCGCGTACGCGGCCCAAGGCCAAGGCATCGTCGTGGACCTCGAACGGACGTTGGTCGCGATCATCGACATGGAAACCGGCCAGCGCGGGTTTTCCCTCACCGGCAAGGGCGAATTCCTGGAGCCCTACGAACGCAGCCTGGAACGGCTTCCGAGGCTGTTCACGGCCCTCAAGGAGCGGATCATCGATCCCGATTCGCTGGCCCTGCTGACGCGCATTGAAGAGCTGACAGCGCGGCGGCGGCGGTTCGCGGCGATGGCGATCGACGCCCGCAGGAGGGGCGGCCTTCAGGCCGCCGCGGGAATCATCGCGCGCGGCGACGGAAAAACGCTTCTGGACCAAGCCCGCTCGCTCATGAGCGAGCTCACGGACAGGGAACGGGCGAAACTCCAGGCCCGCGCCGAGAGCGCCGCCCGGAACAACAAGCGCGCCGTGCTCGCAGCCGCCGTCGCTTTGGGTTTGTCCGCCCCCCTCCTCCTGATCGGCAGCGCGTTCCTGATACGCTCGATCATCCGACCGATCCGCCAGTTGGTCGACGCCACGGAAAAACTTGGAAAAGGGGACTTCAGCCACAGGGCGCAAGTCATCCGCCGAGACGAACTGGGGCGGCTCAGCGAGTCCTTCAACGAGATGGCACAGGCGCTTTCCGACTTCATGGAGAGAGAGAACGAGCTGACCCGGCTCCTGGAACGGGTCGCCTTCGCCTCGGTCTCCATAGGCGACGAAGCGATCGCGCACTCCTCGGACGCCAAGGCGACCTTGCAGGTCATCGCCGACAAGGCCCGTTCCGCGACGGCCGCCGACTTCGCCGCCCTCGGCATCGGCACGAGCGGCATGAAAGCCTTCGACCCTTGGGTGTTCTCCGGGGTCGATGAGCGGACCGCGGCCGCGATCGGCCACTTCCCCCGCGCGCGAGGGCTCTTGGGGTGGGTGGCCAGGCAAGGGCAATCCATGCGCCTCGCCGATCTCTCGAAAAGCCCGATTTACGAAGGTCTCCCCGAGCGCCATCCCCCGATGGAGGCGTTCCTCGGCGTCCCGATCCGGTACGAAGGTCGCGCGGTCGGCAACCTTTATCTCGCGAAGAAGCCGGGCGCGAAAGCGTTCACCGAACAAGAGCAGAAAGCGGTCGAACTGCTCGCCGCGCACGCCGGCGTCGTCATGGAAAACGCGAAGCTCTACGAAGAGGCCAGGAGCGAGCGCGAACGCATGCGCTTCCTCGCGGACTTCGGCGCCCGGATCAACTCGAGCCTCTTGAACGACGAGATCCTCGCGACCGCGACGGGCGCCGCCGTCCCCAGGATGGCGGAGTTCTGCGGGATCTACCTGCTGAGGCCCGACGGCGAGCTGACGATGGCGACCGCGGCCGCCGCGGACCCGCGGATCAAAGACCTCATCCACCGAGCCCTCGGCGAGCCGGGAAGCGGCGATCACGCTTCTTTCGCCGAGCGAGCCGCTCGGACGAGAGAGTCGGTCCTCGTCCTTCCGAAGGGCGCTCAGGAGCGCGAGACGCGGGGTTCGAGCGTCCCCCTCGGGGCGATCGAGGGCCGCTCCCTGATCGGCGTGCCCTTGTTGGTCAGGGACCGCGTGACGGGCGTTCTCGCGCTCGTCTCCAAAACCGACCACCGCTACGTCGCGACGGACCTGTCCCTGGCCGAAGAGATCGCCTGGCGTCTGGCGCTCGCGCTCGAGAACGCGCGCCTCTACCGGCACATGAAAAAGGCGGTGAACGCGCGCGAGGACGTGCTCGCGATCGTGTCCCATGACCTCAAAAACCCGTTGGCGTCCATTTCGATGGGCGCGGAGCTTTTGGAGCGATTCCTGCAGAAAGCGCACGACTCCGCGCCCGCCGCCAGGGCGATCCACGCGATCCAGAACTCGTGCCGGCAGATGGTCCGGATGATCGGCGACCTCCTGGACGCCGCTTCGGTCGAGGCGGGGCGAATACAGGTGAACGCGGCGGCATTCGACGCGGTCGTCCTGCTCAAACACCTCGAGTCGCAGTTCGGGATCCTCGCCGAAGAGAGCGGCGTCCGCTTGCACATCGTCCGGCCGGCCGACCCTCTTCCCGTGATCGGCGATTTCGACCGGCTGCTGCAGGTTTTCTCGAACCTCCTCGGGAACGCCCTCAAATTCACCCCCCGCAACGGGGAGATCCGCGTCGACTACCGCATCGACGGCGGCCACGTCCGCTTCATCGTCGCCGACACGGGGCCGGGAATCGCGGCTCGGGACCAGGAACATCTCTTCAATCGGTACTGGCAAGCCCACGGCACGAAACAACGAGGGACCGGGCTGGGTCTCTACATCGCCAAAGGCATCATCGAGGCTCACAAAGGCAGGATCTGGGTCGAGAGCGCTATCGGTCGCGGCGCGAGATTCTCCTTCACGATCCCGCAAGGGGAAAGCGACGCGCGCTCCCAAGGGGCGAGCGGCGGCGAACGGCGGGCCGAACCGCCCGCGCGCCTCGATCCTGGCCTGCGGATCCTGGTCGTCGATGATTCACCGGATATGCGCGACCTGCTCCAGCGGTTTTTGGAGACCGAGGGCGCGCTGGTTCTCACCGCGGACTCGGCGGAACACGGCGCGCGCGCCGCTCAGGACAACCGCCCGGACCTCGTCCTGACGGACATCGAAATGCCTGGAGGCGATGGGTTCGAGCTGCTCCGCAGGATACGCGCGCCGCAAGATGAAACGGCCCGAACGCCCGTCATCGCGCTCACCGCCCATTCCGGCGCGGAGGAAGTGGCCAAAATCCATCGAGCCGGCTTCGACGCCCACGTCGACAAACCGATCACGACCGCCGGTTTGGCGGCTGCTATACGGAGGGTCCTCAAATCCACTTCGCGACCGCCGCATCAAACCCCATGAAAAGCCGCGCGACGGCGGCTTGAACCTCCGAAACGCGGGCCAAGCCTTCCCTATCCCGGCCCAAACGCGATCTCAGTCCACTCCTGACGAAAAACCAACACACCGAACTTTTTTTTCGGCTACAAGGTCGGCTGAATCCATGAACAGGGGAGGAAACGCATGAAACTATCCGTCACTACGGCCGTCGCCGCGATGTGGACCAGCTCGGCCTTCGCAAACACCCAAATCGCGTGGACCACCGACTCCATTCCAGTAGAAATCCGCGCCAGAATCGAGCAGGTCGTCTCTTCGCGTTGTGACGTCTATGGAAACGGCCTAAAAGAAGCGCGATCTTCGGTTCGCGTCGACCGCGTCGATCAAGGCGCGACCGATTTCCACTACTCGGTCACGCTGTCGACCCGTGACCGCATCGATCAGGTGTTGTTCGAAGACGTGGACGCGATCCGAGTCGAAGCGGCCCATTACGGCTTCACCAATCCGACCGCCGGCGACCCGATCCGGGTGAAAGCGACCGGCTTGTCCGCGGGACGCTGCAAATGACTCAACGCCTTTAAAGCCAGAATCGAGAAAAGCTGGGATTGGGTGAGCTTTTTTTTGAAATGGGGAATCCCGGTCAGTCAGAACCTTTTTGGCCGCCTTGTACGAGCTGCGGGCAAGGGGCACTGGGCTTGGCCATCCCCCCTTGCTTCCTTGCAACGGCGAACCTCCAGAAGAAATCCTATCTGCGAAATTCACCACTTCGTTAGGACCTCCATTGAGGTTGCCGGCAAATCTCGGCCGATCCTGACTCAAGTCTCGCCACATCTGATCTCACTTGATTCACGAGCCCAATCGAACTCCGGGCGGAAATGCGAAAAGCGCGAGAGACTCCGCTCCCACGCCCGGATGATCGAGGATTCTGAATCAGGTCATGAAAGGCCCAGCGTGCTGCCCCCGCCAGGTGATCAACGAGCGTCGCGGTCAGCGGGTGACCAACGCCCAGACGATCCACAGGTGCGTGAGGTGATGCACCATTTGGTCGAAACCGAGGGCGTTCCAGAAGCCGGGCCGGCTCTTGTCATTGAAACGTCCCAGGTAGCGCGGGCCCGATTTGATCCGGTCCATCGCGAAGTGGATGGCGAAATCGGCGGCGGCGAGCCACCAAAGCGAGGCGTTGCAGACGAGGCAGATGACGAGCGTGAACGCGGCGTGAACGGCCGAATGGAGCGAGAGCGGCAGCACGAATTCCCAACCCGCGCCGAACTTTTTGAGCATGTATTCGCGCTGCAAGGGGAAGTCCGCGACGAAGTGTTTCAGCTGAAACACGATCAGCAGAACGAAGGCGGTGGCCAGCCGATCACTTTCCATCGCGCGCCGCCCGGTTGTCGCGGTCGGTCCTGAGGTCGTATTCAAGCATCTCGTCGATACCCGCGCCCGAACGCAGCTCCTGGCGCAGTTGCGCGCGCCCCAGAGAGAACGCATGACGCCATCGTTCCCTCATCCTCTCGTCCCGCTCCAACTCTTCCCTGGCCAGGCGCTCGCGGCGTTCCTCCCCCTCCGCTGTGTCGCGCGAAGGGCGCGAGCGGACGTATTCCAGGCGCACGCGCTCCCACTCTTCCGCCTCGCGCGCGCGGGCCTGGTGCCGCTCTCGCGCGAGCCGCTCTCGCTCGGCCTCTTCCCTGGCGAGATTTTCGCGCACGGCGTGAAAGCCCTCGATGCGCTCGCGGCGGCGCGCGATCTCCTTGGCGGCTTCGCGCAACGGGTCCTCGGACCCGTGAGCCACGCCAACGGGAACCAACGCGAATATGATGAGCAGAAGCGAGATCCGGCGCCGCATAACTCCCCGTTCCCGCTTCCTCATCGGCATTCGCGCGATAGACGTGAGAAAGCCGCGAGACGCGTTTCATTCCGATCCGCTTCCGCCCCCGTCGGCCATCCCTCGTCAACCAAGCCTCGTTCGCCAGGCCCTATTTGACAGCCGCTCCGCATCGGCGGCATTGTGGTGCGGCGCACGATTCAATCGACCCACCGACAGAGCGCAAAGGAACACCTGACAATGGAACATCTGATCGAACTCGGAGTTTTCGTCGGCAAGACCCTGGTCCTGCTCATCGGTTTCGCCGTCGTCTCGGCCACGATCGCGACCTTCGTCCTTCGGGGACGGGCCCAACGCCCGCAGTTGGAAACCGAAAAACTCAACAACCGCTTCCGCGCCTACGAACGCGCGCTGCAATCGCAGCTCCTCGGCAAGAAAGAGATCAAGGCGCTCTCCAAAGCCGACCGCAAGCGCGCCAAGGCCCCGGAGCGAGCCGAGCGGCGCATCTTCGTCCTCGACTTCGATGGCGACATCCGCGCCCTCGCCGTCGACGCCCTTCGCGAAGAGATGAGCGCCGTGCTTTCCGTCGCGACTCCCGTCGACGAGATCGTCGTGCGCCTGGAAAGCCCCGGCGGCATGGTCGCGGGTTACGGACTCGCCGCCGCGCAGTTACGCCGCGCTCGGGACAAAAAGATCCCCCTTACCGTCTGCGTCGACAAGGTCGCCGCGAGCGGCGGGTATATGATGGCCTGCGTTGCCGACAAAATCGTGGCGGCGCCCTTCGCGATCATCGGTTCCGTCGGAGTGATCGCCGCGTTCGCCAACGTGCACCGGATCCTCGAGAAACACGACGTCGAGTACCGGGAGATCACGGCCGGGGAATTCAAGCGCACGGTGAGCCTCTTCGGGGAAGTCACGCCGCAAGGCCTCGAGAAGTTCAAAGCGCAGATTCAGGACACGCATGAACTTTTCAAAGCCTTCGTCCAAGAGAACCGACCGCAGCTCGATGTGGCGAAAATCAGCACGGGCGAGTACTGGTACGGCACGCGAGCGCGCGACCTGCGTTTGATCGACGAACTCGCCACAAGCGACGATTACCTCTGGTCCCGCAAAGACGGAGCCGACATCATCCGCGTGAGCTACCACGCGCGCCGCAAGCTCGCCGACAGGCTCTCGGAATCGCTCACGAAAGCGCTTGAAAATTCACTCGAACGAATCCTCCGCACCACCCACCTCGCACGATTCGGCCTCTAGGTGACACGCACCTTTTCGTAGCGCGTATGCGTTATCGTGTGCAAAGAGCACACGATAACGCATACGCGCTACAAAAAGGTGCGTGTCACTTTTACGGCAGTAACTCGTCAGAGATCAGCGAATGTACGCCCCAAGCCCGCAGTTCGCGCGCACGACCCTCATCGTTGACCGTCCATGCGGCGATCGTGAGACCGCGCGCACGCCAGTCTTCGAGGCGCGCGGGAGTCAACATCGCTTCGTCCAAGTGGAGAAGATGGGGGCGGCAGTAGAAACCGAACCACATCTTCCTCAGGTAAATTTTGTTGTGCGGGTCCGGCGCCTCGCTGACGAGCAAGGCGCGCGGCGCTTCGGGCAGGAGCCCGGCGATGCGCCGCAAAGCGAACGGGTTGAAACTCGAGAATTCGACGCGCTCCTCGGCGCGCGCCGAGCGCACGACACGCGCGACCTCGCGCTCGAGCCGGCCGTCGAACACCCGCCCCGTCTTCAACTCGATGTTGATGAAATCCGCGACCTCGGGATCCGTCAGCACTTCCTCGAGAAGCGGAGCGTTCACCCAGGCACGCAGATTTTCCGCCGGAGTGCCGGCGACCCGCTCGTCGCGACGGCCGAGCCGACGCAAATCCGCATCATGGAAAACGACGGCCCGGCCGTCGCCGCTCAACATCACGTCGAGCTCGACCATCCTGATACCGCGGATTTTGGCCGCGCGGAACGCCTCGAGCGTGTTCTCCTGCAGACCGGTCGGCTTCCAATACCCGCGATGGGCGATGAGCGACGGGAGGCGCGCGCCGCGCGCGGGCCACTTGAGCGGCCGCCAAAAGAACACCAAGCCCGCGGTCCAGATCAAACCCGCCAGGGCCAGGACCCACGGGCACAGGGCCAAGGCCGCCTTGAGGCCCGCTTGATCGGAGATCGAGCCGATCAAAACGCGCGAAACGCCGTCGCCGAACACGTGGATCAAGAACACGTTCGTCCCCGTCGCCGCCGCCCGGAGGGACGGCTTCGCGTACGCGACCACCGCGGCGTTCAAGGGGCCGAGGCAAAGAAACAAAGCCGCTTCCATGAAGAAAAGCGCGACCATGAACCCACGGAAATCGGCGATGGTCAGCATCACGGCGAAAAGGGGCGCCGCGAGCGCCATCGACCAGATGCCGATTTTGAGGAACCCGTTGCCGCTCTCCCTTTCGATCCGGTCCGCCCACCGGCCGCCGAGCGACGTGCCGGCGAGGCCGCCGGCCACGGTGACCGCACCGAAAATGGTGATGCCGTTCTCGATTCCGAAATAGCGATCGATGTACGCCGGCATCCAGAACGCCATGCCGCCGACCACGAACGTATAGGCCGTGGCCCCCAAGACGACGACGTTGAAACCGCCGCTCCTGAAGAGCGTTCCGCACGAGGAAAAAAAGTCCGGCCGGGGAGCCCCGGCGGGACCGCGAACAGGCTCGAGGGTCTCCACCGGCGGGCGGGCGGAGGCGGCCCTCGCGCCAGGCTCCTGGCGCGGAGGACCCGGCAAGAGGAAAAGCAGGGCCGCGCCGACGGCGCCCGTCGCGCCGACGAGGAAAAACGCCTTCTCCCAACCGAAAGCCCTTTGCAGTTGCTCACCGAGGATGTAACCGAGCGCGCCGACGGCCGGGAGCACGCCCGAATAGATGGCGAGCACGCGGCCGCGCGTCGATTTCGGAAAAAGATCGACGATGCTCGACGGCGCGATGACCGAATCAACCGACTTGCCGAGCCCGACCGCGATGCGCGCGAAAAGCTGGCCCGCGAACGTGCGTGCCACCCCGCTCAGCGCGGTCGCGACGCTTCCGAGGGCGGCGGCGGCAGCCATGACTTTGGGACGCGGGACGCGAGCGCCCCCCCGGCCGAACGCCGGCACCAGCGCGACGTAAGCCAGGATGAACGCCGAGCCGAGCCAACCGAGTTCGGTGTCGGTGATGCCGAGATCGCGCTGCATCTGCGGCGCGAGCGCCGAAAAAACATAACGATCGATGGAGTTGAACAGGTTGGTGCCCGTCAAAATGATCAACGCCGCCCAGCGGCCTGACAAACGGTTCATCACGGCCCTTTGCGCTCGTCGCCGCAAGCGCACGCGTAACAGATCAAAAACTCTGTGAAAATCGACGGAACTTCGTTCGCCATTTGACCCAATTTAGCACGCTCCCGGAAAACACGCCCACTCCTCCGAGCTTCCAACCGCCCACTTTCACGTGTAAAAGGAGGAGAGCCGGATGCAGATCTTGACACGCGAAGCCAATAACCTTTCAACGTACCTCTGCAGCCTTTTACAACGGATCCGATGAGCCACGATACGTATTTCAAGCGACGTCTCCGCTCCGCGCGCGCGAGTCTGGTGCGAACCGGGCTCTTGCTCGCGCTTCAAGCCTTCATGTCCACGGCGATCCTCATACCGTTGATGGTTCTGCTCGACGGCTTGGTCGCGCCAGAAGCGGCGGGCTCCGCCGAAGGCTTCTGGCTCGCGGTCCGATTCAAGGATCTCCTGCCCGCGGGAAGCCCTGAACGCGCGCTCTTCACCTCGACGGCGATCCTCGGCGCGATCACCCTGGTCTCCGCGCTCCTCGAGTTCACGGGTCGGGTCAGCGTCGCCCGAGTGGCTTACACGGTGGTCGAACGCCTGCGCGAGGACTTGTTCTCCCAGCTGATAACGCGGCGGCAAAACTATCTCGATCGAAAACGCAAGTCGGACCTCGTTACGCTCCTCTCGAGCGATGCCGGCGCCCTCGAATCCCTCATCGACAGCGGGCTCACCGCGATCGCGCGTGCGGTCCCGACGCTGCTGCTCTCGTTCGCGATCTTGATCCCGCTGCAACCGGCCCTGTCGATCCTGCTGCTCGCCGCCCTCCCGCTCCTCTACCGCTTGAATCTCTATTTTTCCCGTTCGGCACGGCGGCGTCAGGCCCGGCTGCGCTCGGAAACAAGATACTTCGAAAGCGAGGCGACGCGGCTTCTCGCCGCGGGCCCCGTCGTCAAATCGCTCACCCTCGAGCCGTTCACCCTCCGTTCGGTGCACTCGCGGCTCGAGGCGATCGGCGCTCTTCTCGTCGGCCGCCAGCGCGCCGACGGCGCGCGGGCGGCCAGCGCGGGAGGCGCGCGACGGATCCTGCGCGCTCTCCTGCTCGCCTTGGGCGGCGCGCTCGTCCTCAATGGCCAACTGAGCATCGGAGGGCTCGCGGCCTTCCTCGTCTCGGTCGGGGCCCTGAGCCGATCTGTGAACGCCATCGCGCGATTCGCTTCCGATCTCGGGCGCGCCGCGACCAGCCTCGAACGCGTCGAGGCCTTGTTCGCCGAGCTCGAGAACCAGGGCGAGAGCCAAGGCGGCCAAGCGTTCATCAGCCTGCCTTTCCCGGACGCGACCACGGTGCATTTCGAGGACGTCAGCTTCGGCTACCCCGGCGCCCCCCTGCTGCTGCAGAACTTCTCGGCGAGCTTCCACGCCGGCGAGCTCATCGCCCTCACCGGCCCTTCAGGCGGCGGGCGCACGACGTTCAGCCGACTCATCAACCGGCTGCTCGACCCGATCGAGGGACGCATCGCGCTCGGGCGCACCGATCTCAGGAGATTCCGCCTCGACGTGCTGCGGACCTATGTGACGGTCGTCGATCACGAGCTGTTTTTCGTGCCGGGCACCGTGCGGGAAAACCTCCTGCTCGGCGCTGAAAGCTCCGAGGTTCGCGAACAGCAGATCTCCGAAGCCCTGCACGGGGCCAACGCGTACGACTTCATCCAATCCCTGCCCGAAAAACTCGACACCGCGATCGGGGACGGCGGCGTCGAGCTCTCCGCCTCGCAACTGCGGCGCCTGAGCCTGGCGCGCGCGTTCCTGCGCGACCAAAGCCAGGTCTTCGTCCTCGACGAGCCGACCACCGGGCTCGACGCCGACAGCGCCGCCATCGTCGCCGGCGCGATCCACAAACTCGCGGAGCGCGGAGCGATGGTCTTCTGGATCACCAACCGCCTCGAAGAGATCCCGCAAGCCGACCGGGTTGTGCTGTTCAGCCGCATCCGCGACCCGCGGCTCGGCACGCACGAAAGCCTGATGGCCGAAGACGCGGTCTACCGCTCCTACTTCGCTCCGCTCGGGCCTCCGCGGGCCGCCCGCGGCCGCAAGCCCGAACCCGCTCACGATCCCAAAGCGCATTCAGGGGCGCATTGAAGGCTCTCCCCGTCCGCCCTCTCGACGCCTATGGAGCGTCTTCCACATTCGACATTCCTGTTGACGGTCCCGGGAGAAACCCGCACTTTGGGGCGCATGACGGCCGCCATGCGCCCTAATCCCGTATCCGAAACCGCAGCCATTCTCGTGGCTCTGGTCCTGACGCTCCTCTCGACGCTCTTGGTGATCCGCGCGCTTGAGGGCCGCCCGCCGATGGCCGTCGACCTCGACGAGGTGAAGGTCCTCAGCGACGCGGACATCCCCCCGCCGGTCTCCCACAGCGACGCCGCGCCGATCGAATGCGAGACCGAGAGCACGGCTCCGCAAACCCTGCGGACGGCCGACGACCGCTGCCGATCCTGGATCCGGCGCGCCTCTTATTGAACCCGGGCCGGGCGCGCGCTCTGAGACGCGGCCCCAAGCGCGGCGGAGCCGCGTCAGGGTCCCGTTTCCAAAAAAATAGGACCTGTTTACCGGCTTTCCCGGTCTTCGATCTTAGATTCGATCTTAGGAAGAATGGACTTCGCCCGCTCGAGCACCCTTTCGCCGAGCCGGCGCAAGCCGACGTCCTCGGGAACGCCGCTCTCAGGCTTCGGCTTCGCTTTCACGGCCGGGGCGAGGACGCCCAGGGCGGCGTCGCTCCACTCGCGCCCCTCCGTCTCCCGCCGGGTGCGATCGTTGGCGACCAGCCTTGGCGCGACGGCTTCGCCGTCCAGATCCCAGCGCAATTGCTTGAGCTTCGGATAGTCCGCGCCGACCCAGCCGCCGATCGTCCCGTCATCGCGACGGATGCCGGCCGACGTGATCCGGATCTGACCGTTACGCAAGGACAACGAGCTCTTTTCCCAACTCAGATCCCGGTCTTGCAGGGAAATCTGCGCAAACGCGCCCTTGAACGGGATCCAGTCCTCAACGAGCCGGTGATCCAGGAAAACGGGCGCGGCGAGCGCGAGGACGCGCGCGCCGTTGCGGATCTCACCGGCCGCGACGGCCGCGTCGATCCTGGCCCGCGGACCGTCGAGGTAAACCCGACCGGCCAACTCCGTGAACCGAACGTCTTTGGCTTCGACGCCTTTGACATTGAGCTCGCCCTTGAACCCGGCGAGACGGCCGTCGGCGAGCCCCCCTTCCCCGACGAGCGAAAAAGCCCGCCAGCCGCCGCCGATCAACAGCTGTTCGACCTCGGGATGGAACCTCAGCTCCCGAACCTCGACGTCCAAGGCGCCCGAGCGCAAATCCGCGGCCGCATCGAACGCGATCCGGCCGCCGAACGCCCCGCCCGCGAGCTGGATGTCTTCGATCGACAGGTTCCAGCGCTCCCCTTTGCGCGCGATTCGGCCGCGGATCTCGGGCAGGAGCTGTTGCGCGCGCACGCTCCGGCGCGAGAACAGAAGCTGAGCGTCCACGAGCGAACCCTCAAACTCGATATCCGCCGCCGCCGCGACTCTGCCTCGGCCCGAGAGACGGCCGAACCGGCTCATGACGCCGCTCGGCCCCCGCTCGCCGAACATGGTCAGCCACCGTTCGATGTCCACCCCGGCCAACGCGATCTCGAACGGCGAGATCCGGCCTTCGGGGCCGATGACGGCCTTTTCCACGGCGATCCGCCCGCCCTCGCCCTCGAGGGCGCACTTTTCGATCGAGAGCGGGTTGTCCTGGAACAAACGGCGCGCCCGGCCGCGGACGGAGACTTCGCATTGCAACCACAGAAACCTCGGATGCATCTCCCTCGTGAACCACCCCGCTCGGCGCGCGAACGGCAGGAGAGCCGAGAGCGGGACGCTGCTCGCCCGCAGCCGCGCATCGATCGCCACATCGCCCGGCACGGACGCGAGCGCGACGCGGCCGTTGAGACCGCCCTCGGCGAGGCTTCCCTTGACCTCGACGTCGGCCGCGTCGCTTCTCACCGTGGCTTTGAGCGCGAACGGCGCGAACGTCTGACCGAACAAGAGATCCGGCGGCACTTTCACGTCGGCGGCGACGAAGACGGCGTCGGGTCCGGCGTTGGCGCGCACGCTCAAGTCCTGGAATACGACGAACTTGGCGCCCCTTTCGAACCGCAGTTCGAGCGATTCGAACGACAAACCGCCGACCAGGTTCTTGACCGTCCGCAGTTGCTCTGGCGTCCACCACGGCCGCCCGCCGCCCGTCGCGGCGCCGGTTTCGCCAGACGGCGCGACGGCAACCGCTGGAACGGCGCCTTTCGGCTTCCCGCCGTGGGCCCCGCTCGCCCCAGCCGTCTCGCACCGGTCGCGAAGGGCGTCGAGATCGACGGCGACCGAGCCCCCGTGCACGGTCCCGACGGACACCTTGCCTTCGAAAAGCGGGATGATGCGGAAAGGGATGTAGATCTCACTCACGCGGAAACCGGGAGAGGACGCGCAACTGCGCACCGAGCGGCCTTCGACATCCGTGAGGCGGACAGCGAGCTGCGGGAGCATGCCGCGAGCGAGCCGAAGCTCGGCGGACTTGAATTTGAGTTCGATCTTGGCCGGCTGTTTTTGCAGCTCGGCCTCGATCCATCCCTTGATTCTCCGCGGGGAGAAGTAAACCCGAAAGGAAAGCCCCAGGATCGCGGCGATCAACAAGGCGACGAAGACCGCCCGCCAGCCGGCCTGCTGCGAAACGTAGGGTCGGTTCGAATCGAGGGCGGAGTAGGGCAAAATTTCTCCCGTGGATCTGATCATCATGGACTCTGCGCCCACCACGATCAAGCCGGGAGCGGGGCCCTGGACAGCCCCCCTTAAAATCGCAGCACGTCACTTGAAGAAAAATTTGACGACTTCGTACTCTTTTTCGCCTTTGGGGCTTTTGACCTGGACCGAGTCGCCGGCCGTTTTGCCGATCAGGGCGCGGGCGAGGGGCGACAAGACCGAGATCTTGCCTTCCTTGACGTCGGATTCATCGACACCGACGATCTGGTACGAGACTTCCTCGTCCGTCTCAAGATCGGTCAGGACGACATGGGCCCCGAAAACGATTTTATCGCTCTTAATGGTCGCGGGATCGACGATCTCAGCGCCGGCCAGCATGCCCTGGATCTCGGCGATGCGGCCCTCCAGCATGGCTTGACGCTCTTTGGCCGCGTCGTATTCGGCGTTTTCGCTGATGTCGCCGTGCGACCGAGCCTCTTCGATAGCTTTGATGACGGCTGGGCGTTCAACCGCGATCAGGCGCTTAAGCTCTTCCTCAAGTTTCGCTTTGCCGCGGACCGTAATGGGCATTCTTTCAGAGGCCATCGTCTTAGCTCCCGCCTTGATGGTCATGAGCCGAAAAAAAGTCGGCTCGACAAAGGGAGTCGTTATAGCCAAGAACAGGGTATGCTGCAAGACTCAAAAAACGCGCCGTACCCAAGCCCGACTTTCGGCCCGGCAAAACACGGAAAGCCCGTTCAGGAAATGGGTTTGGAATCCGACAAGACCCGGGTATCCTTGAGGTCTTACAGACTGACTCCGGAAGAGTACGAACACCGATGTTGAAACAGATCGCCGATAAGATCCGCGCCGCCGACTCACTCGTCCTCAGCACCCACCGTCACTCCGACGGGGATGGTTTAGGTGCTCAAATCGCCCTGTTCCACGCCCTCAGGAAAATCGGCAAGCAGGTCCGCATCCTCAACGTAGACGACGCGCCGAAGCGCTACTCATTCCTGCAAAGCGCGCGCATCATCCAGTCGTTCGAGGGCTCACACGAAAAGCTCGAAGCCACCGATCTGGCCATGATCTTCGATACCAACGACTCCCGCTTAGTGGAGCCCCTGTACTCGGAGCTCCGCCGGCAATGCCGTGAAATCATATTCGTCGACCATCACCCCGCCCTGAAAGAGGGCCCGGCGCCGACCGAAGGCTCCGTCATCGACACCGCCGCCGCAAGCACCGGCGAGATGGTCTACCGCCTGATCCGGGAACTGGGCGTCGCCCTCGACCCGGACATCGCGCGCGCTCTCTACACGAGCGTGGTCTTCGACACCCAGCTTTTCCGCTACGTGCGTAACTCGCCGGCATCGCACCTGATGGCGGCCGATCTGCTCCAGCACGAGACGGAGCCGGACGAGGTCCATCGCCGCTTGTTCGCCAACTACACGCGCAACAAGATCGCCTTCCTCGCCAAAGCCCTCAGCCAGATCGAGTATTTCGCCGACGGTCGCATCGCGGTCCTCCGCCTGAGCGCGCCGGACCTGTCCGACCACGGCCTCGACCTCGACGAAAGCCGCGACGTCATCGATCTCCTCATGAACATCGAAAGCCTCGAAGCCGCCGCGCTCTTCCGCGAGGACGGCCCGGACCTCTACAAGCTCTCCCTGCGCGGCAAGAGCGAGATCGAAGTGCTCTCGATCGCCGAGAACGTCGGCGGCGGCGGCCACCCCTTCTCGGCCGGCGCTTACCTCAACGGCTCCTACGAGCAGCTCAAGGAACGGGTCGTCTCGCAGCTTCTGCGCGTCGTCGGGCTGGCGCTCGAGAAAGCCCCGGCGAGCGCCCGCAAGAATGAACCCACGTAAGGGGAAGCAGGAGATCATCTGCCTTTGCAACAACGTCTCGCGCGACGTGATTGAAGCCGCGATCCGCGAAGGCGCCGACACGCTCAACAAGATTTTCGACCGTACCACGGCCGGCGTCGGCCCTTGCGGCGGCTCCTGCCGACGCAAGATCGCGCCGCTGCTCGAAGAGTATTTGGCGACGGGCCGGTTCCCCGAGACCATCAAGGAAGACAAACGCGGAAAAAAGAAATCCCGCTGAAATCCGGCGCGGTCGCCGGACTCAAGCCGGCTTCGCTTTGCGGTACTCGAGCAACGCTTGGATGTCGGGCTGGCAACCGCCGCAAGACGTGCCGGCCGACGTGCGCCGGTTGACGGCGCCGACATCGTGCGCGCCGCCCACGATCGCCGCGTCCACCTTGGCGGCGGAGACGGCGCGGCAGTGGCAGAGCTCTTCCTCCCGGTACGGGAGGCTCCATTCACCGCGCGCTTTGAGCAAAAGCTCCCTCAAGAGCATCGCCTCGTGCGTGTTCCCTTGCGGGATCGGGACGGCGAGAAGCGGTCCGTCGAGGGCGGCGCGCAGCTCCCGGCACGCCTGCAGGAGAGCCGGGCAACCGATGGCGCGCAAACGGGCGGCGGCAATCGCGTCGCCGCTCATTTCGAGCGTGAGGTGAACTTCGTCGCGCCCGGGGAGGATCGCGGAAACCGACCGAGTGGAAACGCCCATGCCCCATTTTCACATGGGCGCCCGGCGGGCGCCAAACCGAAATCCCGAAAGGCGGCAGGCCAAAGGTCGACATCGCGCGCGATTCGCGGTTAGATCGGGCGTGGTCGGAATCCTGTTCGCCGTCTCCATCGTCGTCCTGTCGCAAGCCGCGATCCTGGTCCGGTTCGCCGAGGCCCACGCCTTGGCGATTTGCTTTTGGCGGATGCTCGCGGCCGCCCTCTTGCTCGCCCCCTTGGGCCTGAGGAACGGAGGCTGGCGCTCGCTGGCCCTGCTGGACCGGGCCGAACGGCGGCAGTTGCTCGTGAGCGGCGCGATGCTGTTCGCCCACTTCTATTTCTTCTTCCGCTCCGTGCAGGAGACGTCCATCGCCAATTCGACGATCCTGTTCTCGCTCAATCCCGTTCTCACCGCGATCGGCGCGTGGCTCTGGTTCCGCGAGCGGGTGAGCCCGCATCTCGTCCTGGCCCTCTTCGTCGGCGTCGCCGGCGTGGCCGTGCTCTTCTGGGAGAGCGCGGTCTCGAACCGGCCCGACGGATACCACGGCGACGCGTGGGGCGCGCTTTCAGCCGCGGGCTTCTCGGCCTACATCCTCACCGGCAAGCGCGTGCGGCAGAAGATCGCCAACACCGCGTTCACCACCTTCATTTACACGCAGGCTGCGGTCTACGCCCTGGGGGCGTGCCTCGCCCTGGGCGTGCCTCTCTCTGGTTATCCGGCCACGACCTGGTGGGCGTTTTTGGCGCTCGCCGTCTTCCCCACCCTGCTCGGCCACGCGTTGTTCACGTACTGCCTCAACGACCTGAACGTCACGTTCATGAGCTGCATGACGCTGGTCGGCCCGGTTCTCGCCGCGAGCGCGGCCCATTACCTGTTCGCCGAGCCCTTCACGCCATGGGCCGGCGCCGCGTTCGCGTTGACGTGCGCATCGATGCTCGCTCTCTATTGGCCGAACCTGCGGCCGAAGGTCCCGACCGGCGACGCTGGGAGAGCGGCGTGAGTGCCGTCGAGGTGCATCTCCTGCCGGCGAACAAGGACAATTACGTCGGCGTCGTGCGCGAACCCGGCTCGGGGCTCGTCTTGGTCGTCGATCCGGGGGAAAAAGGCGTCGCGCCGGAGTTCCTCGCCGCGCGCGGATGGCGGCCGTCCTTGATCCTCAACACTCATCACCACTGGGACCACGTCAATGGCAACGACGAGCTCCGGAGCGGGTTCCAAGCGCAGCTGATCGCGTCGGCGATCGACGGGGCCAAGATCGCGAACGTCGACCGCGTGCTCTCTGACGGCGAGCGGCTCGCCTTCGGCGCCGAGACCATCCGCGCGATCGCGGTTCCCGGCCACACCCTGGGGCATACGGCGTTCCACTTCGAGAACTCGGGCCTGGTTTTCACGGGCGACACGCTTTTCGGCATGGGCTGCGGCCGGCTCTTCGAGGGCACCCCCGAGCAAATGTGGGGAAGCCTGCGTCGGCTGATGGGTTTGCCCGACGAAACCCGCGTGTACTGCGGGCACGAGTACACGCTCGCCAACGCACGCTTCGCCGCTCGGATCGAGCCCGACAACGAGGCCATCACGGAGCGGACGGAAGAGGCCGAGCGCCTGCGCGGCGGGAATCAACCGACGCTGCCCTCGACGATCGGGCAGGAGAAACGCACCAATCCATTCTTGCGCGCCGGTCGCACGGACATGCGTCGGCGCCTCAACCTGCCCGAAAGCGCTCCCGATTCATCCGTGTTCGCAAGACTCAGAGAGATGAAAGACGACTGGGGATGAGTTCGGCCCCTCTCACCCTTACGCCGCCGGTTTAGAAGAAGGCGGATCCGCATCCATCGATGGGCCCGCCCCCTTTTGAGGCTGCGGCGGCGAGGCCGCCGGCGCGATGGGGTGGTTCCTTCTAAAGAATTCCTCCGGACTGTATTCCGGCGGCCGATTCAACTCGACAAGCAACCCTATCAGCCTCGTCGCTTCATCGTATTCAATGCCACGCTCGGCGATCGAGTGGAGGCGGAGGTTGATGCCATCCTGCCGATAGTCGCAGTCGATCATGACGGCCATCGCGAGCGCGTCTTTGAAAACGTCGCGAAAGGTCTCATGCGCCCACATGTGGAGCTCCAGGATGTCGCGAGCCACGCACGCGAAGAGGTATTGCCGAACCCCCGGCTTTTCATGAGACGGTATGGCGTTGAAACGCGCGGAGAGGATATGCCACCTCGCGTACACATCGGACATTTGTTTCCAGACGAGAGCGCCCGTCGCGGTCACGGCAAAGATGACGAAGGCCGAAATGGCGCCGAGATCGGGCGCGAGATACCATCCGTCCCCCGCCCCATGATCGCTCGACGCGTAATGCAGAACGCAATAGATCGCTTGGATCAAACCCGCGGCGGCGATCGATATGACGGCTCCCTGCGCGAAACCCGCGGCGAGCCTCGCCTTCGCGCTCACCTTGCTTCGGTATCCCATGGATTCGAACCGAAGGTGCAGCCTCTCCTTGCGCAAGGACTCGCCTTTGAGAGCGACCCTGACGTGGGCTAACTCATTCCAGTCCCGATACAAGACGATGCTCTGCTGGTCCATACCCAATCGCTTCGGCCGGGTTCGCGCGAAAATAAACAAAAATTGCGTTGTCGACCGACCGACTGAAACCGTCTCAAATTACGCCGAGACGGAGCCCCTATGAAGCTCGCGCCCTCGCTCATGGGACCCCGCGCATGGGGAAGATCCCTCGGCATTGCCGATAGCGATGGGGCCAGAAACGGTGTATCTTCTCAACTGTCGGTTTTTTTAACGAGGAATTGGTGCGAACACGAGGATTTGAACCTCGGACCCCTTCCGTGTGAAGGAAGTGCTCTACCCCTGAGCTATGTTCGCCTGAGCTCCGCTCGCACGTGACCAGTGATGGCCAAATCGGACTCTCTGGAATATAGAAAAGAACGGGCGTGCGCAAGTCTTTTGCTATCCGGCGCTGGGAGAGTCCTCCGGTCATGATCGAATTCATCACGAAGATTGCGGTCGAAGCCGGCGAAAAGATCATGGAAATCCGTCGAAGCGCGGGCCTCTCGGTCCGTTACAAAGCGGATGCGAGCCCTGTGACCGAAGCGGATCTGACAGCCAACCGACACATCGTGACGCATCTGGAGAGCCTCCGGGTCGCGCCGATCGTTTCGGAAGAATCCTCGCCGGCGGTCACGGTCGCCGACACGTTCTGGCTCGTCGATCCGCTCGACGGCACCAGGGATTTCGTCGCCGGGCGCGACACGTTCGTCGTCAGTATCGCGCTGGTGAACGGCGGCGCTCCCGTCCTGGGCGCCCTTTACGCGCCAGCCCTAGGCGAGCTGTTCTGGGCGGAAAAAGGCAAAGGCGCCTTCAAAAAAGAGCCGACCGGGAGCCCCAAGAGGATCTTCAACAAAAGCACCCGCGATAAACTCCGAGTCCTCGCCAGCGGTTCGCAAATGACCCCGTCCCTGCAAACTTTCGTCGACGGCCTCGCCGTCGGCGAACTCACCCGCTTCGGGTCGGCGCTCAAGATGTGCCGCGTCGCCGAAGGCGAAGCCGATTTGTACCCGCGCTTCGGCCGCACCAGCGAATGGGACACGGCGGCCGGCCACATCCTCCTGGAAGAAGCGGGCTGCAAGCTCGTCGATATGGCGACCGGCCTTACGCTCCGTTACGGGAAACCGGAGTTCTCCAATCCCGGTTTCATCGCCTGCCGCGCCGGTCTGGATTTCGTTGAAACTTTCCGCGACCTACTCGCGCAAGTGGGTCCGCCACCGGGAACGGAGCGCGAATGAACGACGCCTCGACCACTCTGGAAACCTTGAAGGCCAAAGCCCGCGCGTTTTGCGAGGAGCGCGATTGGGACCGGTTCCACGACCCAAAAGAACTCGCCATCGGCCTGATCACCGAAGCGTCGGAGTTGCTCGAGCACTTCCGTTTCCGCTCCAAGGACGAGGTCGCCGCGCTCTTGGGCGATGGAAAATCCCGCGAGCAGATCGAAGACGAACTGGCCGACGCGTTCTTCCTCATCCTGCGTTTCGCGCAACGCAACGCCGTCGACCTGACGGCGGCGCTGGCCCGCAAGATGGAGAAGAACGCGCGCAACTACCCGGTCGAACTCGCCAAGGGCAGCAATCGCAAGTACACTGAGTTCTAAACGGACCGCCTTCAGGAGAAACCCCGTGGATCCGATCGTGAAGTTCAAAACGGCCGTCCGCGCGCCAGGCGGGTTCGTCCACCTGAACAACGCCGGCGTCGCGCCCGTTTGCAAGCCGGCCAAAGACGCCATCCAGTCGTGGGCCGACCGCATGCACCGAGAAGGCGCTTTCGCCATCCCCGACCTTTTCGCCGCGCAAGAGCGCGCGCGCTCGAACCTCGCCAGGCTCTTCAACGCGCGCGCCGAAAACATCGCGTTCTTTCAGGGCGCCGCCAACGCGATCTCCCAGACGGCGTTCGGGCTCGATTTCAAACCGGGCGACGAGGTCATCGTCTGGGACCAGGAGTATCCCTCGAACTTCTATCCTTGGCGCGACGCCGTTCGCAAAGCCGGCGGCGAACTGGTGACGGCCCGAAGCGGACCGTTCCTGTCGACGCCGTTCGCTAACCTCGTCGAGAAAGTCACCGGCCGCACGCGCGTGATCGCCGTCTCATGGGTGCAGTATCAGACGGGCGCGATCACCGACCTGGAACGACTCGCGGCCTTCGCCAAGGAGCGCGGCATCCTGACCTTCGCCGACGTCATTCAAGGCGCCGGCGTCATGCCTCTCGATTTTTCCGCGTCGGGGATCGATGCGATCGTCGGCGGCAGCCACAAATGGCTGCTTTCGCCCATGGGCGTCGGCTACCTGATCGCCAAGCCAGAGGTCTTCGCCCGCATCAAACCGCAGTCCGTCGGCGCGATGACCTACGGCACTCCGGACGACCTCTCCGCCATCGGCGCGACGATCCTCCCCGGCCCCGCCCGTTTCGAGCCGGGCTCGCGCCCAATGCTCGACATCGCCGCTTTCGGGCACGCGCTGGATCTGCTCCTGGACACCGGCCAGGAACGCATCGCGCAAGAAGCCGAATGGCTCGCGAAAAAACTCATGCACGGCCTGCGCGAGCGCGGTTACGAGATCCAATCGCCGCACGGTTCGCATCACCGCGGCGCCATCGTGAACGTCAAACCGACGGCCGTCGCCAAGCACGCGACGCTCGATGCCCTGGGGAAAGCGCTGCATTCGGCCGGGATCTCGTTCGCCGCACGCTCCGGCGGGATCCGGCTCTCCCCGCACGCGTTCAACACGGTCGAAGACCTGGAAAACGTCTGGACGGCGGTCTGACCCAAGCGCGGAGCATGGCCCGTGCGCGCGGAAAGGCTTGGGCGACGCCGTTTTGAAAAGCCGCTATCTCGAGCGGCCTCCGACGGAAATCGAAACGGCGCCCTTGTTCGACGACGAGACCGCGATCGAGCAGACGTGCGCGCCCGCTCGTGTCGGCTGGTAACGGATGGCGATCGAACAGCTTTGCCCGGCGGGCAGGTTGAAGAAACAATTGTGGACGAGGGAGAAGTCCATGAAACAGTCGTCGGTGACCGCGAGGCCTTCGGCGGCGTCCGCGCCGGAGTTGCGGATATGCACGTAATCGGTCCACGAATCGCCGACCTTGGTATCCGGAAAGCCGATCCAGGTGCGGCTCGCGCTCAACCAGGCGCTCGCTGGGCTCGTCCACAGGGTCGCGGCTAAAGACAACCCGACAATCGCCGTCCCGCGGAACCGCGCCATTCGCACCCCCATCAAAGGCGCTTTCATCAAATCAATCGCGTTTGGAATTGTCAAAGTTGGAGTTGTCAAAGGCCGGCACGAATTTACCCTCACTGCCCGCGAGCGCCCCTCTTCGTCGCCACCGCGATGGTCAACTCTTGTCGTTCGCCGGCCCAGGGCGCTCCCTTCCTGGGAATAAGCCGGACAGGCCCGGAACCGGGCTCCCGATGGAGAGAACGGCCACATATCAAAAAATGTAAATGATTTTGGATATTTAAAAGAAACACAAGCCCCCGGCGAGCACATAAGCGACAGATCTCGAAAAAAGCGGGGAGAAGGCGTACGAAACCCTACCTAAGGGCTCGAAACCTATGCTATACCTCCCGGTTCTTACGCAAACGCTCCGGTTCCGAAAGGGTTTCCCATGGCGAAAAAGGGTAAAATTAAAATCATCACGCTCGAATGCACGGAAGCGCGCAAAGAAGGCAAGTCGCCCTCGCGCTACACGACCACGAAGAACACGCAAACGCACCCCGAGCGCCTGGAGAAGAAGAAATACAACGCCGCTCTCAAGCGCCACACGGTTCATCGCGAACTGAAGTGAACGCGGCTCGCACGCGAGCCGGATGAGCGAGACAGGCGAGTAACGGGCAGGCAAATAAAAAGAGCCGCGGGGATCGCGGCTCTTTTTATTTGCCTGCTTTCTGTTTTTCACGCGCCTTGCGCGCTCGCCGCTTCGATCCACACCGCATCACAAACGAATCTCGCGCTCGCGGACCTTCTGTCGTTCCGAAAGACGGGATATCGAAGCGATCTCTTCGCTCAGCAGCTCCAAGAGATCCACCGCCGAGACGATCCCGAGCAAAGCGCCTCTTTCGTCCACGACCGGCAGGCGCCGGACGCCGTACTTCTCCATGAGTTGAATCGTCTCGTAAACGCCTTTGCCGCCCTCTACGGTGACGAGAGTCGGCGTCATCACGTCCTCGACGCGGATGTTCTCCGTCGAGATGTCCATGGCGATGAGGCCGACGACGATGTCCCGGTCGGTCAGGATGCCCACGGGAACCAACCTTCCATCGACGCGGTCGCAGACGACGACGTCCCCTACGTGCCGCTCCCGCATCAACCGGGCCGCCGCATTCACGGTCGCGACCCGGTCGATCGTGGCGACCTGGGTTTGACAGAGATCGCCGATCGGCATCAGTGCTCCATATGGTGGGGCTGAGGCTCCGGGCGGCTCATAGCCTGATGGACCATGGCGCCGGGACGGTCGCCGTTCATGCCGTCATGGCTCGCGTCCCGGCCCTTGGCTTTGTTGCGGCGATAGAGCGTTCGGCGGTTGATCCCGAGGATGCGGGCCGCGGCCGTTTTTTTGCCCTTCGTGAAGTTGAGGACGTAATCGATGTAACGGGAATTCCATTCCGCCAACGTCGGAAGTTGGTCGGCCGAAAGCTTCGGCATTTGGAACGGGAATCCTGATGTCAGAGTTTCTTCATGCATACGTTTCACCCCGCTGGCTCATGTGATTGGGTTCTTCATTCCTTGGCGCGCCTGCACAATGCGCACGGGCCAAATTCGTTCAGGGTCGAGCCGAGGGCGACCATAACCTGCCCAAATCCGCCTCCGCCAATGGAGTTTTCTACAAACGAGAAGCGATTCAGGGCCTGTTTCGGATCCGCGCTTGGAGGACGAGTTCCCCATCGGTTCCGCCATTGCCGCCCCCTCACTCGCGAAAGGCCTCTCCCCACTCCTCCCCTTCGAAGTAGTGCGGAAGCTCGATCGGGGGAGGTTCGCCCACGCCGCTGCCGACGCCCGCGGCCGGGCCGGGGCCGGGCCGCGAACGGATGACTTTATTGTCTTTCTCGAGGAGGTCGATCAACTTACGGATCGCGATCATGCGCTGGCTCGACTGCCGCCAGACGGCGTAGTACGGCAACACGATCGGGCCTCCGACGCCGAACGTCCTCAGGGCTCCCTGCGCGCCTTCGGGCGCGAAATTGCGCGCCACCGCCGTCACGCACTTGCCTTGCTCGGCGAGGCGCAGGCAGAACTCCCAGTGGTCGCTGTCGATGACTTCCTCGGCGAAGATATCGGCGGCTTGGAGATGATCGCCGACGAGCTTGTTGAGCTGCTCGTCCCAACGGCACCGCGCCAGCGGCACGTCCTGGAATATCTCGACGCGGTTTTTATGCTTTTCGAGGAGCTCGTGGCTGCCGACGAACACGATTTCGGCCGAACCGATTTTCCCGTACTCGAGACGCGCCGAATTCGGCGCCGTCAACGTCAATCCCCAATCGAGGGCGCCCGTATGGATGCTCTCGATGAGGCGATCGGCGATCGGCTCACGCGCCGTGTGCACGGTGCCGAACGGCGAGTACGCGTCGAAATACCTCATCAGGAAATCGAAGGCGAGCGATGAAGCGAAACTCTCCTGTATGCCGATGCGCACAGGGTAGCCGCCGATCACCGTCGGGCTGACGACGTCGAGGAACCTCAAACCTGATTCGAACATCTGTTTGGCGTGCTGGTAGAGCGTTTCGCCTTCCACGGTGAGTTCGATCCGCCGGGGACGGCGGTGGAAAAGCGGCGTCTCGAGAAGGGTTTCGAGGCGTTTGATCTGCTCGCTGACGGTCGGGATGGAGACGCCGGTCACTTCGGCCGCCTCCTTCATCGACATCTTCCTAGCGACCTCGTAAAAATAATAGACTTGGTTCCAGTTGATGTCTTTGAGCTTTTTCATCGTCCATGCCCCCCATCTTCGGCGGACTCCGCGCTCAGGTTAGGGGAAGCCGCTGCACGCAGTCTTGCCTCCGACGTCACTGCTTTATGAAAGTTCGGACATACTTGCCCGCGCCAAGGGCCCTCGGCGTCACGAGAAGCGGAGCCGCCGCCATTCCGTCAATCTCTCCGCGACTTCCCCGTCGATCTGATCCACGACCTGCTCCAAGGTCGCGGCCGAGCCGCCCGCGACGATGCGCAGCTCTTTGGATCTGATCTTGAGGAGCCCCTTGTAACCGCCCGCCGTCCGTCGGACGCAGAACACCGACGAGGCGTCCGACGGCGCCGAATCCACCAAGCCCCGCAAACGCCTCTGGAGCTCATGGCTCAATTCCATGCCACCCCCTCCGCCCCTCACTGCCTCAGCCCCGCGGCGGGCCGGAACGTCATCCCGCGCGCCCGCGCCCGCTCGAAATCAAACGGCAGCTCGGTCGTTTCGTCGAAAACCGCCTCTTCGAGATCAGCGTCGTCCAGGCATGCGCCCATGAGTCGGGCGCCTCTCAGATCCGCTCCCCTCAGGGTCGCCTTCATCAAGTCGGATCCGGAGGCATCGGCGCCGCGCAGGTCGGCTTCCGTGAGGTCGGCCAGGCAGAGGCAAGTGTTCGAGAGATCGGCCGCGCGCAGGTCGGCGCGGGAGAAATCGCTGAAAGTGAGTTCGGCCCCCGCCAGTGAGCACGCGCGCGCCGCGGCCGCGCGAAAATCCGCGAGTGGAAGCCGCGCGGCGCGCAGATCCGCCCCTTGCAGATCCGCGCCGTCGAGTCTCGTGAAATCGGGCTTTCCGTAACTGGCTGAATAATCGCACCACGCCGGCGCCGACCACTCGCTTTCATCGCCGACGAACACCAAGGTCGCATGGTCCGTCGCATGGTCTCCGGTCACCGGAGGGATCGTCGCCTGGTTTTGATCGCGTCTTTCGCGGCGTCTTTCTGGCATCATGCTGTCCTCCGAGCCTATTCACGCGAGCCTATTCATGCCATTACAACGCCGGGCCCGCCTCTCCGCCACGCCGATCGTCGACGGATCGAGCGCACCTAAGTCACAGGGCCCCGCGTTCGGCGATCGCCTCGTGGCGAAAACTCCAAAAACAGGTCGCTTTCCGTCGGGACTCCGGGCGATGGGGCGAACCCCCGCGAGGGCCTCGTACTCAAAGGCCACCGACAGGGTGCGGGCTCAAGCGCCATCCGCGCTCCCTTGACCGTGAATGAACTTGAAGAAGGACAAAGCGAGGTCGCCAGAATCGTGCGCGGGACTCCCGACTTGGATGCGGCGTTCATTTCCCGAAACGCACCGATCTCAAATTAGCCGCTCTTGAGACGAACCCGGGAGCGGAGCTGATACGCCAACTCCGCCTTGAGCTGAACGCCCGCGGGCGGGGCGGCTGAGAGCGACGCTCGCCCGCGCCGCTTCGCGGATGGGCACCGCCCATCCGCGCGCCGCCTCGTCGAACTCGGCGAGGCTGATCCGACGTCAGCCTTCGAGGAGGCTGCGGAGCATCCAGGCGGTTTTTTCGTGCAATTGCATGCGTTGGGTGAGCAGGTCCGCCGTCGCTTCATCGGACGCGCGCTCGACCACCGGAAAAACCGAACGGGCCGTGCGCACGACGGCTTCCTGGCCGTCGACCAGTTGTTTGATCATCTCCTGCGCCTGGGGCACGCCCGCCGCTTCTTTGATCGATGAAAGACGCGCGAAATCGGCGTAGGTCCCGGGCGCGTAGAAACCCAGCGCGCGGATGCGTTCCGCGATCACGTCGACCGCTTGCGAAAGCTCGTTGTACTGGGTCTCGAACATCAGGTGCAGGGTCTGGAACATCGGACCGGTCACGTTCCAATGGAAGTTGTGCGTTTTGAGATAGAGCGTATAGGTGTCCGCCAGCAACTTGGACAAACCGTCGGCGATTTCTTTGCGATCGTTTTCAGCGATACCGGTGTTCACGTTGAGGTGCATGACTTCATCCTTTCTTTCTTCAATTCCGTCCCTTAATCTGCCAGCGTTTGCGCGGCGTCGACAAACGGAATCCGGTTCGGCGGCGCTTTTTGTGCGCCCCGCACCCGCGCCGACCTTGAGGCCGACGGCGACTTTCGGCGACACCGCCCGCAAGCCCGCGCCCTTCAAACAAGTCGAATCGAACGGCGGCTTCCGTGGGAACGCGGCGAAAACGCCGCGTTCCCGAAAGTCCCCCTCCCACGCTCGTCTTCGATCGCTTGGAAGGCGCGCCGTTCTTTGATCTACTGCGCGCATGAGATCCCTCGGTTTGACGCTCTCCTCGCTCCTCTTCGCCTCGAACCCGGCTCTCGCTTTCGACGTTTTCCCCGAATTCGCCGGTTGGGACGCGGTCGAGGCGGCAGAGCTCGACCGTCCCGCGGCGCTCGATTCGGAATACCAATCCGACGTCCTCGCTTACATGCCGTCACTGGCCGAGGACACCGCGTTCTTCTCCCGCGACGCCGCCTTTGACCTGCGCCTCGGCAGCCTCTCAACGAAACGGTTCCTGCACTACGAACGCTTGCGCGCGCGTCGATCGCTCGGGGAGAAACTCGAGTTCCGCTTCACCAGGTTCACGCAGAAGGACATGGAGGAGGACGAAGACGGGAACTGGCTCGAACTCGTCTACCGACTCCATGAGCGCGTCGGGCTTTCCTTCTACGGCGGCGTTTCGCGCGAGAAAGAGGACGTCGATCTCGGCGCGGCCCTCCTCTTCTGGCCGTGGAAGAACCTGGAGGTGCGGCTCTTCCACACCTGGGTCGACCCCGAGCGCGAAGAACGCTCACAGGCGGGCGACCGATTCGTCTCGGGCGCGAACCCCAATTCGACGGGTCTCTCGGTCCGCGGCTTCGGCGACCAGAGCCGTTTCGCGCACGCCGGGTTCCGGCGCGATCTCCCGGGCGTTTGGCGCTTCCCGGCGACGTCCACGGACGTCTCTCACGATCGCTTGACGATTTGGCTGGAGGGGACCGCCCGAACGAGCGAACGACTCGGTCTGGAAGCGCGCCTGCAATGGGACGAAAAAAACGAAGCGCGCTCAGCGGTCGCCCCGGCCACGGCGGCGGCGCAAAGCCTCGCGCGCGAACGTTGGCAGGCGCTCGTGAGCCTGACCGTCTCCCCGCCCGAACGATCGTTCACGGTCCGGCCCGGCGTGGCGTACATCCAACGCGAATGGCGGGACGGATCCGGCGCGGCGGGACGGCAACGGAACACCCTCCCTCATCTGACGATTTCGCTTCCGGGTCCGGAACGCTCCGGCGACCACGATCGAATCGAACTCGGGTACGAAGCGACCTTCTTCAACGGTGACGGCGACGGGCGTTTCTTCAACAGGGGCTTCGCCTACGACGCCGTCGAGCAGCGCATCAACGCCCGATACGAATTCGCGCTCGCCGACCAGGCCAAGCTCGCCTTCCTCATCAGTGCCGATGCCGATGCAGGCCTGACTTTCGAAGGCGGACACGGCCGATTTCTTGTGTTTTTTTAAATGCTTACGAAAAACAAAGAGGGATCCGCACAACATCGCTGCGCCTTGCCATACTCCGATATATGTGGTCTTTTAGGGGCCTGATGAGAGAAACGCTACTTTCCTTTCCGATCGATATCGGCGAAGTGCTGGACGTGGACATCCGACCCGACGGCGGACTGATCTCGATCCAGGGCTTCGGGAAACGCCAGGTTCTGATGCGACCCACCGGCCCGGCGGAGCTTCCCTCGGCCTGGCCCGCGTCCGAATTCCCGCACGTTCGCTCGATCGGTTCCGAGCGTGTTCTCCTGATCGACACCAATAGCGACCAGGTCAAAGGCGAGAACGCGTTCCTGATCACCGAAACGGGCCGCCTCGAGCACCGCTTTCATGTCGGCGCGGGCGTCATCGACGTCGTCTGCGCCGCGGGGACTCTCGCGATCGCGTACCATCCTGACGCCGCCCACGAGTACGGCATCGAAACCGGCCCAACGGCCGCCATGGGCATCGCCATCTTCGACCTGAACGGCCGCATGCTGGCGACCTTGAACCACGATCTCGAACGCGAGGGTTGGTCGGCGACCAACATCCAATGCCTGTGCGCGCGGGAATCGGGCGAGCTCGTCTTCGTTCCCGAGTTCCTGAAAGGCCCCAAGACGGAACTCGACTCGCCGATCGTGTTCTACGATTGGCGCACGGGTTCGGTGCGGGTCGAGGAATCGCGCCACTCGCGGCCGCTCGCCGTTTCCTCGCGCGGTTCGTCGCTTCTCATCTATTCGCCGGAAAACAGCGAAGACGAACTCGCTCTCTGCGACATCAAAGGCCGCCAATTGAAAAGCCTCGGCTTTTACGGCCAGATTTTTCGCGGACTGCCGGGCGGCAGGTTCCTGGCGCAGGTGAGCGGCACGCAATACCGCTTGCTCGAACTCCAGCCCGATCCTCCCGCCGCCAGGGCAGGGGACGCCGCGACCCGCCTCGCCCACCGGCCGTGACGCGCTCAGGGGACGGGCGCGGAAAGCGCCCCCGCGCGCAGCCGCTCGATACCGCCGAGGACGCGGCTCCGCGTGAGCTTCGAAGGATCTTCGAAGACGAAGACCCAATTGTCTTCCGGGAAGTGCACCCAACAATAATCGACCAGCAAGACGTCGTGGAGAAAATCATCGAACAGGTCGCCCAAGCGGCTCGTCGCCACTTTGACTCGCAACGCCCGACCGTTGTTCTCGACGATCTCGATGGCGGAATGGCCCCTTAGGAGCGGGCTCCAGTCGGTCACGACGACCGCCGCCGGTGCGCGAACACCGAAAGGAGGGGCGCGAGCAGAAGGGCCGCCAGGATGACCGCCCTGTTCGGGCCGGAAGGGCCGCCGTCCGCGGAAACGAGCCCGCAGCCGGCCATCGCCGGCTTCTTCACATCCATCGACGTCGATGAAAAGGTGTTGTCGCCGTCGGGACCGGGCGATGGCCCGCCGCCGGGTGGCGTCGGCCCGCCAGCCAATGAGATATTGGCGTCGATGCAATGCACGTAGAACTCGCCCGGCTGGTCATCCATTTCCTGAAGCACGCGGAACGTCCCCTCCGCCGTTGTGAGGTTGGGGACGGTGATCACCGCCTGCGTCACGCCGTTGTTCTGGTTGTCTGAAATCAACGCCAGCTGATTGGCCGGGGCCCAGTACTCCTCGTTCGCGTTGGCGCGGAACTGCACGTAGAAACGACCCGGGTGATTGATCGTCTCCTGGATCGTGAACGTGAACGACTGACCGCCCGTCAAGTTCAACGGGCTCGCCATCCGCGTCGTGAACGTCGAGCACGGCCCGGGGCTGTCGGGCGCGAGCGCGGGGTTGCTCTTGTTGTTCTGGATGAATTTGACGGCGTCGTTCGTCCCCATGCGACCCGGCGGACTGACGCGGATATGCGCGAAGGCGGACGCCGGGGCCAGAGCGGTGGCGATGACGAGGGCGATCTCGAACGGACGTGATTTCATGGTTTCACTCCCGCCCTTCGCAAGCGTCCAGCGCCGCCGCGGCCGCGTCTTCCAAACCGTCGCGCAGCGCGTACGCGCTGGCTTCGGGCGAACCGGGCTCCCCGACCCAGCAGGTGTACTCTTCACGGTTGTAAGCTCCTCCAGGCGCAGCCGCTGCGGCGCCGCAGTCCGGGCATGAGGCGATCGCATTGCGCGTATCGTAGGATCGTACGGCCACGTCGAGGCAAAGCCCGTCGGCCAAGCAAACGCTCTCTTCGCCCCGCGAGTCGTCGACATCCGGCGAGAAAACTTTCTTCAGGCATCGCAACCGCGAGACCGCGCAGACCGCGTCACCGGCGAATTTCGCGGACGACGTGATCGCCGTCGTCTCGTTCATCTTGCGCACAAGCGGATCGGCTTCGACGTGTTCCGAGGCCGGCTCCCAATGCGTTTTTCGCGCGCAGTTCTGGTAGGCGCCGATCAGCACGACGAGGCCGGCTCCGAAGGCGGCGAGGATCGATTTGGATGGCATGTTCACGGCCCCCGTGCCTTCAGTATGACCGAAACGGACGGCGCCTCGGAACGGAATAAGCGATTCGTCCGAATCTGAGACGGAAGGCCAGGCGCGCCTCCCCCTCCCCCACCGGCCCGGACCGGAGCGGGCCTCGAGATCCCGCGGAGAGGAGGCGCGCGCACGCTCTCTAAGGCTTCAGGGTGAAATTGAAGATGCTCTGATCCAAGGAATTGTAATCCTGGTACCGAGTCAAAGCGTAGAGGTCTTTCCGATGCTGCATCCTCTCCAAGAGGCCCTCTTGGGTGCCGCGCGCCTTCAGTTCCCTGAGGCCGTCGATCGTCGCCTGCATCGCCAGCCGGAACGTCGTCACCGGGTAAATGACGATGTTGTACCCGAGGTTCGAAAGCTGCTCATGCGTCAAAAGCTTCGACTTCCCGAACTCGGTCATGTTGGCGAGGAGCGGGGCCGCGATCGCCTTGCGGAATTCCTCGAATTCCCGCTCGCTCTCCAAAGCCTCTATGAAAATGCAATCAGCGCCGGCGTCGACGTAGGCCTTCGCGCGCTCAATGGCGGACGCCAGGCCCTCGTTCGCTCTCGCGTCCGTCCGGGCGATGAGAAGGAAATCGGCGTCCAGCCTCTTCCCCCGCTCGGCCGCCGCGATCTTACGGACCATTTCTTCCCGCGCGACGAGGTTTTTCCCATCCAGGTGCCCGCACCGTTTCGGATTGACTTGGTCCTCGATGTGGCAGCCGGCGAGGCCCAGCTCGATCATCTCCTGGACCGTGCGGGTCGCGCTCATCGGTTCGCCGAAGCCGGTGTCGGCATCGATGATCGAAGGCAAGCTCGTGGCGCGCGCGATTTGGCGCCCTCTCCCCGCGACCTCGCTGAGAGTCGTCAGCCCGATGTCCGGGTAGCCGAGATCGTTCGAAAGCACCGAGCCTGAAATGTAAACCCCGTCGAAACCGGCGTCCTCGATCGCCATGCCGACCAGCGGGGACCAAGCCCCCGGAAACCGGAGAAGCCGACCGGAACGCAAAGCCTCCCGGAGATCCCTTCGTTTCGCCACCGCGGTCTTATCCGGAAAAAGCATCAGAAAATCCCCTTGTCGTCCCGTTCATGGCTCGTGAGCTTACCGAGGTCGATCTGGACGTTCAAAGCGCGGACCTGGGCCGGCGAAAGGTCGGCCAGGTTTTCCGCCATCGAAATGAAACGGTCGCGCTCCGGCTTCGCCACGAGGCCTTCCGTGAGCGAGTCGAACTTCCTGACGTAGTCCGCGCGCTTGAACGGCCTCGCCCCGGCCGGGTGGGCGTCGGCGACGCCGAGCTCGTCGATGAGTTTCTCGCCGTTCTTGAACTTGATCTCGACGCGTCCTCCGAAACGTTTTTTATCCGGGTCCTGCTCATGATACCAGCGGGTCCACTGCTCGTCCTCGACCGTCGAGATCTTCCTCCAAAGGCGAACCGTGTCCTCCCTCTTCGCCCTCTCGGGCGCGTAGGAATGGGCGTGGTGCCACGTCCCGTCCTGGAGCGCGACCGCGAATATGTACATGATCGAATGATCGAGCGTCTCGCGAGAGGCGTTCGGATCCATTTTCTGGGGGTCGCCCGCTCCCGTCCCGATCACGTAGTGCGTGTGGTGGGACGTATGGATCACGACGCTCTCGATGCTCTCGAAATCCGCGATCTTCGGCTTCATCTTCCTCGCCAGGTCGATCAGCGCCTGCGATTGGTACTCGGCAGAATGCTCCTTGGTGTACGTCTCGAGAATCGCGCGGAGGGGCTCGCCCGGGGACGGCAATTCGACCTCGTAACGGCTGTCCTTCCCGCCGAGCATGTAAGCCAGGACGGAATCCTCTCCTTCGTAGATCGGCGACGGTGCGCCCTCTCCGCGCATGACGCGGTCCACGGCCTCGATCGCGAGCTTGCCGGAATGCGCCGGCGCGTAGGCCTTCCACGAGGAGATCTCGCCCTTGCGCGACTGCCGCGTCGTGAACGAGACATGGACGGCTTGTTGAACCGCTTGGTAGATCGTCTCGGTCGGGAGGTTCAAGAGGGCCCCTATCCCCGCCGCTTGCGCCGGGCACAAGTGGGCGATGTGATCCTTCTTGAACTCGTGCAGGCAAATCGCTTTGACCAGGGCGACGTGGATCTCATAGCCGACGGCGATGCCGCGAAGGAGCTCCTTGCCCGACTTCCGCATCTGCTGGGCGACCGCGAGGATCGGCGGGATGTTGTCGCCGGGGTGCGAGTAATCGGCGGCCAAGAACGTATCGTGGAAGTCGAGTTCGCGGACCGCTGTCCCGTTCGCCCACGCGGCCCATTCGCAATCGAACCCCCGCTCATTCGGCATCCCGAAGACGGCCGCGCCGGTTTCCCTGGGATGGGCGAGCGCCATCGCGCGCGCCGACGCCACCGGCCGGCGATTGAGCGACGCGACGGCGACCGAGGCGTTGTCGATGATTCGGTTCACGACCATGTCGAGAACCTCGTTCTCGACGGCGAACGGGGCCGAGCCGATTTCGGCGAGTTTCCACGCGAGCTGGTCCTTGCGCTCGATCTTCTCTTTGGATGGGTAAACTCGAACTGCATGCTTTATCATGGGGGGCCCTTTCCCGGCGAAACGTGATTGAACCGCTCCGTGCTTCAGAGGCGATCCCTGCCGGGACTGAAGCGCGGAATGGATGGATGGCGTGATCACACGGCCCGGCAACGGTAGCGGTGCGCGCGATTTCGCGTCAAGTACTCATTGACGGGCGACACCGGCGCGGATTAGGATTTCCGTCGTTCGAAAAAGCCTGGTGAAAGCTGAATCCAGCGAGAGCCCGGCGCTGTCCCGCAGCGGCGCGGGAACCGTCGCAAATAATGGGGGTCGTCGCGAGATCGTCTCCCAAGCCCGAGCGTCCCGCTCGCGCCAATGATCCGATCGAAATTTCGTCCACGTCAAAAGGAGCGTCCCATGAGCAACAACTACGTGAATCCGGACTATGTGGCTGAACCCGAGAAGATGAACGTGAAGAAAGGACTCGAAGGCGCCGTCATCGACACGACGACGATCTCGAAAGTCGATCCCGACTCGAACTCCCTCCTCTACCGCGGCTACCCCGTCCAAGACCTGGCGGAACGATGCTCCTTCGAGGAGGTCGCGTTCCTCCTTTACCACGGCGATCTCCCGAATTCCGATCAGCTGCGCGCGTTCACCCAGAAAGAACGCGGCTATCGACCCGTGTCGGCGGCGGCCCTGCGCGCGATCGAAGGGTTTCCCGAGTCCACCCATCCCATGGACGCGATTCGCACGGGGGTCTCGATCCTCGGCTGCGAAGACCCGAGGGTCTGGGACGCGTCGAGCGAAACGACCCATGACAAGGCCGTTCAACTCCTCGCCAAGATCCCGACCCTGGTGGCCGCCCACTATCGTTCGAAAAAGGGGCTGAAGGCGGTGCCGCCGAGGGACGATCTCTCGATCGCGGAGAACTTCTTCCACATGTGCTTCGAAAAAGTGCCGCAAAAGGAGATCGTCAAGGCTTTCGACGCCTCGCTGATCCTGTACGCCGAGCACAGCTTCAACGCGTCCACGTTCACGGCCCGGGTCGTCACCTCCACGCAATCCGACGTCTATTCCGCGACGGTCGCCGGCATCGGCGCCCTGAAAGGGCCCCTGCACGGCGGGGCCAACGAGCAAGTCATGCACATGATGCTTGAAATCGCCGATCCCGCGAAAGCGGAGGCGTGGATGCTCGACGCCTTGGCGCGCAAAAAGAAAGTCATGGGTTTCGGGCATCGCGTCTACAAATCCGGGGACTCCCGTGTGCCGACGATGAAAAAATACGCGCAAGCCATGGCCGATGTCACGGGCGAGCAGAAATGGATGCGGATGTACGCCGCGCTCGAGAAAGTGATGGTCGAGAAGAAGAACATCCACCCGAACCTCGATTTCCCGGCGGGCCCCGCGTATTACATGATGGGATTCGAAATCGATTTCTTCACTCCCATCTTCGTCATGGCTCGCACGACGGGTTGGTCCGCGCACATCATGGAACAAGCGGCGAACAACCGCTTGATCCGCCCGCTGAGCGAATACACGGGAGAAGCCCGCAGGACGGTTCCGCCCATCGACTCCCGTCGCTGAACGCGACGGGGACGCCGATTCGTCCGAACCCGCGGCCGACGCCTCGGTTCGGGCGAGGCTAACCGAGCGGTTCCGTCCTCCGGAGGCGGAAACGCGAGGTGGGATTTCTGGACCCGACGAAAGGCGCAAATTCCACGCGCGGGGTTTCTTCCCCGCGGAGGCGTTTGTTAATCCTGTTCGGCATGAAAACACCCAACGGTTCCGCAAAAAAAATATTCGCACTTTGTTTCATCGCTCTCCTGCTGCCGGCCTGCGCCGGCCAGTCCGCCGATCCCCAGGGTACCGGCGCGATCCTCATCGACGCCGAACCCGAAGCCTCGACCGTCGCCGTTCCCGACGACGACGGCGCGCAACGACGACGCTTCGTGCGAGTCGATCAAGACGCCCTCAGGCGGATCCTCGAACAGGGTTCCGGGCGCCTGCCCATCAACCTTTTCCAGGACAAGACCGTCACCCTGGTGATCGAGCGGGTCGAGCGGGAGTCCGCCGCCGACCTCGTCGCTATCGGGCACATCGAAGGCCGTCCCGACAGCGCCGCGACCCTCGTCATGAACGAAGGGGTCCTGGTCGCCAACATCACCGACGCGTCGGCCGATGAAAGTTACGAGGTCCGCTTCACCGGCCAGGGCGAGCTCCACTCGGTGAGCCAGCGGAAACACGACGACGGCGAAAACGGTTGCGAGGCCCTTCCCGCCGCCGAACCGATCGAGGGAGACGAACCCATCTACGAGCCGGGAGCGGACGGCGCGATGGCGACCCCGATGATCGACATGCTCGTCGCCTACACCCCCGCCGCCAGGATCAAAGAAGGCGGCGCCGCCGCGATCAAAGCCTTGATCAAGATGGGGATCGCCGACACGAACACCGCGCTTGCCAACAGCGGCGCCAACCTCCGCGTCCGCTTGGCCGGCACGCTCGAAACGGGACAAAGCGAGACCGGCGCGTGGTCGGCGGACCTCGGGTCCCTGAGGCGCACGACCGATTCGCGCTGGAACGAGGTGCACGCCGAGAGGAAACGCCTCAAAGCCGATCAGGTCACCTTGATCGGCGCCTACACGAAGGGCGGCTCGACCGCCGGCATCGGCTACATCTCGGCCACCAAATCTTACGCGTTCACGATCGTGAAATCGAACGCGTTCAGGATGTACACCTTCAGCCACGAGCTCGGGCACAACATCGGCCTCAACCACTCCGACGGTTACGTGAACTCGGGCGGGCGGTTCCGCACGATCATGGCCTACGGCGCTTATCCGCGCATCCGCAGGTTCTCAAACCCCAAGCTCCCCTACAACAGGTACCGGACCGGGACGGCATCCGCCAACGCGGTCGGCATCATCAACGCCAACAACGTGCGCATGTCGAGGCTTTTGACCGTCATGGAGGCCGACCAAAGCGGCGCGGAAGAAGAGGCCGGGGATGCCGACGCGAGATGACCGCTCGGACCGATTGAAACGCGGCTTATAGCGGGACCCGGCGCAGGCGGAGCGCGTTGGCGATCACCGAGACGGAGCTGAGACTCATCGCGAGGCTCGCGAACATGGGGCTCAGCAAAAGGCCGAAGAACGGGTACAACAGGCCCGCCGCAACGGGCACTCCCAGCGCATTGTAGACGAACGCGAAAAAAAGATTCTGGCGGATATTCTTCATCGTCGCCCGACTCAACCTGTGCGCGCGTACGATGCCGTTCAAATCCCCTTTGACGAGGGTGACCCCCGCGCTTTCCATCGCGACATCGGCGCCCGTGCCCATCGCGATCCCGACATCCGCCGCGGCCAAAGCCGGCGCGTCGTTGATCCCGTCACCCGCCATGGCGACGATTTTGCCTTCGTTCTTCAGTTCGCGGATCGCCCGGTTTTTGCCCTCCGGCAAGATCTCGGCCTCGACCCTGTCCAGGCCGAGTTGACTCGCGACCGCGAGCGCCGTCCGCCGGTTGTCGCCGGTCAGCATCACCACATCGACGCCGCGGCCTCGGAAGTACTCGATCGCAGCGCGCGCCGACTCTTTGATCGGGTCGCGCACGGCGATCCACCCGGCCGCCCGGCCGTCGATCGCGACGAACATGACGCCACTCCCCTCCCCCTGCGGCCGAGCCGCGGCCTGCGACAACGCTTCCGGGTCCGCCCCGAACCGGCGAAGAAGCCCAGGATTTCCGACCATGACGTCCCGGCCCGCGACCGTGCCGCGGATCCCATGGCCAGTGATGGATTCAAAGCGTTCCGCTTCGCCCGGTTCGAGCCCGCGCGCCTCGGCGCCCCGCACGACCGCTTCCGCCAAGGGGTGCTCGCTGGCCTTCTCGAGCGTCGCGGCCAACAGCAGGACCTCGTCGCCCGCGAAGCCAGGGGCCGGGTGCACCTCGGTCAACTCCGGACGACCGACCGTGAGCGTACCGGTCTTGTCGACCACGAGCACGTCGATCTTCTCCATCGCCTCCAGAGCCTCGGCGTTCTTGATCAGAACCCCGAGCGTGGCACCCTTTCCAGTCCCGACCATGATCGACATCGGCGTCGCGAGCCCCAAGGCGCACGGACACGCGATGATCAGCACCGAGACCGCGTTGATGACCGCGAACGCGTACGCCGGGTCGGGGCCCCAAAAAGCCCAGGCGAAAGCCGACAAAACGGCGATGACGACGACGGCCGGCACGAAATGACCGGAAACTTTGTCCGCGAGTTTTTGGATCGGCGCGCGGCTGCGCTGCGCCTGGCTCACCATTTTCACGATCTGCGCCAGGAGCGTGTCGGACCCGACCCGCGTCGCTCGCATGATGAAACTTCCCGTCCCGTTGACGGTGGCGCCGGTGACCGGCCGCCCCTCGCTCTTTTCGACCGGCACGGGCTCGCCGGTGATCATCGACTCGTCGATCCGGCTGAACCCTTCGACGACGACCCCGTCCACCGGGACTTTTTCCCCGGGCCGCACGCGCAGCCTGTCCCCGACGCGAACGCTCTCCAGAGAGACGTCGCTCTCGCCCGCGCCATCGATTCGGCGCGCGGTCTTCGGGGCCAGGCCCAGGAGCGCGCGAATCGCGTTGCCGGTCCGCGCGCGCGCGCGCAACTCGAGGACCTGCCCGAGGAGCACCAACGCGACGATGACCGCCGCGGCCTCGAAATAGACGGCGACCCCGCCGCCGTGGGCCCGGAACTGTTCAGGGAAGAGGCCCGGGAACAGAGTCGCCACGACGCTGTAAGCGTACGCGACCCCGGTCCCCAGAGCGATCAAAGTGAACATGTTCCAGTTCCGTGATCGCAAAGACGCCCAACCGCGCGCGAAAAAGGGCCACCCGGCCCAGAACACGACCGGCGTCGCCAACAACGATTGCAATCCCGCGGACCAGTGGGCTGGAAGGGCGCGCTGCACCGGCTGGCCGGGAATCATTTCCGACATCGCCAGGAAAACCAACGGAACCGTCAATGCGACCGAAACTTTCAACCGACGGGTGAAGTCCACGAGTTCGGGATTGGCTTCCTCCTCGAGGCCGATTTCCTCCGGCTCCAAGGCCATTCCGCAGATCGGGCAACCGCCCGGTCCTTTTTGGCGGATCTCGGGATGCATGGGGCAGGTATAGGTTTTTTCCCTATCCCCCTCCGGGACCGCCGTCGCGATCCCGGCCGGCCTCGCGCTCAAATACCGGCCCGGGTCGGCTTCGAACTTGGTTCTGCATTTCGGGTTGCAGAACGAATACGTCATCCCGTCATGGACCGCCCGCCCGCCCTTGGGATTCGCGGCGTCCACCTTCATTCCGCAGACGGGGTCGATGGTCGCCGGGCCCACGGCTCAAAACCTGACCTGGGCGCCGACGCCCATGCTGTCTTCGGTGAACATCAAACCCGCGGACCAAGCCCACGAGTTCGCGTACATGAGCGAGATCTCGAATTCCGTCTCGGCGGCCTCGCGGAACACCACTGACGCGTCGGTGAACACGAACTTCGTCCATTGAAAACGCTTTTCCATGTCCAGGCGCGCTTTCCCCCGGCTGTCGATGAAAAGATCCGCCTCGATCAACATCGGCAGCATGTACCCGACGCCAACCAGGGCACGGGTCTTATGATCGGCGAATTCCTCGAAATGCGCTCCGCCGGCGGTCAAATTGAGAAACTGGGTGAACCACCGGCGATAGAGGATCTCGCCTTCGACGCGTTCGAAATTCTCGTAATCGCGGGACTCCGCGTGAACCTCAAGCGTGTTCCAGGTGTTCGAGAGCCGCAGCGCCGCTTGCGCGTGGTTCGTGGCGAGCTCGGCCATTCCGTCGAAATAAATATGGTCGTGCAGGTGCGGGTCGTGCTTCTGGTGGCCGGCGATGAGCGGATCGGCGTTGAAGCTCGCGTATTTCACGACGCGGGCCATGCCGGTTTTCATATGGTAGAGATTGTGGCAATGAAGCATCCATTCGCCGGGCTCATCGGCGTAGAACTCGATCACGCGCGAGGAGTGCGGGGGAACGTCGACCGTGTGTTTAAGAGGCGACGAATCGCCGCTTTTGTTCAAGACGCGGAAAAAATGCCCGTGTAAGTGCATCGGATGATGCATCATGGTTTCATTTTGGAACGTGATCCGGACGGCTTCGCCCTCCTGAATGACGAGGTTGCGGTCTTGATGGATCGCTTTGCCGTTGAGATGCCAAACGTAGCGCTCCATGTCCCCGCCGAGAACGAGCTTCAGATCGTGCTTGGGCGCGGCCGCCGGGAGCGCGGTCGACGCACGCGCCTTCAAGTCATCGACCGTCAACGTCGAAATCGACGATTCCGGCGCGGCCTCGCCATGTTGACCGTGCTGATGTTGACCGTGCTGATGTTGACCGTGCTGATGTTGACCGTGCTGATGTTGACCGTGCTGGTGTTGACCGTGCCCATGAGCATGATCTTTGGGCTGAGCATGATCGTGAGCGGCGTGGTCGCCGGCGGAGCCCGAGCCGTGGGAGGAGTGATCCATGGCCGCGTACAGATCCGGCGAAGGCCTGTCTGGGACCGGCACTTTCTCTCCGTCACCGACCCAGGTTGAAGCGAAACCCGTTCCGTCCTGGGCGGTCGCGCGGAGTTCGTACGCCTTCCGCTCTGGAACGGTGAACAATACGTCGTACGTCTCGGCCATGCCCATCAGGATTTCGCTCGCCATCCGCGGCTCGACATCGATTCCGTCAGCGGAAACGACCCGCATCGGCGCGCGGCCCAAGGCGACGTAAACGTACGTCGAAGCCGATGCGTTGATCAGGCGCAGCCTCACGGTCTCGCCCGGTTTCGCGTCGATCAGCTGGGAGCTGCGTTTGCCGTTGATGAGGAAGGCGTCGTAACCCACGTCCGACAGATCCATGCCGCCCATCCGGATCCATTCGTTGGAGAGATGGGTCATCAAGCCACCCGCCCGCAAAGCGCCCCAATACGATCGCAACGTATCCTTCTTGTAAGCGTAATACTCGCCGTCTTTACGGAGATTTTTGAGGATCTGATTGGCGTCCTCATCGGACCAATCGCTGATGACCGCGACCGCCTCCCGATCCGCCCGGATCACGGGCGCCTTCGGATGGATGACGAAGGCGCCATACAGGCCTTTTTGCTCCTGCACGTTCGTGTGCGAGTGATACCAGTAAGTGCCGTGCTGACGGAGCTTGAAACGGAACGTGAACGACTGCCCCGGCAAGATCGGGGGCGTGTTGACATAGGGCACGCCGTCCATCAGCGGAGGAAGCAGGATGCCATGCCAGTGGACGGAAACCTCTTCGGACCGCAACTCGTTTTTCACGATGATCTCGGCGTCATCGCCCTCGGTGAATTCGAGCGTGGGCGCCGGGACGCTCCCGTTGAACATCAGAGCCCAGTCGACGGTCGCCCGACCGCTGAGGTTCACCGCCCCTTTGGTCGCGGTCAACTCGTAGCGAACCGTTTTCGCCTCCGCCACCGACGCGGAGACGAGCGCGAACGCGAGCGCCACCGTCGAAATCACGGGGATCGGGATGTACCTCATATGAACACTCCTCCGGAACGGGAATCTTGCCGATGATGCAGACTGATGATTAGAACCTGCGCAGGAAAGAGTCAAAGCGGATGTCTCCTCCGCGGGACAAAGACCGCGGGAGCGGCGAAACCCGGGCCCTCGGCTGAAACCAATAGGGGCAATGGCTTTCATTTATGAAATCAAGGATGCCGGCCCCGCCACCGTCGAAATCAACGATCCGAACGGACGAGCGGCAGGAGCGGCACGTCGGCCGCCGCGAAATCGAACCTCGCCAGGTCGCTTCTTCGGACCCAACGGGAATCGCGCACTTCGAGCGGGCGGGCGACTCCGCCGAGATAACGGCACCGGTAGCAGAGCAGAAGGACATGAAGGCCTTCCCCGCCCGCAGACCGATAGACGTGGGACGAAACGCCGATCAGAGCGCCCACTTCAACGTCGAGGTCGAGTTCCTCCTTGATCTCGCGCCGAAGGCAGTCCTCCAGGGCTTCGCCCGCCTCCACCTTCCCGCCCGGGAACTCCCATCTGAGGGCTTCATGAACCGCATCCGCTCTCCGTTGCGCGATGAGGATCTCTCCTTCGCGTTCGATCACGGCCGCGGTCACGGCGACAGGTCCCCGCACGCTCACCCGGAGCCTTTCGGGATCGCGACGGGAAACCGGCACGGCGCGAGCCAGCGCGAAAAAACGCGGGTGATGCCCGCCTGAGGCGGTCTTCCATCCTTCATTCGCCCAGACTCGTGCGCGGCGAGCGCGCAGTCACGGAAAATCGTTGTTGCTGGCGCGCCGTCAATTTCTTAACCTCAAAAAATGTACAGCGCGCGGCGCATTCTCATCACCGGCCTGGCTCTGTGTCTCGGCTTCCCGCCCGCCGCCGACGCGCGAACCAAGCGCCGCGCCGCAAGGCCCAAAGCCGCCATAGCCGTCATCAACGCCAAGCAAACTCCGGTCCTCAGAGAACCCATCGCCGGCGCGCAAGTGATCGACATCGCCGCCAAAGGCAAAAAGGTGCGCGTGCTCGACGAAACGGACGACGGCTACACGCAGATCCTCTTCAAGGACTCGTTCGGCATCGCGCTCAGAGGCTGGGTCGAATCGCATCGCCTGGCGCGGCCCCGCAAGGCTCCGCCGAAAGCCGACGAGGTCGAGCCGTTGGACGGCGAGATCGAAGGGTTCGAAGCGGAGACGCCGCGAGCCGCCTCTCGCGCCGACGAATGGGCGCTGGCGGCTCCCAGCCTGTTTTTCTGGAACGAATGGGCGATCGGCTATCAGCCGCGACGCTGGCGGCCGATGCTCGCGATCGCCAGCCGGTACATCGGAACGAGCTATCAAGTCAAATTCGGCACGACGAACCTCGGCGCCCTTTCCCTCCGGACGGTTCAGACGCACGCGCACCTGGGGTTCGGCATCTGGCGCAGGTTCGCGGCGTACGTGACGCAGCCTCACAACTCCGTCGCCTCGATCGCCGAGTTCACAGGGGCCGCGAAAGCGACGCGAAAACAAGCCGGGCTGCAAGAGCCGGAGCTGCGGTTGACGGGACTGCTCATCGACCGGACATCGCGAACGAACCTCCTGTTCGGCGTCCTGCATTCGCCCGGAGAAATCGTGCGATACGACTCCGCCGGCCAGGTTTCCAACTCCGTGCGCGGCCGCGCGATGAACGGGTTCCTCGTCTCTTATTGGGATATCAATTCGGCGTTCCCGTGGTTCGCGTTCTTCGATCTCCGGCGATACGGCGAAGCCATGGGGCGGCCCGGGCGCGGGGGTTCCGAGGAAGGGTTCACCGACGTCTCCGCCGGCGGAGCGTTCCGGCTCAACGAAAAGGAATTCATCACCGACTTCGCCTACACGATTTTCCTCCACGGCGCGCGCGCGGCCCGGGACGCCGACGGCTCCGCTTCCGACATCAGGACCAGTCCCTCGCATCGCCTTTCGGCCGACGCCCGCTATCTGATTTCCGGCGCGAGCGCCCTCGTGGTCTCCGCGGCGGCCACCGCGGGCGGCATCATGAAAAACTCGGACGGACTCGAGCAGAATCCGAACGTCGGGCTCCAGGGAGGGATCGGTTTTCACCACTCGTTCTGAACCGAAAAGGCCCTCGCGCGAAGGGGCCGCCCCGTGGGGGTTCCGCGCCCCGCAAAGCGCGAGGCTCCGTGAGCTCCCGGATTCACCGCGAAAGAGCGAGGCGGCGCAAGATTTCAGATCCGTCCCGCAGGAGCGCCCCGATCGGCCCCTCTCCCTTCAGCCGATGCAAGGACGCGTGGGCGAGCCCATGAGCGAACCCCAGCGCGGCCGACGGCGAACCGTCGGCCGCGCTGTCATCGCCGCCTTTCCATATCTGGACCGGGCAGCGCACGCCTCCGGGGGAGAAGCCCCAGTCCCCCTCCAACGCGATGGCGTCGTCAAACGGCCCTCCGAGCCCCTGTCGGAACGCTTCACGCACGTCCGCGAGCAGGAGCGCGCGGGTTTCGTCATCGATCAAAAGGCGTCTGTCCTCGCTCGGCAACCCCTCCAAGAGCCGCGCGAGCCCCTCCTTGGGGTCCGCGCGCAACGCTTGCTGATAAAGCGAAAGCGGGAGCGCGTGCAGGAACGGGAATCGGTTCCCGAGCCATGAGGCGTAACGCGAGAACCAGCCGCGGCCGCGCGCCTCGTCCTTCGCCCTCAACGGCGCTCGGGTCGCGGCGAGCGCCGCGACCCGTTCGGGCAGGCGCGCGGCCACCGCGAACGCGTACGGCGACCCGCGGCCCGACCCGAGCACGGAGAACTCGCGCAAGCCGAGCTCATCGACGGCGCATTCGACGTCCGACGCCCAATCGACGACCCGGCGGCCCTTCCGCGGCGTCGACAAGCCGATGCCGGGGCGATCGACCGCGATCAAGCGCGCGCCGCCGCGTTCAGCCGCGGCGGCAAGGAAAGCGGCCCCGAGGCGAGAACCGGGGAAATCGTGGCAGAACACGACCGGGTCCCCTGACTCGATCCCATACTCGGAAACCCCGAGGTGGCGGCCGTCATGGGTTTGGATCAAACGAACGTTCAGTCGAGCATCCAGCGCGGCGGTCTTCATCGGTCCTCCCCCACGCTTCCGTTTTAAAACAAAAAATCAGAAACGTAAAATCGGCGCGCGGCCCACGGGACCATTCACCGCAAACGGCGGGACAGGAAAGCGAAAACGAGCCCGCCCGCCACGCCCAGGCCAGCTCCGAGGAAGAGCAGCGCCGGGACTTCATCGCCCGCCGGCGGCCCGCCCACGACGACCGACATCGCCAGGAGCCAGAGCGAATAAGCCAGCCGCCCCGCGAGGCTCTGCAGAGAGAGGAACGTCGCGCGGCGGAGCGACGGCACCTTCTCGGCGACCCGCGCGAGCAGGATGGGCGCGCCGACGGCGTCCGGCACGCTCCGCAGGACGATGACCGCCGCCACGATCGGATGAACGAGCGCGCCCATGACGCCGATCACGGCCGTCTGCAAGGCGAGGGTCGAAAGCAGAGCCGGCCGATCCCCGAAGCGCCTCGAGACGCGTATCGAAACGCGGGACGCCGCCGCCGCCGCGAGTTGCCCGGCGGAAAGGATGAGCCCGGAGATCAGCGGCGCCCAAGACGAGCCCGGGCCGGTCCATGATTCGATCCGGCTCTGGTAAAACTCGTAAGGGATGTGGTTGAGCACGGTCATGAAGACCGCGTAATAAAAGATCCACGCCGTCGTCGGATCCCGCAAATCACCGGCGCACTCCGCCAGCTGCCGCCGGAAAGCGCGCGCCGAATCCAGCGCTTGGTCGCGCGCCGCCCGCGCGGGCTCAGTGAACGACATCGCGACGGCGAACGAACCCGCCGCGGTCAGGAGATTCAATCCGTACGCGAAACGCGTCTCGAGCGCCGCGACTCCCGCGCCGACGGGCATCGCGACGGCCGCGACGAAGAACGCGAGCGAGCGCGTCTTCGCCTCGCGTTCGCCGTACTGCTCCCCCAAGCCCGCCTCGTCCAACGAGTCGGAGTGGAAGGCGGTGTCGGTGCCCGAATTGAGCGCGTATCCGAAGCCCAGCAGGGCCTGGGCCAGCGCGAGCGCGGCGAACGCCTCGGCGAACACGAACAACGCGTACGCGGCCGTCAAGCAACCGGTCGAGGCGAGCAACGTCCGTCGACGGCCGTAGCGATCCGAAAAATACCCGGACGGGACTTCCGCGAGCACGACGCAGGCGTAATAGACGGCCTCCAGCCAAAGCAACTCCCGCAGGCCCACACGCTCCGCGAAATACAAAAAGAAAACCGGCAGCCAGAAGCTACACGCGGTCAAGCACGCGTAGATCGGGTACAGCCGGAGGTTGTCGTTCGCCATGGATCCCGATTGTCATGCCGCTTGCAGTTCGAGGCAAGACGAAGGAGGATCATCGGCGACGAGAACTCCATCCGCGCATCCGATTCGAAAGGAGTCCCATGACCAACCGCACGTTCCGGCTCGCGCTCCAACGAGCGATCCCCGCCTTCGCCGCTCTCGCCTTCGCCGCTTGCGCTTCGAGCGGCAAACCGCGCGACGCCGGCCCGAGCGCCTATTCCGGGCACGGCGCGGCCAGCGTCGCGCCCGAGGTTCTCGCCCGTTTCGCTCCGAAACCGCTCGATCCGCAGGTGGCGCGCAAAATCCAGTCGATGATCGACGTCAAATCCCCTGGACTCGGCATGGTCGCGCCCGACGGACGGCGCCTGTTCTTCGGGTGGTCCGTCTCGGGCACCCCGCAAGTTTGGCGCGTCGACGCGCCCAAAGGCTTCCCGCGGCAGATGACCGGCGGCAGCGACGCCACGCTATTGAGCGGAATGACACCCGACGGCAAGTTCCTCATCCTCTCGCGCGACCGCAACGGCGAGGAAAACCCTGGGCTTTACCTGCAAGGCGTCGAGGGCGGCGCATTGCGGACCGTGTTCCACAAACCGGGCGTCCGCGCCTCGTTCCGACACGTGAGCGACGACAGCCGGCACATCTACTACGCCGCCAACGACGTGAAACCCGACTCGTACGTCCTCTACAAACACGACATCGAAACCGGCGCGCGCGAGCCGATCTTCGACGAACCGGGGCTGTGGTTCCTCGTCGACGTCCGCGACGACGGCCGGATGCTGATGGTCAAGCTCACCGGCGCGCGCAGCTCCGAATCCTGGCTCTTCGACCCCGTCGCGAAAACGCGGACGCCGATCGTCGGCCAAGGCGAAACCGAGGAATACGATGTCTCGTTCGGCCCGCGACGCGACGAATACCTCGTGCTGACGAACAAATTCGGCGACTTCCGGCGCTTGTACCGTTTGACCAACGGCAAGTTCGCGCCGCTCACGCCCGAACGGAAAATGGACGTCGAATCGTACGCCATCGACCGGCAGCGACGGCGCGTGATCGTCACGTGGAACGCGAGCGGGTTCTCGCGCCTGGAGGCCTACGACGCGGCGACGTTCAAACCGCTGGCGCTGCCCGAGTTCGAAGGCGCCCAAGGCATCTACGCCGGCACGATCACCCGTAACGGGCGTTTCCTCACCATCGGCGTCGAATCGGGACGCGCGCCGCGGACGAGCTACGTCTACGACTGGAACACCCGCAAACACGCGCAATGGGTCCTTCCGAGCGCGCCCGAGATCGACACCCGCCGCTTCAGCGACGCCGCTCTTGAGTTCTACCCCGCGCGCGACGGCACCCCGATCCCGATGCTCGTGCGCCGGCCGGAGTCGTGCTCATCCAAGCCATGCCCGGTCATCGTGAATTTCCACGGAGGCCCCGAGAGCCAAAGCCGCCCCGGGTTCAGCACCCACGACCAGATTTTCGTCGACGCCGGCTTCGTCTACGTCGAGCCGAACGTGCGCGGCAGCGACGGCTTCGGCAAGTCCTGGCTGAAAGCCGACGACGGCCGGAAACGACTCGACGTGATCACGGATATCGAAGACGCGGCTTTGTTCATTCGCAAAGCCTGGTCGAGCGGCGGCCGCGAGCCGAAAATCGGCATCATGGGCGGGAGCTACGGCGGGTACTCAGCCTTGATGGGGATGACGCGTTTCGCTGGGTCCTACGACGCCGGCGTCGCCTTGGTGGGTATGAGCGACCTCGTGACGTTCCTGACGAACACCGCTCCCTATCGGCGGCCGCTGCGCATCACGGAATACGGAGATCCGGAAAAAGACCGAGACGCGCTGATCGCGCTGTCCCCGGTCACGCACTTGAGCCGGATCAAGGCGCCGCTCCTGATCATTCAGGGCGTCTCCGACCCCCGGGTCCCGGCTGGGGAGGCCGTTCAGATGTTCGACGCGATGAAGGCCAAGGGCCTCGCTCCCGAACTGATCCTGTTCGCGGATGAGGGCCACGGCTCCGTGAAGCGGGAGAACCAGGTGCTCCAGATCGGGCACACTTTGTCGTTCTTCCAAAAGCATCTGGCGCCCGCGGGCAAGTGATTTCCACGACCGCTCGAGCGAAAAAATCGCCTGGCCCTTCCTCAGCAGGATGTTGACAGCGGAAGGGCTCATTCATTGAAATCAAGTCTGCCATTTCATCCACAACACGAAGGAGTTGTTTCCATGGCGAAGAAATCGAAGAAAAGCAGCGGGGAGATCCTCATCGTCGGCAGCAAAATGAAAGACGCCATCCGAAAAAGCGGCTGCAACGTCTCCTCGGACGTCATCGACGCGGTCAGCGCGAAAGTCCATGAGATGATCAAAAGCGCCGTCGGCCGATGCAAAGAGAACGGGCGCAAGACCGTCCGCGGTTACGATTTCTGATCCGACTCGGGTTCCATGACCGGGGAAAAACGCGGCGTCGCTGAGATGCCGCGTTTTTTTCGCCTCTTAACGGACGATGTCCCGCGAGCGGCTCTTGTCGGTCACGCGACTTTTGACGTTTGTGCTGCGGCTTTTGCCCGTCGCTTTTTTAGGCTTGGACACGGGCCCGCGGTTTTCACGCCCCGCGTGCGCGAGTTTGAGGTCATCGCGCGGGAACGCGTCCCGCATGGCCTTGACCATGACCTCTTTCCGGCTCGGCGCGCGCGCGCCTTTGTGCTTTTGAATGTCCGTCATCATCTCCTCCTGAAACGCGCCTAAAGCCGATCGTGCCCCACTTCGAGACGCGGGAAATGTCGGGATCTTTGCATGGTTGTAGAGATTGCGAGACAGCGACCAGCCGCTGCGCAACGCCCGTGAGAAGAATCGCGCGTCGACGCGGCAAGACTCTTGCTCCTCCCTTAATCGTGATGAAAACGATGATCGCTTCGAAACGGAATCCCTTGCTCCCATTGGCCTTCTCCGCCCTGGCCGGCTTCGCCTTGCTCGCCGACCACCGGGACGACCCGCGCGCCAGCGGCGCCGACCGGGCGGGCACGGGGGCGACCGCGGGCGATGCGCCCCTCGCCTCATCCCCTTTCCCCGCCCCGCTCGACCTCGGCGCCCCCGAAGCGCACGCCTTCGGCTTCGAATTGCTCAGCATGGGCCTGTGGGATCAAGCGGAAACGATCCTGTTGGACGCCTGCGAAACCGGCGACCTCACCGCTTGCCAGGTTCTCGCTGACGAATACGCCAAACTCGGTCGCGACGGCGACGCGGACGAACGCTACCTCGCCGCTTGCGACGGCGGTCAATTCCAGGGCTGTCGCGCGCTGCTCGATCGCCCCCGGGCGGCCGAGGCTAAACGCAGCGCCGCGGCTTCGCGCCTCGAGCGCGATTGCCTGGATGATGAGAACGGCAGCGCCTGCCAGCTCCTCAGCGGGAGCCTCTGGGCGAAGGCGAATCCCAGACTTGAACGACGCTACCGCGGCCTGGCCTGCTCGCGCGGGATCGAGTCGAGCTGCCGCCCGTCCTCGGTGGCCGCGAACGCCTCGGAAAGCCACTTCAACCAGTGAGATGAGGGCTCTCGACCGATGCGCCGAGGCCGCGCCCCGGTTGAGGAACCGGGGCTCGCTTCAACAATGGGGATTTCGCCTCAACGACGACCGGCCGTCGACGGCGAAAGCATCCCGGGGAAATCCTGGGTCATGGGCGACATGAGGAACACCTCTTTCGCTTTCTCGCTCAGTCCGTCGTCTTTTTCGTCCTCATCCATCGGTTCAAGCACGAGCTCCAAACGCGTGTCGGCGACGACCCGTTTGAACGAATTGAATATATGGCTGCCGCGGATGGACATCCGCCATGGGGTTTCAGCGCCCGACAAACCGTCATGCACCGGCGAAGCCCCGGAAGCCTGCTGATTGACGAAGTAATAGGCTTCCCTCGCCGTCCTGTTGGTCACCTGATCGTCGCAGAAGAACACGCCGCGTTCCCGCCGGAGGGTCTCGCCGGCCGGCGCCGCGATCAAGCAACGGCGGGCCACGACGTCGATATCGAGAGCGTAAGCCTCGACGACCACGGCCCGCGTGACATTGGCGGAAACCGAAGTCGAACGGCGCGTTTCAACCTGCCTCGACGTCGCCCAGAAGCGCTCGCCGGACACGCCGCCGCGGACGCCCGCGCCGATTTTGCCGTTGAATGCGGACTTGATCCCAGGCTTTGGCGGCTCGACCGAGGACCCGAGCTTCCGGTCGAGCCCGAACGACAAACCCAGCGAGCCGTCGAGGTTGTAGCCGATCGATCTGCGCGTCGTGGTCCCGTTCGAGCGCGCCTCGCTCTGAGTGATCGTGATGCCGCTGGCGAGCGAAAGCGATTCCTGCTGCACGAAGCCCGTGCGGCGCACGACCGGCGTCTGAAGCTGGTCGACCAAGTCACGCATCTCGACGTTGATCATCTTCTCAGGACGCGAAAGGCAGCGCCCGAGCAGGCGTTTGGCTTCGCGCTCGAGGTTCGGACGGCGGGCGGCGGACTCGCCTCCCTCTTTCCCTTCCCCTTCGGACCGGCGGTGGCCGCCGAGGGACCCGTCGTAAATCTCGTAGCACAGCCGTTTGCTCAGCGCCGCGGCCGCGCGTTTGTCCATCCGCCCCGAGAACGCCGCTTTCGCCTGGGTGAAGTCGAGACGCGCGGCCGCGACGACCGGTCGATCGTTCCACGCTTCCGCGTCGAGTTTCCTGAAACCCGAAACCTGCTCGAACAGCTCGACCGGCTTGAGCTCCTCCGTTGGCGAGCCGTCTTTCTTCCGGCCGATCTGGGCGATCACGGCGTCGGCGTCGACGTCGGTCGGCACCAATTGCATCGCGGCTTGCGAAGGCAGCGGCCCGATGGGCGAAGCGAGCTTCGCGGAACCGACGCTCGGGCTGTCGACGATCGGCGTGATTTTGACGAACGCGCGCATCCGCGAGCTGATCTCGGAGATCGTATCGGGGAATTTGAGGGTCACGTCCCGGGTCACGCCACCGACCTGCATGTCGACCGTTTCGGCGTAATGCGTGACGTATTGATCGGGGGTCACGTCCGGGCCGCGGCCCTCTTTGACGATCACGATTGAAACGCGCACCTTGCCGCGCAAGGGCGTCTCGGAAACCGTGCGCGGTTGCGCGAGGGTCCTGCGGATCACCCTGGGCTCGAAGCGCAGGCGGTAATTGTGCGCGACCGTCAGTTTGAGCTGCGGGTCGACTTCCCATTTGCCGTAATCGACCGCCAGGAACTGGAACGACATGCTCCTGACGTCGATCATCGCGGCGGCCGGCTCGCCGTCGACGAGCCTCGCCTTGAACGACGATGGGCGCAACGGGAGCTCGAGTTGCTGAGGCGTCTCGTAACGCACGTCGAGCGCCTGGTTCGCCCACGGATTGACGGCCAGCGAGACCTCGACGCGGCCGGTGTGGCTGCCGCCGCCGATGAACGTGCGCTTGACATCGAGGAACGTCTCGGGGGCGAAATGATCGTACTCGTAGAACTCGTCCCACTGCAGGCAACCGCGGCTGTCGGTGACGAGCGTTTTCGTCTCGCCGGTTTCATCGCGCACGCCGAACGTTTGGCCGACGATCGGCGCCATCAAAGCGAGATCCTTCGGACACGCGAGCATCTTGTACTGCTTCACTTTGGGGAAACCCCACGCGTTGAACCCGATGTCTTCAGGCACCAGGACTTGCGCCGCTCTGACGTTCTCGAAGAAGAACGTGGCCGGCGCGTCTTCGCCCTGAGCGTCTCTCTCGCAACCCGACATCAAGGCGAGGACCGCCAGAGCCAGGAGCATCGGCGACTTGAACCCCGGCGCCTCAAATTCCGCGGCTCTCTCAAAGAAGGTCATACGTCGTCTCCAAACCGACGGTGAATATCGTCCGGTCGGCCGTATAGGGGTTGGGGTCGATCTTGTTCGCCTCCACCCAGCGCGCGCTGAGCGTCACGTTTTCATCCTTGAACTTCGCCTTGACGCCGGCGAGCCAACCCTCGCGGTTGTTGGAGCCCACGCCCGTGCTCGTGTAGCTCGCCGGCAAAGTGTCCGATTCGTTGTGGAAGTACCCGACCTCGGGCTTGATCTCGACCGAAGCCAAGCCGATCACCGGGGTCACGGTGGCGTTGTAGCCGGAGTTCTTTCCCTCCGGCGCGTCTTGGTTGCGCAGGCTCGCGCCTTTGAGCTCGACCCCCATCGCGCGCGAAAGGCGCGCGCGCAGGAGGGCGGACGCTTCGAACCCCTGGAAACCGTATTGGAAACGCGCGGCCGAGGCGCCCAAACCAACGACCGAATTGCCGACGAAACGGCTGTCCTGGGCGGCGTTCGCCGGCAGGTCGCTGAACAGGAAATGCGTCAACGACGCGCTCAAAGAAACGCGATCGTCCTCCGCGCCAGCGGCGCCCCCGATCGTGTGCAACAACAAGTACGGCTGCCTGTCGCTGTCGACGTAGTTCTTGGAAATCCCGAGCGCCGTCGGCATCGTCTGCGTCGCCGCCAGGGCGAGGCTGTAGCGATCTCCGCCGAACCGCGCGCGTTCCATCACTCCCGGGAAGCCGGTCGAGCGGAAGATCGACTGGTTGGTCGAGAACCGGGTCTCGATCACGCCGCCGCGGAACGCGATCGGGTCCACCGGCTCCCAGGAGAGCGAGGCTTCGCTCATGTAGACGGACGAACTCGGCTGGCCTTCGGTCGTGAACAACGAACTCGCGGTGCCGGAATTCATGAGCGCGCCGACCACGAGATCGGCGGCGAGCTTGCCGTTGAACCTGTGTTGAGCCGCCAACTCCAATCCAGGTCCGGCCGTGCTGCTCTTCACGTATTGATCGTGGATCCGCCGACCGTTCACGCTCACGGTCAGCGCCGCGCTGGGCTTGCCCCTGGCCGCGGATTCACGGCTCCCGGGCATCGGCGCGGCGATTTCGCCGACGTTCGCAAGAGAGGGCGCCGTCGCGGCGACCGCTGTAACCATGAACGACGCCAAGGCCGCGAGCGCGCCCCGACCCCCCGTGGCGAAAGCGCGCGAAATGGCGGCGCGCCGACGGAAAAGAGAAGGATTCACTTTGCCCCCCAAAACTCGATCATTCGGAAACGCCGGACTCTTACCACAACGACCCGGGGAACGTGAACCCGACAACCGCAAAAGGCTGATTTTTCCCGGTGCCGAACCGGCCACGTCCCCACGGTCGCGACGGATCCGCGGAGGGCACCAGCAAACGACGTTCCGTTCTGGCGCGATTCGGCGGCACCGGGTTCCCCTCGCGGGATCCTGACCGAATCCTGATGAGGCGAGGCGAGAAAGGGCCCGGACCAACGCCGCGACTTCCGCTGGACGCTTTAGCGGGACCACCGTTAAGTCGACAAGTTCTCAGCGGTTGCACGAGCCGCGTCCAGCAGCAAGGAACCGCATGAGCGAGCCGACCAAAACGTACATCCCATTTTACAAACGCCGTTTCCTCGTGCACCCGAAGCTGCAGTTGGCGGTTCTCGCTTATACCTTTTTCGTGGCGCTTGTAACGATCGTCCTGACATCGCTGGGGTCGCTTTTGCTCCACTGGACCGACGACCCCACGCTCACCGCCAATCGCGGATGGTTCTTGGCCGGCGGCGCTTTTTGTTTCCTCTTGATCCTCGTTTCGCTGATCCTCGCCGGGCTCATTCTGACGAATCGCGTGGCGGGGCCGATCCACCGGCTCGAAACCGAGCTCAAAGCGGTGGCTTCCGGCGCGCGACCGACGCCCATCCATTTCCGCAAGGGAGACCTCCTCAGCGATCTCGCCGAGGACTACAACCACGCCGTTGAGCGCCTGAACGACTCGCGCCCGTCCTGACCGGCGTATTGCGATCCTGTGCAGTTGCGCACACAACCCGTTTCCCGAATTGATCACGCCCGCTCCATCGTGGAAGTGTCTCCGTCAAGCGCACGCCCGGCCCTTTCGCCGGAACTAGAGAAAGAAGGAGTCACGACATGGCCAGAACGATGAAAAGCAACGGCAAACGCGGTAAAAAGCCGGCTCGCAAAACCTCCCGCAAGACGGCCCGCAAACCCGTGGCGGTGAAAGCGGCGAAAAAACGCGCGGCCGCGCGCCGTTCCCTCGCGAAATCGGCCTCAACCCCCAAGTCAGCGGCAAAATCGACTGCCAAACGCCCCGCGGGCCCCCGCCGCACCGCTCGCGTGAGCGTGAAGTCACGGTCCGCCAAGAACGTTCTGCCAAAGGCGATCGAAAGCGTGAAACGCCTGGCTCGCAAGGCCGAGCGCCGAATCGAAAGCGCGATGTCGACGCATTGATGGCCACCGGCCCCCGCCGCGACGAGGATGGGGCGGCGCGCGGGAGGAACCCGTGCGCCGCCTCTCCGCGGCGGCCCGGTCCATGGAATTTTTGCGGAGCGCCCCACCCCGGGACTCGAACCCAACGGGAAAAGTTTTGAAACCTCCACTTTTCGTACCAAGACGATACGAAAGCCGCGAAAAGTGACGTTTTAACCACAGTCCCAGCGGAGCCCGGAGATAATGGAAATGATTTGTCGCGAGCCTCAGCGGCACGTTCTCTCAAAGGCTCGTGGGACCGAGGGGGACTCATGAGACCGACCGGCACCGGCCGTGTTCCCGTCACCAAAGCCATGGGCCTGGCTGCGCTCCTCCTGCTTTCCCCGTCGAATCTGCGGCTGAACGCCATCAGGGCAGCCGAAGCCCGCGCGGCGTCCGCATCCGAGAAAACGAACGGCGTCGACCACGAGGCGCGCGTCAACCATGCCATGGAGCTGCTGGGTGAACGCGCGGCCGAGAGGGCCGGCGTCGCTTCGAGCGGAATCGCAGAAAATCTGGAGAATTACATCCAGAACCACGTGGATTCGTCCCTTCGCGGGGCGAACAAGCCGGACGCGGCGGAGATCTCCCGAGCCATCCTGCGCGAAGCCGCGCGCCAAGGCATGGATCCCCTGTTCGTGATGTCGATCGTCGCCCAGGAGAGCTGTTTCGACACGCACGCCCTCGGCCAGCACGGCGAGATCGGTCTGATGCAGATCAACCCATCCACGGCCGAATGGATCGCGAGGCGTTACGGGGTCATTTGGCGGGGCGCGGGGAGCCTTCGCGACCCGGCCACGAATATCCGCCTCGGCACTCTGTACTTCGCTTGGCTGCGCGATTCGTTCCGGCGACGGCCGGCCGCCTACGTCGCCGCCTACAATATGGGTCCATCCGCCGTGCGCCGCAGGCTCGCCGAGAACGCCGTGCCCTCTCTGTACATGAACGACGTCATGAAGAAATACCGCGGCTACTACCGTAAGCTCGCCAGCGCGGACGCGCGGCGCGAACTCAAAATGAGCGTGGCTGAAAGCGGATCGAAAAGGGCCTGCGACCCGGGTTTTCCTGGCGCAGAAGCTTTAAAATTCCTTGGATTTGGCTGTTGAACGCTTGGTTGAAGCAGCTCCAGAGTGTGGAATGGATGCATTGAAGGCGAAGGCCGGGCACATGGATGGGAAACTGAAGAAAGAATGCTCATTCCGTGAAGCCCATACGAATCTCCACTAGCGGTCCGGCCCGGATTTGAACCGGGACCTCCGAGTAAGCAAACACAGCCCTCTACCTTGCGTTCCGCCATCCAGAGGTGGCCGCATGATCGAAAATTCATGGCCCTCCACCTCTACGTCCAAATCGCCGTTGTCATCGGCGCGTCGTGGATCATCGGTAAGGCCATGGTGATTCCGGTCACTGCTGTCGAGGTTTTGGCGGACTTTGCACGTGCGAAGATGGTGAAACGGACGAAGATCAGGTGAGAAAGCAAAGGCCACCGCCTGGTGGCCGGCGCCCGCTCTCCGCGAAGATCGCGGGGAAGTTGCTAACCAAGCTTCGAGAGGATGTATTGATTGAGACGTGGCTTTAATCCACTCGATCGACCCACGAACAGCGACCTGTGCCTCGCGGAGCGCGTCCTCCTGAGATCCGCCCAGTCCGGAAAGCGACGGGAACTCGGCGCACGTCGCCACGAACTCCTGATCGTCATCAGACCAGAAAACTCGGTAAGCATATCGCTTCGCCAGCTCTGCTGCCTGTGCGGCGTTTCGGCTTTTTTTCTTAACGCCCATGTTCTTCCTCCAGTTTCCTGATGGCCCTAATCATTTGCTTTACTTGATAGTCCTTCGCCGTCCGGTTTTTGTTTGCTTGCAAATTTACCCTCGGACCGGCCGCCCGGGGTATTTTGAAAATAGGGTGCGGTCCGCTTATTCGTGGCTTGCCAAAGAAGGATGAGTGACCATGCGCTTGATGCGCCATTGCTTATCTTCTTTTACTGGAAAATAGACTCCGAACTTAGAGCCCTCAGGAAACACTTTCGTGTCCACGTCACGTCCTCTCAGAAGGGACGCATAGTGCTTGAGCTTGATCGGTAGCGTGCTACCAGATTTAGAGATCTTTGCTACTAGACAGGCAATTCAGAACTTAGCGAAATACTGCTGATAAATCGGTAAGTTAAATTGGTCGGGGCGACTGGATTCGAACCAGCGACCTCTTGCTCCCGAAGCAAACGCGCTACCAAGCTGCGCTACGCCCCGACTCAAAAAAGAGCGATTAAGAGTCGCCAAGACTACACCTGACCTTCTCTTTAGATCAAGCAGGACATGGATTTGAGCGAAATGATACATTGCGCTATATGCTGTAAAATCAGCCGCTTTTTCTCGAGCGCCGACGACCATCGGCGACTGGTCAGGCAGGAGACCCAACCGACGGGTCAGCGCCCCCGGTGCAACGTCTCGCCGACCCGCACGGTCTTTCCCCGCAATGAAGCGCAAGCGGCCTCGGGGACCATGCCCTTCTCGAAAAGAAGGATCACGGTCGAACCCATGCGGAACACGCCGAACTCCTCCCCCTTGACGATCGGCTTGGGCGGCTCGTAGGATTTTTCGCGCGCCGCGCGCTCGCCGCCACGGTGAACGGTCGAAATGCCCTCGTCGAAGCAGACGCCGATGTCGCCGACGTTGGTGGCCGCGACCATGATGACGGCGACCTTCCCCCTCTCGGTGTCGGCAACGGCCACCACGCGCTCATTGACCGCGAACAGGTCCTCGATCGCGCCGACGCTCCACTCGTTGACGGGCCAGAGCTCGCCCGGCACGTGACAGCTCCAGACGACATCGCCCGTCACCGGCGCGTGCACGCGATGATAATCGGTGGGGCAGAGATAGTAAGTGACGAAAACCCCGCCTTCGAAGGCGAGCGCCCAGTGATTGCTGCGCAGGAGCTCGGGCAGCGAGTAGGCGCGCCCCTTGGCCTGGATCACCCGCATGCGTTCGATCGTCCCGGCTTCCGTAACGCGGCTGTCGGCGGGGTGGACGATCCCCTCGCCGACCGGACGCGCGCCGGGCTTGAGGCGACGGGTGAACAGCTCCCCGATCGTCTTGTAGCGCTCGATCGGGAATTCGGCTTCGCTCATGTCGATGCCGTAGTACTTCGCGAACAACTCGACGGTTTTGCGCCCGATCGGCTCCGGGAGCCGCCGCGAAACCAACCGCCCCACGACCGTGCTGAGCTCCCCTTTCGGCAACACCGGCAGGATCAAGTTCATGAGCTTGTTTTTCATCGACCCTCCCGGCGAGACGACGGGTCATTCTCCCCGCGTTTTACCTCGGCAGGCAAGCTGTGTTATCTTGCCGCTATCCATGAGTCGAACCTATCGCGACCTGAAAGTCGGCCTTGACGAGTCCCTGGAAGAACGCCTCGCCTGGCTTTCGCCGGGGTATTCGCAATTCCGCGTGCGCCGCAAGTCGGTCGATGCGCGCCGTTCGGACGATCCGCATTGGGTCTACACGGTCGAAGTTTTCGATTCCGGGGAGAGTCCGCCCGCCGACGACTTTCACGTCGAGCGACTGAACCCGGCGCCCGGCGCCGCCCGGCCCGTGATCGTCGGCTCAGGGCCCGCAGGGCTTTTCGCCGCGGTCCGACTCGTCGAACGCGGGTTGCCCTGCGTGCTCCTCGAACGCGGCTCGCTCGGCTCCAAACGCATCCAAGCGATCAATCGCCACTGGCGTTACGGCGAGCTCGACCCGGAGAACAACGTTTGCTTCGGCGAAGGGGGGGCCGGACTCTACTCCGACGGCAAACTGATCAGCCGGATCAAATCGCCGTTCATACCCTACGTCATGGACCGCCTCGTGCGCTTCGGCGCGCCCGAGGAAATCCGTTACCTCGCCAATCCGCACGTCGGCAGCGACCGCATCCGGCGCGTGATCCCGAGGATCCGCGAGTTCCTCGCCGCCAATGGCTGCGAGCTGCGCTTCGACACCAAGATGACCGGGCTGCTGATCGACAACGGCCGCGTCGTCGGCGTCCGAACGCGCGACGGCCGCGAGATCCGGTCGGATCACGTGGTGCTCGCCACCGGCCATTCGGCCGAGGACGTCTTCGACCACCTGCGGGCGGTCGGCGTGCGCATGGAGGGCAAGTCCTACGCTCTCGGCCTGCGCATCGAGCACCCGCAGGCGCTCATCAACAGGATCCAGTACCGCGCGGCGGCCGAGCACCCGGCCCTGGGCGCGGCCAACTACAAACTCGCCAAGCACGACGACGCGCGCGGCATCGGCGTCTACAGCTTCTGCATGTGCCCGGGAGGTTACGTGCTGTCCTCGGGGACGTCGCCCGACGGCGTCGTCTCCAACGGGATGAGCAACTACCACCGCAACTCGCCCTTCGCCAACGCGGCCATGGTCGTGACCGTCGATCACGAAAAGCTCTTCGGCCGGGACCTCTTCGGCGGCCTTGAATTTCGACGCGCGCTGGAGCGGCGGGCCTTCCAGGCCGTGCGCGACGGCGGCGGCTCCAGGGAGATCCCCGTCCAGAGAGTGACCGATTTCCTCGCGGGGCGCGGCGGCCCCGCCCTGAAATCGAGCTCGCCTTCCGGAGTCGTTCCCGCGCGCCTCGACGAATTGCTGCCCCCCTGGATGCGCGACGACCTGCGCGACGCTCTCGAGCACTTCGATCGAAGCATGCGTGGATTCATCAGCGGGGAGGCTCAGTTCCATGGGATCGAATCGCGCACCTCGTGCCCCGTCCGGGTGACGCGCGACCCGGAAACGCTCGAATCCGTGAGCCACAAAGGCCTTTACCCGACCGGCGAAGGCGCCGGCTACGCCGGCGGGATCACGTCCGCCGCCTGTGACGGCATCCGCGTCGCCGAAGCGGTCGTCGCGACAGTCGCTTCGCGCTGACCGGTGATCAAGCGGAATGCGGGGCTCGCGACCGTCACTCGGGAGCGGGCGGCGGCGGAACGTCCTGCGACGGCGCGCACTCCAGGAGCCTGACCAAACGCGCGTTGAGGTACGTGTTGGCTTTGCCGAACTCCCACGGCGGATACGGGTAGAACTTGGCTTCGACGCATCCGCCCTTGCGAGCCACGGCCCACTGGCGGTCCTCGCTGCTCGACGTGAAGATTTCGCCGTCTTCGGCCTTGATCGCCACCGCGAATGAAAAGACCTGGTTGCTCGGGACGCCGCCGCTGCCGATGTACGTGGGTTCAATGACCCGCTCGACCTCGAGAACCTCACCGGTCACCGTCTTGGCGAACAAAAAGCTCCAGTTCTGCACGACGACGACGATGAGACCGGCGCAGATGACGATCGCCAGGAGACTGTAAAGAACGCGTTTCATGACGCGATTAAAATCAATCCACCGCGCGAAGTCCACAGATGAATACGGCAGATGAGGACAGCTCTCCTTCGAGCGCCGCGACGCCCCGCTTCCTCGCTTTGGAGCGGCTAGCGAAACAAATCCGTTTGTGAGACACGGACTCTCAGGAGGGGTTATGACGTCATTTGTTCTGCGGGTCCTGCTGGCGACTTTCAGTCTCGTTCCCGCGGCCGCGGGTTTTGAATACGCGATCGTCGGCGACGCGGGTTTGGTCAACGACGATCATTCGCTCGTCCGTCGGTCGGTGAAAAAGGCCGGTGTTTCGGCGCTGATCCTGCCAGGCGACAATCTCTACGAAACGAAACAAGGGTACGCGTCCATCTGGAACTCATGGAAAGAACGCGGTTTCACGTTCGACGTCGTCGCGATCGGCAACCACAGCGCCGGCTACCGGGAAGAGATCCGTTACTTCGGCATGCCGGACGAGGCCTATTCGAGGGTCAAAGGGCCGGCGCGCTTCATCGTCCTCAACTCCGACAACGAAAAAACCGTCGCCGCGCAGCTTCGCTTCCTGAACCACGAGCTCGAGACGGCGCGCGAACCGTACGTTTTCATCGTTTACCACCACCCGACCTTCACGGTCAGCGACCGGCATAACTGGTATGAGAGAAAAGAATTCCAGCTCGGCCTGCGCCGGACCCTCGCGGAGCGCGCCAATCGCGTCACCGCGCTCATCGTCGGCCACGACCACATCGCTTCGCTCGTCTCGGTCAGCGGCGTGCCGATGATCGTCTCCGGCGCGGTTCACGAGTCCCTGCCCACCCAGCCCCGCGATTACGCCGAGGGACCGTTCAAAGTGGAGACGGTCTGGTTGTTCAGGAACGAAGCCCATTGGGCGCGCCTCGACGTCCGCAGCGACGAAGTCCGGGTGAGCTTCGTTCATGCGGCGAGCGATCAAGTCGTTTGCGCCGCGCGGATCGCCCCCCGCCCGATCCGCCCGCACGAGAACTGCGCGCGCACGACGTCGAAGGCGAAGCCAGTGCGCCAGTCCCAGTCCTCCGCGGGCCGAAAATGACCGGCCGCGGCCCCTCATGTACCTTCTTCACGGATGACCCGTTCCCGCGCGCTTTCTCACGCGACGGGTGAAACGGCGAATCAACGAGTTGTAAAACGTTCATGGATCTCCCCTTGACTTCATCCAAGGCGGATGGGACCCGTCAATTGGGCTCTTGAACCTATTTGGAGGCAGAAGAAATGTTGAAACTCGCATCGCTCCGGAACGGAGCCAAACTCGCGGTCGCGATCGCCCTCGCCGGCGCCGCGACGCTCACGCAATCCAGCTGCACCGGCGAGGAAGTCGCCATCGGCCTCGGCGCCGGCGCCATCGGCGTCATCATCGGCTCGGAAATCTCTCGCCAACCCCGCTGCCGCGCCGGCTACGTCACCCGCTGCACGGATTACTACGACCGCTGGGGCTATTATCGCCAGCAATGCCGCAGCTTCTACGACCGCTGCGCTCACTACATATCGCTCGATTCCTCGCAAAGAGGCGGCGCGAACGGTGAGCTTTCCCTGGAGGCGCAATCGGTCGCGCAGAATTACGGTTTGAGCTTCGACGCCGCTGAGACGTTCATGCGCGCCGTCCACCAAGCCCGCTCGGGCGACGCCTCGGCGATCAACGCCATCGGGCTCACCGGCGAAGACGCCCGCGACCTCATCGCGATGAGAACGCCGAGCGAGAGCACCCTGCAGGCGGTGGCGCAGAGCCTCGACACGACGACCGAAACGGTCCGCGGTATGATCAAAAAACTGCAGTCGAGCATCCGCGTGCAGGTGTCCGACAGCGACAGCCCGCTCTGGAAAGCCTGCCGCGATTCCGGAACGTGGAAGACGCCGGAAAACGCGGTCTGCAAAAAGGACAGCTGGAGAGGCTGCAGCCCCGCCACGGGCGCGACGATGTGCGCGGCGGTCTACTGACCCCCCGACCCCCGCAGGCCTTTGAGAGCGCGCACCGCCCGGCGCGCGCTCCCTTGAAACGTCTCCCTATGTGAAGCGCGGGATGCCGCGCTGATCCAACTACTCCGCGGCGGCCAGGACGGCCGCAGTCAACGGCCAGAGTCCAGTGACTGCGAGTGAGGCCTCGGCTGGCTGGACAGCGCGGCGGGCGGCATGAGACACTCGGCCATGGAGTCGAGACGTGCCGAACACTAAATCAACGGCGATCCGCGAGCCCGCGCCTGAAACCGCGGATGACTCGCTCACGTGGCGGTTGACCGAAGCTCTCACCGAAATCATCAGCGAAACCAACGGGATCACCCTGATGGACACGCTGGAGCTGATGCTTCTCGCCGAAAACACCGAGAGGGATCAGGCCGTTCGCTCCCGAGTGTCCGAATTCCGCGCCTTGCTCCAACAATTCCAAATCGACCAGACCGACATCGAAACCCTGCTCGAGCACCCGGTGGCCAAAGGCCTGTTCGGGTTCTTCAAGAACTTCCCGCTCCCTTACCGCGACGAGCACACGCACCTGACCGGGGCGCTCTCGGCGGGGTTCATCTTCCCGCGCCTCAGGAAACTCCTCGAAGGCCCCGACAAGGCGGTTTACGAAGCCAAGATCCGCGCGATCTACGGCGAGAACGCGCTGCCGATCCGCACCGTCGAGGACGTCGCGCGCCTTTTGCGGCTGAAACCCGACGAACGGTTCTCGCGGTACCTGAGCATCCTCATGCTGCCGAAGTTCCTGCTCGTCGACCGGGGAGCGCACCGGGACGCGGCCTACCATATGGCCGAGGAGCTGTACCAGAAGTACAACGTCGGGTTCATCCGCCTGAAATTCACCCTCTCGCGCGCCTCGGCGAGCGAAGCGGAGCAGGTGCCCGGGCTGGGCACGCTCACCGAGGAAGACGTCGTGCTCGGCCTCTACGACGGGTTCATGGAGTTCAAGAAGAAGAATCCCGCGTTCGATTTCATCCTCTCCCCCAGTTTCCGCAAGGAAGCCGATTTCTACGACAGCGGGCGGTTCAAATCGAAAAAAGAGCACTTCCTCCACCAGGTGAACCAGATCCTGGCGATCCTCGAGAAGCACCCCCGGCTGCAACCGCACTTCTGCGAGGTCGACACCGTCGGGGATGAGCGCGAACTGTACCGCAAAAGCCACTTCCAGGACATGAAGCTCGGCTTCCGCAAATTGCAATACCGCGGCTTCAAGATCCGTTCGCACCACGGCGAGGTCTGGAAAACCCTGCGCAAGGGCATCCAGGCCGTCGACAACGCCATGAACATCTGGCGCATCGACACGCTCGAGCACGGGCTGAGCCTCGGCATCAACCCGAATTACTACTTCCACTCGCTGTACCTGCGCGTGCTCAAATGGAACCGCCGCGGCGAGGCGATCCGCGACGCCGCGACCGAGTGGCACGAGATCAACGAAATGGATTGGGCCGACCACGCCGTCCCCGTGCGCGACAAGCTGCTCGCGGGGACGAGGTTGAGCGAAGAGGAAGTGCGCCTGTTCACGAAAGCGAAGTTCCACACGGCGCGCGAAGTGGAGATTTACCAACACGACGTCCTCAACCGCATGATCGACAAGGGCGTCGCGCTCGTGTCGCTCCCCTCGTCGAACACCAAGCTCACCGCCGTTTTCGAGGATTACAAGGACCACCCGTTCTCATGGTGGGAGAAAAAGGGAGTCGGCCTCGGCGTCGGCACCGACAACTACGTCACCCTCCACACCAATCTGATCCAGGAACTCCTGATCCTCTTGTTCACCGACCCGCACGACCTGAAGATCACGAAGCTCCTGATGGTCGCCAGCGGGGAGACCCGCCGCCCCTACATCAGCCACCTGCTTTGGCAAATGCGCAAAGCGTACATCTGACCGGGAACCCCGCGCGCCCTGGGTCCGCGCCTCACGTCGCCAACGACGCCAGCCCGTCGACGGGCGTCGAGAACGCCTCGAGATCGCTCGGCCCACGCCCCGAGATCCAGGGTCATCACGAGGACCGGGCGCGAATGAAACCGATTGGGGCCTTCGACGGTCCTGAGCGAGGCGATTCTCATTGGCGAACTCTAGCCCGCGGCGAAGCGCGCATGCATCTCTCCGCGAGGGGGCAAATTTGCGTTTTTCGCCTCGGCTTTTACATATCCGCTTCGCCCGGCTCCGCCAACGCGGCGGCCGGATGGGGGTGCGCCTGCACGAGGCCTCCCTTGTTCAGCGTATAGACGTTGAACGGATGCCGGATCACCGGCATCGCCACGTTGCGCACGGGGACCCCGCCCGGCGTCGCGCCCTTCTCGATCCCGTGATGGGCATGGCCGTGCAGGACGAGGTCCGCCCCGCCGGCGTCGATCGCCTCGGCCAGGAGATAGCTGCCCAGGAACGGGTAGATTTCCTTTTTTTCCCCGGCCAACGTATCCGACACGGGCGAATAGTGCATGAGCACGATCTTGTAATCGGCATTGAGCGAACGCAGGCGCTCGCGCAACCACTCGGCCTGCCGCTTCGTCGTGCGCACGAACGACTTCATCTCCGCCTCGCCGAAATCAGTGGCGCAGGCGCCCCAAAAACCGCCGCCGAAACCCTTGAGCCCGACGATGCCGACGCTCTTGCCTCGAACCTCGAGAAGGGAGCTCGACTGCTCCAGGACTTTGACGCCGACGCCCTCGAGCGAGGCGCGGATGCCGCTCTCTTGCCCGGAGTGGAAGTCGTGATTGCCGAAAACCGCGATCACCGGAACCGATACCCGCCGCAGATCGTCGGCCAAGGCCCGCCCCTCTTCAACGGAGCCGACCTGAGTGAGGTCGCCGGCCAGCAGGTAGACGTCGGCCACGCGGTCGAGGCCGTCGAGATACGGCGCGAGCCGGCCGCGGGAGTCCTTCCCGTAATGCACGTCGCCTACTCCGGCGACGCGGATCATACGACCTCCTCAGCCGCCGTCGGCGCGCTGATCTCACAGCACTTCACCTGGTTCTCGACCCCGTACTCCGGCGCGATCTCGCGGATCACTTGCTCGATGGCGCGGCGCTGTTCATCGGAATTCACTTCCCCTTTGGCGACGAGCTGCTGGCCCGCGACGAAGATGCGGATATCGAGCGTCGCCGTGCGCGGGTCCTTGGCGATCGCCTCGCGCAATTTCTCTATGAAGTACGCCTCCTGCGACGCCGCTTGCCCGCGCGCGTGGTCGTGCTGACGGACGGCGGCCCCGTGAACGCGCAGGGAATCGGAGGCGCCGGCGGCGAGGCTGAAGTCCGCGACGCCGGGGAGCTCGCCGAAAACGGAGGAGAACAAATGGGTGATGATGCCGTTCGGGATCCAAATGTCGTTCGACTGCGCGTAGATCAGCAAAGACAGCAGGCGACGAGCCGCCTTGCGCCCGCGTTTCATGAGATACGCCCAATCCACCTGCGCGTGCGACAGCACCGCCAAAGCGTCATGCCAATGATGGGGCCCGACCTCGCTGGCGACGGCGCACTTGATGATGATCAGATCCTCGGGCGCGACCGCCGGGACCTTGCGTCCGTGGTACTCGATGGCGCGCGCGCGGCGGTGCATCTCATCGTCGAAATAGATGTCGCCCTGGGACTTGAAAATGACGTCGACCATCATTTTGCCCATCCAGCCTTTGAACAGCCAACGTTCGTCGGTGCGCTCCGTCTCGAACCCGTGCCGGCTCAAGGCTTCGAGCGCGGCCTCCGCGTCCTCGGGGCGGATGAAGAAGTCGATGTCGTGCGTGGACCGCGGTCGACTGAGAGCGCTGGCCGCGATCCCGCCGATGATCGCGTACGGGATCCGGCTGCCCTCGATCGCGTCGAGGGCGGCGAATAAGGTCCGGTCGAACTGTTCCCCCATTTCGGTTTGGCGCGCGCTCGCATGGCCGGGCGGAATGACTCGCTCCATGGGTCCTCCCTCCTCCAGCCGACATCATGCCAAAAACGTCCCGGAAAAAGTTGGAGGAGATGTGTTTTCTTCTCCACCGCGCTGACGAGCGCTCGGCCGTCAAAGCCCGGCCTGACCCCGGAGATCCGCAGCCGTGCGCGCGATCCAGCCGAGGTGCAGGAGGATGTCGGTATGCGCCGACATTTCATTGCAGAGACGGCTGGAGACGGCGGACGCGACTCCCCAGAGATAGAGCTCCCCGCCGCGTTCGATGTACGCGGGGCCGCCGGAATCCCCGAAGCAGACGCTCGATCCCGAGCCATCGCTGACGATTTCCGTCAGTGACATCACGCCGATGATGGTGGTTTTCGCCCTGCGCAGAACCCCTTGGCTCTCCCTGATGTAGGCGATCGACAACCCGTAACCGGCGATCACGAATTCATCATGCTCCTTGAGGCGGAGAGGCGTGAGGAGGAACTTGGCGGGACGCGTGTCGGGGGGCGCATCGCGCTCGAGTTTCACAAGAGCGAGATCGGCGCGACCGGTGGCGACGCCCTTGCCCCAATCCGGGTGCTGTTCCCACTTCACCACCTCGCGCGCGCGTTCGCTCGCGGCGCCCTCGACCTCGGTGGCGAAAACCGCGACGACACGATCCGTATTCCCGTCGATGCAGTGAGCGGCGGTCAGCACGATGTCCGGGAAGATGAGCGTGCCGGTGCAGATGCCGACGGCCTGCCCGTTCTCGTAGATTTCCAGGGCGACCGTGGAATCGACGATGGATTTCGCGATTTTGTCTTTCTCGGCGTCTTTCGCGGACACGCGTTGCCCGTTGATGATCATGGGGGACTCATCGGCGAGCCGGACCGCCGATGACCGCCGGGACGATGGCGACTCCGCGCAAGCGCACAAGCCCAGCGCGACGAAAACCGGGAGCAGCCTCAAAAGCTGACCACCCCTTCCAGTCGTCTCGCCCATCGTTTTTTCGACCTTCTCTCTCATCATCTCTTCGCCCATTGTTCCTCCCGAAGCGTGAGTGGACGGCATCGTTCCCCCCTTCTCAGGGGGACGCCAGGGTGCCCACAAAACGATTCCCGGGATCCTACCATCACCGCAAACGCATTGCATCATGCCTCGGAATTTATTCACTGTTCATCTACTATGGGCGAATTATGTCGCAACACTGGAAATACTTCAGCAGCTCGATCTGGGTGACAATCTTCGGCCTCATCGGGGCCGCGGGCATCGGCTACTATTATGGCCACGGGAGCTGGGAGGCCGCCGGTTCGACGGTGTTCATCGCCGCCGTGCTGAGCGTCCTCGAAGTTTCCCTTTCATTCGACAACGCTGTCGTCAACGCGAAGATCCTCAACAACATGACGCCGCTCTGGCGGCGACGGTTCCTCACCTGGGGGATGCTCATCGCCGTCTTCGGCATGCGCTTGGTGTTCCCGCTCGTCATCGTCGGCGTGGTCGCCCACGTGAATCCTTGGGACGCCCTCGTGCTCGCGGCGAGCCGCCCCGACGAGTACGCCAAAATCATGCTCTCGGTGCACACCGAGATCGCCGCCTTCGGCGGCGCGTTCCTGCTGATGGTCGCGCTCAGGTATTTTTTCGACGTCAACAAGGACGTCCACTGGATCGCCGTCATCGAACGCCCCCTCACCCGCCTCGGCCGAATGAACGCGATCGAGCTCGGGCTGGCCATGATCATGATCTACCTGGTCGCGGGACGCCTCCCTGAAACCGAGGGCCACGGATTCATCGTCTCGGGCATGATGGGCCTGGTCACATTCATCGCGGTCGACGGGGTCAGCGCGCTGCTCGACGCCCCGAGCGAGGCGGTGGCCGACGCGCACAAGGCGAGCGCCGGCATGTTCCTGTACCTGGAAGTGCTCGATGCGAGCTTCAGCTTCGACGGCGTCGTGGGCGCGTTCGCGATCACCCACAATCTGTTCATCATCGCCATCGGCCTGGGCATCGGGGCCATGTTCGTGCGGAGCCTCACGATCATGCTGGTCGACAGGGGCACCCTGGCCGAGTTCCGCTACCTCGAACACGGCGCGTTCTACGCCATCGGGGCCCTCGCGGCGATGATGTTCCTCGGAACCTACGTGCACGTCTCGGAGGTCGTGACGGGCCTCATCGGCGCGGGCTTCATCGCCCTGGCGTTCTGGTCTTCGATCCACCACAACAAGCGCGAGGCGGCGCGCCCGCCGGCTGTCGGCGCGGTGCCGCGACCGGAACCGGAGATCCACTCGATCGAGCGCCGCTGACGCGCCCGCGCAAAAGCACAAATGTTATTCTGACAGCCCAAGACTCATTCGAAGTTGTCGCCGCTCCTCCAAAGTCGCCGCTCTATGGTTTATGGATTCAAATAGGGCTAGAGTTTCTTCGTACATTTGGGCGCTTTGATTTTTGCCAGCCAACTGATCAATAGCATCGTCGATTTGCTCAAGGCTCCGCATGGCTTTCTCAAAAGCCTCGTTTCGTTCTTTCACTTTTTCCTGGGTGTTCGCAAGATCGCTGTCGCTCTTCTGAAGTTCCTTTTCAAACTGGTCCTGCATTTGCGGTATTAAATAATAAAGCATCACGGCCATCGCAGCCATTCCGGCTCTTTGATAAAAGCGACTAAACTGATTATAATTGCTTATCAATCGTTCGTCCCTCATCAGACGAACTATTTCCTCCGCATTGGAATTGGGGCCTTCCCACAATATCTTCTCAACGGCGTCGCTATCTAGATTTTTACTTAACACAGGAAGATACCATGGGAATTTCGCCCAGCCATTGGCAAAAACCTTTTTCAGATACAGCCTGGCAACAGCCAGCTTGGTCGGCGGCAAAAACTTAAATTTCTGCAAAGCTCCATGAAGCCCGTAGTTCAATATGTATTCGTCCAAGCCCCCTTGCAGCCAAGCCTGAATATCGTCACGACGGGCGATTTCAATAGATTTTTTGAAACCGATCCATGGAGACTCGCCAAGTATGTAGAGCTGGGTGATGAACAGCTGTCGCAGGTAGGGGTCCTGAAGGTCTCGCAATGAATACTGTGACACTAAAGAATTCATCTCACGCGCCATCAAAGGATTGAGATGATCCATCTGACTTCGCCATTTTTCCGACGAACTCGGCAATACACGGTCTATAAGACCTAATTTCACCTCAAGTCGTTTCAATTCTTTTTCTGAAAGCGATAATGAGTTTAGATCCGACGCCCTGACTTTCCAGTACAAGGAGTCATCAAATTTCAGGAATGCGCTCGGAAGAGTCACCTTCCGAATCATGCTTGGCGACTTTTTTCCCGAGAAAATCTGCGAACAGAAGACAGGTTGCCCAAATGATTGGAGACAAATGCCAAAAACGCCAAAAGCGATCAACATTTGTCTCCAAAGTGAATTCATAAAAATTCCGGCGGGCACGCACGACTTATCTTTTACTGACCATTGAGCGAGGCTTCGATCACTGCGATCTTTGCCTGGATTTCCGAAATTTTCCCTTCTAGAGAAACGACCTGGGGCTTGTCCGTCGTTTAGTTGAAACTCGTCGATCGAGTGGCGGGTTGAACATCGTTTAGGCGACCTCGGTCTCGAGGTCAATCTCTCCATTCTGT